>CAZEKB010000061.1:0-30517 GCA_964512225.1 uncultured Rickettsiales bacterium | reverse complement strand
GCTGGGAGCTTCGCGATTGCCTGGTGTGGCTTTTCGGGACGGGGTTCCCGAAGTCGCTCGACGTGTCGAAGGCCCTCGACGCGGCGGCCGGAGCGGAGCGGTCAGACCGGATTGTCACGGATTCCGGGGCGATGATCCAGACGAGCGATCCTCCGCAGCCCGCGCGATCGGTCGTGAGCAAGGGGACCCCAGTCACGGAGGACGCCGCCCGATGGTCCGGATGGGGGACGGCCCTCAAGCCCGCATGGGAGCCGATCCTGCTCGCCCGCAAGCCGCTGGCCGGGACGGTCGCCGCGAACGTCCTGGAGCACGGGACGGGCGGGATCAACGTCGACGGGACGCGGATCGGGACAGAGGGTGGCACGCGGGACGAAGGGTACCCAGGAACGGGCCTCTTCGGGATCGGGGGCAACGCCACGATCAGCGACATCGGAGCCGGCCGCTGGCCCGCGAACGTCGTCCTCGACGAGGAGGCCGCCGCGAGGCTCGACGGGGAGGTGGGGGAGCTCGCTTCGCGCGGCAACATCGGATCGAGCGTCGCGACCGGTCCGCCCGGCGCCGCGTATGCGATCGGCGCCGAGAGACCCTCGGGCGCGGAGTACACCTACGGGGACGCCGGCGGCCCCTCCCGGTTCTTCTACACGGCGAAGGCGAGCCGGGCCGAGCGCGAGGCGGGCCTCGCCGGCGTCGCGCCCAGAGTCATCAACCGGGAGACCCCCCCCGGCACGAAGGGCGCGCAGTCCCCACGCGCCGGCGCCGGTCGATCGGGGCGACGCGCGAACGCGCATCCCACGGTGAAGCCGGTCGCCCTCATGCAATGGCTCGTCCGGCTCGTGACGCCGCCGGGCGGGAAGGTCCTCGATCCGTTCGGCGGTTCCGGCTCGACCGGCGTCGCGTGTCAGGCGGAGGGCTTCGACGCGGTCCTCGTCGAGCTCGACCCCGCCCACGTGAAGACCGCCCGCGGACGACTCGGACAGACCGCGACCGGGAAGCGACGGAAGAAGCGGAAGGCCGCGAAGTGAAGAAGCGGACGAAGGCGGAGATCGACCCGTCGATCCTCGAGACCGCGCTCTCCGTGCTCGCGGTCGGGGCCTCGCGGCAGGTCGCCGCCGCCCAGGCCGGGATCTCGAAGGTCACCCTTTGGAGCTACGAAAACCGGGGACGCGAGGCCTGGGAGAAGCGGGAGGCGGGAATCGAGGCCGGGGTCGAGGTCGAGCTCTCGGAGTCGGAGGCCTTCTTCGCGGAGTTCTACGCTCGAGTGAGGAAGGCGGAGAGCACGACCCAGGCCTACATGCTCGGCTTGATCCAGAAGGCGGCGAACGGGGATTGGAGGGCCGGGGCCTGGGTCCTCGAGAAGTTGTACCCGGCAGAGTTCGGGAAGCGTCTCGAGGTTCACGCGGAGCACTCGGGGACGGTCTCCGCGTCCGTCGACCTCTCGAAGCTCTCGGAAGACGAACTCTTCGAGCTCCGGAAGCTCCGGCGGAAGATCTCGCCGGACGCGGAGGATTGATGGCCGGGGTCGAGCTCCCGTCGTCCGCCCTCGAGGAGCTCCCGGATGAGGTCGAGCTTGACCGCGAGATCGCGCGCCGGGGCCTCCTCGGGTTCCTCCGGATCGCCTGGGAGCGGCTCGACCGCGATCCGCTCGTGATCGGCTGGCATCACGGCCTCGTCTGCGAGGTCCTCGAGGCGGTCTCCGCCGGAGAGATCCGAGACCTCGTCATCAATGAGCCGCCCGGCATGACGAAGAGCCTCACGGCCGCCGTTTGCTGGCCTATCTGGGAGTGGATCCAGGTCGACCCGGCGCTCCGCTACATCTTCGCGACCTACTCCGACGCCCTCTCAAAGAGAGACGCCGCGAAGACGAAGGCCCTCGTCGACTCGCCGTGGTTTCAGGCCCGATGGCCGGAGGTTCGGTTCCCGCACACTGCGAGCCGATCCGTCCAGCGTCTCGAGAACGCGGCCGGAGGGATCCGGTTCTCGACCTCGATCAAGGGCGGCGTCACTGGACGCCACGCCCACCGGATCGTGATCGACGACCCGATCAAGCCGCTCGACACGATCGGCTCGCGCGCCGCCCTCGGGACCGAGCTCGATCTAGTCGCGGACTGGTGGGACCTCACGATGTCCACCCGGCAGGCGAACCCGAAGCGGACGGCGAGGGTGTGCATTATGCAACGGCTCCACACCCGCGATCTCTCGCAGCGGATCCTCGACGAGACGGAGGGCGTCGTCCATCTCTCGCTTCCGATGGAGTATGAAGCGAAGGCCCATTGTGAGGTCCGCTGGACCCGGGTCGAGGAGGACGGCTCGACCGTCGAGGTCGTCCGGGAGGACCCACGGACCGAGGAGGGCGAGCTCCTCTGCGAGGCCCGCTACGATCGCGACGAGACGGAGAAGCTCAAGAAGCGGCTCGGCTCGCTCGGGACCGCCTCGCAGCTTCAACAGCGACCGGCGCCCTCCGGCGGCGCCGTCTTCCGCCGAGAGTGGTTCCAGTACTGGGGGACCGCAGGGTCGAAGCATTCGGCCCTCCCGGACCGCCGCCGCGAGATCCAGATCTGGGACATGACGTTCAAGGGGAAGCCGGCGGGGGGAGGGAGGAGGTCCTTCGTCTGCGGGCAGGTGTGGGCCCAGGTCGGGGCGGACTTCCTCCTCGTCGACCAGGAGCGCGGTCAGTGGGCGTTCGTCGATCAGCAAAAGGCCCTCCAACGGCTCACCGGGAGACGCCCGCGAGCTCACCGGAAGTACATCGAGGACGCGGCGAACGGGGCGGCGGTCGTCGACTCGATGAAAGGGACCGTCCCTGGCTTGAAGCTCGTCCCGACGGGAGGCGGGTCCGAGGCTCGCGCCCAGGCCGCGTCCGTCTATTTCGAGGCCGGGAACGTCTTCCTCCCGGACCCTTCGATCGCCCCGTGGGTCCGCGAACTCGAGGACGAGCTCCTCGTCTTCCCGATGGGTCGCTGGGACGATCAGGTAGACTGCATAACGCACGCCCTCGTCCGGATGGCGGACTCGGTTCACGCTACCTACTCGAAGGCTATGCGAGAGGTCGCGAAGACCGGCGGAGGAATGGTCGCATGAAGGCAACGACGACAACGACGACGAGGGTCGCGAGATCGAACGGCTCCCGGGTCCGATCTTCCGCCTACGACAAGGCGAGGGTCCGGCTCGACTCCTGGGTCAACGCGGTCACGGGCCTCGGAACTACCGCCCGGGACAAGGTCTACAACGCGTTCTTTCAGCGGTCCCGACGGCTCTCGGACGCCGAACTCGAGGACCTGTACAACGGGGACGACCTCGCAGCGAAGATCGCCGGGAAGGTCGTCGAGGACGCGCTCCGCGGCTCCTATGAGCTCGTGATCGGGGTCGACGAGGAGACTCGGGAGACCGTCTCGGACGCGGCCTCGCAGGCGGAGGGCGTCCGGGCCTACCTCGAGGGCGAGCTCTCCGCGACGCCGCGAGTCCGGGAGGCCTGGACCTGGGGCCGCCTCTTCGGCGGGGCCGCGATCTACGTCGTGACCGACGAGGGTCGGGACGTCCCGCAGGGCGAGTCGCTCGACGAGGGGAGCCTCCGCCGCGTCCTCGCCCTAACCGTCCTCGACAAGCGGGACCTCGTCCCGAACTCGGTCTACTCCGACCCGGCAGACCCTCGCTTCGGTACGGTCGAGACCTACCGCGTCAACACGAGCGGGATCTCTTCCTCCTCGGTCACGACTGCGACGATCCACGAGACCCGGCTTGTCCTCTTCGGCGGGGCCCTCACGACGAACCGCGAGAAGCAAACCAACGAAGGATGGAGCCTCTCGGTCCTCCACCGTCCCTACGACGTCCTCCGGTCCTTCAACACGTCGTTTCAGGCTCTCGCGAACATCCTCCAGGATGCGAGCCAGGGGATCTTCAAAATGGACGGGCTCATCGACATGATCGCGAGCGGCGAGAAGGGGGCCGTCGCAACCCGGATGGGCCTCGTCGACCTCCAGAGGTCCGTCGCTCGCTCACTCGTGATCGACGCGGAGAAGGAGGACTTCTCCCGGGCGACCCCGACGCTCTCCGGGTATCCGGAGGCCCTCGAGATCCTCATGCTCCGGCTCGCGGCGGCGGCGGACATGCCGGTCGCGGTCCTCTTCGGGCGAGCTCCGGCAGGCCTCAACGCGACCGGGGAGAGCGATCGCCTCCTCTGGGCCCAGTCGGTCGAGAGCGAGCAACGGCAGGTCGCGGACCCGGCCTTCTCGCGGCTCGCGGAGCTCGTCTTCCTCTCGAGCGAGGGACCGACCGGCGGCCGGATCCCGGGCTCGTGGGACATCGCGTTCCCGTCCCTCGTCCATACGACCCAGACCGAGGAGGCCGCGATCCGGAAGCTCGTCGCGGAGACCGACGCGATCTATCTCCGGGAGGGCGTCCTACTGCCGGAGGAGGTCGCGATCTCGCGGTTCCGCGCTACGGGATGGAGCTCGGAGACCCAGGTCGAGACGTCCGACCGGGAGGCCCTTCTCGAAGAGGAGATGGAGAAGCTCCGGAACCCTCCGCCGCCGCCTCCGCAGCTTCCGCCGCCGCCGCCTCCGGCCTCCGACGAGGAGACGTCCCTCGAGGACGAGAGCGAGGACGACGAGGCGACCGGGGAGCCGTAGCGTGGGCGTGAGGCTCGACCAGGCCGCGAACGTCGTCCCGGCCGCGGAGCTCCGCGCGCGCCGGATGGTGAGGGAGGCCGCGACCGGGAGACGCTCCCGGCGCCGCAAGCCCGGACGGCTCCGCCTCCCTCGAGGCTCGGAGCTCCGCTACCGCCGGACGCTCGTCGGGATCCTCTCCGCAGTCGAGAAGCAAGTCCGCGCGGAGGTCCTCCCCCTCGTGGAGAAGCTCACGGCCCAGGTCGCGGCCGGCAGGCCGGACGCTCGCCTCGACGGTCCGACGGAGGACTTCATCGAGTCGGTCGAGCGGATCCGAGAGGGTCTCTCGTCGTCGATCCTCTCCCCCTCCGCGCTCGACGCGGCGGCCTCGGAGATCGGCTCATCCGTGGCGGACTTCAACCGGCGAGACCTCGATCGCGTCTTCGAGGCGGCGATCGGGGTCGGCCTGCCGGCGACGGAGCCGGGGCTTGCGGACGTCCTCGCCGGCTTCGTCTCGGACAACGTCCGGCGGATCAAGAACCTTACGAACGAGGCCCTCGATCGCGTCGAGTCGACGGTCCTCGCCGGCTTCCGCCGGGGCCGGTCGAACGCGGAGATCGCGAAGGGGGTCCGCGAGGCCTTCGGGGTCTCGAAGCGTCGGGCGAAGCTCATCGCGAGGGACCAGGTCGCGAGCCTGAATGGCGAGTTGACCCAGATCCGCCAAACCCGGATGGGCGTCACGAGCTACGTCTGGAGGTCATCGAGGGACGAGCGGGTCCGGCCATCTCACGAGGACTTCGACGGGCAGACGTTCACCTGGGCGGAGGGGTCGCCGGAGGGACACCCGGGAGAGCCGATCAACTGCCGGTGTGTAGCGGAGCCCGTTCTCTCGTCGATCTTCGAGGGACTGTGATCCCGCTCGGCTTCCTCCTCCTCCTCCTCGGTCTCCGGACCGAGTGCCGGGACGTCTGCGAGGTCCTCGAGTTCGACTATGTCCGGTCCGAACCGTGCTCCTGTATCTGCTACGACCCGGTGGAGAAGCGGGAGCTCCGGACGAGCGATCCTGGCTGTCAAGCGGGGCCGGTTAGGCCGCCGCCGCGATAGCGCCGGAAGGCCGGGCCGCCGCCGCGAGGAGCCGGATCGCGAGCTCTCGGGCATCCTGGGCCCCGAGGTCGGGACGTCGCATCCGGATCTGGTCGAGAGCTACGGTCAAGGCCCGGCGCTTCCCGGTGATCTTCGAGCCGTTTCCGCGCCCGCTAATCGCGGCCATCAAGACCGAGTCGCTCATGATCTCGCATCCCGGGCACACGGCGAGGACGGCCGCCACGACCGCGTCATAGCCCTTCGGGCCTCGTCGCTTCGGGCCGAGTCCCAGGAGATGGAGCCGGGTCGGCTGGGTGGCGCGAACAAAGTCGACGAGGTCCTCGACGCTCGTCGCGTCCTTCTTCATCGGGACTGCCGGGATCACCTGGTCCGCGGGTAGGCCGAGTGTCACGAGCTCCGCGGCGTAGAAGTCCGCCATCGGGAGGGACCCCTTCTGGACGGGGACGAGAATCTGGGCTCCGTGGGCGGCGATTGCTCGGACGTGTCGGCGGTATCGCTCCTGGCGGCGAAGGGTCTCCGCCTGGTCCGCAACCCGATCGGGTGCGACAACGTAGCAGCGGCCGCCGAAGGCCTGGGCGGCGATCTCGTAGCAGCGGAAAACCGCGCGCCAGCCGGAGGGGGTCATCGGCGCCGGCCAAACCGGGCCCTCGCTCGTGAAGTCCACCTCGGAGAAGGCGCCGGAGTCGACGAAACAGCGGACGCCCGGGTTCTTCGCGGCCTCGACCAGATCGTCCATGGCGGCCTTCGGCGCTCCGCGTCGGGTCATCATTTCCGGCGCCGCTACCCCGAAGTCGCATCCGGAGCGGGAGAGCCCTCGGATTTCAGCGGACCGGTTAGACCCGCTCGCGAAGTACCGGAAGCGTCCGAAGCATCCGGCGAACGCTTGGGCGAGGTAAAGGGCGATTGCTGCGGTCGCGGCGTGAAGCGTTGTGGCCATTGAGACCCCAACATAACCTCCGCGCAGACTTGTGTCTAGCGGTAAAGCGATCCGTTCCCCGTTTTTTTTGGGCCCGGGGGCTCTCCGTGGCGTTTTCCGGTAGGCTCACGAGATGACCGAACGCGCGATCCGGTTCGACGTCGGAGGCCTGGGCGATAGCTCTCGGACTCCGCAGGGCTTCCTCCTCGTCCCTGGGAACGTGACCCGGGTCGGGGTCCTCCACTACACGCGCGGAGACGGGTCGACCTTCCGCGAGCTCCGGCATCCGGAGGAGGTCTTCCGGGACGACTCGATCCGCTCTCTCGCCCTCGCTCCGGTGACCGACCGGCATCCCTCCGAGCTCGTCTCGCCTGAGAACGTCCGGGACCTCCAGGTCGGCCTCGTCGTGAACCCTCGAAAGGACGGCAGGTTTCTCCGCTCGGACCTCGTCGTCCAGGACGCCCGGATGATCTCGAAGGTCGAGGGCGGCGACGCTCGCGAGCTCTCCGCCGGGTACACCTGCCGGATCGACGCGACCCCGGGCGAGTTCAACGGGGAGCGATATGACGGAGTACAGCGCCAGATCACATACAACCACGTCGCCCTTGGGCCTCGAGGGTGGGGTCGAGCCGGGCCGGAGGTTTCCCTCCATCTCGACGGGCTCTCCGAGGACCTCCGCGCGGAGATCGGGGTCGAGAGGTTCGACGCGGAGCTCGCGCGGATTCTCGCCCTCCACCCGGCCGCCGTGCTACCCATGACCGAAGACGAGACGGGCGCGAGGCCCGGAAAGGATCCGACCGTGAGCACGAAGAACATCCGAATCGACGGCCTCGACCTCGAGGTCCCGGCCCAGGCCGCCCAGGTCATCGAGAAGCACGTCTCCGCGCTCGAGAGCGCGATCTCCGAGGCGACCGCGAGAGCGGACACGGCGGAAGGGAAGCTCGACGCCGCGACGAGCGAGCTCGCGGAGACGAAGGAGCGGCTCGACGCCGCCACCGATCCGGCCGCGATCGCCGCCGCCGTTCGCTCTCGTGTCGCCCTCGAGGCCGCCGCGAAGAAGGTCCTCGGGGACGAGGCTCGCTTCGACGGGAAGTCCGACCGCGAGATCCGCTGCGAGGTCCTCGTCTCGAGGGACGAGAAGTTCGACGCGGCGGACCGCTCGGACGACTACATCAACGGCCGCTTCGAGGCGATCGTCGAGGCCGCTCCGGAGCGACGAGACGAGAGGGACGCGACGCGGGAAGCGATCGCGGTCGCCGCCGGAGGGACGAGCGTCCCGAAGACCGACGCGAGCGAGCCGAGGATCGACTCGTCGGAGGCGGCCCGGATCGCAGCGGAGAAGGCGGCGCGAGCTCGCGGCCGGGAGCCGCTCCGGTCGACTCGTCGCTTCGGGTAACCCGTGGCGACCGTCCCGGATAGCATCACGGGGCCGGCCTCGTCGGTGGACCGAGGGATCGTCCTCTGGGACGGGACCTCCGGCTCCGTGGTGCTCGATTCGGGGGTCCGGCACTATGGGGCCGCCGGGAGTTCTCCCGCCCTCCCGGCGCCGGCGGACGGGGACTTGTACTATTCGACCGCCCTCGACCTCTTGATGGTCTACGACCTCGCCCGGGGGAAATGGCTCTCCGTCTCGACCTCGACGGTCGCGTTCGGCCGGAACGGCAACACAGGAGGCGGGGCGTTCTACCGGGGCCCCGGGAGCCGGGCATACTCCGCGACCCAGGGGAGGCCCGCGGAGCATGATGGGACCGTGGTCGCATTGACGTACACGAGGATCGATGTCGACGCGGCGACCTTCGAGGTGACCGAGGGCGGATCCTCGATCGCGACCCTGGCCTCCGCCGCGACCTCCGGGACGGACTTCGCTCTTGACGGTGACTTCTCCGCGGGAGGGGTCCTGGGCGTCAAGAACCAAGTCGGATCGAACACGACCCGGCACGTGACCGGCTGGGTGACCCTGCGGTGGCGCACATGACGATCATCGCGAAAAACGAAACGGCCGGCGCTCTCGCGCTCTCGCAGCTCCCGGTCCCGAACGGGGAGATCCCGGCGGGGGTCGGGTCGACTGTCAGCCTGACCGACTTCGCGAGCGTCGCGGAGATCCAGTCCGACGAGGAGCTCCGGGCGCATATTGCCGCCGGAGATTGTGTTCTCAACGACGGGGCTTCTGATCTCTCGCAGGCCGAATCACTCGCCCTCATGGAGCCCGTCACGTCGACGACCGGAGGGCCGGCCCTCACGGGGGATCTCGCGGACGCGAAGGGGGACCTCCTCGTAGCATCCGCGGCGGACGCCTTCGCGAGGCTCCCGGTAGGGGCGGATGCGACCGTCCTCACGGCGGACTCGGCGGAGCCGACCGGGGTCAAGTGGGCGGCGGCCGGAGGCGGCGGAGTCTTCGGCTCGGAGTATCAGTCGACGACGGATCGAACCTTTCGCCAGACGACGTCGACCGCTTTCTTCGAGGTCCACAAGCTCACGACGTCGAGCCTTCCGGCCGGGGCGTATCGCGTCGAGTGGGCCTATGTTTGGAGCTTCGACGACACTCAAAACAATTTCAGATGCAGGGTCCAGGTCGACGACTCGACGGAGCTATACGCTCAGATCGACGGCGGAGCGGGGGCCTACGACGCACATCAACAGGAGCCGAAAGACCGAGGCGGAAGCGGAGACGGCGGGACCGATCAACGACACGTTGCGAGCTTCTTCGCGGACGTGTCGCTCTCCGCTGGGGTCCATGAGGTCGACGTTGATATCTCGTCAAGCAACGGGAAGAAGGCGAACGTCCACCTCACGACCGTCTCCCTGTATAGGATCTCTTGATGGCATTCCCGAGCTACACTACCGCGGACACGAGCGACGGGACCCTTGATGTCGAGCTCCTCCACGCCCAGATCGTCGAGGACCCGGCGATCGCGACGGCTCTCCTCGGGGTCGACCGGGCCGGATCCTCGTTCATGCTCCTCTTCGCCGCGACGCCGTCCGCGGCGGAGCAAGTCCGCTGTGATGCTCTCGTGTCCGCGCACTCGAGCCTACCGATCGTCCAGGAGCGGCTCGTCGCGGAGATCAAGGCCCACCGGGACGGGACTCGCCTCGACTCGCAGATCCTCGCGGAGTACCCGCCGGGCTCCGGCCTCCTGTTCTCGTGCAAGGCGGAGAGCCAGGCGAATTGGTCGGCCCTCGTCTCGCTCGACTCTCTCGGGCTCGCCCCGTATCCGATGACGGTCACGACCTACGACGAGAGGGCGACCTACACGATCACGACATCGGCCGATCTGTCCGGGATCGTCGGCGCTATCAGCGGCGAGGTCCTCGCGGAGCGAGCTCTGGCCCAACCATACATCGACGGCGTGATCGCGGCGACCTCGGTCGCGGACGCCCAGGCCGCCGCCGCCCCCTATTTGGCCTTTTGATGTCGACGACGATCACAGCGGAGAGGACCTCGACCGATCTCCCTCTGGAGCTTCTCGTCGCCCGCGGAGGAGGGACGACCGGCCTCACGTGCGCGGTCGCTCTCCGTGACGGGGCGACGGACGGCGATTACCTCGACTTTGCGGACGGGACCTTCAAGGCCGCCGGGTGGACGACCCGTCAGTCCGCGATGGTGGAGATCTCCGCGACGAACGCTCCCGGGAAGTATGTCCTCCGGGTCGACCTCTCGAGCCTCACGATCCCGGCGGCGACGGACTATCTCGTCGCGGAGTATGCGGTCTCCGGGACCGTGACCGCGGTCGCCCAGGACGTCGTCGAGCTTGTCGCCTCCGCCTACGATCTGCCGGCGGACATCGACGCGGAGCTCTCCGGGACCCACGGCGCCGGAGCCTGGACGACCGCGACCGGCTTCGCGGTTCCAGGTGATGCGATGGATCTCGTGACGGACGCGGTCGATGCGTCCGCCGTCGCGACCACGGGAGCGGAGGAGATCCGGGACTCGATCCTCTCGGACTCGATCCCGTTCGCTGGGGCGAACATCGACGCCGCGATCTCGTCGAGGTCGAGCCACTCCGCGGCGGATGTCGACACGGTGTTGACGGCGAGCCATGGCGCCGGCTCGTGGGCCGGGGCGGCGACCGCTCCGCAGGTAATCCGGGACGCGATGAAACTGGCTCCAACGGCCGGAGCTCCGGCGGCCGGGTCGATCGACGCTCACTTGGACACAGTCGAGGCGGACACGTCCACCATGGAGCCGCTCGTCTCGACGAATCTCAACGCGACCGTCTCCTCCCGGAGCTCTCACTCCGCGGCGGATGTCGACACGACCCTCTCCGTGAGCCATGGCGGCGGCTCGTGGTTGTCGGCGACCGGGTTCGCGGTCGCAGGGGACGCGATGGACCTGGTCGTCGACGCGGTCGACGCGTCCGCGGTAGCCGCGACCGGGGCCGCTGAGATCAGGGACGCGATCTTGAGCGACGCGACCCCGTTCGCCGGAGCCGACATCGACGCGGCTATCTCCTCGCGGAGCGGCCATTCGGCCGCGGACGTTGACACGGTCCTAACCGCCTCCCACGGGGCCGGCTCCTGGGCCGGGGCTGCGACGGCGCCCCAGGTGATCCGCGATGCGATGAAGCTCGCCCCGACCGCCGGAGCTCCCGCCGCTGGATCCATCGACGAGGCCCTCGACACGATCGAGGCGGACACTGCGGCGATCGAGCCTCTCGTCTCGACGAACGTCGACGCGACGATCTCCTCCAGGTCGAGCCATAGCGCGGCGGACGTCGACGCCGTTCTCTCCGCCTCTCATGGCGCCGGGTCGTGGGTCGGGAGCCTCGCACCCCAGGACATCCGGGACGCGATGAAGCTCGCGCCCTCCGCTGGGATGCCGGCCGCCGGATCGGTCGACGACCATCTCGACGAGATCGAGGCGGACACGAACGCGCTCGAGACGAGGATCACGGTCGCGAGGGCCGCGGCTCTCGATGAGGTCACGTCCGCGAGGCTCTCGGAGCTCGACGCGGCGAACCTCCCGGCCGATGTCACGGCGATCCTCGCGGACACCACGGCCGGAGGCCCGGGTCCATGGACGAGCGGGGGCGGCGGAGGCCTCACCTCTCAACAGGTCCGGGACGCGATGAAGCTCGCCCCGACCATCGGCGCCCCAGCGGCCGGATCCGTCGATGCGGAGCTCGACGACATCCTGGCGGATACGTCGACGATGGAGCCTCTCGTCTCGTCCAATCTCGACGCGTCGGTCTCGTCGAGGTCGAGCCACACGGCGGCGGATGCGGCCTCCGCGACGATGGACGAACCGCTCTCCGGCCACACGACCTCGGGGACCTCGGGGCGGGCCGGCCTCGCGAGCCTCTACGGGCGGAAGATCTGGATCAACGTCGGAGCGGGGTCGCCCGGGTCCGTGTTGGGTGTCAACGGGACCGAGGAAAACCCGGTCGACGGTATGGCGGACGCGCTCGTCCTCGCCGCTGCCTTGGGCGTCAAGTCGCTTCACATTTGCGGCTCCGTCACGCTGGCCGCGCCGCTGGCTGGGTTTGCTGTTGATGGCGTATGTACCCAAAACTTCGGGACCACGATTGCCCTCAACGGCCAAGACGTATCTGGAACAACCTTTACTGCGTGTCGGATTCAAGGTGCGGTCGCCTATTCTCCCGGCGAATACCCAACCTTCGTCGACTGCTACCTGGGCTTCTCCGGGTCCGCTGTTACCGGGCTGGCGGGCACGCTCTACCGTTGCGGGGTCGGGTTCTCGATCGAGTTCATCGACGGCGGACCGGCCCTGCTCGTCGACTGCTACACGGCCCTCGGAGACGTCGGGTCCGGTAACCCCTCGAGGTTCATCTTCCCGGCCGCCGGGGCCTTCTTCTCGAACGTCGTCGCCATCGGATACCGCGGAGACGTCGTCGTCGAGAATATGGATCACCCGACGGACTCTCTCACTGGGACGATCACCGGGTCCGTCGAGCTCGACGGAACATGCTCTGCGGGGACTGTTCACGTCTCGGGGGTCGGCGATGTCGTCGACGGGTCGACCGGGACGACAATCGTCGACGACCAGCTCGTGTCGAGGGCGTCCGTGACGGACGCGGTCTGGGCGGAAGCTCTCGCGGCTCACGAGACCGTCTCCGGGTCCGCGGCGGAGGCCCTCGCGGTCCTGCGGAACCGTATCCGGATCGACTTCACGGCCGGGCCTCCTCGGGAGCTCGTAGTCTACGACCAGGCCGGAACGACCGAGCTCTACCGCGCGGAGCTCACGACGACGAACGGCGCGGAGGTCCTCGCGTTCTTCGGGGTCCAGCATGAGCGAGGATCTCCGGCGTGATCTCTCACGGTCTCAACGCGTCCGGGACGGACATCGGGTCGACCCTCAATCCGGGCCCGGTGACCCCGTTCGACCCCTCCGCCCCTTCGCGGCAGGTCGTCGCGGACGGCGCCGGGATCGTCCTCGCGGCCGGAGACGGGGCGTCCGTGGCCTCGCTCTCCGCGTCCGGAGCCGGCGTCGCTCTCCTCGAGGCGACCGGGGCCGGGACGAGCGTCCTCGATGCACACGGGGCGGGAATCGTGCAAAATGCCGCAAGGCCCGCCGAATCATGACCGCCGCTCTCGTCATAAACCGCCTCGACGGCGCCGGACTCGAGGCGACGATCCGGAAGGACGACGAAGACACGGCCCTTGTCCTCCGCCTCTTCGACCTCTCGACGAACGCCTACAATCCGCTCGTGGATCCGTGTCCTCCTCCGCTCGACCTCTCGGGAGCGACGCCGGCGACCGATCTGTCCATGAGGATCGAGAAGCCCGGGGACTCTCCCGGCGATCCGCCGATCGTCCAGACCGTCGTCGTGACGTTCGCGACGGCGACCGTCCCTCCGCTGCCGGGGTTTGTTGGAGACGGGACGGACGGCTACATAGAGTTCCGCACGCCTGCGGGCTTCCTCGACCGGACGGGACGATGGAGACGGCAGGGTGTGGTAAACCTAGCCCCTGGAACCTGGTCGTCCGAGATCATCGACTTCGACGTCCACCCGATCCTCGAATAACCACGGAGACCTCTCATGAGCCAGACCGCCTATCAGCAGGACCCGACCGTCGCCCTCGAAGGCGGTCTCGTCGACATCTCGACCGACCGCGACTTGATCACCGGGACCGCGGACGCCGCGATCATCTTCGGCCGTTTCGTCCACCGGGTCGCCGGCGGACCCGCCGACGATCGGCCGCCGCGGGTCGACCTCCCGGCCCTCACCGGAGACGTAACCGGAGCGACCGGGATCGGCTTCGCGACGAACGACGTCACGATCGAGGCTCCCGGCGGATGGGCCGTCGACTCGGTCGTTCGGATCCTGCGATCGGGCCGGATCTGGATGCTCGCGGAGGATGCGGTCACGCTCGGCGCGGCCGTCTTCGTCCGGTTCCAGGGCGGCGGCGAAGGCCGGGTCCGGTCGGACGCGGACGGCGGGAACGCGGTCGCGCTTCCCGGCGCAACATTCCGCTCCGCCGCCGGCGCCGGCGAGCTCGCGATCGTGGAGTACCGCCCGCAGACCTGATCCTGCGGCTTGACCCCTACACCCGGAGAAAAAGAGATGGACATCGAGGATATCAGGGTCGACGCCCGGCAGACGGAGGCGGCTTCTCGTCTCCTCGAGGCCTGCGGCGTTCGGCTCGACGCAAACGAGACCGCCCACTTCGCGAGACAACTCGAATTCGTGAAGGCCATGACCTATGACATTGAGTTCGGGAAGCTCAAATCGCTAGGCTTCATCCCGCTCGACACGTCCGCGCCGGCTGGGGCGGAGTCGATCACTTACTCCCAGTGGGAGGAGGTCGAGGCCGCGAAGATCGTCGCGAACATGGCGGACGATCTCCCGCAGGTCGACGTGTTCGCGCGGCAGTTCACGAGCGCGGTCATCTCGCTCGGGAGCTCCTACCAGTGGTCGATCCAGGACATCCGACGCGCGGAGATGGCGGGCTCCCAGTTCGACCTCCGGAAGGCGCGAGCGGCTCGGATGTCGATCGACCGCCGGATCGATGACATCGGCGCTTTCGGGGCCGTCGAGGTCGGGACGACCGGCCTCACGAATAACGCGAACGTCCCCGTGTTCGCCCTCCCGAACGCGGGGGCCTGGGACACGATCGGCGCGGACCTCGTCCTCGAGAACCTTCACGCGATGGCTCAGGCGATCGTCGACCAGACGATCGAGGTCGAGGAGCCGAACACGTTGATCCTCCCGACATCGGAATACGGAACGATCGCGTCCCGCGCTTTGTCTCCGGTCAACGGGAGCCCGGACACGATCCTCCAGGTCTTCCTCCGGAACTCGCCCTACATCACGGCCGTCGAGCAATGGAGCAAGCTCAACGCGGCCGGCGCCGGCGGTCTCCCGCGGGCGGTCTGCTACGACCGCTCCGATCGGGTCCTCGCGTACAACATCCCCCTCCTCTTCGAGCAGCTCCCCCCGCAGGCTCGGAACCTCAGCTTCGTCGTCCCGGTTCACGCTCGGGTCGGGGTCGTGGAGTGGCACTATCCGCTCGCGGCGGTCTACTCCGACATCTCGTAGATCGGAGCCGTCCGAAGAAGGCGCCCTCGAGACTCCGCCCGGGTCTCGTCGGCGCCTTCTGCTATTCTCCGGGAGCGTCGGCGAGGAAGGACCTCGAGGCGAACCGAAGGACACCATGAGTGACACGATCCAGGTCCTAGTAAACCGCGCGGCTCCCTTCTGGCTTCCGAGAGCGGCGGAGGTCGACGAGGAGACGAACGTCCGCCGGACGATCGCCCCGGCCCGGCTCCTTCGGCCTGGAACGAACACGATCTCCCGCCGCCGGTGGGAGCTCGCGGCGAGCCACCCGACGGTCCGCGTCCACTGCGAGACCGGGACGCTCGTCCTCGACGCGAGCTCCGAGACGCTCCGGAAACACAGCCATGCTCCGGACTCGCTCTCCGGCCTCTCCGGGCTCTCGATCGCGAAGTCGAAGCCCTGGATCGACGCTTGCGGCTCCCTCGAGACGCTCGCGAAGTGGCGGACGATCGAGACGAAGGGGAAGGGACGGTCCGGGATTCTCGAGCTCCTCGACGCGAGGTCCGAGGCTCTCGACGAGGCGGCCCTGGGCTAGTCGATGGCGGTCGACTTCTCCACGTTCGTCGAGGGCTTCCCGGAGTTCGGGGAGGCTCCCGTCTCCCTCGTGAACGCGAAGCTCGCGGAGGCGAGGCTCCAGGTCGACGCGGAGGTCTTCGGCGACAAGTCGGATCTCGCCGTGACCTATCTCGCGGCTCACCTCCTCTCGATGTCGAGCTTCGGGCAACACTCCCGGCTCGTCCCTCCGAACTCGAAGGCGACGCGAGAGGACGCCCTCACGACCTACGAGCGGGAGTTCCGCAGGCTCGTCCGGAGCGTGACGAGCGGCTTTCGCGTTGTGGGCTGCTAGTGGGACTTGGTCTCAACGTCGTGAACCGGGCCGCGATCGCTCGCGTCTCGGGCCTCATCGGCCGGAGGAAGCGGGCGACCGAGGAGGCCTCACGGATGTCCGTCACGGTCGGGATCCACGAAGAGGAGGGCGGCGAGACTGTTGACGGCGGGCAGACCGTCGCGGAGATCGGGCTCTATCACGAGCTCGGAACCTCGAGGGTTCCCCGCCGGTCCTGGCTCGCGGACACGATCGACGAGGAGCAATCCAGGATCGACGAGGCTCTCCGCCGAGTCGGGAGGGAGATCGCCGCCGCGAGGATGCGGCCGGACGTTGCCTACCTTCAACTCGGGGAGTTCATCGTCGCGAAGATCCAAGGACGGATCCGTCGCCGGATCCCTCCGCCGCTCGCGCCCTCGACGATCGCCGCGAAGGGGTCGGACGTCCCGCTGATCGATGAGGGACGCCTCATCGCGTCGATCCGGTCGAGGGTCCGGGAGTCTTCGTGAGCTCCGCCCAGACGTCCCAGGAGCCGGCCGCGGCGCAGATCTGGGAGGACGCCCTCTCCGGACTCTTCGGGGACCTCTCCGAGCTTCCCACGGTCTGGAGGGACGCTCCGCGGCCCGCGGTCTTCCCGTCGCAGCGTGGCCTCTGCACTCTCTTCGTCTCGTCGGATCGCGTCGTGGGCGTACCGGAGACGCGGCTCTCGTTTCCGGCGACGCCGCCGGCCGGCGCGGAGGTCGAGCCGTCGATCGTCGAGGTCCACCTCCTGGAGCTCCTCGTCGGGGTCGAGACCTACGACCATCGGGCGCGAGAGCGGGGCCGCTTCTTCGCCTCGAGGATCCGAACGAGACTCCGCCGGGAGTCCGCGCGGCTCGCTCTGGAGAAGGTCTCGACGAGCCTCATCGACGTCGGTCCGGTCCTCTCCGCTTCGCTCCCGGTCGACGGCCGGATGTCCTCCGCGTCGACGATCGTCGTCCGGCTCCACACTGCGACCTGCGAGCGGGACAAGGCGTTCGGGTACATTGAGACCGTTCGCCTCGTTCCCTCCCTCGAGGACGAGGCCGGAGGAGCGATCTCGAGCCCGCCGATCGACGTTGTGATCCCTAGCCCGTGACGAAAGAAGGCCCGGTCTGCTAGAACGAGACCCGGGACCGCACCCCAGGAGACCTATCAAATGTCCGACCTCGACTCCATCGTCTCCGTCTCGATCACGGCGGAGACGCTCACGCCGGACCAGGCGAACTTCGGGATCCCTCTCATCGCGGGTCACTTCCCGACGAGCGTCTTCCCGGAGCGGGTCCGGACCTACACGAAAACCTCCGAGATGGTGACGGACGGGTTCGGCGCGAACGACCCGATCGTCCGGGCAGCCCAGAGGGTGATCCAGAACCCGCGGGTCACCTCGTTCAAGATCGGCCGGCGCGCGAACGCTCCGCAGCAATCGATCCTTCTGACGCCGGACGACACGACGGAGGGCCTCGTCGTGTCCGTTCGTGTCACGACGGCGGACGGGACCTCGACGACGGTCACGAGGACGAACGGGGCGGCGGAGACGCCGACGACCATCGCGACGGCCCTCCAGGTCCTCCTCGACGCGATCGTGGGCGTGACCGCAGTCGACAATACGGGATCGGTGACCTGTACCCCGACGACGTCCGACGAGCTCAACGACTTCGGAGCGATGACCGGACTCGCGGCTCTCGACCAGACGGCGGATCCCGGCGTCGTCGCGGACCTTACCGCGATCCGCCTCGAGGATCCGGATTGGTACGGGCTCGGACTCGACTCGAACTCGAAGGCGGAGATCGCAGCGGCGGCGGCCTGGGCGGAAGCGGAGCCGATCCTCTTCGGCGCGAGCTCCGCGGACGCGGAGGTCCTCCTCGACACGGCGGGAAACATCGCGGAGACCCTCGAGGCCGCGGCCTATGATCGGACCTATCTCCTTTGGAGCGGGTCGGTCCTCTCCTACGCTGGGATCGCTTGGATGGGGGACCGGTTCCCGTCCGACCCGGGCTCCTCGACGTGGGCCTACAAGCAACTCGCGGGAATCACGCGGGACGCCCTCACGGCGACGGAGACAGCCGCTCTCGAGAGCAATAACGCGAACTATTACGTCGCGAGGGCCGGGATCAACGTGACGCTTCAGGGGACGCTCGCCTCCGGACGATTCATCGACATCACGAGGACCATCGACGCTCTGATCGCTGCGATCCAGGAGGAGGTTTACGCGGTGATCGTGAATCAACCGAAGCTCCCCTACACGGACTCGTCGGTCTCGCTCGTGAAGTCGATCATCCGCGGCGTCCTCCGAGAGTTCCAGGCCTCGAGCGCCTTGGACCCGGAGACGGAGCCGGTCGTGACCGCTCCTCTCGTCGCGGACGTATCGGCGACGGATCGGGCGAACCGGCTCCTCCCGGACGTTGCGTTCTCGGCTCGACTCGCCGGCGCTATCCACTCGATCACGATCCAAGGCACGCTCGCCATTTAGGAGATCCTCATGCCGGCAGGTTTTCGCGTCTACAGTTCTTCCCAGGTCAAGGTGTCGATCGCCGGGATCCCTATTACCGGAGGCTACGCGGACGGCGAGTTCCTCCGCATCGAACGCGAGACGGAGGCCTTCTCGGACGTCGTCGGGACGGACGGCGAGGTGACCCGGAACGCGACGAAGGACGACCGAGCGACGGTCACGTTGATCCTCATGCAGTCGGCGGAAGCGAACGCGGTCCTCTCCGCATTCCACAATGCGGACAAGAACGCGGAGGGCGGAGCCGGCGTCGGTCGTTTCCTCGTCGAGGATCTCAACGGGACGACCCTCCACGAGGGGGCCCAGTGCTGGATCCAGGCGGAGCCGGATGCGTCCTATGATCGCGAGGTGACGCCGCGGGAGTGGGTCGTTCGTGTCGCGAAACTGATCAACAGTTTCGGCGGGTACTCGTAACTGGGGGTCCCTCGGTCAACCGAGGAGCTTCCGCGCAACCGAAGGGGGTTCGATGGCGAGGAAACAGACGACGGCGGTCGTGGAGTTCGGCGACGGCGAGAGCCGTCGGTTCCAGATCACCCAGATGAAGGTCCGCGACGGACACGCCGTCCTGGAGCGGCTCCTCCGGGTCGGGGCTCCGGTCCTCGGCGCTCTCGCGGACGGGCTCGGGGAGGCGGACGCGGAGAAGGCGGTCGCGGGAGACCTCTCGAGGGAGGGACTCTCCGGGGCGTTCGATGCTCTCGCGGCGAACCTCGCGAAGAACGAAGGGGTCCTCGACTGGCTCACGGAGAAGCTCCGGAAGGGCGTCGCGGTCGAGACCGAGGAGGCGGAGACGTTCGTCCCGTTGACCGGTGAGATCTACGAGGACCTCTTCGCGGGAGAGTACGGGGCGGAGCTCGCCCTCGTCGCGGCAGGGTTGAAGGCGAATTACTCGACTTTTTTCAAGGGCGCCGGAGGACTCTCGGGAGCCGTCCGCCGGTTCGTGACCCCCACGCGGTCCGCGTCGAGTTCCCCGAAGGCGTCCCGGTCTGGATCTGGCGGCTTGTCGTAGACCCTCGCATCCCGGACGGGCTCGCGACGATCGAGGAGGCCTGGAGCCTCGAAGACGTCATCGATGCGCACGCCGTCCTCGACGCGTATGATGAGGCCCGGGTCAAGGCGGAGCGAGCGTCGGGGCCCTCGAGACGCCGGAGGAGATGAGGGTGCTTCGCGAGGTCCTAGCTAGGTTCGGGATCGAGTTCGACGGGCAAGGGCTCCTGGCTGCGAGGGGAGGGCTCGTCGCTCTCGCCGCGGCGGCGGCGGCGGCGGCGGTCGCGATCGGCGCCGCCCTCTTCGACGCGCTTCGGGACGCGACCATCGAGACGATCGAGCTCGGGGTCGAGACCCAGCGGACGGCGGATACCCTGGGCCTATCGATCCAGTCGGTCCAGGAGTGGGGGTTCGCGGCGTCGAGGGCCGGACGCGGCGTCGAAGAGATCACGGACGCGATGTCCACGCTCCAGGAGCGAGCGAGGGACGCCCTCATCGACCCGGCCTCCGATCCGGCCCAACAGCTCCGGCTCCTGGGAGTTTCCGCCCGGGACGCCCAGGGGGAGCTCCGCGGAGCGGAGGACCTGTTCCTCGCGGTCGCGGACGGTCTCGCCGGGATGAGCTCCCAGACTGATCGCGTCGGCGCGGCGATGACCCTGTTCGGCGATGTCGGGCGTGACCTTCTCCCCGTGCTCCAGGACGGGAGCGCCGGAATCGAGGAGCTCCGCGAACGGGCTCGGGAGCTCGGGGGAGGCCTCTCCGCGGAGGTCGCGGCGAACGCGGCGGAAGCATCCGCGGCGATGGCGGACTTCGAGTTCGCGACGGTCGGCCTCCGGTCGACGCTCGTCGCCGACATCATCCCCACGGTGACGATCATGGTGACCGGCGTCGCGGACCTAGTCGGTGCGTTCAACCGTGCGACACGTCGGACCCACCCGCTTCGCGCGATCCTCCTCGGTCTCGGGATCGCGATCGGGTCCGTCGCCGCCGCCGTGACGCTCGTCCTCCTCCCGGCCCTCGCTCCGCTCCTCTTGATCTTCGGGGCCTGGGCGGCGGCGATCGCGATCGTCGTGCTCGCCGTGGACGACCTGTTGACCCTCTTCGAGGGCGGCGACTCCGTGATCGGCCGGTTCCTAGATGCGATGTTCGGTGTCGGGACCGCCGCGGAGGTCGCGGAGGCGGCCCGGCTTGCGTGGGCGGACTTCGTCCGCTGGGTCGAGGCGGAAGCGATCCCGGTTGTGATGGCGATCGGGAGGACGCTCGTCGGGCTCTGGCCCTTGATGCGGGTCGGCCTCCGGGCGATCGGCCGGTTCATCGCGGCGCCGTTTCGGTTCCTCGCGGCTCTCCCCGGGCTTGTCCGCTCCGCCTTCGAGTCGATCGTCTCCCTCTTCGACGCGATCTCCGAGCGGGTTTCCTCCGCGGTCGCCTCTTGGATGAGCGGACTCGACCGTCTCCGCGGAGGCCTCGCGACGGTCGGAGAGTTCTTCGGGGTCGATGTCCCCGGCGCCGCCCCGGCGGCCTCTCCGGGAGCCGTGGTTCGACCGGAGGGGTCGAAGACGACGAACGTCGACCAGACCGTCGACGTCACGATCAACGGGTCCGAGCTCTCCGCGGAGGAGCTCACGAGGAGCGTCCGGGACGCTCTCTCCGAGGCGAACGAGCGAGCTCTCCGCGTAGCGTCTCGCGCCCTTACAGCGGTCGCGGGGTAGACGATGGCCGAGCTCACCTGGATCCTCGAAGACGGGCAGGAGCAATCGATCCTCTTCGACGCGACGGTCCGAGACTCCCACGAATCGAGCGCAACGATCACGGAGCATCCGGTCGAGGAAGGGGCGGACATCGCGGACCATATCCGGCCGGACCTCGATCGCGTCTCGCTTCAGGTCGTCGTCTCGAACACTCCCGTCGCCTCGCCCTCCGACCACAACGACGGGTTGACTGGCTCGCAGCGTCCGGTTGATCTCCTCGGTCCGAACGGCGAGGTCCTCGCGGCGGCGAACGTCCTCGTCTTCGATGGTCCGTTGACTCGGGTCCGGTCGGTCTACGAGGAGCTCCTGGACCTCATGAGAAGCGGGACGGCTGTCAACGCGATCACCTCGCTCCGAGAGTATGAATCGATGGGCCTCACGAGGGTGAGCCCGATCCGAGAAGCGAAAACCGGGGACGCTCTGGTCGCTACGGTGGACTTGAAACAGGTCCGCGTTGTGAGCTCGGAGATCGTCGCCGCTCCGGAGCCGCGCGAGCCTCGAGGGAACGAGAGCTCCGAGAGGGGTCGCGAGAACACGGAGGACGAGGGGGGGGAAGGCCAGAGCCTACTCGCGGCGGCGGCGGACGGGCTCGCGGGCTTCTTCGGAGGGTAAGATGAGCGTCCGGATTCCAACGTCGACGACCCTCACGGACTACCGGCAGACGACCTCACTCGATGGCCGGGACTACATCTTTCGGTTCCGCTGGAACCAGCGGGAGGCGGAGTGGTTCTTCTCGATCGCGGACGCGGAGGACGATCCGATCGTCGAGGGCTTGAAGGTGACCGTCCAGCTTCCGCTCCTCCGGCTCGTGGTCGACTCGCGCCGTCCTCCCGGCGTCCTTCTCGCTCTCGACACTCAAGCGGTCGAGGCGGACCTCCAGACGGAGAAGACGCTCGCAAGAGATCCCGGGATTGCAGATCTCGGAGACCGCGTCGCCCTCCTCTACTTCTCGGAGGCGGAGCTCGTCGAGCTCGGGATCCGAGAGGGTTAGATGCCGCTTCTCTTCGAGCGGAGAGCGGCCCTCGTCGCTGGGATCGGGTCCGGTCAGGCGATCCGGATCGAGAGCCTGGACTTCTCGTTCCAGGTCGTGAAGAACCTTCGGCGCGAACCAAACACGGCGGAGATCAAGATCTACAATCTCGCGCCGTCCTCGAGGGAGAGTCTCGAAGCCGCGGAGGAACAGAGGATCCGCCTCGAGGCCGGGTATCGCGAGGACGTTCATACGATCTTCGAGGGCGATCTCCGGAAGGCGTCCTCGACGCGAGAGGGCCCGGACATCGTTACGACGATCGAGGGCGGAGACGGGGAGCGAGCCTTTCGGCAGGCGAGGACGAACCGGTCCTTCGGGGAGGGGACATCGGTCCGATCGGTGATCGAAGACGTAGCGGGGGGGATGGGCCTCGGAGTCGGGAACCTCGAGGCCCAGACGACCGGAGCCGGCTTCGAGGGGCTCGGGTCGATCTACTCGGAGGGGACGGTCGTCTCGGGGAGCTCGCGCGAGAGCTTGACCGGACTTTGCCGGTCGATCGGTCTCGAGTGGAGCGTCCAGGACGGGAACCTTCAACTCTTGCCGTTCCGGACCGCCCTCCGGCAGACGGCGGTCCTCCTCTCCCCCCAGACCGGGCTCGTCGGCTCGCCCTCGATCGACTCGGAGAACGTCCTCGAGGCGAAGGCCTTAATCATCCCTGGGATCTTCCCGGGCCGGAAGGTCGACGTCCGGGCCGAGTTCGTGACTGGGGTCTACCGCGTGACGAAGGCGACCTATCAGGGCTCGACCTTCGGCGCGGACTGGTATGTCACGATCCAAGGGAGGGCGGTCGATGGGTGAGGACACAAGTCCCGGGCTTGCGAGCGTGATCGCGGAGGCGATCCGGACCTCCCTCGTCGATGTCCACACGGCCCTCCCCGGCCGCGTCGAGAGCTACGACTCCTCGCGGCAGGTCGCCGACGTGAAGCCCATGCTCCGGCGGGTCATCCGGCGCGAGAATATGGATCGGGTCGCGGAGGAACTCCCGGTGATCCCTTGTGTCCCCGTCGTCTGGTCCCGGGGAGGCGGCGCCTTCGTCTCCCTCCCGCTCGCGGCCGGAGACTCCGGGCTCCTCGTCTTCTCGGAGTACACGCTCGACCGATGGCGATCGACCGGAGACGACGTCGACCCGGGAGACGAGCGGCGTCACGATCTGTCCGGGGCGGTCTTCGTGCCGGGCCTGTTCCCGAGCTCCGAGACGATCGCGGACACGTCGGACTCCGAGGTCCGGATCGGTCTCGATGGAGACTACGTCGCGGCGATCTCCGGCACGGAGGCCCGGTTCCCGCACAACGCGACCGAGTTCCTCGCTCGAGCGGACCGCGTCCTCTCGGAGCTCCAGGACATTGCGACCGATCTGTCCGGCCATACCCACACGGCCGGGGCTCTCCTGGATTCAACGGCGGGCGCTTGCACGGGTTCGACGGGGCCCTCGACCGCGACCTACACTCCGACCGACCCGTCCTCTGATACGGTGAAGGGGACGTGACTACACTCGCCAGGGCCCCGAGGGTCGACGGAGACAACCCGGTTGAGGGCGACCTCTTCATCGGTCCATCCGGGCAATTTGTCCTCCTCGCAGGGCCGGAGGCGGTCCAGCAACACGTCCGATCGAGGCTCCGGCTGTTCCTCGGGGAGTGGTTCCTCGATGCGCGGCAGGGCTTCCCGTACTACCGGGACGTCTTCATCAAGGCGCCGAACCGTCAGTCCGTGATCTCCTCCCTCCGGCGGACGATCCGGCAGACCCCCGGGGTCGCGGTCGTCGATGAGCTCTCCCTCGAGGTGGCACCGAACCGGGTCGCGCGGGTATCCTTTCGCGCGATCCTCGACGACTCGGACGCCCCGCTCGTCTTCGAGGACTTCCTCCTGGGAGAGTTCTAGATGCCTGCCCCGTTCGGCCTCACGTCCGCCGGCTTCAGCCGGAAGTCACTCCGCGAGCTCCTCGACGAGATCGAGGCGGACGAGAAGCTCCGGATCGATTCCCGGCTCAACGTCCAGCCGGAGGAGCCGATCGGGCAGTTGAACGGGATCATCGCGTCGAAGCTCTCGGAGCTCTGGGAGCTCGCGGAAGCGGTCAACGCGGGCCGGTTTCCGGACACTGCGACGGGGTTCCAGCTGGACCAGGTCGCGAGCCTCACCGGGACGCTTCGGGGCCCGGCGACGAAGGGGACGATCACGCTCGAATGTACCGTCTCCGCCCCGACGACGATCCCGTCCGGGAGTGTTGCCCAGGTCCTCGGGGACGACTCGAACCGATGGGTCACGACGGCGGACCTCGTCTTCGCCGCTCCCGGGACCGCGTCGGTCGAGGCGGAGGCCCAGGTCGCCGGGACCTTCGTCGCGAACTCCTCGACGGTTACGGTGATCGTGACGCCGGTCGCCGGGTGGACCGCGGTCACGAACCCGGCCCCGGCGATTCCAGGGGACGAGGTCGACACGGACGCCCAGCTTCGGATCCGTCGAGCGCAGCAACTCGCGATCGCCGGAAGCGCAACCGTGAACGCGATCCGAGCCGACCTCCTCCAGGTCGAGGACGTAGACTCCGTGAGCATCTTCCACAACCCGACCGACGTCGTCGACGCGGACGGTCTCCCGCCTCACTCGGTCGAGGCCCTCGTCCTCGGGGGAACGGACGCGGCGGTCGCGCTCGCCCTCTTCGAGACGATCGCGGCCGGGATCGAGACCTTCGGGACGACCCTCGAGGTCGTCGTCGACTCGCAGGGCTTCTCGCACAACGTGAGATTTACCCGACCGACGACGATCGACATCCTCATCGAGATCGATCTCGCGATCGACGCCCAGGCCTACCCGGCAGGAGGGGACGCGCTCGTCCAGGATGCGGTCGCGTCCTATATCAACGGCCTGCCGGTCGGGAACGACGTCTTCCTTTCGCAGATCAACGGCCCGGCGATCGAATCCGCCGCCGGAATCATCAACGTCTCCGCGATCCGGATTGGAAGCGTCGCTCCGGTCGTCGCCCCGGTCGCGTCGGACTACACGATCACGACCCGCGAGCTCGCGACGATGTCCGCGTCGACGAATGTCACGGTCGCGACTACACCCGGGAGCCCATGAGATGGCGAAGCAAACGAGCGTAAACAACAGCCCGGCTACAGGAGCGGAGGCGATCTATGAGCTCGCATCCTGGCTCGTTTCGGGCCTCGGATTCTCGATCGTGGAGGCCTCCGACGGGACGACCTACCCGACGACCCTCACCGGCGGAGGAGCCGGGGCCGGAGGTCTCGGGAACCCGTTCGCCTGGCTTCGCATCCGAGACGCGACCGGGGCCGGCGGCCGGGAGTGGACGTTCCAGCGGGACAACGCGAACAACACGAACTGGCGGGTCAAGTTGTCCGCGCTCGACGGGTTCGTGGGAGGGTCGCCGGCCGCGACCCAGACCCCGTCCGCAACGGACGAGGCGATCCTTCTCGGGGGCGGAACCGACGCAAGCCCGAGCCTTTCCGCCCTCTTCGCGACGGACGGGTCCTACCGGTGGCATATGTCCGGGTTCGACGCCGCGGAGACCGGCGTCTACCCCTGGTATGCGTTCGCGACGATCAACGGCACCGGTGTCCCGAAGACGCTCGTAATGTGCGACTCCCTGGACTCTGCGAGCTACCCGGCCCTCGTCGGGACGAGGTCGAGTCCGACGACCGGAGAGCCGGACCCGGCGGTCTACGTCGCGGCCTACGACTCGAGCGGGTCGGACCCGTTTCAGTTCGGGAGCTCCGCGGGTCAATGGGCCTCGACCTCGCCTCCGGGAGAGCATTGGTACGCGATGAACGGGTCGAACGGCGAGACCCAGGCCTTCGTCGATTGTCAGGCCTTCGCGTACTACGCGAGCCCGGCGTCCGCGTACATCGGCGCCCCAGCGGACGCCGGGTCCGGTGACGGGTTCGGGCCGAACCCGCTCGACGGTTCGGACGGGCTCCTCCCGATCCTCTACGGTCGACCGGCCGGTCTCGCGTCGAACGTCTCCGCGAAGGGGTTCTCCGCTCACCTCCGGTGGAGATGCGTCGATCGAGACTACCCGAACACGGTCGACCTCTCCGGGGAGCGGTTCGTGTACGCGGAGCATATGTTGATACCGTTCGCGAACGGGATCACGCCGCTGACTTGAGATGGCGACCTTCGTAGCAGCGGAGCTCCAGGTCTCCCTCGAGAGCGGATCCTCGACGCCCGGGACGGGCCTCCTCCTCCCGGTGACGTTGGAGCGAGGCTTCGCGGCAGGCGGAGGGGGAGAGCCTCCGGTAGTGACGGTCATCGAGCCGACGCCGCCGGCTCTCCCGTCTCCCGGTCGATCGATCATCTTCGACGTGTTGGACGTCGATGGGTTCGCGACGATCGTCGCGATGGTGGAGTACGGGACCGGGGCCTACGAGGTCGTCCATGACGGGGACGCGTTCGCCCAGGTGTACGCCGCCCAGTCGACGCGGAGCGACGTCGCCGGGGGCTTCCGCTACTCGGTCAAGAGGGCCGGCGGGTGGTTCGGCGAGACGGTCACGCTCCGGATCGTCGCGGTCGACGCGGAGGGGAACGTCGGGTAGTGGCGGAGGTCGAGTTCACTCTGGACCCGACCGAGGTCCCTCCGATCGAGGTCGACCCTCCGGCTCCCGTCGGGGCGTCCGGCCCTCCGCTCGCGAAGAACGTCGATCACTGCCCGCAGGCTCTCAACGCGCGGACCCAGGATTACGTCGGCCTCCCTCGCTTCGAGGAGCTCCTCCGGATCTACTGCGAGCAAGCCCAGGAGGTCGAGGACGCGGTTTGGCAGATCGCGGAGGACTCGGTCTCGACCGCGGTCGGGGTCCAGTTGGACGGGTTCGGGTCGATCGTCGGGGCGGATCGAGAGGGCCTCTCGGACGACGACTACCGCGCTCTGATCCGGGCGACGATCGTCGCGAACCGGTCCGAGGGGACGGCGCCGGACCTGTTCTCGATCATCGTCGCCGCGCTCGCTCTCGATGCTCCAGGTCTCGCGCGGCTCGAGTTCTATCCGCCGGCGGCCTACGTCGTCGAGATCCTCAACCCTCCGGCCTTCGACGCGGAGATCCTGCACGGCCTCCTCCAGAGGGGGACCGCCGCAGGGGTCCGGGGGATCACCGTCGTATCGGACGAGCCGGTCGGGACTCGACTCCGGCTCTCCCGGGCCGGAGACTTCCCGGCGTTCGCCGCCGTGACGGGCCTCGACTCCGCCGCGACGCCGGGGACCGGGACAGGATCTCTAACGCGAGCTCTGGACGAAAGGACCGCTTGAATGCCGAAACCGACATCTGTCCCCGAGTGGGCGACGAACGCGTCCTTCGTCTCCCCGGGCGATCCTTGGGATGGAGACCCGACGAAGGTCGTCCCGCCGGCAGGAAAGATCGCGGAGGGATGGGAGCCGACCGAGGAGCCTCCGGCGGAGTTCTTCAACTGGCTTTCGAACCTCGTCGGTCAGTGGCTCGCGTTCCTTAACCCGTTGCTAGACGACACGGACCCGGCGGCGGTCGATCTGGTCTACGAGGTGGCCCCCGTGCGGAGACGACAGATCCCGATCATGGGCGGAGCGGCGAACGGGGCCGGCTGGGTCCCGAATCTGACGGCATGGTTCGCTGTCGGTACGAGTGAGGATCTTGATTTTACGCTCCGGGTCCCATCGGGCGCGGAGTTGACCGAGCTCGCGGTCATGTACCGGATCACAGGTGGAGCGCCGAATCACGACGCCCAGATCGAGGGGTTCGTCTTCGATTATTCGGACTGGACAGACGGGGGATGGGCCGGGTCGGTGACGCAACAGATCGCGCCGGCGGCGTCCCTCGGGACTGCGACGCTTCCGGTCGTGAGCAACGACGCCCAGGAGATCGCCCTCTCCGGCCTCTCGGACGTCTCCAACGCGGATAAGGTCTACGCCGTGCGAGTGACGTCGGACACGGCAGGCGGGGCGACGGAGACGGTCTGGGGGGTCGTGGCGAGGTTCGAGGACCCAGGCCCGCGCAATTTCTAAGGTGTCTCCGTGGACGTCTCGAGCCTTATCGCCGGCCTCCCTCCGACGTTGATCCTCGTCGCCGTGATCGTCTGGATTGCGGTCCGAGAGGTCCGGCGCGCGGCGGAGCAGAAGCGACGGGCTCCTGGTAGGAGCGAGGCTCCTCCGCCGCGGAAGCGAGACTCCCCGTCGAACGGGAGCCTCCGCGCTCTCCGGTCTCTCGCGGAGGCGACGGGAGCTCATGCGATCGAGCAACGGGTCGAGAAGGAGGTCGAGGAGCGGAACGAGAGGCGGCGGATCCTCCAGTTGGTCGAGAGACACGACGAATCGATCGCGTCCCTCGCCGCGTCCGTTGCCGCGTTGAGTGAAGCGACGGTGCGGGGAATGGAACTCCACGAGAAGATCGACGCGAGACTCGAGGTCCAGACTCGGATCCTCGGCGAAGTCCTCGTCCGGGTCTCGGAGCCGGGGTCGTCTTCGCGGACCCTTGTCGAGGTGGACGCGATCGACCCGGATCGCGCGTAGGGGTAGGATGCTCCCGTCCGTCCCGTCGACCTCGCCCGGATCCCCCCTTCGGCCGGCGGGCCGCGGCGGGGCGGACATCCAGAGGAGGATCCGATGAGGAAGACGGCAATAATCGCGGCGACGGTCGTCGGAGTGGTAGGGATCGCAGCGATCACCGCGCTTTTGATCTGGGGCCCGCAGGACGTCGGGACGAGGATCGCGGAAGGCGCCGGAGCCCTCTTCGCCCTCGCCCTCCCGCTCCTCTCCGCCTGGCTCCTCCGCGATAAGGACGGAGACGGGATCCCGGACATCCTCCAGGGCGGAGAGAGAGCCGTCGAGGAGACCGACGAGGGCGGCTCATGACCCGGGTCGCCCTCGTGATGATGGTCCTCCTCCTCGTCGCGGCCTGCGGCGGTCCTCCTCGTGAGGCCCGGATCGCCCTCGAGGAGACGGCCGGCGGTCTCGTGGTCGCGGACGGCCTGGTCGCGGCGGCGGTCGCGAGCCAGGGGGAGGAGGCGAGAGCGAGGGTCCGCCGCGAGGTCCGAGACGGGACGATCTCCGGCGAGACCCCCGAGGAGACGATCGCAGCGGGTCTCGCTCGCTTCGAGGAGCTCCTCCAGGGGCTCACAACGGCCCGTAGGGTCCTCCGGACGACGAGGGCGGCCCTCCAGTCGGTCGAGCTCGCGCTGGACGCCTGGGCGGCCGGGAGCTCCGACGAGGGCGGCTTCTTCGCCGCGGCGGCCTGCGGGCTTCGATCTCTCGCGGAGCTAACGCGAGCCCTCGAGGCCGCGGCGATTGAGATCCCGGAGGCGATCGCTTCGGGCGTGCGGACCCTCGCGGGCTTCGCGAGCGGGGCGTGCCCCGCGGAGGGAGGGTAGGATGGAGGAGGCGAGGATCGTCCTCGAGGTTCTCCGGTGGGTCGCGGACGCGGTCGGAGCGTTCCTCGCCGGGGAGGAGGGACCGGAGCCGAAGAGGCTCGTCGAGGTTCTGCCGGATGAGCTCCGGTCAGATCTCGAGATGGCGAGACAGCGGAGGCTTCTCGGCGAGGAGCTCGCGGCGGACCTCGCGTTCGACGACGACGAGGAGGGCGAAGAATGAACGACGCGATCGAGACCGGGATCCTCGTCGCAGGCGAGACCCTCTCCGGGACGGGATGGTGCATCCGTCAACCCGACGCGTGGTGGGACCCGGACGACCCGGAGGACCGGTTCCAGCTCCGACCGAGGGCCGAGAAGGTTGATCTCATCTGCGGACACTGGACCGCAGGAGAGGCCGGGACGAAGACCTACGCGGACGACGGCCCTCGGGTCGTCCGTGTGATGAAGCGGCGGCGATCGCGGAAGCGAGACGGCCGGCTCCGGGTCTCCGTCCAGTTCGTGATCGGGGCCTGCGACCCGGAGGCGGAGTTCGCGCCGGTCTGGCAAACGATGGAGCTCGGGACCCGATGGGCCGCGACGCACGTCGGACGCGGCCACATCAACGCACGATCGATCGGCGTCGAGGTCGTCTCCGCCGGGCTCGACGGTCCGCCGAACCTGCGAGACCGGAAGGAGGTCCCGGTTCACCTCATCGGGAGGACTCGCCGGGTCCTCGAGTTCTACCCGGGCCAGCTTCGATCCTGGGTCCGGCTCGCGGACGCCCTCTCGGACTCGTGTCTCCCGGGAGGCCTCGCAATCCCTCGCCGCGTCCCGGTCGAGCTCATCCGACTCGCGACCCCTCTCGGAGCTCTCGTTCCCTCGAGGCTCGCAGGAGGCCCGGACTTCCGGCCGCTCTCCCGTCGCCTCCGGTCGAGCGAGCTCCGC
>CAZEKB010000060.1:0-40274 GCA_964512225.1 uncultured Rickettsiales bacterium | reverse complement strand
GCCCCGTTGCGACCCTCCCGGGGCCCGCAGCTCGCCGAAACGACTCGTTTCGCCCCGTTGCGAAGGCGATCATCGACCGGATGGACGACGCTCGAATCCCCCGCCGGGCCGGTCCCGCCATCCTCGAGGCGTTCGGTGCCCTGGCGAGCGAGCACGGGCTGAGCCCCGAGCCCTTTGCTCCCTTCGAGCGCGAGGCGACCTTCGTATTCGCGGGACCGGGCGCGCGGCTCGAGGTGTGGGTGGAGGCGGGCTGCGACTCCTGGGTGGCCGTGCAGGCGACCGGCGCCGCCCGGTTCGGGCTGCACGAGCTCATCGACCCTGCCCGCGCCGGGGAGCTCGCCCGGTTGCCGGACGAAGCGGGCCTCGACCACCTGCGTCGGCTCGCGGCCCTCACCGGCGAGGCGGCCGACGATCTCCTGCGGGGGGATACGCGCCGGCTGACGGAGCTCCGGCGAGCCCGGATCGTGCGTCGGCGGGAAGAGAGCCGGGCGACCTTCGGCACCGCCACGGGCGAGTCGCGACGCTTCGAGGAGCGGCCGTCGCTGGAGGATCTCTTCGCGGACGCCCGCAACGACGGGATCGTCGACGCGCGCTGCTACCAGGCGGTGTGGGACTGGGCCTTCTCGGTCGACGCGCTCGCCGCCCACCTGGGCGAGTCGCCCGACGCAGTCCGCGCTCGACTCGATCGCTGGGAGTCGCTCGGCTGACGCGCCCCGGCCCGCCGCGCGCGCACGCTCCGGTCAGTACGAGACGGAGGCGTCCGAGCCCGCGATGACGACGATGCGGGCGCCCCCGGCGCTGTACTCGCCGGCGGGGATCATCCCCGAGAAGAACCCGGTCTCCTGCAGCTCCTGCGACGCGAACTCGATGCTCTTGCGCATGTCCGGGGCGAACGGCATCTGCTCGGTCGTCAGGGGCGGGCCCGTGAGCTTCTCGCGCGCCCGGCGGCCCTTCGGCGCGTCCGCGGGCGAGAGGTTGATGGTCCCGAATTGGTCGTCGATGTGCTCCAGGGCCGCCTCGGCGCCCTCCACGTCGTACCCCGCGGCGCGCGATCGCAGCAGTCGACTCTTGTACCCGCGGGTGTCCCCCACGCTCCGCGACGCCTGGGCGGCCAGGAAGTGGCAGTGGCCCGGGTTCGTGGCGGCGTTCACGTCCAGCGACTCCATCTGGACGTAGGCCCTCTCGACCCCCGCCCAGGCGTTGCGCTCGGCGAGCTTGCCCATCTCCTGCTCCAGGCGACGCACCTCGGCCTGGACCTCGGGATCGACGTCGGCGGCGAGCGACGCCCCGAACGCGGCCGCGCCGGAGAGATCGCCCGTCTGCGCCGCGGCGGGACCGCGCGCGCCGGCCTGTTGCTCCGCTCCGGTGGAGGTGGACGAGGCGGAGGTGGACTTCTTGGCTTTGGCGTTGCCCACGGGATCTCCTTTGTCCGCGTTCAAACCGATGGGGGTCTCGGAGTGTACCGCCCCCGTCGCGCGCCGGCGCCGGTTTGGTCAGGCTCCGTTTCGGCGTCGGCGGAACCCTCCGAGCGCCACGAGCCCGAGCAGGAGCCAGGGCGACGCGGAGCCGGGGGCGAGCGACGCTTCGCAGTCCCCGCAGGCGTCGGTGCGGTCCGAGGGCGGCGTGATGCGGAGCATGAAGGGCTCGGCCCAGTCCGAGGCCGCGCCGCCTTCGTCCACGGCGCGCGCCGTCCAGTAGTAGATCCCGCCCTCCTCGGCGTCGTAGGCCCACGACGTCTGGTCCTGGGTGCCGTCGGGCCCGTCGCCGGGGGCGAGCCCGGTCGCCTCGGCCAACACCTCGGTCGCCGCTTCGTCCGACGCGACCCGGATCTCGTACGTCACGGCGTCCCCCTCGATGTCCGCAACGTGCCCCACGACGTACGAGGCGCTGAGGCTCTCGATCGCCACCCCGTCCTCGGGGGCGAGCAGCGCGGGCACGGGCGGGGCGTCGTTGGGCCCGCGCACGAAGAAGGTGATCGTGTCCCACGCCGAGGCGCCGCCGCGCTCGTCCTCGGCGCGCACCCGGGCGTGCCAGTCCATGTTCTCGTCCAGGGTGACGCCGTCCGCGTCGAGGTCCCAGGAGACCTCGCCCGTCCCCGTGTGGGGCACGGTCGCCGTCTCGCGATCGACGGAGTTGAACGCCTCCGAGCTGTCGACCTCGAAGAAGTACGTGATCTCGAGCCCCTCCGGGTCCACCGACTCGCCCGCCCGCAGCGTCGGCGATACCGACTCCACCCGGTCGCCGTCCACGGGATCCAGGAACACGGGGTCGCTCGGCGCCGCGTTGTCCGTCTCCACGATGAACGCGAAGTCCTCGCTCCACGCGCCGTCGAACCCGTGCTCGTCCGTGGCGTGCACGCGCCACAGGTAGGCGGCGTCCTCGGCCAGGTCGAGGTCGATCGTGTACGCCTGGTCGCGCGCCTCCGTGGCCGCCACCCGCACGTCGACGATCACGCTCCCGGACGCCGCCTTCTCGACCTGGAACCGGAAGTCGCCGCTGTCGCGGTCCACGTCCGCGAAGTCCGTCCAGCGGAAGGTCGGCCGGAGGCTGTCGACGAACTGGTCGTCGGTGGGCTCGAGGAGGGCGGGCGTGCCCGGCGCCTCGTTCACCTCGTTGACGAAGAAGGGCTCGAGATCGCTCGGCGTGCCGTCGACGAACGGGTCGGAGGCCCACACCCGCCACGCGTACTCGGTGTTCTCGCTCAAGGGCGAGCTCGGCTGCACGTCGGTGACGCCGCCGGTGCTCTCGGGGAGGTTCGCCAGCACCTCCACGAGGGTGGTCATCTGTAGGTCGTCGTAGATCTCGACGGTGTACAGGAGCGTATCGAGCTGCGGATCCGACGCGTTCAGGAACGTCAGCTGCGGGAGCGCCGTCGCGACCTCCTCGCCGTCCAGCGGGCTGATCGGCACGGGCACGCTCGGCCCGTCGTAGCTCTGCGGGTCCGTGCCCCCGAGGAACTCGTCGAGGTTGGTGAGGCCGTCGAGGTCCGGGTCGAGGGCGGAGTCGTCCACGCCCACCGTGAGGCCGTTGTCCGCCTCCCACGGATCGGCCATGTCGTCGTTGTCCACGTCCTCGAAGCCCACGACGAGGACGAACGCCTGCGTGTCGCTCAGGCCTTCGTCGTCGGCGACCGAGATGGAGACGGGGTACGAGCCGTCGGCGCCGGTCGGCGGCGTGCCGGACAGGACGCCGGTCGCGCTCAGCGACAGCCAGGCCGGGGCCCCGGCGGCCAGCGTCCAGGTGAGGACGTCGGCCGTGCCCGGGTCGGAGGCCACCGCCGCGTAGGTGTACTGGGTGTTCTCGAGCCCGAACAAGACGGGCGAGCTCGTGATCGCGGGCGCGACGTTGCTCACGACGGTCTGGGCCGTCGACGTGGCGGACGCCCCCTGCGGATCCGTCACCGTGAGGGTGACGGTGAAGGTGCCGTCGTCGGCGTAGGCGTGGCTGGGGCCCGCGAGCGTGGACGTGCCGGTGTCGCCGAAGTCCCACAGGTAGGTGAGGGCCGCCGCGTCCACCGAGCTCGGGTCCGTGACCGCGGCGCTCATGGACAGCACGTCGCCCTCGTCCGCGGTCGCGGGCACGGTCATCGAGGAGATGCTCGGCGGCAGGTTGGAGACGTTCGCCGTGGTGCTCGCCGTGCCGACGCCCGAGTCGTCGTCCGTGACGGTGAGGGTGACCGTGTAGGTCCCGTTGTCGGCATACGTGTGCGAGGGGGTCAGCGACGACGACGACGTGGCGCCGTCGCCGAAGTCCCACAGGTAGGTGTGGGTGTCGGCGCTGCCCGCGTCGCTGAACGAGCCCGAGAAGGTCAGCGCCGAGCCCTCGCCGCCGCCCTGCGCGGCGCCCGCGGAGACCACCGGCAGCGCGTTCGAGATCGTCGCGGTCGCGGTGTCGGTCGCGGTCGCGCCGTCGTCGTCGGTGACGGTGAGGGTGACGGTGAACGCGCCGTCGTCGGCGTAGGCGTGGGTCGGGTTCTGCTGCGTGGACGTGGTGGTGTCTCCGAAGTCCCACAGGTAGGTGAGCGTGTCGGCGGTGCCCGCGTCCGTGGCGGTCGCGGTGAAGGACAGGACGTCGCCCTCGGCCCCGCTCTGGTTGCCCCCCGCGCTCGCCGTCGGGGCCACGTTGGCGATCGTGGCGGTGGCCGTGTCCGAGCCCGAGCCGTTGTCGTCGTCGGTGACCGTGAGGGTGACGGTGAACGTGCCGTCGTCGGCGTAGGCGTGGGTCGGGTTCTGCTGCGTGGACGTCGTGTTGTCGCCGAAGTCCCACAGGTACGTGAACGTATCGGCCGTGCCCGCGTCGGTGGCCGAGCCCGTGAAGGACAGCACGTCGCCTTCGTCCCCCGACTGGTTCGCGCCCGCGTTCGCCACGGGGGCGACATTGGCGATCGTGGCGGTGAGCGTGTCCGACCCCGAGTCGCCGTCGTCGTCGGTGACCGTGAGGGTGACGGTGTACGCGCCGTCGTCCACCCAGGTGTGCGACGGGTTCTGCTGCGTGGACGTGGCGCCGTCGCCGAAGTTCCAGAGGTAGGTGAACGTATCGGCCGTGCCCGCGTCCGTCGCGCCCGCGGTGAAGGACAGCGGGCTGCCCTCGCTGCCGTTCTGGTTCGCCCCCGCGGCGGCGACGGGCGCCACGTTCGCGACGACGACCGAGCTGGACGCGGACCCGGCGAGGCCCGCGGAGTCCGTCACCGTGAAGGTCACGGCGAACGTCCCGTCGTCCGCGTAGGTGTGCGTGGCGTTCTGGGTCGTCGCCGTGGTGCCGTCGCCGAAGCTCCACAGGAACGTATGACCGGACCCGCTGTCGACGAAGGAGCCCGTGAACGAGAGGACGTCGCCCTCATCGGCCGACGTGGGCCCCTGGATGGACGCGGACGGGGCCCCGTTGGCGACCGAGACCGTCAACGTGTCGGACCCGACGCCCCCGTCGTCGTCCGTGACCGTCAACGTGACGGTGTACGTGCCCACCGCCGTGTAGGTGTGAGACGGCGTGAGGGTCGTCGCGTTCGAGGTGCCGTCGCCGAAGTCCCACAGGAAGGTGTGCGTGTCGGAGGTACCCGCGTCCGTGAAGGAGCCGCTGAACGACAGCGGGGTGTTCTCGGTGACCGACAGGTTCGCCCCGACGCTCACGACCGGCGCGGCGTTGTTGACGGTCTGGGCCAGGGCCGTCGTGCTCGTCGCGCCCGCGGAGTCCGTGACCGTGAAGGTGACGGGGTAGCCGTTGGCTCCGCTGTCGTCGGCGTACGTGTGCGTGGGGTTCTGGGCGGTGGAGGTGCCGCCGTCGCCGAAGCTCCACAGGAACGTGTGGGTGTCGTTGGGGTCGGCGTCGGTGAACGTGCCCGTGAACGACACCACGCCGCCCTCCACGGACGGGTTCGGGCTCGCGCTCGCGGACGCCACGGGGGCGGCGTTGCAGCCCTCGTCCACGGCGGTGTCGCAGTCGTTGTCCTGGCCGTCGCAGAGCTCGACGTTCCCGGGGAAGTTGGCGGGGTCCGTGTCGTCGCAGTCCGTGAGCAGGGTCACGCCGTCGCCGTCGATGTCGACGCAGTCGTCGCACGTCACGATCCCGTAGCCGAAGGCCCCGGTGCCGTAGCTGTTGCCCGGCATCGTCGCCTGGCCCTGGGCCGCGCACCCCGTGCCGCAGTACCGATAGCCGTAGCGGGTCCCCCAGGAAAAGCTCCCGGGCGGCGCGCCGCTGCCGCCGGTGTAGTAGCTCGTCGTGGCGGTGCCGTCGTTGTAGAAGGCGAACGCGTAGTACCACCCGGGCTCCATCGTCAGGTCGAGGGCGCCGGAGTCGACGAAGTGACGCCCGTCGGCCGACTCGACGCGGACTCGTCGCTCCAGCAGGACGCTGTAGCTCCCGCCCACGCTCGTGGAGCGCCCCACCTGGAAGGTGAGCTCCCCATCGGACCTCGGGTCCAGGTCCGTGGAGTACTCCTGGACGACGGTCGCGGTGGCCGTCGCGGCGGTGAGGTTGAAGACCGTCCCCACCCCGTGGTTCGTATAGGCGTACCCGGTGCCGCCCGCGAAGTCCTCGGGATCGCGGTCGGCGGTGTACAGCCGCTGGCTGACGGCGGAGGTGGTCGGCGCCAGCGCCGACGCCGGGAGGAAGCTCGAGGCTCCGACCGCCGGGGGGTTCGCGTTGACGCTCGCGATCCCGAGCTTGGCGCCCCAGGGGAGCGACGGCGTCGTGTTGTTGGCCCAGTTGTAGGAGATCGCCGCGTTCCAGCCGAGTCCCACGGCGTACTCGTAGCCCGCCTTCATGGCCACGTTCATGTCGCTGCTGGTCACCCAGGTCGACGTGGCGAGGGTCACGCCGGACCCGCTGTGCTCGCGCACGTCCAGGGAGGTCGATCCCGTCGCCACCTGGGTCATCGACCCGGTGCTGCCGGTGATCCGCTCGAACACATACCAGTCGATCGATACCGGCAGCTGGACCTGGGCGTTGGGCGTGACCTTCTGCTCGAAGGCCCGCAAGGTGGTGTCGGACGTGACGGAGTACCAGGCCCCGCGGAAGGCCGGGTTGAGGTTGCCCGACGTGCTCGTGGGCGCCGCCCCGGACTCCGCGACGTCCCGGGCGCGCGTCTCCACGCCGACGCGGTAGCCCGTGGTCGTATTGCTCCCCGTCCAGGTATTCCCCGGGTTGGCCGCGGTGCGCGACACCGAGCCCTGGACGGTGCCCCAGTCGGCCGCGTCTCCGCCCGAGCCGGCCGTTCCGCCCTCGTAGTACGTGAGGTTCTGGGTCCAGCACGCGACGGCGTTGTAGTAGCGCCCGGCGGTGACCGGCACGCCCATCCCGTGGCTCCACTCCCAGCTCGGCGCCCCGCCGTTGTCTCCCCTGCGGAACGTCTCCCCCACCTTCGTATAGGTGCCGTTCAGCGACGTGGACTCGAACACGTAGTACTCGATCACCTCCGTCGGGAAGAAGGCGTTGGTGTACGCGGCCCAGAGGCCCACGCGGCTGATCGTCGTGTCCTGGGTGGCGAGGATCTTCACGCCTCTGCATTGGTTCGCGGTGCTCACGGCGTTGCCCGAGGCGCCGAAGGCGTCGAAGGTCGTAGCGGCCGCGGTGCCGGGCAGCAGAGAAGGGGAGATGAGCAGGGCGAGGAGCGCGAGGAGCCGGATCATGACGGCGTTGTAGCCTGTCCCGGTGCGGCGCGCCCTCCTCTGTGCGTCCCCGTGGTCCCGCAGGTGTCGGCGACCTCGAACGCGAGGACGAGCGCGGAGCCGACTCGACTCAGGTGAACAGCTGCAGGATGCGTCGACGGAGCCACTCGGGGAGGAGACGACCCAGCAGGATCGCGTACTTGATGCGCTTCGGGAACAGGTGGTGCGAGCGGCCCCGCTCGAGCGCCCCGAGCATCTCGCGCACGGCGCGGTCGGGCTGGATCACGAGCGCGGGCGACGGGACGGTGTCGAGGTCGAGGCCCGGCGTCTCGGTGAAGCCCGGGTACAGCGCGACGAGCCGTACCCCGGTCCCCGCGAGCTCGATGCGGGCGCTGTCGATCAGCACGCGCCCCGCGGCCTTCGCGGCCGAGTACGGGCCCGACCGCGGGAGGCCGAAGAAGCCCGCGGGGGACCCGGTGTACCCGATCGTCCCGCCCCCCTCGCGCATGTGCTCGATCATGGGGCAGAGGAAGTTCACGAGCGTGTCGTAGTTGGTGCGCATGATCCGCAGCACCTCGGCCGACGTCGCCGTCGCCATGTCGAGGGGCTTGCCTCCCCCCGCGTTGAGGAGGGCGACGTCGAACCGACCGAACTCCGCGACGCCCGCATCGATCACCGCCCGGGACGACTCGGGGTCCACCGCGTCCCCCGGCACGACCAGGCACCTGCTCCCCGCGGCCTCGACCTCCGCCGCGAGCTCCCGGAGCTTCGCTTCGCGCCGCGCGGTGACGACGAGGTTGTTGTCGCCCCGGCTCAGCGCCAGCGCCATCGCCCGGCCCAGGCCGGACGACGCGCCCGTGATCAGGATGGTCTTGCCGCGCACGTCGGCGGTCAGCGTCCGGGGGCGTCGACCAGCAGCGGGGCTTCGTTGAACGCGAAGCCGTGCACGACGACCGTCTCGCCCGTCGGCTGCTCGAACTCCCCGAGCACGTCCAGGGTCGCCTCGCCGGAGAAGAAGCCGGACGCAGCCGTCTCGTTCGCGTCGGTGATCTCCACCTGCCCGCCGGGGTCGTTGCCGTAGGCGTACCAGGATCCGTCGGAGGGGCTCATGCTCCCGTTCGTGACGTCGCCCGCCCCGATCCCGGGGGTGATCGTCCCCAGGTTCTCGAAACGCAGGGAGAGGGAGTAGGACAGGTCGCCCCCGCCCGGGAAGACGGCCTCGAGGGTCCAGGCCTCGAAGCCGGGGCTCAGGGTCACGTTCGTCGTCTCGAGCGCCTCGTCGCCGGGCTCCTGGCCGGTCTCCCCGTCCTCCTCGAACTCGAAGGAGACGAAGCTCGCGGCGGCCCCTTCGTTCACGTCGTCGGGGTCGAGGGTGCCGTCGCCGTCGCGGTCGAGCCCGCCGAAGTCGTCGCCTCCGGCGTCGTCGTCGTCGCCTCCGCCGCGGCCCGGCGGGCAGGCGATCAGCAGGGCGGCGAGGGGGAGCAGGGCGGGCGCGGCGGGACGAGACATGGGACCTCCGGCGACGCGTTTACCACACGGTCGTCGCGATCAGAGCGGCTCCTCCGATGCCGCCCGCGATCGTCCCCCAGACGAGCGCGAGCCAGCCCGCGAATCGCAGCCGATCGCCCGCGGTCGGCGTGGGCGACACGTCCGTCCCGAGCTCGGTCACCACGTCGCCGAGCCGGCGCGCGAGCAGGGCGTCGTCGAAGGGGGCGCGGTAGAGGTTGCGCGACCGACGCCCGCGGACGAAGGCGGCGAACACCCGTCGCGGTCCCAGGAAGACGCCGTAGGCCATGGCGAGGAGGTTGAGGACCCACGCCACCAGGAACCCGGCGCAGCCCGAGGCGACCTCCCAGGCCCCGATCTCGGCCTCGCCCAGCAGGTCGGTCGAGTAGCCGGTGACGAGGTGGTGGAGATCGTGGAACCGGACCGCCCGCACCCGGGCCGCCGAGTTGGGGAACCCCAGGGGGATCGGCCCCAGCCTCGTCACCACCACCCACGCCTTGGAGTACCCGCCGTCGTCCCCGAACCCGTTGGCCTCGAAGTAGCGGGCGCGGGCGGTCTTCATGTCCAGCGCGGGGTCGTACCGCATCAGCCTCGGTCCTCGGCTCGCCGCCGGAAGTTCGGCAGCGCAGGGCTGCGCACGTGCTCGAAGATCAGGGACGTCTCGATGCGCCGGACGTCCTCGCGCGACGTGAGTCGATCGAGCGCGAACTCCCGCAGGTGGTGGGTGTCGCGGACGGCGAGGTGCAGGACGAAGTCGTGACGGCCCGCCACGTTGAACAGCGACACGACCTCGTCGGCCGCGCCCACCTCGTCCGTGAACCGCGCCCAGGTGCGCCGGGTGTGCCCCGCCAGCTCCACGAAGACGAGGGCCTGGAGCTCGATCCCCAGCGACTCGGGCGCGACGTCGGCGTGGCAGCCGCGCAGGTGCCCTCGCTCCCGGAGTCGGCGGACCCGCTCCAGGCAGCTCGACGGGGCCAGGCCGACGGCCGCCGCCAGCTCCTTGTTGGAGAGCCGTCCGTCGTTCTGCAGGAGCTCGAGGATTCCGTAGTCGATTCGGTCCAGCCGCGATTTCGGAGCCATGTTCCGCATTCTATTCGAGTGATTCGCGTCATGGCGGAATGTATGTTCGAAGTAGATGGCGCGGAACCGTACAAAGCGCGGCGAGGGGCGGTTGGCTGTGGTCGTGGACCTCGCGCTGGCCCTGCATCGGTGCGACACCAGCGCCCATCGGCTCGAGGGGACGGTGCGCGCCGTGGGCCTCCGCCTGGGGCTCCGGGTGGAGTGCTTCGCGTCCCCCACCGCGCTGTTCATCGGCGTCGGCGACGAGCCCGCGCGGATGCTGCGAGTGGAGCCCGCCCAGTTCGACGGGGAGGCGCTGGTTGCTGTGGACGGGGTCGCTCGGGACCTCCTCGCGGGCCGGGTCGCGCCCGCGGCGGCGCGGCGACGCCTCAAGCGCCTGAAGGCGCGTCCTCCGCTCGCGGCGCCGGTGTCTCTGCTCGCGTTCGCGGTGGTGAGCGCGTCGGCGTCGGTCCTGCTCGGCGGGACCCCGCTCGAGGCCCTCGCGGCGGCGGGCCTGGGCCTGATCGCGGGGGCGGTCGGGCCCGCGCTCGGTCCCCACCCGGCGGCCCGTCGCCTCGCCGCCCTCGCCACGGCCGCGCTCGTGGCGGCCGCGGCCGCGGCGATGGCCTCTCGACTCCCGGTGGCGCCGGAGCGCGCGACCCTGGCCGCTCTCATCGTGCTGGTGCCGGGGCTGTCGTTGACGCTGGCGTTGTCGGAGCTGTCCGAAGGGCACCTCGTATCGGGCACGGCGCGGCTCGCGGCCGTCGCGGTCAGCTTCCTGCAGCTCGGGCTCGGCGCCGGGATCGGGTGGGCCGCGGCCTCGGTCCTCGGCCCCGGCCCGGCGATCGAGGAGGCGGGGTCGCCCCAGGTCGCGCACGTCCTCGCCCTCGCCGTCGCGCCCCCCGCGATCGCTGTCCTCATGCGGGTCCGCGCCGAGGACGTGCCCGCGCTGGCCGGGGCGACGTGGCTCGGCGTCCTCGGCGCGCGCTTCGGAGCCTCCTTCGTCGGGCCCGAGGCGGGGGCGCTGCTCGGGGCGTTCGTCGTCGGGCTCGCGAGCAACGCGTACGCCCGCCGCGCGGCCGTACCGTCGCCGGTCGTGATGGTCCCCGGGATCCTCCTGCTCGTGCCCGGCAGCGTCGGGTTCCGCGGGTTCGCCGCGCTGCTCCAGGAGGAGACGCTGCGGGGGGTGGAGGCGGCCTTCGCGGCGCTGCTCCTCGCCGCTTGCCTCGTGGGGGGCCTGCTCGCGGCCCACGCGCTGCTCCCCGAGGCGCCGCCCGTCAGTCGTCGACGGCCCCGCGCCTCCGCCGACGCACCCCCGCGGGGACGCCCAGGAGGGTGAGCGAGAGCACGAGCGTCTGGCCCTCGCACCCCGCCTCGGCGCACGCCTCCTCCTCGCCGCCGCCCGAGTCGTCGTCGTCTGCCGCGTCGTCGTCGTCCCCGTCGTCGTCGTCGTCCGCCGAGTCGTCGTCGTCGGTCGCGTCGTCGTCGTCCGCCGAGTCGTCGTCGTCGGTCGCGTCGTCGTCGTCGGTCGCGTCGTCGTCGTCCCCCGCGTCGTCGTCGTCGCCCGCCGGGGGCGTGGTGTTCTCCAGGAAGTGGACGATCGTGGACGCGTGGTCGTCCAGGGCGACGTCGGGGTCGCCGTCGCCGTCCCAGTCGCCGACCTCGAGCCGGTCGATCTCGGTCCCGCCGCCGAACGGGGAGTCGAGCACCCACGCCGGCGTCGTGGCGAGGACGCCCCCCGGGGCGAGGTACAGCAGGAGCTGCTCGGCCGCCCCGTTCCAGTTGGTGACGAGCAGGTCGTCGTGGCCGTCGAGGTCGAAGTCGTCGACGACGAGGCGGTTGGGGTCGTTCGCGATGTGCACGACGCCCGTGCCGTCGAACCCACCGTTGCGGTTCTCGTGCACGTACGTGCCGCCGTCGACGGACGACTGGCGCGTCCCGATCAGGTCGACGTCGCCGTCCCCGTCGACGTCCAGGAGCCCCAGCGAGAGGTAGGAGTGGTAGCCGAGCCAGCTCGGCGCGAGCAGGTTCAGGACGCCCGCCTCGTTCTCGAAGACGCGGGGGCCGGGGTCCTGCCCGGCGAAGTTCGCCGACGCGACCAGCTCGTCGAAGCCGTCGCCGTCGACGTCGCCCCACGCCGGGGGAAGCGAGAGGCTCCACCCGGGGTCCGCCTCCTCGGTCCACACGCCGCCCTCCTGGGTGTAGAGCTTCGTGGCGCCGCCGCCCATCACCACGGCGTCGAGGTCGGCGTCGCCGTCGACGTCGATCAGCCGCGGCCACGGCGCCGCGGGGCCGCCGCCGTCGAGCGTGTTCTGGGCCGCGAAGAGCCCCGCCCCGTCGTTGAACCAGATGGCCTGACCCGCGTCGGTCCCGAGCATGTCGAGGTGGTTGTCGCCGTTCAGGTGGGCGAAGTCGGCGCCGTGGATCGGGGTCGGGGAGGACCACCCCGCCGACGCCGGCCCCGCGGGTCCGCCCCGGTAGACCTGCGTGCCGTTGCCGCCGACGATGAAGAGGTCGTCGTCGCCGTCGTCGTCGACGTCCGCCGAGCCCGCGACCGCGTTTCCGGAGCCCGCGAGCGTCCAGGACGTGGATCCCCCGAAGACCGCCTGGTCGATCGTGCCCTCCGGCGGCGCGTCGGGCGCGCACCCGATGACGGCGATCGCGAGGATGGTGGTCGTCGGCGTGCGCATCTCGAGCCTCGGCGTGCCCCCGCCTCCGACGATGCCGGCCGCGGATGCCGCTGAAAAGGGCGCGCGACGCACCCGGCTTCTCGCCCCCCTCCCGCGGTCGGCGGGGTAACTTGCCGGGGGCATGAGCTCCACCCTGCGACGGTCGCTGCGCTGGTCGATCCCGCCGGGGATCGCCGCCCTCGGGCTCGTGGCCCTCGCCGCGGGTCGCGGGGACGCCGCGGGGGTCGCCGTCACCGACCTGCCCGCCCCTCCGGGCCCGATCGTCGGCATGTTGCAGGTCGGCAGCGCGGAGACCGCGGGCGGGGCCGTCTCCTGGAACGCGGGCCTGCTCCTGGGCGACCAGGCGGTCGTGCCTCCTCGCAGCCCCCTGTGGGACGACGAGTGCGCGGCCCTGGTGGACGAGCGCCACCGCACCTCGAACGTCTTCGTGACGGCCCCTGCCCGGCGGGCCGTGGTGACGTCGGACGCGCCGGTCGAGCTCCGAGCCGACGGGGGCGGCGCGGGCCTGCGCATCGCGCCCCGGACCACGAACGACGGCACGATCTGGGCCGCGATCTTCAAGGAGCAGGCGGGGGCCCTGTACGAGGTCCCGGGGCTCATCGAGGAGCAGTGGAGGCGCCCGCTCCCCGCGCCGGGCACCTTCGACGTGGAGCTCGGGGGCTCGTACCCGCTGTCGGCCCCGGGGGCGGTGGTGCTGCACGAGCGGCCCGGGTCGATGTCCGTCGAGGCCGCGACCACGCCCGGCCGTCCGCTGGGCGTCGCGTGGGCCGCGGGAGCCCGGGGCGCCCGCGTGGTCGTATCGATCGCCCCCCGCGGCGGGAGCGGTCGAGGGTTGCAGTGCCTGGCCCCGGACACCGGTCGGTTCACCGTCCCGGGGCGGTGGACGGCGCGCCTCGATCCGGGACCCGCGGACGTGATCGTGGCCCGCCAGTCGTGGTCGTACGTGCCCGACGCGGGCGGGTGGATCGAGGTCGTCTCCACGGCGAGCACGTCCCGCCGCACGGAGGTCGGCCGCCCCGCAGGCCCCCCCGAAGAGGCGGGCGAAGCGGGCGACGTCGCGGCGGCGGGCGGACGGGCGTCGACCTCCGTGGGCGTCGCCGTGAAGTCGTCGACGGGCTCCTCCGACCCGGGCCCGTCCGACCGGAGCGGGGGCGGTGAAGACGTGGACCTCGGCCCGGTCACGTCGTTCCTGGAGGAGGTCGTGGACCGCTCCGAGGACGAGCCCGACGAGCCCGCGATCCGCCGCGTCCGGCTGGGGTTCGGGGTCGAACCCACGCCGTTCCTCGCCCGGGGATCGCCGAGCGAGTGCCTGCTGTTCGGCGACGAGTCGCCCCTGCGCGGCGTGCTGCGCGACGACGACCTGGCGTGGGCGGGGCTGGGCACGGAGCTCGGGCTCGTGGCCCTGGGCGAGGGCCTGCTCGCGCCGCTCCCGGACGATCGCGCGCCCCGCTACGAGGGCACGCTCCCCGCGGACGGGGCTCGCCTCGGGCTCCACGTGCCCGACGCCGGGTACGACCTGAAGCCGGTGGCCCGGCCCGGCGCCGCCGAGGACGTCGAGGTCGGCGACCTGATCGTCGGCGAGCCGCTGCGCGTGGCGTTCGACCGCCCCGCCGACGGGGCGTCCGAGGCCGTCGTGCTGGTGGCCTTCGACGATCGGTTCCGCCCCTACTCCGTCGCCTGCCCCGCGGATCGGCCGGTGCCCGCGGAGTGGACGCAGGCGGTGGCGTCCCCCTGGGCGGAGGTGTGGGTGCTGCGCTGGACGCACACGACCCGGGCGGGGCCGGACGGCACGGGCCGCGTCGCCGTAACGACCGCCCAGCGCACCCGCCGCGCGATCGACGTCCGCTAGAACATCGCGGCCTGGTTGCGGTCGGGCTCCTCCGCGGGCGCCTCCTGGGCGGGGGCGTCGGGCTCGTCGCCGCGGAGCAGGGCCTTGGCCGCCCGCCGCTGGGCGCGCTCGGCGTCCTGCGTGGCCTTCCACTCCGCCTGATCCGACAGCAGCATCCCCAGCGTGGGGGCCATCTTGTCGGCCATCTTGAGGGTGAGCTTCCCGGTCGCCTCGGCGTCGTGCTCGGCGCGGTGGGCCGTCTCCAGGTCCACGCCCAGCTTGTTGCAGACGCTCCCGAGGCTGTGGCTGTCCGCGCTCGGCATCATCCGCCGGGCCCAGATCAGCGGGTCCAGCACCGGCACGATCGGCATCGTGACTCCGCAGCGCTCGAACTCGCGCTCGAGCACGCGGTGGTCGAACTCCGAGTTGTAGGCGACGAAGAGCCGGTCCTGCAGCCGCGAGCGGATCTGCCACTTCACGTCCTTGAACTTCGGCTTGCCCGAGACCATCGCGTCGGTGATCCCCGTGACCTCGACGACCTTGTCGGGGATCGGCACGCTCGGGTCCAGGAGCATCCCCCAGCGCTCCGCGGGCTGGCCGCGCTCGAAGCGGACGATGCCCACCTCGATCACACGACACTCCTCCATGTCGAGGCCGGTGGTCTCCACGTCCACGGCGACGAGGGGCATCTCCCGCCAGGCGGCGCCGGCGTCGAAGGCGAGCAGAGCTGCGTCGGACATGACCACGATCTAGCACTCCGAGGGGCGCTCCGAAACGCCCGGGTGATCAGGCCTCGAAGCGTCGGCCGGCGCGCTCGACGAGGCGCTTGGCGAGCTGCCACACGGCCCACGCCCGGGTGGGGTGCCCCAGCGCCGCCGCGACGTTCCCCGCTTCGGTCGCGCAGGCCGCGGCGTCTTCGTCCACGTAGCCGGTCGCGTCGAGCTGGTCCTTGCCCATGGCGAAGTGCGTGTCCCACTCCTCCCACCGGTTCTGGTGGGCGAGCAGGGGCAGCAGCGTGAGTCGGCTCACCGCCACGCCCCCGGGCTCGTCGCGGTTCGCGAACCAAGACAGGCAGTCCTCGAGCAGCGGCTCCGCTTCGTCGAACTCCTCCCGGAGCACGAGGACCTGGGCGAGGGCGAGCTGGGTCGTGCGGGCCTGGGGAGCGCCGATGTCCTCCCACTTCTCCAGCGCGCCCCGGAAGAGCGACGTGGCGGCCGGCAGATCGCCCTGGAGCCGGGCGGACAGGGCCCTCAGGACCTCGAGAGACGCCTCGCCCGCGCGGTCGCGAGCCCGCTCGAAGTACCCCGACGCGAGGCGCGTGAGGTCGTCGGCCGCTCCGAAGAGGCCCGATCGGGCCGCCATCTCCGCGAGGGTGGCGAGGGCCCGGCCCGCGCCCGCGGGATCGCCCGCCGCCTCGTGGGCGACGACCGACCGCTGGAGCAACGACTGGGCGACGTCCAGATCGCCGCGGCTGCGCGCGACGGACGCCATGGCGTCGAGGCAGGCGGCGTGGGTCTCGTCGTCGCGGACCTCCACCGCGTACTGCTCCACCACCTCGAGCCGCTGCCACGCGGCGTCGAGCTCGGCCCGCCGCAGGCAGCGACGGGCCTTCTCGAAGGTCAACGCGATGCGCAGCTTGCGCCCCTCGAGTCCGACCGTGGCCGTGATCGCCTCCACCTCGGCGGCCCAGAAGTCGAAGCGCTCGTCGTCTCCCGTCAGGCCCGCGAGGCGCGCGTGCAGCAGGCGCCCCCAGCCGAACGTCGTGGGCGCGAGCTGGGCCTCCGCCTCCTCGGCGAGCGCGTCGAACCGCTCCAGCAGGACCGCCGTGTGCGCGAGATCGCCCGCGGCGAGCCGAGCCCGCACCGCGTCGAGCAGCGGGGTGGCGGCTTCCGCGGGTCGCCCGGCCGCGATGAGGTGTCCGGCGACCCGCTCCGCCGCACGCAGCCCCGATCGACTGCGCAGGGAGCGGGCGAGCACGAAGTGGTGGTCTCGGTGCCGGTCGGCCTCCACGGCGCGACGCTCCAGCGACTCCCGGAGCATCGCGTGGGCCAGCGCCCAGCCCTCCTCCGGGCCGCCGGGTTCGCAGGTCGCGAGGTGCGCGTCGAGGAGGGCGTCCACGAGGTCCGCCGACGGCGACAGCCCCGCGTGGGAGCACGCCGCGGCCCACTCGCCGGGGTCGATCCGACGCCCGTGCAGCGCCGTCATCTCCAAGGCCGCGCCGTCGTGGTCCGGCCGACCCTCGAGGAACTGGGCGATTCGCCCCGACCACACGGCGTGGAGGTCGTCGGGGAAGTCGACCTCGGCGTCGAGTCGGAGTCGCAGGCCGTCCGGGCCGGGCTCGAGGAGCCCCCGCTCCACCCAGTTCCCGATGAGCTGGATCGCGAACTGGGGGTTCCCCGCGGTTCGGTCGGCGACGCGGGCGGCGAGCTTCTCTTCCAGGGGGAGGAGGCTCTCCACGAGGCGGCGGTGGTCTTGATCGTCGAGGGCCGGCACCTGCAGGTCGCGCACGGCCGACCGGCGGGTGAGCTCCTCGAGCAGCGCGGCCTCCGCGGGTCGCGACGGCAGCGTCTCGGTCTGCACCGTCATCACCGCGAGGACGGGGATCGAGATGCGCCCCCGGGGGGAGAGGAGGCGGCGCACGACCTCCAGCGACTCGACGCCCCAGTGAACGTCGTCGAGCCAGAGCACGAGCGTGCGGCCCGCCGCGAGGTAGCGGATGAGACGCTGCAGCTGCATGCGCCGCTCGCGCCGGGCGGCCGCGGCGGTGCGGGGGAGCACGCCGCTGCGCTCGTTGGGGAGGAGCAGGTCCGCGATCGACCGCATCTCGGTCGGCGCGGAGACGCCCCAGGAGGTCATGAAGCGCTCGACGCGGCCGCGGGCCGCCGCGGGCTCCAGCCCCGCGAGCTTGAGGCGTCTCTGGATCGCGTGCACCAGCCCCTGGCCCGGCCCGCCCTCGGCGGCGTGACTGACGTCGAGCATCTCGGCGGACGCGATCTCGTGGGCCCGCTCCGCGAGCCAGCGCGCGAGGCGGCTCTTCCCGGTGCCCGAGCTGCCGCGCAGGATCACCGCCCGGGCCTCGGAGTCGCGGTGCGCCTCGTGGAGGGCGGTCCACAGCTCGTCCCGCTCCTGGACCCGTCCGCTCATGCGCGGGCGCCGCAGCCAGTAGAGGCCGAGGTTGGCGCTCACCGGGCTGGGGCCGCCCTCGCGCTCCTCGGTGGTGCCCCACGACTGGGGGAGCGGGGAGACGTCGAGCGTCGGGCTCTCGCCGACCGTGTGGATGATCGGCGTGTCGATCGAGTAGGGCCGGTCGAAGCGCAGGGTCGAGTAGCGACGGTCGTCCCGGTCCAGGTTCAACGCCTCGGGCGTGGGCCGGTCCGGCTCCGTCTCCACCTCGTCGGGATCGTCCACGCCGACCCACGCGGTCGGGTCGGGTGCGTCCGCGTAGGTCGCGGGCATGTCGTCGAGATCGCGCGCGGCTTCGGAGGCGCGCTGGTACCGATCAGCGGGGTTCTTGGCCAGGAGGGTCCTGAGCCAGGCCTCGAAGCCGGCGGGGACCGCCGAGGCCGGCGCCAGCGGAGGGGGCGCCCGCGACGTGTGCGCTTCGAGCACCTCGACCACCGTGCGCGCCTCGGGGAACGGCGGGTGCCCCGTCACGAGCGCGTAGCCGAGGCAGCCGAGGGCGTAGAAGTCCGTCCACGGGCCGTAGTCCCGCGCCTCGCGCCGGCACTGCTCGGGGGCCATGTAGGCGGGCGTCCCCGCGAAGGCCTTCTCCAGCTCCCCCACCACGCCGCCCCGGACCGCCTGCGCGATCCCGAAGTCCGTGAGCTTCACCTCGGTGCGCTCGCGGTTGATGAGGACGTTCGCGGGCTTGATGTCCCGGTGGACGATCCCGCGGGCGTGGGCGTGGGCGAGGGCGTCGAGCAGCCGCAGCAGGATCGAGCGCACGTCGCGCCAGCCCAGCCGCGCGCAGAGCGGCTTGAGCGAGCCCCCCCGCACCAGCTCGAGGGCGAGGTACAGCCCCCCCTTCTTCAGGAGCAGGTCGCCGTCGTAGAGCACGTCCTCCGTCGTATTGCCGAAGTCGAGCACGCGGACGATCGAGGGGTGGTCGAGGGACGCGCTCAGGCGGATCTCGTTCCGGAAGGCCGAGGCCTTGGCGTACTTCGACGACAGCAGCTTGATCGCGACGGGGCTCCACGTGGCCGCGTGCACGCCCTCCCAGACGGTGGACATGCCGCCCGCGCCCAGCGCCCCGACGAGCTGGTACGGGCCGAGCGTCGACCCCGCCCACTCGGCGGTCGTCTCCCGGACCGGCGCCTGCACGCCCAGCGAGCCATCCGCCGGTTCAGAGCCCATGACCCATGATAGAGCGGCCCGCGCCGCCGCGCTTCGGGCGGACCCGGCCGGCAGAGTGCAGCCCGTGCGCGACGACGCTCCCAGCTCGATCACGGTCCTCGCGGGCGGGCTCCGGCACCGCGTCCGGGTGTGGGACGGCGACCCGTCCCTGACCGTGTTCGCGGTCCACGGATACCTCGACTCGGGCGGCTCGTTCGCCCCGATGGTCCGCCGGCTGCCCCCGAACCTGCGCGTCGTGGCGCCGGACATGCGCGGCCACGGCGAGACCGAGCACATCCCCCGGGGCGGCTACTACCACTTCTTCGACTACGTCCGCGATCTGCGGGATCTCGTGGACGCGACGGTACCCGAGCGCATGTTGTTGTTGGGCCACTCGATGGGGGGCGGGATCTGCACGCTGTTCGCGGGCTCGTGGCCCGCCGACGTCGAGCGACTGGTGCTCGTGGAGGGGCTCGGACCTCCCCAGGAGCGCGCCGAGGACGGCCCCGAGCGGATGGCCCGCTGGATCGGCGAGGTGAGGGGCCTCGGGACCAAGGAGCCGAAGCGGTTCGAGGGCCCCGGGGACGTGGCGAAGCGCCTGCGACGGACGAACCCGCGCCTCGGGGAGGTCCTCGCGGATGAGCTCGCCCGCAACCTCGCGCGCGAACGCGCGGACGGGACCTGGGAGTGGCGCCACGACCCCCTGCATCGAACGCGGACCCCGGCGCTGTACGACTGGGCCCGCTACCGGCCCTTCGCGGAGGCGATCCCGTGCCCGATCCTGCTCGTGACGGGGGGGCACTCCTGGTACCGCTACCGCAGCCTGGAGGAGCGCCGCCGGTGCCTGGCGGACGCGCGTCGACTGCACCTCGAAGACGCGGGCCACATGGTCCACCACGACGCCCCCGAAGTGCTCGCGGCGGCGCTCGTGGACTTCCTCGAGGGGCGCGACCCGCCGGGGGCTTCGGAGGTGCGTAACGACGTTCGCGTTGACCCGTGACACGGTCGCTGCGACCATTCGCGCCTCCAGTCTCCTATCCCGGGGCTGCGAGTTCGATTTCGAGGCCCCGTGCGCATCAAGCTGATCAACCCCCGCTTCCACGGTCGTTACTTCTGGGACTTCGCCGAGCTCCAGCGCGTCATGGACCGACGGGCCAACAACTTCCTGCTGGCCCTCCCGACCCTCGCCGGGCTCACCCCGAAGAAGCACGAGGTCATCCTCGTCGACGACAACATCGAGCCGCCCGACTACGACGAGCCCGTGGACCTCGTCGGCCTCACCGGGATGACCTGCTACATCAACCGCGCCTTCGAGATCGCGGACGAGTACCGGCGCCGCGGCGTGCCCGTGGTGTTCGGCGGGCCCCACGCCACCCTCGCGCCCTACGAGGCCCTGGAGCACGCCGACGCGGTGGTGATCGGTGAGGCCGAGAACGTCTGGGAGCAGCTGCTCGAGGACTTCGAGGGCGGCCGGATGAAGGAGGTCTATCGCGGCGTCGACGCGAAGCCGACCCTGCAGTCCAACCCCCCGCCCCGCTGGGACCTGGTCGACTCCCGCGACTACGTCTTCTACGGCGTCGAGGCCACGCGCGGCTGCCCGTTCGACTGCCACTTCTGCTCGATCAAGCAGATCTACGGGCCCACGTTCCGCACCCGCACGCCGGACGAGGTGCTCTGCGAGCTCAAGAACGCCCCGAGCAACCAGATCTTCTTTACCGACGACAACCTCATCGGGAACAAGCCGTTCTGCCGCGAGCTCTTCGCGAAGATGAAGGGGATGGGCCTGTCCTGGGGCTGTCAGATGAGCATCAACGTGGCGTTCATGCCCGACATGCTCCAGATGATGAAGGAGGCGGGCTGCTTCTTCGTCTTCATCGGGCTCGAGACCCTGAACAAGGACGCCGTCGAGGAGATGAACAAGCCGGTGAACCGGCTCGACTACTACAAGGCCGTCGCGAACATCCAGGAGCTGGGGATGCACGTGATCGGCAGCTTCATCGTCGGCACCGACGGGTGCACGAAGAAGACGTTCGACGACATCTTCGAGTACGTGCAGGAGAGCAAGCAGAGCTGGCTCATGGTCAACATCATGAACAGCCCGCCGGGCACGGTGCAGCTCCGCACGATGGAAGAGGCGGGCCGCAACCTCGTGTACAGCTACGACGAGCTCGACGGCGCCCACGCGACCGTCAAGCACCCGACGATGACCCGCGCCGAGATCGAGGAGGGGTTCCGCGACCTCTACCGCCGCGTCTACGACTGGGACAACATGCGCGAGCGCTTCACGCACTCGCTCGATCAGGGCACGTGGACCCAGAACGCGCTCACCCTGACGCCCCCGGAGCAGGCTCGGATCGCGGGCCGTCTGTTCATGCGCTACGTGATCAAGGGGAGCCGGGCCCAGCGCCGGTTCTTCTTCTCCATGGTCCGCCGCGCCGGCCGCAGGGTGAACAAGAACTCGATCATCAACATCCTGCTGCTGGCCCTGAACTGGAACCAGTTCGCGTTCGACCTCAAGGCCCGGGAGATCCCCACGGGCGAGCCGATCAAGTTCCGGCAGGAGTACATGGTCCCGGTGGAGCAGCAGACCCTCGGCACCGACGGCCTCGCCAGCGGCGTGGATCGCGAGGTCCCGCGCATGATCAGCATCCGCGGTCGGTCCAAGCCGTCCGGCGAAGCGGGCCCCATCGCCGCGATGTAGTCGACGGGCGCCGCGTCGCGTTCCGGGGCCCCTCGCGGGGCCTCGTCGGCACTTTTTTCAAACAAAGAGCTTGGCAGCGCGACGACTTTGCGGCACCTTGCCGGCCCGATGAATCAAGCCACCGAAACCCCCAGGCCTTCATCCTCCTCGCGCGCGCGCGAGCGTAAGGCAACCTCCAACGGCTCCGGCAACGGCGCATCGAAAGTCACTGCGAAGGGACTGGCGGTCGTCGCTGAAGAAGAGCAGCTCCTCCTGGACGTCCAGGAGAAGCTGAAGCGTCCCCGGGACCAACGACGCAGCACGATCGACATCCCGCGCATCGTCGCGGAGATGGAGCGCCTGCGGTCCGACATCCCCGGCGCCAACGACGACGAGCGTCCCGGCCTGCTCATGCAGTTCGAGCGCCTCGGTCACCAGCTCGACCAGCACAACAAGGCCGAAGAGGCCTCGCAGGTCGATCCCGAGAAGCCCTACTTCGCGCACATGCGCCTCAAGGAAGGGCGCCGCACGCGCGACGTCTTCCTCGGTCGCGCCACGCGCCTCGATCGCGGGCTTCGCATCGTCGACTGGCGGCACGCGCCGGTGTCGAGCCTCTTCTACCGCTACCAGGAGGGCGACGAGTACGACGAGGAGTTCGGCGGTCGCGAGGTCGAGGGCAGGGTGGTCGCGCGCCGCACGCTGACGATCAGCGAGGGCGAGCTGCATCGCGTCCAGTCCCCCCAGGGGCACTTCGTGAAGGACGACGAGACCTGGCACCAGGTCGACAACCTGCGGCCGAGGCTCGCGGGCGGCGCCGGCGAGGCGCTGAAGTTCCACACGTCGCGCACCGGCGTGGCGGCGCGGATGGGGTCGGGCAAGGCCTACAAGGTCGACAAGCACCTCCCCGAGATCTCGGCGCTCATCGACCCGGAGCAGTTCAAGCTCATCACGGCGGACGACGCTCAGCTCGTCGTCATCCGCGGCGTCGCGGGCTCCGGCAAGACGACCGTCGCGCTGCACCGCCTCGCGTACCTGAACTACAAGCACCCGGGCGAGTTCCGGGCGAACCGGATGATGGTCATCGTGTGGGGCAAGGCGCTCCAGCGGTTCATCAGCAAGGTGCTGCCCGCGCTCGGCGTCAAGGGCGTCGCCGTGCGCACGTTCGCCGAGTGGTCGGATCAGATCCGCGCGCGTCTCTACCCGTTCATGCCCACGCGCAAGGCCGAGGACACGCCCGCCGTCGTCACCCGCTTCAAGCTGCACCCGGCGATGCTCCGCATCCTCGAGGACTACGTCAGCAAGAACAAGGGGTGGGACACGGCCAGCCGCGCCGTCGAGGACTGGTCGCACATCCTCACGTCCCGCAGGCTGCTCAAGCGAGGCCTCAAGAAGTACGCCCCCGGCGCCTTCTCGGACGAGGACCTCGACCGCATCCTGCGCTGGACGGTCCGCCAGGTGGACCTCGTCAACGAGTACCTGCAGATCCGCTCCGAGGCCGACGACATGGACGCCGAGGACGTGAAGCGCGTCCAGGACGAAGTGTTCCTGGACGACGAGGACGATCCGCTCCTCCTGCGTCTGTGGCAGCTGCGCGTCGGGCCGGTCCCCTACCGGGGCACCCGCGGCAAGCCGCTGCGCTACCGGCACCTCGTGATCGACGAGGCGCAGGATCTGTCGCCCCTCGAGGTGCGCGTCCTCATGGACTGCACGACCCCCGAGCGCTCGATGACGCTGGCGGGGGACACCCAGCAGCACGTGCTGCAGGAGGCGGGCTTCACCGACTGGAACGAGTTCTTCGGCCACCTGGGCGTGAAGGGCACGGCGGTGTCCACGCTGCGGGTCTCCTACCGGTCCACCCAGCCGATCGTGAACTTCGCGCTCGACTGCCTCGGCACGCTCGCCGAGGACGAGGACCCGCCCACGGCCAACCGCGACGGGCTGCCCGTCGAGGTGTTCGGCTTCTCGGACCACGGAGAGGCCTCGGCCTTCTTGGCGGAGTCGCTGCACGGGCTGATCGCCGAGGAGCCCAACGCGTCGATCGCGCTGCTCGCGCGGACGCCGGAGCAGGCGGGGCTGTATTACCAGGGCCTCCAGCAGGCGGCGCTCCCGCGCCTGTCCTGGGTCCGGCAGCAGGACTTCGCGTTCGCTCCGGGCATCGAGGTCACGGACGTGACCCAGGCGAAGGGCCTGGAGTTCGACTACGTCATCCTGCTGGACGTCAGCTCGGATGCGTGGCCGGACACCCCGGCGGCACGTCGCCAGCTGCACGTCGGCGCCACCCGCGCCGCCCACCAGCTGTGGGTCACGTACATGGGCGAGCCGTCGCCGATCCTGCCCGAGCAGAGCTCCGACGCGGGCTGAGCAGGTGGGCGAGGACACCGGCTCGATCGTTCGAGCGGCCTTCGATCGGTTCGATCTCAACGGCGACGGTCACATCGACGCGCACGAGATCCGGACCGTGATGGCCGAGATCGGCACGCCGCTCACCGAGTCCGAGGTGAGCGAGATGATCGCGAAGGCCGACGCCGACGGGAACGGGATGATCGACTTTCAGGAGTTCCTGACCCTGGCCGCCCGGATCCTCTCCAGGACCCCCTAGCTCTCGAGGCGCCCGGGCCGGATCCGCGCGATCGCTGCGTTGCGTCGTCGGCCGCCTTCGGTCACGCACTGGAGGTGCGCTCCCTCGACTCCTGTCCTCGGCCCTGCGCTCCCGCGCCTCCACCCCGGGTGGATGACCCGGGCCGAGGCGCCCCGGGCGAGAAACGATCGTCGTGCCCGCGGGGTGGGCCGGGCCGAGGCGCCCCGGGCGAGAAACGATCGTCGTGCCCGCGGGGTGGGCCGGGCCGAGGCGCCCCGGGCGAGAAACGATCGTCGTGCCCGCGGGGTGGGCCGGGCCGAGGCGCCCCGGGCGAGAAACGATCGTCGTGCCCGCGGGGTGGGCCGGGCCGAGGCGCCCCGGGCGAGAAACGATCGTCGTGCCCGCGGGGTGGGCCGGGCCGAGGCGCCCCGGGCGAGAAACGATCGTCGTGCTCGCGGCGAGCGGTGCTCGTCCAGCCGATCACGACGGGGCGAAACGGTTCGTTTCGGCGAGCGGTGCTCGTCCAGCCGATCACGACGGGGCGAAACGGTTCGTTTCGGCGAGCGGTGCTCGTCCAGCCCATCGCGATCTCTTCGTCGCGTCCTCGACCTCGCGCGCCTCGGCCCTCTACGCGCTCCAGGCTCCTAGTCTCCGCCGCCCTCCGGGTCGTCGCCCCGGGGCGCGGACAGGCCCTCCTCGACGTCCTCGCGGTCGTCGATCGAGGGCATGCCGAGGTCGTCGTTCCCCTCGTCGCGGAGGTCGGCCTTCGCCTGCTCGCGGATCTTCTTGATCTTCCAGCTCACGTCGTCGTACGCGGGGATGTCGTCGAGCGGGTAGACGATCGGGTCGCGGCCCGGGATGTAGATCCGGAAGTCGGTCTCACCGTCCGTCTCGATGACGATGTTCCCGTCCGCGACCGTCTGGGTCTTGAGCGTGTGCGGGTGCTCCTCGGCGTGGAGGAAGCCGTCGTCGTTCTTGGTCTGGTAGATGTCCGACCCCAGGGGGCGCCCCGACCAGTAGTCCTCGTACCCGAGCAGCCGCTCCACCGTGTGCCGGTTCGGGTGGTGGTGGCCGCGGCCGCAGGAGATGACGGACACCTTGGGCTTGAGGCGCTGCAGGAACGAATACGACGAGCTCCACTGGGAGCCGTGGTGGTTGACCCGGTAGACCTCGGCCGGGCGCAGCGCGGGGAAGCTGGCCGCCTCGATGTTGTGGTACCAGGCGCCCCAGCTCTCGTGCAGGTACCCCGACAGGTCGCCCGCGATGTAGAAGTCGAACTGCTTGTAGTGGACGATGATGGCGGTGCTGAAGTCGTTCTGGGACGTCGTGTTGATGTACTTGTCCTTGACCACGCGGCCCCGACCCTCGACCTCGGTCCCCACGGACAGGACCTCGACCCACACGCCCTCGCCCATGTCGATCTGCCGGTCGGGACCCCGCTGGTCGAACTTCAGCTTCGCGCGCTTGGGCTGCTTGTCCTCGACCCACTGCCGGTACATCTTGTCGCCGGTCCCGGACGCGTCGTAGTCGAGCCCGGTGTCCAGGATCATGTCGATCTTGAGGCCCAGCGCCTCCCACAGATAGAAGAGCCCGGTGCCCTCCTGGCCGCTGTTCCAGCCCATGTGGTCCTTGTGGTAGTGCGTCGGGATGTAGTAGTCGACGAGCGCCACCGGCCGCGCCGGAGGTCCGTCGTCCGTCTCGTTGCGCAGGTACGGCTCCACGACGTGCTTCGCCTCGTTGCCCTGCTTCGCCGACTCGCCCGAGTCGACGATCATGATCTTGCGGTCGCCGGTGTCGTCCGCGGGCCCCTCGATGATGGTCGCGTCGCCCTGACCCACGTTGAGGATGTGGAAGCGCATCACCTGGGGCGGGCGCTTCGTCTTGCCGTCCTTCTTGGCGACGACGGCGTCTTCGGCCTCGGCCGCCCCCGCGGTCGGGGGGAGCGCGAGCAGCGCGGCGAGGGCGAGGGGGTGAACGCGCATCAGGTTCGTCTCCTCCGGAGCCGGACGGCCCCGAACAGGGCCGGCAGGACCCACCAGCCGATGCCCGCGCGGGGCCGGACCACGTCGCACTGGCAGCCCGGGCCGGCGGGATCGGGGGCGATCTCGCCGGTGCGGCACGGGGAGCTCGTGCCCGGGGTCCCGTAGTTCACGTCGAACCCGCCGAGGGTCGTGTAGGGGTCCGCGAAGGACGCCTCGCACCAGCCGGAGGGCGCGTCGTTGTCGTCGGGCTCGGCTTCACTCATGTCGATCTGGATCGAATGACCGGACCGGGCCCCGGTGGAGGTCACGTCGTACCCCGCCCGGTCGACGCGCACCTCGCCCCCGACGCCGTCGGGGCAGTACAGGTCCACGAACTCCGGCTCGGAGTTGCTGAACGAGAGGCTCCCGTAGAAGTACTCGTCGTGGACGCACTCCCCGCCGTCCTCGCGCACGGCCCCGTTGAGGCAGTCGCGGCCGAACACGACGGTGCCGCCCGCTTCGATGACCGGGTCGGAGTCGTCGGCGCCGAGCACGTAGTCCTGGATGGTCCCGACGTCGATCGTGCCGTCCTCGGCGAGGCGGAATCGCTCGACGCGACAGCCCGCCAGCGCGTAGCCCTCGCCCGTGCGATCGGTCAGCTCGAACCACTCGGGGACGCCGCCCGAGGGCGCCACCATCAGCTCCGAGAAGAGGACCTCGCCCTCGACGGGCCAGTCGCGCACGTCGCATACGCCGGGCCCGCCCGGGGTCCCCCGGAACGGCAGATCTTCGGGGGTGGTCCACACGGGCTCCTGCGGCGGCAGGCACCACCGGCCGAGGAAGTCGTTGCCCCCCGAGTCCTCGTGGATCGGCACGACGCCCACGGAGCAGCCGCCCTCGGGGCACGAGTCCTCGAACAGCGACCAGTCGTAGGGGGCCGTGTCCACGACCTCCCCGCCGCAGAGCAGGTGGATGTACCCCGGCTCGGTGTCGCCGAAGCTGATGCCCGAGTAGAGGTCCACGGCCACGACGGCGGCCCCGCCCGGGGGCGTGCCCACCTCGGCGTCGACCTTGGCGAACACCGCGTACTCGCCCTGGGCGATCTCCAGCACGTTGCCGGGGACATCGATCGTGTGGAAGTCCCAGTGGGCCTCGGTGGGGCCCAGGAACGGGTTGGCGTCGGGCCCCTCCTGGAGGCGGCAGCCCTGCAGGTCGCAGCCCCGCGGGGACGTCACCAGCAGCTCGAACCACTCCCGGTTCGAGTTCGGGGCGCGGATCATGATCTCGGTGAACGCGGCGTCGCCGGGCCCGCACGTCGCGCCGGGCTCGGGGCACGCGTTGAGGGCCCCCGGGGTCGAGATCGACTCCAGGCCGATCGCGTCGAGGCCGAAGTTGCTCGCCGGGGGCACGCACCAGTTGTTCCAGTCGTCGTTGGCGGCCGCGATCGACGCGCCGTCGCCGCCGAACGCGTCGGGCGAGAGGTTCACCGAGCACACCGCGCCGGGGGACGTGCAGTCCTCTTCGACCGCGGGCCAGTCGTGCGCGACGGTGTCCACCCGCGTGGTCCCGCAGTCGATCCGGAGCTCGCCGCCGCTGTTCGTGAGCGACACCGAGTCGTAGATGAAGTCCGCGGGGAGCGTGCACGCGCCGCCTTCGTCGTAGAGCACGCACGGATCCTGGCGACTCAGGACGGCGAACTCCCCGGCGGGGACGACCAGCCCGTCGAGCAACACGGTCTGCCCGCCTTCGCTGATCTGGCGAAGGAAGCAGCCCGCGAGGTCCACCTCTTCGCCCGGCGCGTAGATCTCGATCCACTCGCCGCGGTCGGAGCGCGCCTCGATCATCAGCTCCGTGAACACCACGTCGCCCACGTCCACCGCGAGCGCCGTGGAGGGCACGAGGAGGACGGCCGCGAGCGTCGCCGCGCGCATCAGAACTTCACCCGCATGGAGAAGAGCAGCTCCCCGAAGTGCACGTCGTGCTCGACCGGCGTGTAGTGGACGCCGGAGATGCCGGGCGTCGCCCCGCCTTCGTCGCACCGCGACGAGATGTCGTCCAGGCGACGGCCGACCCCGCCTCGCAGCCGGAACTTGACGCGATCCTGGACCTTCTGGTCGATGGCCAGCCAGGCGCCGACGCCGTGGGGCCCGTCTTCGGACCCGCTGATCCGGTTGAAGCCCCAGTAGTCCTCGTCGAGGTAGTAGACGCTGCCCGAGATGGTCGTCCACTTGTGGGGCCGCACCCGCCCGGTGACGCGCAGGCGCCCCCCCTCCTGGCGCGCGAGGCGACAGGAGTTCTCGTTCACGAACACGGTCTTCTCGTTGTCGGTCCAGGCGTGCCGGTAGCGGATCGAGATGTTGCCGATCTTCTTGTCCTCGAACCGGATCTGGGCGCCGAGCGTGGCCTTCTCCCCGGCCCGCTCGCAGGTCGCTCCGCCCGCCTCGTCGCAGTCGATCTCCGTGTCCTCGAGGAACTCCCGGAACTCGCCCTGGAAGCCGAACAGCTCCTCGTCGATCTCGCCGCCGTAGCTGAACTCGCGGCCGTTGAGCGCGAGGTCCTGGTTCTTGATCGAGCCGAACGCCTGCAGCGAGAGCCACGGCACGGGCTTGCCGCGCACGGAGCCCCGGAGCTCGAGGTCGTAGATGTCGTACTGGATGTTGTGCGACAGGTCGACGCGGACGTTGACCCGGATCGCCTTCGTGGGGTGCACCGTCGCCGCGAGGCGGACGCCCTGCTCGTTGCGCGCCCGCAGGCCCGCGACCGAGTCCGCCGCCGCCTCCGCCCGGGCGTAGGGGTTGGCGAAGGTGGTGTCGTAGTGCCGCAACGAGACGCTGAACTCGCCCCACGCGGGCTCGACCTCGAACAGGAACCGCAGCGCGTTGCCGGGGCGCTGATCGATGTACAGACCCCACTCCGCGGCCATGTTGATCAGCCCGAAGCCGACCGCGCCGTTCACGCCGACCGTCCCGAAGCTGTTGGCGACCGGCCACCGACGGCGGAACAGCAGCTCGTTCTGCGCGTCGTCGGGGACGCCCGGGATGACGGTCCGGTCCGACCGGGCGGCGTAGCCCGTGAACCCCACGTGGGTCCGGCGGTTGAGCCGCAGGGTCGCGTTGCCCCCCGCGAGCGCCACGCGGATCGCGTTGGGGATGGTCAGGTACGAGACCTTGTTGCCCTCGATCCACACCCGGGGCGTGTCCGTCTCGCTGTCGACGGGGTCGAGGATCTCGCCGTCCGCGAGCCCGATGTAGGACGAGTAGGTGTCGTAGTCGCGGATCGACCCGAAGGCCGACAGGTCGAACTGGAACCGGCCCGCCTTGAGGGCGAGGAGACGAGCCGCCCCGCCGAGCAGCCCGTCGTACTGGCGGATGCGGTCCGACGACCGGCCGAACGACTTGCGCAGCGACGGCCCGTGGCGCTCGTGGCCGCCCACCGTGTTGATGACGACGCCGAGCCCGTAGGACAGGTGGTAGGTGCCGACCACGGCCTCGCCTTCGGGGCGCACGACGCGCGCGTAGCCGAGGTAGGGCCGGAACGTCGGGGTGCCCCAGGACGCGTACAGGTCCCGCGACGACGGCTCGTATTCGATCGACCGGATCGACTCCTGCGCCACGCCCGCGATCCCGATGTCGAGCCACTGCAGGATCGTCGCGTTGGCGCCGTAGCCGATCGAGGGGCCTTGGCCGTAGCCCGCCTGATCGATGCTCCGCGACCGGGCGGGGTAGTCGTCCTCCAGGGGCGCGTACCCTTCGAACTCCTTGAGGACCAGGAGGTCGAAGGCGCCCTTCACCGCGGGCTTCGTGCCCGCCGGGACCCGCAGGTAGACGAACGCGTCGATCGTGCGGATGTCGTCCAGCACGACCCCGTCGACCCGGCCCGCCACGTCCGCCAGCAGCAGGAACGCGCCGTTGACGATCCGCTCCTGGACGATCGCCTCGGCCATCGCCTCGGTGATGCCCGGGAGCTGCGTGAGGTCGCCGCGCTCGGCGCGGTTGATGTCGATGGGCGCCTCGAGGAGGCGGAGCAGGATGTCGAACTCGTCGTCCTCGAGGAGGCCGTCGTAGTACAGCTGCCGCAGCTCCTCTTCGTCCGCGACGTCCACGTCCGTCGAGTACTCCTTGGCGTCCGCGGCGAGCGGGACCAGGGACGCGGCGAGGAGGAGAGCCGGGAGGCGTGGGACGGCGGGCAGTCGCATCAGCGGACCCGCATCATACGCCTCGGCCCCCCAGACGGAAATCGGGGCCCGTCCCGCACCTACCAGTTGTGCAGCAGGCGCCGGTTCACGCCGCGACGTCGGAACACCGCGTCGAGCGACCGCTGCCTCTCCGCCTTCTTGGCGGCCGCCTGCAGATCCGCCGTGTCGCGGATCCGCACCCCGTTCAGCTCGATGAGGATGTCGCCGCGGGCGAACAGGGAGCCCCGCCCCGTGCGCCAGACGAGGACCCCGGCGCCGATCCCGAGCTCCGAGGCGTCGTCCGGGGCGAGGCTCTCGACCTCCACCCCGAGCAGCGGGATCTCGACGCGCGGACCCACGACCTGGGCGCGCCAGGTGTCGCGGTCGACGAGCGTGATCGTGAGGTCGACCGCGCCGCTCCCCCGCAGCACGGACAGGGTGCGGCGGTCGTCGGGGAAGCCGATCTCGAAGGACTCGGCCCAGCCCGCGCGCCCGCGCAGGGTCCGGCCGTCCACGCGCTCCACCACGTCGCCGGGCTTCACGCCCGCCTTCTCGGCGGGCCCGGACGGGAACACCTCCACCACGGCGAGGCGGCCCGACGGGCGCTCCTCGAGGGTCATGCCGTGCCAGCCGGGGGTGACCGAACGGCCGTCGAGGAGCAGCGGGATCGCCCCCTCCAGCAGCTCCACGGGGATCGCGAAGCCGATCGCCTCGGCCCGACCGTCCACCCGGGTGTTCACCCCCACGACGCGGCCGCGGTCGTCGAACAGCGGCCCGCCCGAGTTCCCGGGGTTCATCGCCGCGTCCGTCTGGAGGAAGAGGTCGAACTTCGACAGGCCGAGCGAGCGGGAGCGGGCCGAGAGGATGCCGCGGGTGACGGTGTGCCCGTGGCCGTAGGGGTTGCCCACGGCGAACACGTCCTCCCCCACCCGGAGGTCCTTCGTGGTCCCGAGGGTCGCGGCGGGCAGGTCGCAGTCCTCGACGCGGAGGATCGCGAGGTCGATGTCGCGGTCCGCGCCCACCACCTCGGCGGTGTACTCCCGGGCGTCGGAGGCGCGCACGCGGATGCTGTCGGCCGGTCCCACGACGTGCTGGTTGGTGACGATCAGGCACGGGCTCGAGTCGATCACGAACCCGGACCCCAGCGACTCCCACCGCTGCGGCCCGCCGAAGACGGCCTCCCACGTATTCCGGGGCTGCCGCGTGCCCGCCGTGTAGATGTTGACGACGCTCCCGGACACCCGATCCACCAGATCCGCCAACGCGTCGTCCGCCCGGGCCGGGGCAGGCGCCGTGAGGGCCACGGCGAGGATGCCGAGCAGGGCGCGCATCAGGGGGACGTCTTGCCCCGCTCGGCCCGCTTGCGCACCGCCTCCAGCGCGCCCGCGATGCCCACCAGCGCGTGCTGGTTGTTGTCGATGCGGACGTGGTTGTCGACGATGCCCATGGGGTAGGCGCCGCGCACCTCGGCCGGATCCGGAGCCCACCAGGAGTTGTGGGGGCCGTACTGCTGCTCGGCGAGGTGCCGCGACAGCTCGATGAGGGACTCCTCGATCAGGCTCGCGTCCTTCCCCTGCTCCCAGACCAGGTGCATCACGCCCCGCAGGGCCTCGGCGCGCGAGCCCGCCCGCGTCGTGCGGGGGGTGTCGTCCCGCCGTCGCCACGCGCCGCGGTAGTCCGGGAAGGGGTTCCATACGAAGGGGTACTGCTCGCCGATCGAGTGCATCGCCATCTCCCAACACGCCTCGGCCATGTCGTCGTCCTTGTCGACGAGCCAGAGTCGGGGGAGGGCCTGCATCACCCAGTGGTCCGGCCACCCGCGCTTGCCCATGTAGATCTTCTGCTGGCGCTTGCCGATCGCCCGGGCCCCGTCGAGCCAGCGCTCGTCGCCCGTCTTCTCGTAGAACTTCATGAGCGCGAGCATCGCCTCGCCCGGGTAGTACAGCGGCTCCTTCTTGACGCGCGTGCCGTCTCCCGCCTCGTGGTAGCGCCGGAAGATCGCGCCGCGGTCGTCGATCATGTCCAGGAGGACGAGGCCGAGGCCCTCCATCTTGGCGTCGTCGCCGTCGCGGAAGACCTTCGAGCGCAGCGCCTCCGGCACGTCCTTCACGTCGGGGCGCGCGAGGAACGTCAGCAGGGTGAGCGCGGCCGTGCCCGACTCGCAGCCGGACTTGTAGATGAGGCACACGCGGTCGTCGGGGGCGCCCGCCGGGGTGTCGAGCCCCTCGTGCACGTACCCCAGCGCCCGGGCCGCGGCGTCGATGTAGCGGGCCCGGTCGTCCGCCAGCGACGGCTCGCCCATGGCGAGGTGGTACATCTCGAAGAGGCCGTACACGGAGCCCGCGTGGCGGACGATGTTGTAGCCCTTGCCGTGCTCGTCCCGGTTGGGGAAGTACTCGTAGTCGAACTTGCCGTCTTCTTCGACGGTGTTCAGGAGCCAGCGGCCGCCCTCCTTGATCGTGGCGAGGATCGAGGCCTCGTCCATGCGATCGGGCCGGAGGACGTTGCCCCGGAACATGTCGACGACCGGCGAGCCGGGCGACGTAGTGCCGAACGACGTCGTGCGGAACCGCAGGATCTCGCCCTCGGCAGGGTCCTTCCAGACGGGACCCGGGCGGCCCGCCCGGCGGGCGGCGACCGCGAGGATCTTCGGCAGCTTCTTCTTTCGACTGCGGACGCGCGGCGTGAGCATGCCGTCGGTGACGGCCTCGCTGCCGAGCACGACGCCCTCGGCGTCCGAGAACCGATGGATGACGCCGTCGACGCCCGGCTCCACGAGGTACCACAGCGTGGTCAGCTCGCGGGTGGGCAGGGGCGTGGCCTCGCCCTCGACGTGCACCGAGATCATCACCTCGTCCCGCGCGTCGACCCAGCTCGCGGGCTCGCGGCTCTTCAGGATCGCCGTGTGCGCGGCGTGCGCGATCGCCTCGCCCAGGGTCCCCTCGGTGACGCGCGCCCGCGGGTGCTGCAGCTCGCCCCACATGAAGAGCTCGACCCACGCCCCGTGCGCAACCGGCGCGCCGAGACCGGCCGCCTTCGCGGGGTCGATCAGGGCGTCGGGGATCTCCGCGCCGTCCTCCCACGGGGTCGCGAGGACGGCCTTCACGAGCTCGATCGCGGCGTCCTTGGTGGCGGCGTCGAGCGTGGGCCCGGGGTCGACGGGGGCCCAGGCGGCGAAGAAGGCGTCGGCCGAGAAGCCGTCCGTGCCGAGCCGCTGGCCGAGCCGGTCGTCGGGCTTCCAGAGCTTCGCGATGCCCCCTTCGGGGGTGAGCAGCGCCACGGTGCGCGTGGCCCACCCGTTGGCCTCCGCGAAGGCGCCCGAGTCGTCCTGGACGATCGTCGCCGGGGCGATCCGTACGCGCCGCGACTTGAACCACTTGTCGATCTTGCGGACGGGAGTGTCCTCGTCGAACAGGACGATCACGCGGAAGCCGACCGCGTCGGCTCCCTTCATCACGTCGCGCAGGAGGCGGGAGGCGCCGAGGTTGCCCTGCTCGCGGCGGTCGTCGGACGTGTAGTAGAGCAGCGTCGGGCCCTGGACCAGGTCCTCGAGGACCACGGTCTCCTCCCGGCGATCGACCACCTTCACGTCGAGGTCCACGTCCGCCACCGCCTCCAGCGGCGCCGCCACGACGGGCACGTAGTCCCGGGGCTGCCCCGCGCGACGGGTGCCGTCCCCCGCGGTGGAGGTGGGCGACGACCCGGTGGGCGACGACTCATCGCCGCCGCCGCAGGCGATCAGGAGGACGGAGAGGGCGAGGGCGAGGACACGTACGGCGGACATGCGCGGGAAAATAGAGGATCACGCGATGCGGTGCAGACCCACGGAGATTCCGCCGTGGACGACCGAGACCACGGCGCGCCCCCGGGCCCCGGCCGCCGCCGCGAGTTCGGGATGCGGAGCGAGCACGAACGCCCTCCAGCCGGGGCGACGCTCACGGATCCGGTCCCCCCAGCGCGCCCAGACCGCCAGCTCCTTGTCGGATCCCCGGGCCCCGCCCGCGGCCGCGCGCTTGCCGTACGGGGGGTTCGTCACGAGCAGGCCCGGAGGCTCGCCGGGGGAGGCCCCGGGCAGATCGTCGAGCGACCGCTGGACCCACCTCGCCCGCCGGGCGAGCTCGGCGCGCTTCGCGTTGGACCGGGCCGCGCGGAGGGCTCCGCCCGCTCGATCCGACCCCTCCAGGGGGGGCACCCGCGTCCAGTCCAGGCGGGCTCGCGCGCCGTCCACCAGGGCGGTCCACCGCGCCCGATCGAGGCAAGGGAACTGCTCGAACGCGAAGCGTCGGGCGAGCCCGGGGGCCCGGCGGGCGGCGATCCAGCCCGCCTCGAGCACGACCGTCCCGGCCCCGCACATGGGATCGAGGAACGGACGGTCGCCGCTCCACCCGGCGGCCTGCAGGCACGCGGCCGCGATCGTCTCGCGCAGGGGGGCCTTCGCCGTCGCCTTGCGGTAGCCGCGGCGGTGGAGGCTGCGGCCCGACGTGTCGATCGCGAACTCCCACCGATCCTCGGTCCCCCGCAGATCGATCGTCGCGCGGTCGGCCGATCCGTCGTCGTCGTCGCGGCCTCGGGCCTCCGTGGACTCGCCCCGCGGGCGACCGTCCCCGAGACCCCGCGACGACAGGGCGCGGCGCACGAGGTCGTCCAGCAGCCCCGTGTGGAAGAGGCGACAGCCGCGGGTCGACGTGGCCACCTTCACGGTCGCGCCCTTGCGGATCCAGCGCTCCCACTCGGCCGCGGCGAGGGCGTCCACGAGCTCCTGCTCGAAGCGCGCGTCCACCCCCCCCACGCGGACGAGGACGCGATCGACGGTGCGCAGACTCAGGTTGGCGCGCAGGTGAGCGTCGGCCGGGCCCTCGAAGACGACGGACCCGCGATCGGCGCGCGTCTTGCCCACGCCGCCGCCGAGCGACCGGATCTCCTTCGCGGCGATCTTCTCGAGGCCGCGGGGGACGACCGCTCGATGCAGGACGCTCACTGCACCTCCGGGGGCGGGATGACGGGCGGCTCGCTGCTCGCGCCGGGGTAGACGAGCTCCATCTCGTCCACGAGCACGACCGACGGGGCCCGCACGACCGTGGGCAGGCCCGCGACCGTGCCCGCCCGGTCCCAACGGCCGGTGGGCGCGAGGTAGGCGCGGGTCGTGAGGGGACCGCCCACCGCCACGATGTCCCGCAGCGCGCGGCGATCGACGCCCTCGAACTCCATCAGGGACACCGGCGTCTCGGTCCCGTCGAGGTTGCGCCACACCGCCTCGGTCGGTCGCGGCAGGGTCCCGTCGCGGCCCTGCTCGAGTCGCCGCACCACCAGCACGCGGTCGAGGCGGGCCCGCTTCGCGAGGATCTCGGCCTGTCGGTGGATCGCGCGGGCGGGCTTCGTGCGGCGGGGCGTGACGGTCCAGTTCACGAGCCGCGCCGACAGCGCCCGGTGGATGCTGCCGCGGGCGTGGCCGTTGCTCACGCGGAGGTCCGCCCGGGGCACGCGGCTCATGGCCAGGTCGCGCACGTAGCCGTCCTCCACGAGCCGGACCCGGCCCGCGGCCACCCCCTCGCGGTCGTATGCGTACCCTCCGGGCAGGCCCCGAGGCACGCTCGTCGGGTCGTCCTCCACCGTCCAGCCGCGCGGCAGGAGCCGCCGGCCGACGCGGGCGAACTCCTTCATCCGACGCTCGTAGTCGCGCGTCCCCTCGGGGGCGGGCGGCGTCCCCTGCACCTCCGCGGGCACGAGGTACCGGAACAGGTCCGACGCGGCCTCGCCCTCGAAGACCACGGGGCCCTCGTAGAAGGCCACGGCGCCGCCCTGCATCCGCCGGGAGACCGAGCGCCCCATCGCCTCCACGGCGTGCGCGATCTCGGCGGTCGACGGCAGGTCCGCCTCGGTGGCGGCGACCCACTGGAGGCGGTCGAAGTAGCGCAGGCCGTCGCCGTCCACCGCGTCCGCGAAGGCGTACACGGCCACCATCGCGTCGGACTGGACCACGCGGTGCCCCTCGGTGGAGACGAGGTACTCGCGTCCGAAGTCGGCGCCCGCCACGACGCGCCCGGAGCGCAGCCCGGGGATGCCCCTCAGCCGCGCCGAGGCGGCGACGGCGAGCGCCCGCAGCCGGTCGCGGTCCGGGCTCGCCAGGGGGGCCGGGTCGATGTGCACCACCGGGGGAGCGGGCGACCAGTCGGGCACCAGCTCGTCGAGGTCCGACCCGCGGTAGGCCGACGCCTTGAGCAGGTAGCGCTGCAGCGCCGTCTTGTAGCCCGCGTCCGTGGAGATCCACAGGTCCCGGGCGAGGGCGGCGGGCACGTCGTCGATCACGAGGCGCGGGCGCTGGACCGACGACGGCAGGGGGATCCCGGCGTCGGGCTCGAACCGGCTGGAGTTGAGGCGGTCGTCGCCGATCACCACCTCCACGTCCGTCGGCCGCGAGCGTCGCCCCCCCTCGCTGGAGAGGATCCCGAAGTCCGCGCGGACGGTGAACGTATCGTGGTCCCGGGCCCGCATCACCACCCGGGCGGGCGGCGGGGCGCCCTCGGGCCGCAGCTCCGCGAGCGCCCGATCGGCCTCGGCCTCGAGCACCGCCAGCAGGAGATCCCCGCCCTCCACCGACGCCGCCTGCGCCTCGCCCGAGGGCGGGGCCAGGAGCGGGGGGAGCTCCTGCGCCTTGCCCTTGCGCTGCGTCTCGATCTCGCGGATGAGCAGCGCGGGCGCGGCGGCGGAGACCGGGACCCACCCCGACTCGGCCCCGCAGGTGCCGTTGAAGACCTCGGGGGCGCGGCCCGCGGCCTCGATCATGGAGAACGTGGCGAGGGGGGTGCCGATCAGGTCGATGCCGCGCACGAGCTCGTCCGGGCGCCCGTCCACGAACACCCGACGGGCGAGGCGCACGTCGATCTGGAAGGCGTTGGGGATGTCCCTGTCCGTGAAGGTGAAGCCGCCCTCGATGTCCTCGATGTAGAGCCCGTGGGGCAGCCCCGCCGCCTTCGTGCGGGCGATCAGGGCGGCGCGCAGCTCGTCGTCGCCGACGGACGTCGCCGCCGTGACGATCAGGTTGCCCTGCCGCGCCACCGGATCCAGGCCCGCCTGCCGGCGCCCGTGCGCGTTGCTCCGAGCCCCCTCGCCCACGGTCGACCGACTCTGCAGGAAGCCCTCCAGCACGCCGTCCCGCACCAGGGCCACGCGCTCGGCCCGCACGCCCTGATCGTCGAAGTCGTAGTGGCCGCGGAGGTCCTGATCGGCGTACCGCGGCAGCGTCGGGTCGTCGTGCACCGACAGGAACGACGGGAGGATCTCCTGGCCCACGCGGTTGCGGAACGTCTGGGCGTCCGTCACCTGCTTGAGCCGGTGCCCCTCCACGCGGTGGCCGAAGATCTCGTGGAAGAAGACCGCGGCGGCCCGACCGCTGAGGATGGCGGGCCCGACGTACGGCTCCTCCTCGGGGGCGCGGCGGAGCGTATCGAGCTCCGCGACGGCGTCGCGCACGGCCCCCTGCAGGTCCTCGGGGGAGGGCAGGCCCGCGGGCACCTCGGCGTCGAAGGCCTCGTGCACGCTCAGCCACGAGCCGTCCTTGGCGACGGTGTCGGCGGAGATGTCGACCCGAGCCCGGCGGGCGGTCGTGCGCTGCGCCGCCCCCTCCGTGGAGACGAACCAGCGGGTGTCGCGCTCGACGGTCAAGGAGACGGACGGGTCGATGGCGACCTGCGACTCGGCGAACACCGCCGACGCGGCGCGGATCGTGTCCTCCCAGGCGGCGACGTCCACGTCCAGCGCCGGGATCGGGACGAGCGACTCCACCGCGTCCACGGGGGCGAGATCGAAGAACGTCTCCTCCTCCACGAGCACCTGCTGATCCGCTTCGACGCGCTCCATGCGGTCCACGGCGTCGCGATACACCGCGTCGATCTCCTCCCAGACCGCGCGGGCGAGGACGGCGGGGTCGTCCCCCAGGGGCAGCGACCGGCCGCCCGTGCCCCCGTCGTCGTACGACCCGTCGCGGAGCGCGTGGGTCGAGTCCAGCTCGGGGGAGCCCAACCGCACGTCGGCGTGGATCCAGCGGCCCCGGCTGGGGCTCCAGCCCTGCAGGCCGCCCTCCTCCCCGACGATGCCCACGCGCTCCTGCTCGATCGCCTGCAGCGAGATGAAGTACGGCGCGGGCTCGAGCTCCTCCAACAAGGCCCGCGCGCGCTCCAGCTCGGCGGTCAGGGCGGCGAGCACGGCGTCGTCGTCGGCCGACGCCGACGTGGGCAGGAGGAGGGCGAGCGCGACGACGAGCAGGGGAAGGCGGGGGGACATGCGACTCCGGGGACCGGCGAGGTTACGTCGTTTGCTCGACACCCGGGGACCTGGGGGCGTTCCCGGCCCGCCGCAGGGCCGCGCCGAAGAACCCGTCCGTCCCGTGGCGGTGCGGGAGGAGGCGCAGGACCGCGTCGGCGCCGAGGGCCTCGGCGCGGGCGGGGCCGAGGAGCTCGGCGACGGGGACGGGCTCGAACCCCGCCCCCGCGGGGGAGGCCAGGAAGGCCCGGACCACCGCGTCGTTCTCGTCGGCGAAGAGGGAGCACGTGGCGTAGACGAGCAGGCCGCCGGGCCGGACGAGGGGGGCGTGCCGCTCCAGGAGGCGGGCCTGCAGCGCGGCGAGCGCGGCGACGCGGCGGTCGTCGACGTACTGGACGCGGCGACGCAGCGCCCCCGAGCCGCTGCACGGGACGTCGAGCAGCAGCCGGTCCACCCGGCCGCGGAGCGCCTCCACCCGCTTGGGGAGCGGGCCGTGGGGCCGGACCGGGAGGGCGCGCACGGCGATCCCGGCGCGCGCGGCGCGGCGCTCCAGCTCGGCGAGCGCGGGGCGACGGACGTCGAGCGCGATGAGCTCCCCCTCGCCCGCGAGGCGCGCCCCGATCGCGAGGGTCTTGCCCCCGGCCCCGGCGCACGCGTCGACGACCGTCTCCCCCGGCCGGGGATCGAGCAGCTCGACGAGCAGCGCCGAGCCCTCGTCCTGCACCTCCACGAGGCCGTCGCGGAGGGCGCGCGTCGCCTGCACGTCGGGGTGGCCGTCCTCGACCAGCAGCCCCGCGTCGGTCCAGCGCGAGGGACGCGTGGGGATGCCCTCGTCGGCGAGGGCGGCGGACGCCTCGGGCCGGTCCCCCCGGAGCCGGTTCGCGCGCAGGGTCAGCGGGGCGCGGGCCTTGAGCGCGCGGGCGAGCAGCACCGGCTCGGCGAGATCCCCGAGCAGATCGAGGGCCTCGCGGTCGCCGTCGAGGACTCGGCCCGCGCCCACGCCGCCGCGGTGATCGGCCACGAGCCGGCGGGCGTACGCCGGGGGGAGGGAGCAGGCCACGGCCAGCGCCTCGACGTCCGACGGCGACGTCGCCAGCACCCAGCCGGTCAGCGCGTGGGCGGGGTCGGCGAAGGTGTCCCAGTCCACGGCGTCGCGGTCGCCCCACTCGGCCTGGGCGGCGGCGGGAGGGAGGCCGCCGAAGAAGACGAGGGTCCCGAGGAAACGACCGAGCCGGAGGGCGGCGTCGGAGCGGGAGGCGTCGAGGCCGGCGAGCTCGCGGAGCGCCTCGAGGAGGCGGTCGTGCCTCCGCTCGGCCCACCGCAGGTCGTTGAGGAATCGGCGGCGGCGGCTGTTGAGCTTCGAGGTCCCCGCCCCCGTCCCCGCCGACCGCAGCGGGCCCCGCTTCGCGGCCTCGGCCGCGAGGGGGTGGGGCCCGGCCCGCGTCGGCGCCCCCAGGCGGACGATCGCTCCGGCGGTCCCGCCGCGGATCACGACCAGTCCTCCTCGAGCACCGGGGCGCCGCCGGGCCAGCCCTCGATCGTCCGGTGGTGCAGGAAGTAGCGCCCGCCCTCGTGCTCGGCGCCCCCGTACAGGCGATCGCCCAGCAGCGGGATGCCGACGGCGGCGGCGTGGACGCGGATCTGGTGCATCACGCCGGTGGACATGCGGGCCTCCCAGCGGGTGGCCGCGCCCGCGGGCTCGAGCCGTCGAAACGACGTGGAGGCGGGATACCAGCGTCCGCGGTGCGGGGTCTGCTTGCCGCGCTGCCACACCATCCGCGCGCGACGGCGACGGTCGTGGGCGAGGGGGGCGTCGATCGCGTGCGTCGACCAGGGCGGCGCGGCCCCGCTGAGGAAGCGGTAGACCTTCACGAGCCGGTGGGACGCGAACGCGGCGCGGCCCCGGCGGAACGCGTCGGGGCTGCGAGCGGCCACGACGAGGCCCGTCGTCCACCGGTCGAGGCGATGCAGCAGGCCCCCCGCCCAGCGGGCGGGGTCGTCGAGGTCGTCGGGGAGCGCGTCGGCCGGCTCGGGGGCGCCGGCCAGGAGCCGGCGCCATAGGCCGTCGCCGGCGGGGTCGTCGTGGGGGGGCAGGCCCGGGACC
>CAZEKB010000059.1:0-40420 GCA_964512225.1 uncultured Rickettsiales bacterium | reverse complement strand
TGCGGGGGATGTCGAGCTGGTCGATGACGCGGCGGAGGCGGGAGAAGTCGTCGCGCCTCCGCGCCTGGACTCGGGACGGTGGACGCCTGCTGGTCACGGGCGGCGAAGGGGGCCTGATCACCGATCCCCCCGAGCTCGAGCCGCTCAAGGCGATCCTCCCGGTGCGCTTCCCCAAGACGAAGAAGAAGGAGCAGGCCCCCCTCGCGGTCGTCTACTGCCTCGACTCGAGCGACTCGATGGCGGGCGGGGCGAAGTTCGAGCTGGCCGCGGCGGCGCTCACGAACAGCCTGCAGCTCCTCCCCGAGCAGGCCGAGGTGGGCGTCGTCGCCTTCGCGGACTTCCCCACCTGGGCCTTCCCCCTGGGCGGTTTCACCACGCCGGACCCGGTCATCGACGCCATGACGGCGGTGAAGGTCCGCGGGGGCACGAGCATCTACCACGCGCTCCAGGCGGCCTACACGGAGCTCAAGAAGAGCGACGCGCTGGTCAAGCACGTCGTCCTGCTGTCGGACGGGCAGTCCACCACCACCTTCACGCGGTCCGGCGACATCGTCACGGCCATGGCCCGCAACAAGATCACCGTGACGACGATCGCCGTGTCGGACGACAGCGACCGGGCGGAGATGGAGCGGATCGCCGACGCGGGCACGGGCCGCGCGCACTACACCCAGAGCTTCCGGGACCTCCCCCAGCTATTCCTGGACGAGATGATGCTCGTCACCCGGACCAACAAGGTGAACACGGAGTTCGTCGTGCACCCGGTGCTGGGCTCGCGCCTGCTCGAGCGCGTCCCCGAGGGCACGACCTACCCGAGCCTCGGCGGGTACGTGCGCGGGGAACAGCGCGCGGGGACCGAGCTGGCGCTGGCCACGGCGGACGGCCACCCCGTGCTCGTCTCGGGGCGCAACGGGCGGGGCGTGATCACCATGTGGACGTCGGACGTCGGGGGCGCCTGGAGCGCCGCCTGGCCGAAGTGGGAGCACCACGCGGCCCTGTGGGAGGGGGTCCTGGAGGCCATGCTGCGGCCCGCGGCCCCGGACCGGAGCACCCTCGAGGCGACGCGGCTCGAAGACCACGTGCGGCTGCGATTCGACGCGGTGGACTCGATGCGGAACCCCCGCGGCGACCTCGTCGTGGAGGCGGTGATGCACCTGCCGGACGGGTCGCGATCCGCGCACGTGCTCGAGGCGGTCGGCCCCGGGCGGTACGGGGGCACGCTCCCCCTGCCCGACGTCGGGGCGGCGCTCGTGGGGGTCGCGGCCGTGGGCACGACGGCGGGCGACGGAGCGGGTCTCCCCACCGGCGGCGAGCTGTCTCGGTCGGTGGCGCGGGGACCGTCGGAGGAGGTGCGGGCCGCCACCTACAACCCGCAGCTGCTGCGCAGCGTCGCCGACCGGACGGGCGGGACCTGGAACCCGTCGCCGCGCGAGATCCTCGACGCGAAGGTGCCGACGCGGACCGACAAGGTCCCCCGCTGGCCTCCCCCCCTGTGGGCGGGCCTGATCCTGCTGGTGCTCGATCTGACCTGGCGCCGACTCCGGCTGCCGGGGGCTACTCGGACTCGGCCAGGACCGCCTTGAGCAGGGCCGAGGTGCGCCGGATGACCGGGTCGACGAAGGGCACGGTCTCGGCCTTCTGATCCACCCCCCGCTTGGCCGAGGCGACGCCTTCGAGCGACGCCATGGAGCGGATGTCGGAGCCGTCCAGATCGTCGAGCGTCCCGAGGTCGAGGTCCACCCGGTGCTCGCTGTCGTGCAGCGTGGGGGTCCGCAGCGGCCGCTCCTCGACCGCTTCGGTCGACGACGACGTGGTGAGCGCGCGCAGCACCTCGCGCATCGAAGACTCGACCCCGCCGCTCTCCTCGGCCTCGGCCGTGAGGTTCGTGGCCAGCTCCGCGAGGGCGTACTCGACGTCCTCCGCGTCGTCGAACCGAGCCTTCGGGTGCAGCTGCAGCAGGCGCCGGAGCAGCCTGCCGAGCCCGGGCACCACGGCGTCGACCTCCTCCGGGGCGCTCCCGATCTCGGCCCGGGCGATGTTCTCCATCGTCGAGACGATGTCCTTCATCTCGAACAGGCGCTTGCCGGTGAGCAGCTCGTAGAGGATGAGCCCGACGCTGAACAGGTCCGAGCGGAAGTCGAGCTTCCGCCCCGTCGCCTGCTCGGGGCTCATGTACAGCGGGGTCCCGCGCACGACGTTGGTGGCCGTCACCACGCCGGTCTCCACCGACGCCTTCGCGATCCCGAAGTCGGTGATCTTCGCGACCCCGTGCTTGCTGACCATGATGTTCCCGGGCTTGATGTCCCGGTGGATGATGTTCAGGTCGCGGCCCTGCCGGTCCTTGAGGCCGTGCGCGTAGGACAGACCCCGGCAGATCTGCTGCACGATGTCGAGGGCGAGGACGGCGGGGAAGCGGCCCCGCTCGCGCTTCGCGATCTTCATGAGGTCCTCGAGGGTGTGCCCCTCGACGTACTCCATCCCGATGAAGTAGTGCCCCTCGACCTGGTCGAAGTCGACCGTCGCGACGATGTTCGGGTGCCGCAGGAACCCGCCGATCACGGCCTCGCGCGTCAGCAGCGAGACGAACTCGCTCCGGCGGCCGGCCTTGCGCTTGACGATCTTGAGCGCGAGGTCCGTCTGGAACCCCATGGGGCCCGAGCGGTGCGCCAGGTACACGCGCGCCATCCCGCCTTCGCCGAGGACGCTGACGAGCTGGTATCGACCGAAGTCGGTGGGGAGATCTGCGCGGTTGGGGAGGACCAAGTGCTGCTACCTGCCGAAGGAGCGTGAATCGTACCAGCGGCGGCAAGAAAGGCGTCGGTCGGGGGCGGAAGTCTCGTCATTAGGGACAGGGCCGACCTCCCGCCGGCCCGGAGGACCGCCCATGACCCAGCCCCCACCCTCTCACCAGCTGACGGCCTGCTCGCCCCTCATGGAGCGCGTGCGGGCAGACATCCTCCGCCTCGGCGGCCACGAGATCCCGGTGCTGATCCAGGGCGAGACCGGGACGGGCAAGGAGCGGGTCGCGCGCACGATGCACGCCGCGTCCTCGCGGCGCTCGAACGCCTTCGTGGCGGTCAACTGCGGCGCGATCGACCCGGGGACGGCCATGTCGACGCTCTTCGGCCACGAGCGCGGCGCGTTCACCGGCGCGTCGATCCGACGGCGGGGGGCGTTCCGCGAGTCCCACCGGGGCACCCTCTTCCTCGACGAGATCGGGGAGCTGACGCCCGAGCTGCAGGCGGCCCTGCTGCGCGCCCTCGAGAGCCGGGAGGTGGTGCCGATCGGCGGGGACAGGCCCGAGCGCGTGGACTTCCGCCTCCTGTCGGCGACCCACCGGAACCTGTCCGAGGACGTGCTCAAGGGGCGGTTCCGAGAGGACCTGTACTACCGGATCGCGGTGGCGATGGTTCGGGTCCCCGCGCTGCGGTCCCGCCGCGACGACATCCACCCGCTCGCCCTCGAGTTCCTGCGGGAGGCCGCCCCCGATCGGAGCCTGCGCCTCAGCGCGTCGGCGGTGCGCACCCTCGAGGGACACCGCTGGCCGGGCAACGTCCGCGAGCTGCGCAACGCGATCCTGCGGGCGGTCGTGCAGACGGACGGCGACGTGATCCACCGCGACGCCTTGGCCCTCCGGGGCGCGTTCCAGCCGGACGGCGAGGCGGGCTTCCCCGTCTCGCTCATCCCCCCGGCGCGACCGCCCGCGGCCACGCAGCGGGGCGACCTGATCACGGCGCTCGAACGCCACAAGGGCAACCGGACCCTCGCCGCGATGGACCTCGGGATCGCCCGGTCGACCCTCTACGCCCGCCTCAAGCGTCTCGGCCTGACCGACTGACTCCCCTACCCCCGACCGTGGGGCTCCAGGTAGTCGAGGTCGGGGCCGATCGGGACGACGCGGGTGGGGTTGATCGTCTCGTGCGACCGGTAGTAGTGCTCGGTGATGTGGTCCAGCCGACACGTCTCGGCGACGCCCGGGGTCTGGTACACGTCGCGGACGAAGCCCCACAGGTTCGGGTAGTCGACGATCCGCCGGCGGTTGCACTTGAAGTGCCCGTGATAGACGGGATCGAAGCGCAGCAGCGTCGTGAACGCACAGACGTCCGCCTCCGTCATGCGGTCGCCGCACAGGAAGCGCGCGCGACCCAGGACGTCCTCGAGCTCGTCCAGGATGGCGAACACGTCCCGCACGGCCTCGTCGTAGGCCCCCTGGGTGCGCGCGAAGCCGGCGCGGTACACGCCGTTGTTCAGCGGCTGGTAGATGCGGTCGCGCATGGCGTCCGAGGCCTCGCGGAGGTCGCTCGGGATCAGCGTGGACCCGTTGCCGAGCCCGGCGAACGCCGTCCCGAAGATGCGCAGGATCTCCTTGCTCTCGTTGTTGACGATCGTGCCCGCGACCCGGTCCCACAGGATCGGCACCGTCACCCGGCCCGTGTACCTCGGGTCGGCGCGGACGTAGACCTCACGGAGGTACCGCGCGCCGAACAGCGGGTCGGGGCAGCAGCCGTCGGCGTCGCTGAAGTGCCAGCCCTGGTCCGTCATGAACGCGTCGACGGAGTTGAAGGTGACCACGTCCTGCAGCCCGTACAGCGCCCGCCCGATCAGCGTGCGGTGCGCCCACGGGCACGCCCAGGAGACGTAGAGGTGGTAGCGCCCCGCCTCCGCGGGATGACCGTCGCCTCCGACGGTCGCGCGAAAGACGGTGTCGGGACGTACGAAGCGGCCCTTCTTATCGGGTTCGTACCAGGTGTCGTGCCACACGCCGTCGACCAACAGTCCCATCCGTACCTCCGGGGCGAGACCGGTTACGTATCATTTTCCTGCTGGATTTTCCCAGTCCGCGACCGGACGGTTCTTTTGTTCGTGGCTCGGCTTCACCTCACATCGCACGCGCGGAGGCTCTCAGGCGACATGGCAGGCGACTCCCGCCCCCGCCGACACCTCCGCGTGGTCGAGGACCTCAGCGCCCTCCCCGACGAGGAGCTGATGTGTCTGCATCGAGACGGCGACGTCGCCGCGTTCGACCTGCTCGTGCACCGCCACCGCGGCGGCCTCTTCCGGTACCTGCTGCGCCTCACCCGGGACACCGAGCGCGCCGAAGAGCTGGTCGCCGACGTCTTCCTGAAGATCCATCGGGCCGCCCCCCGCTACCAACCCACGGCGAAGTTCTCGACCTACGCCTACACCGTCGCCTACCGAGCGGCCCTGAACCACAACGCCCGCATGCGACACCGGCGCGACTTCGGGGCCGGAGGCTCCGCGGAGCTCGAGCAGCAGCAGAACGCCGAGCCGCCGAGCGCCGGACCCGCGGGCCCCGAGCGAGCCGTCCGCCTCAAGCGCGACTTCGCCCGCCTCGAAGCCGAGCTCGACCAGCTCCCCGAAGCCCACCGCGCCGCCTTCCTCCTCTACTACGTGCAGGACATGTCCTGCGCCGAGATCGCCGACACGCTCGACATCTCGCCCGAAGAGGCCAAGGGGCGGCTCGCCTACGCCCGAAAGCTCCTCCGCAGCCGCATGACCGCGGACCGCCGGGAGCGCACCTGATGACCGACCGCGACGACCGCGAAGAGGATGGGACGATGCAGGACGCACGCACCCCCGAAGCCGCCCTGGACCGCCTGCTGGCGCTCCGCGACGACGATCTCGACGACTGGGAGGCCGACCTGGCCGCCGAGCTGGACCCCGAGCTGCGCGCCGCGGCCGAAGCCGTCGACGCCGAGTTCGACGCCCTGCTCTCCGCCTGGGCGAGCGCCGAGCGAGAGGCCCCGGGGCCCGACCTGACCGCCCGCGACATCCTCGACCTCGACCGCCGCATCCCCCTGCCCACCGAAGCCGCCCCCGCCGACTCCGACGTGGTCCGCATCCGCCGCGCCCGCCCCGGCGACTCCGGCCTGCGCCGCCTCACCGCCGCGCTGGTGGCCGCGCTCATGCTGGTCGCCGTCGGGAGCTGGATCGTGGCGCTGCAGACGCCCGCGGGCGGGCCCGACGCGGGCATCAAGAGCCTCGTGACGGCCGAGTCGGCGACGCGCCTCGACCTCCAGTTCTCGGTGGAGACGGGCGACACCGTCACCGCCGGCAGCGACGGCCAGACCCTCGGCGCGAGCGACTCCCTCGTGATGCGGATGGACGTCCGCGGCGACGGCGGGTGGCTCGCCCTCTTCGAAGTAGACCCCTCGGGAGAGCCTCACTTGCTCTACCCCATGGGCGGCGACGCTCTGCGACTGGACGTCGGGAGCCACCCGCTCGTGGGGTCGGGCGGTGAGCCCCTCGTCTACCGCCCGGACGAGGGCGTGACGGGGACGCTCCGCTACGTCGCCCTGCTGACCCGCGAGCCGATCGACCCGATGCGCGTCGCCCCCGGCGTGCTGAGCGCGGGGACCGACCGCGCCGACCTGTGGCCCCGCCCCGTGCTCGCCGCGTCCGAGTTCACCGTAGACTGGCGATAAGCCCCGGAGTCGCTTCCATTCGCACCGCCCTCCCCCTCCTCGCCGCCGCCTCCCTCCTCGTGGGGTGCGCGGGCGTGCGCGCGGCGGGCCCGAGCGCGGACGAAGCGACCCAGCGAGAGAAGGGCTTCTCCGAGTCCAAGTCCACGCGGGAGGCCCTGGAGTCGGCGTTCGACGCCCGACGGGTCGCGCTCGTGGTGGGCGTCAACGATTACGCCGACGACGCGTTCCCCTCCCTCAAGTGGGCCGAGAACGACGCGGCCGAGGTCGAGCGCATCCTCGAGGACCCGCAGTACGGCGGCTTCGACCGGGTCATCTCCCTCACCGGCCCCAAGCAGGCCCGTCGGGACCGCGTCCTCAGCGAGATGATCTCGCTCAAGAACGACCTGCGGCGGCAGGACACCCTCGTCGTCTTCGTCTCCAGCCACGGCACGATGACGATCGACGCCGCGGGCGAGCCGAAGCTCTACCTGGTCACCGCGGACACCCGCCCGGGCGACCTCCGCGGCACCGCCATCGAGCTCGGTGAGCTCCAGCGCTACTTCTCGGACATCCGCGCCGAGCGCAAGGCCCTGATCCTCGACGCCTGTTACAACGGGCGAGCCAAGTCGACGCTCCAGCCGACGGTCCGCCAGCGCGTCGAGCGCATGGAGTCGGCGCCGGTGCTGTCCCGCAAGGTCCGGCTGGGCGAGTCCGAGGCCCACCTGTTCGCGTCCACGTTCGGGCGACCCGCCCGGGAGGACGACGAGCTGAAGCACGGCGTGTACACGTACCACCTGCTCGAGGGCCTGACCTGGAGCCTCGGCGACGCGGACGGCAACGGCGACGGCGTGGTGACGGTGTACGAGGCCCACGACTACGCCCGCGCCAAGACCATCTCCTATACGACCGGCGAGCAGGTGCCGGAGGCCTACTTCCGGGTGGTCGGCCACAACGACGTGGTGCTCGCGGGCAAGCCCGACGAGCGCAAGCGCGCGGACCTGGGGTCGCTGTTCCACTACGGGCCCGAGGGCGACGACTACGACGGCGCCGTCCTGATCGTCGACGGCCGGGAGAAGGGCACCTTCCCGGGCACGTACCCGATCCCCGCCGGGCGTCACCGCGTCCGCATCGTGGGGGCCGACGGAGCCGTCCTGCAGGACCGCACGATCTCGGTCAGCAGCTACGACGCCGTGGAGGCCGACTCCCTGGTGCTGCGGCCCGCCCGCTACAACGGCTTCCTGTCGCTCGGCCCGCGCGGCCGCTTCGGCCTCACCGACCAGGTCGCGCTGCTGTCCGGCCGGGCCCACGTCGGGCTCGACGTCGCGGGCGGCTACCGCTTCCTCGGCCCCGCGGACGGCCTCACCGTGATGGCGGGCCTCACCTGGGCGCCCCACCGCGTGCGCTTCGAAGACGGCCTGTCGGAGACGTTCGACGAACGCCACGTCCTCTCGGCCACCGCCGGGGTCGGCTACCGCCTCCTGCTCACGCGAGGGATGGTCGGCATGGGCTACCGCCTGCGCGCCCAGGGCGTCACCGCCCTGCAGGACCGCGACTGCGACGGGCACCCCGCCTGCGACGGCTGGGTGTACGGCGTGCACGGCGTCGCCTTCGAGCAGTCGATCGTGCTGGGCCGCCGCTGGTCGCTGCACTTCGAGGAAGAGATCGGCGTGACCGGCCTCGACCCGGGCACCGGCACGATCCGGCCCGCGGTCGACGCGTCCGTGCGTGTCGCCGTCGAGGTGGGGCTATAGGCTAGGGGCGTGCTCCGCCTCGCCGCCCTCCTCGTCGCCCTCGCCGCGACCCCCGCCTTCGCCGACGACGACGACGCCCTCGACCTCGATCTCGACGGCGACAGCTGGTCCCTGGCGGACGGCGACTGCGACGATCTGCGGGTGTGGATCCACCCCGGCGCGCAGGAGGTCTGCGACGGCCACGACAGCGACTGCGACGGGGAGATCTCCACGGCCCTGGACACGGGCGAGCAGGACGCGGACGACGACGGCTGGCGCGTGTGCGCGGGCGACTGCAACGACGAGCGCACCGACGTGCACCCCCTCGCCCCCGAGCTCTGCGACGAGCTCGACAACGACTGCGACGGCGACCGCCCGCTCTCCGAGCAGGACCTCGACCTCGACGGCCTCGCCCCTTGCGAGGGCGACTGCGACGACCTGGAGGCCCGGACTCGCCCCGGCCTGAGCGACGCGCCGGGCCGGGAGGGCGTGGACGACAACTGCGACGGGGTGATCGACGAGGGCCTGCTGCCGTCCGGGGACGACGACGACACCACCGACCTCCCCGGGGGATGCACGGACCGCGGGTGCGGGGTGTCCTTCCGGGCCGCGACCCCGACCAGCGATCGCGCAAGTCCTCTGCTAGCCTGCGCGGCGCTGGGCCTGCTGATCGGCCGACGTCGCCGCGATCTCTAGGGGCGGGACCCGGCTCGAACCTCTCCCGGACCCCGCTTGCGCAACCGCTTTCTCCTCGGCCTCGGCTTCTCCGCGCTGCTGCTCGCCCTGCTCGTGCTCAAGGTGGACCTGGGCGCCGTGGGCGACGCGTTCTTGTCCGCGGACCCGTTCCTGCTCGCCGTCGTCGCGGTCATGCACGTCCTCGTGCTGTCCCTCAAGGCGGTGCGCTGGCACGTCGTCCTGGGCTCCCTCCCCGAGGACGAAGCCCCTCCCGAGAACCCCGAGACGTCGGCCGATCGGTGGCTGGTCTACGACGCGCTGTTCCTCGGGTACTTCGGCAACTACGCCCTCCCCGCGAAGCTCGGCGAGCTCGCGCGCTCGGCGCTCTACTCGAGGCGTCGGGACGCTCCCCTGTCGTCGGTGTTGGCGACCATCGTCTTCGAGCGGTTCCTCGACGCGTTGACGCTCGTGGCGTTCTTCTGGGCGGTCGCCGTGCTCGCGCCGCTGCCCGAGACGCTGCCCGACTGGGTCGAGCTGTCGACCAACCTCGCCGGCGCGGTGGGGGCCGTCGGCCTCCTGACCCTGTTCCTGGTGTGGCGCTCGCTGCCCGAAGACGCGATCCGAAAGGTGGCCGAGCGCACCGACGCGATCGGCCGGGTCGTGGGCAAGGTCCTCGGGGTCGCGCAGGGCTTCCGGGGCGGCCTCGCGATCCTCCAGCAGCGCTCGCGCGCGCTCCGAGCGACCGGGTGGACGATCGCGATCTGGGCCATCGAGTGCGTCGCCGTCGCCATCTGCTTCCAGGCGTTCGGGCACGACCTGCACTGGACCGGGGCGGTGGTCCAGGTCGTCATCTCGTCGTTCGCGATCGCCGCGCCCTCGGCGCCGGGCGGCCTCGGCATCCACCAGTGGGTCACGATGCTCGTGATGGTCCCCTACGGCGCCACCCAGGAGCAGGCCGTCTCGGCGAGCCTCGTGCTGACGTTCGTGGTGATCCTGTGGGTCGTGCCGATCGGGCTGCACGGCCTGTGGCGCCAGGGGTCCTCCACCGCCTCGCTGCGCGCCGACGTCGAGGCGCTGCGGTCCCCCGCGACGTGAACCCCGCCTTCGCTCCCCGCCGGTTTCGGGGGGGCCACGCGCAGACGATCCTCGGCACCCTGCTGAAGTCGAAGGACGGCGTGCGCTACCGGCGAGAGCGGCTCCGCACGCCCGACGGGGACTTCCTCGACCTCGACTTCGCCGACGTCCCCGGACGCACCTGGGCGGACCTCGAGGGGGCGCCGATCGTCCTGCTCCTGCACGGCCTCGGGGGCGACGCCCGGGGCGGGTACTCGGTGGCCACGTACAAGGCCCTGGCCACCCTCGGGATCCGGGCCGTGGGCATGAACTACCGGGGCTGCTCGGGCACCCCCAACCGGCTCGCTCGGGTCTTCCACGCCGCGGCCGTCGAGGACCCTCGCTTCGTCCTCCGGGTCCTCGCGGACCGCTACCCGGGCGTCCCCCTCGCGGCCGTCGGGTTCTCCCTCGGCGGGCACATGCTCGTGCGCATGGCCACGGATCCGGACCCGCTGCCCGGGACGCTGCGGGGCCTCGTCGCGGTGAGCAGCCCGCTCGACCTCGCGACCTGCGCGACCCGCCTCGAGCGGGGCATGGGCAAGGTCTACGCCCGTTGGATCCTCCGGCACCTGCGCGTGTTCGTCCGGGCCAAGATGGAAGCGGGGTGGGCCCTCACGGAGGAGGACCGCGCGGCGGGGCGGCGGGAGCCGGACCTCGCCCGCGCCCTGGCGGCGAAGAGCATCCGCGAGTTCGACGAGGCCCTCATCGCGCCCCTGCACTGCTTCCGCGACGCCGCCGACTACTACGCCCGGGCGAGCGCGGGGCCGCGGCTCGGCGCGATCACGGTCCCTACGACGATCCTGCGCGCGGACGACGACCCGTTCCTCGACCCCGCCGAGCTCGATCTCGGGGGCCTGGCGAACCCGGCCGTCGAGTTGGTGCGTACCCGCCGGGGCGGACACGTCGGCTTCGTGGAGTTCGACCGCCGCGGTCCGCGTTTCTGGGCGGAACCCGCCGCCGCGAGGCGCCTGTCCGACATACTTCGCGCATGAAGATCAACGTCTCCGACGAGCTGCCCCTCCCCGCCGAGGAGGTGTTCCTCCTGATCCGCGATCGCATGCCCGAGCTGGTCCCCTACCTGCACGACATCGAAGACATCATCGTCACCGAGCGGGTCGACGACGGCGACTCCGTGCGGATCGTGAACCTGTGGCGGGGCTCGCTCGACAAGGTCCCGAGCCCGGTGATGAAGTTCGTGAAGCCCGATCTCGCGACCTGGAACGACCACGCCGTGTGGACCACCGCGGACCGCACCGCCACCTGGCGGCTCGAGCCCCGCGTCGGGGCGAAGATCTTCGAGTGCGAGGGGACGACCCGCATCGTGGAGATCGACGACGGCCGCTGCCGCCTCGTGCTCGACATCGACCTGAACATCCACCCCGAGAGGGTGCCCGGCGTGCCCCGGCTCCTGGCCCGTCGCTTCGGCGGGCGGGTGGAGGGCTTCATCGCCGGCCTGCTCACGCCCAACATGAAGAACCTCGCGGGCAGCGTGCGGGCCTGGGCGAAGGGCGAATGACCCGCCCGTGACGGCCCGGGACGTCGCCGCCCTCGCGGGCCTGCTCGCCGCGGGCCTGCTGGTGGGCTGCGCGGCGGTGCAGGGGGCCCCGGCGCCTCCGATCGAAGACACCTCGGCGATCGTCGTCGAGCCCACCGCGCTGCGTCGCTCGCTCGGCACGGAGGCTCGGCCCGTCCGCACCCTCCGCCTGCACGAAGTCGTCCGCGTGGTCGCGCGCGGCGAGGAGTACGTCCGCTCGCCCCGGCTCGACTGGCTGGGCGCCCAGCCCCTGCTGGTGCGCACCGCGGACGGCGCCGAGGGCTGGGTCGCGGGCGAGGACGTGGCGGTGCACGTGGCGTCGGCGGGCGTGGACGTCGACCTCGGCTGGCGCGGGGAGCCCGGCCGGTCCGTGCCCCTGCGCGTCGACGGGGCCGAGCCCCGGCTCTGGTACGCAGTCTCGCACCGCCGGGAGTGGAGCGAGAAGCTCGAGGAGTTCGGTCGACTCGCCGTCGCGGGCTTCCTGGCGACGACCACCGGCCGCGCGTCGTCCGCCCTCGCCCTCGGCTCCCGGTCGGGGTGGGGCTCGGCCACGCTGCTGCGCCGGACGGCCTGGCGGGACCTCACCGGCGACGGCGCGCCCGAGCTCCTCGCCGAGGTCGAGCAGTACGTGACCGAGGTCGGCTACGGGGGGCGTGCGCTCCAGGTCGTCCGGTGGAGCGGCGGCCGGGCGGAGGTCGCGCTCGAGGTGCAGGTCCACGATCCGACCCGCAACGGGCTGCGGCAGGACCGCTTCGGGCGGGTGGCGGTGACCGACGCCGGGGTGAGCGTCGCCGGGGTCCGGCACACCTGGGAGCGCTGCGGGACGGACCCGAAGGGCCGCGCGTTCGCGTGCGTCGAGGGCTGGGAGCGGACCTTCACGTGGTCCGCCGAGCAGGCGAAGTTCGGGGCGGGCGAGGAGACGACGAGCCCGGTGAGGGCCGCGTGGGTCGCGGCCACGGGGATGGACGGCGAGGCGCCGGACGTCGTCGTCGAGCGCTATCAGGAGCCCGCGGGGCCGGTCGTGCTCCGCATCGGCCGGGAGGGGATGGAGTCGCGCTGGGTCGACGCGAGGCAGCTGGCCGTGGAGCCCGCGTGGTACGTCGACGCGCTGCGGCCCGAGCCGCCCCCGGACCCGTTCGCGTGGATCGAGTGGTAGCGCGGCGCGGCGCTCAGGGGATCGCGATCGGGATCCCCGTGAAGGTCAGCATGCCGACCCCGGCCTCGTTCACCACCCACGCCCCCCCGCCCGGGCGGCCGACGTAGGACACCCCGGTCGCGCCCGCGGGCTCGCCCGACAGCGTCAAGCGGAGGCCGGCGCCGTCCGCCGCGACGGAGACGACGTCCACGTCCGCACCGTCGACGCGGAAGTCCCCGCTCGGATCGCCGACGACCGTCAGCGGGTCCGAACCGCGGGTCTCGAGGGTGAGCTCCGCGGGCCCCGTCAGCGTCGCCGTCGCGGGGTTCGGGGGATCGATCCCGGGCAGGTCCCCGCCCCCGAACAGGTCCCGAAGCAGCATGGCCGCGTAGCGATCCCCCAGCGCCTCGTAGCCGTTCGCGTAGCTGTAGTGGCAGCCGTCGTGGCCGTCGAGCCCGGTGGTCGACATCACGGACAGGTCCTCGAGGTCGTCGGCGAGCCGCCGCTGACCGTCCCGCAGCGCGAGGTTGGGGCTGCCGCAGCCGTTGCGCACCTGGGTCGTGTAGACGCGCTCCAGGCCCCCGAAGTCCTCCCGCCACGCGGCCACGACGCCGGTGAACCCCCGCACGTGCTGCAGCACCTCGTTCCCGTCGGCCTCGCCCTGGTAGTAGAGGACGGCCCGGGCCGCCGCGTCCACGCCCGCCCACCGCGCCCGGGAGAGGAGGCGGCCGTAGTTGGTCGACAGGTCGCCGGGGTCGGCGTCGTTGCGCGCGAAGTAGCCGATGGGGCGACCGCCGCGCGCGCCGTTGATGATGCCGAGGGGGATGCCCGTCGCGTCCACCAGCCGTCGCCCCATCCGCAGCCCCCACTGACCCACGGCCCCCGGGCCCTCGGCGTAGTTGCCCTCGGCCAGGTACCACCGGCGCACCGCGCTGGTGGCCCCGCCGTCCTCCACCCGGCTCCCGTACGACCGCACGAACTCGCTCCGGTTCACGTTCGCGTTCCCGGAGAACTGCCGGGCGACGGCGTTGGACTGGCCCTGCATCAGGAGGATGTCGCCGACCACGACGTCCTCGACGAGCAGCGCGGACACGGACTCCCCTCCCGCGACCGCGAACAGCTCGAGGTCGTAGACGGCGAGCTCGGCGTCCAGCGTCGTGGAGAGGGAGAAGGGGACGGCCCCGTCGACGTCGCAGGCGGGCACGGAGATCGACTCCCGGAGCTCCCCGTCGCGGTGCACGTCCAGGCGGAGAGCGTCGAACCCCGGCGACAGCAGGGCCCCGGCGAGCTCGACCACGGCGGTGTTCGTCGCGAGGTCTCGGGGCACCACCGAGTGATCGAGGGGCGCCCCGGCCACGGTCACGACCGCGGTGTCCCCGGGCGTCCCCGCGAGCGTGTCGCACGGCGTCGGCTCCGGAGCTTCGGGAGTCCCCCCGTCGTTGTCTCCGAGCAGGCCGCTCGAGCCGCAGCCGAGCGCCGGGAGCGCGACGAGGATCCCCCCGAGGACGAGACGCGAGCTCATGAGGTCATCCTACGTCGCGGGCGCGACGGCGGTCGTTTTCCCACCGCGGGGCCCGCCGGTTCCAAGGAGAGACGAGTGGCCAAGGACGGCCCTCGCTCCCAAGAAGGAGCCTCGCCCGTGACCCGTTTCACCCGCTACACGTGCGCCTCGGCCGCGCTGATCGTCGCCGGCTGCGTGCCGGACGGCACCCTCGTGAAGGTCGAGGATCCCGAGGGCCCCGGCCGCCTCGCCGCCGACATCGAGGTCGCATCCGACGACCCCGAGGACCCACACACCGTCGACTTCGGCCAGGTCCCCGCGGGGGGCGTCGCCGAGCGCGACGTGACCATCACCAACCGCGGCCTCGACAACCTGCAGGTCCAGGGCCTGGACCTCGGTCACCCCGCCTTCTCGTTCGCCACGCCCGTGGACCCCGGCCTCATCCTCACGCCCGAGCGCAGCGCCCGGGTGACCCTCGCCTACGAGCCCCGCGGCGACGAGACCCTCGTCTCGGAGCTGCGGGTCGCGTCCAACGACCCGGACGACCGCGAGGTGTCCGTTACGCTGCTGGCCGAGGGGCTCGCTCCGGCCGTGCGCGTCAGCCCCGAGTCCTTCGACTTCGGCAACCCCGTCATCGGCTGCAACGCGACCCTCGAGGTGGAGATCGCCAACGTCGGCCGCGCCCCGCTGGTGCTCGACCGCATCGAGTTCGCCGATCTCTCGGGCCGAGGCGAGCTGGTGGCCGAGGTGCCCGCGGCGGGGGACGTCCTCGCGCCGGGGGCCCCGCCGATCATCGCCCGGATCCACTACACGCCGACCGACGCCCAGCCCGACAACGGGGTCCTCACCGTGTTCTCCAACGACCCCGCCCGCCCCGCGGCGCGCTCCGAGCAGTTCGGGATCGCCCACTCGGGCGAGTCCGTCACGGACGCGTTCGCGCAGGACGGGAGCAACGAGACCGACATCCTGTTCGTCGTCGACAACAGCGGGTCGATGTCGCAGGAGCAGACGAACCTCGCCGTGAACTTCTCGTCGTTCGTGCAGATCGTGGAGGCCCTGGACGTCGAGTACCGCCTCGGGGTCACCAGCACCGACGCTTCGACCTGCGCGAACCTCGCGGGCTCGACCCCCATCGTCACGCCCTCCACCCCGGACCCGACGGGCACGTTCGCCACGAACGTCGACCTGGGCACCGGCGGATCGCCCACCGAGCAGGGGCTGCTGTGCGGCCAGACGGCGCTGTCGAACCCCGCCAACGACCAGTTCCTGCGCGACGCCGCGGGCCTCCGGGTCATGTTCGTATCGGACGAGAACGACTTCAGCCCCGCCGGCGTGTCCGACTACGTGCAGTACTACCAGTCGCTCAAGGAGCGGCCCGAGGACGCGATCCTGTCCGACATCTCGGGCGGCCTCGCGGGCTGCACGGGCGCCGGGGGCCAGGCCTTCACGGCGGCGCGCTACGTCGCCGCCAGCGTCGCCACGGGCGGCATCTCGGCGTCGATCTGCGACTCCAACTGGGTCGCGACGCTGTCGTCCCTGGCGTGGCTGTCCCAGTCGGTGCCCGACACCTTCGAGCTCTCGCGGTCCCCGGTGGAGGACTCGATCGAGGTGCGCATCAACGGCGCGGGGATCTACGTGGGCTGGACCTACAACAGCGCGCTGCAGGCGATCGTATTCGACGGCTCCCACGTGCCCGAGAACGGCGACGAGATCGAGATCGAGTACGCGATCCTGGGGGAATGCGGAGACTGATCGCGTAGGGCGGGGCGCGGGGCTGCTAGCGTTTCAGCCCCGTGCTTCGTCCGCTCGTGCTGCTCCTGCTCGTCGCCGTCGCGGGGCCCGCGGGGGCCGCTTCGCCGGAGTGGCGGACCCAGCGCGACCCCGTGCGGTTCGGGCCGCTGCCGGCGCGGGTGCGCAACCCCCTGTACGTCCTCCACCTCCAGCCCGGCTTCGAGCGGGCCCGCGTGACGCCGCCCGGGCGCCTCGCGGTGAGCTTCGAGGTGGACTGGGCGAACATCTACGACAAGTGGGCCAAGAACGTCGCGGGCGGCCTCAACCGGGGCCGCTACGACCTCGAGATCGTGCGCCCCTCGGCGCAGATTCGGCTGGGCCTGCCCCGGGGGCTCGAGGTGGGGATCGAGATCCCGCTGATCGCGCTGACGGGGGGCATCGGCGACCCGCTGATCCAGGGGTGGCACCGCGCCTTCGGCCTGAAGAACGGGGGGCGGGAGCTGGTCGAGGACGGCTCGTTCACCTACGACGTGGGCGTGCCCCTGGTCCGCGAGTGGACCCTGCACCGCCCCACCGAGCTGCGCCTCGGAGACGTCTCCACGGAGCTGCGCCTGCAGCTCGTGCGGCCCGCGCGCGACCGACCGGGCGTCGTCCTGGGCGGGGCCCTGAAGCTGCCCACCGGGTCCGCGGCCCACGGCGCCGGCAGCGGGGCGCCCGACGGCCTCTTCCTCCTGAGCCTCGAGCACGGCGTCGGGCCCTTCGCCTTCTACGGGCAGATCGGCCTCACGCTGCTGGGACGCACGGGGCACCTGGGCGCGCTCCTGGCCCCCGCCGCGGTGTCGGGCGGCGTCGCCGTGGAGGTCGTGCTCACGCGGCATTGGTCCGTGGTCGTGCAGCTCCGCGGCAGCTCGCCGTTCCACCGGGGCTTCGTCCACCCCTGGATGAGCCGGGGGCCGGTGGGCATCACCGTCGGGTCGCACGTGCACGTCGGCGACCTGGACGTGGCGCTGGGCATGGAGCAGGACCTGACGGGCGCGGACCCGTCGAGCGACGTCGCGGTGTTCTGCCGCGCGACCGTCACGACCCGCTGATCTCGGGAACCCGAGCCCCGGATCGCGTGTCCGGGTCCCCACCGACCCCGTCGGCTGGAGGATCCCCATGGCGCCCAGACTTCGCTCCCGACCCCGCTCCGCCCCCCTCGCTCTCCTGCTCGCCGCCGCGCTGGTGGGCCCGTCCACGACCCTCGCGGGCGATGAGGACGAAGAAGACGCCGGCCCCGTGATGCGCTCCCCCGCGCCGACCATGTCGTTCGAGGCCATGGACGTGGCGGGCGAGATGGGCGTCACCGTCGGCGGGGCCCAGGACATCAACTACGCGCGGGATCGCATCGCCGCGGGCGAGGTCCCCCACCCGAACGTATTCACCCCGGAGGGCCTGTTCTCCGAGCACGACCTCCCGATCGCGGCCCGCGGGCCTTGCCGGGACACCATCTGCGCCGACGGCGTGGCGGCGCGGGCCTCGCTCATCGCCCAGCCCGACGTCCGGTACCTCGCCCAGCTCGGGTTCTCTTCGGGCCTCGACCCGGACACCTGGCGCCGCGCGCCGCTGAACCTCGTGGCCGTCGTGGACACGTCCTGCTCCATGGGCGGCGGCCCCATCGAGACCGTGCGCGAGTCGCTGATCGAGGTCGCCGACCGGCTCGGGCCCCAGGACCGGCTCTCCGTCGTGCGCTACTCGGACGTGGTGGAGACGGTGCTGCCGCCCACGTCGCCGACGAACGGGGCGGCGATCGCGAGGGGCGTCGAGCGCCTGCGGATCGCGGGCTCGACGTACATGGAAGCGGGCCTGAAGGCGGGGTACGCGCTCGCGCGGCGGTCCGCCCCGGGGTTCGACGGCACGACCCGGGTGATGCTCTTCACGGACGAGCGACCCAACGTGGGGCGCACGGACGCCGACTCCTTCATGACGATGGCCGAGGCGGCGGCGCGCGCGGGCGTGGGCATGACCACGGTCGGCGTGGCGACGCACTTCGGGGCGGAGCTCGCGCAGAAGGTGTCGTCCGTCCGGGGCGGCAACCTCGTGTTCTTCCCGGACGTGGCGACCATGAAGGACACGTTCGCCGAGGACTTCGACACCCTCGTGACGGAGCTGGCCCACGACCTGCGGATGGAGGTCGCCCCCGGCGCCGGGCTCGAGATCGCGGGCATCTACGGCATCCCCGGCGAGGCCATGGAGTGGGGGGACGACGGCTCGATCCGGCTCGAGGTGGCGACGCTGTTCCTGTCGAAGCGCAAGGGCGCGATCTACGTCGCGCTCGCGCCGGCCGGGGACTCGGCCCTCCCGCTGCGGAAGTACGCTCCGGACGCGCAGATCGCGTCCGTTCGCCTCAGCTACTCGCCGCTGGAGGGCCGTCGGGTCGATCGCGCCGTGTCCATGCCGCTCGTCCGCGACTCGGAGCTCGGCGACGGCCTGCTGCGAGGTCGCTTGCTGGTCGACGAGATCACGACGCTGAAGGCCGCCACGGCCCTTCACCACGAGCAGAACGACCAGGAGGGCGCGTACCAGCTCGTCCACGCCCTGGCGAGCATCTTCCGCTCGAGCGCGGACCCCACGCTGGCGGAGGAGCGGGCCATGGTGTTCGACCTCGAGCGGACCCTCGCGGGTCTGTCGGGCCACGCGGGCGAGCCGGAGGTGGCCCAGTCGCCCCGGCACAAGGTCACCGGTTTGCCCCGTCGCTGACCGATCGCCGCGGGTAGGCTCGCGGGCATGAGGATCACGGCCCTGTTCGCCGCGGCGCTGCTCATCGCCGCCTGCCCCGACCCCACCGACGACGACGACGCGCCGGACGACGACGACGCAACCGACGACGACGACGCAACCGACGACGACGACGCAACCGACGACGACGACGCGGCCGACGACGACGACGCGGCCGCCGACTGCGCGACCCGCACCGGGGGCGCGATGGTCGTCCTGGACATCCAGGGGCAGAGCCTGACCTTCTGGTCCACGAGCTCGGGCTTCATCGACGCCACGATCCCGCTCGTCGGCACCCCGAATGCGCAGCACTGGGGGCTCACTCTGTCCCCCGGCGTCGCGGGGACCGACTGCGACCCCCAGTGGACCTGGCACCCCGCGCCGTCCTCCGGCTCGTGGCTCGGCTCGCCGCCCTTCTCCCCGCACTGCGACGCCACCCCGTCCGCGGTGGAGGCGGACCAGGCCACGTACCTGCCCGACTGGTGCCCGAGCAACGTCGTTGTGACGTCCGTGGACGACCGGCGCTGAGCCTCGCTCAGCGCTCGATGAGGACCTCGGCCCGCGCCTTGCGGTCGATGTCCGGAACCTCGCACCCCGCCGCCGGGTAGCCCACCGGGATCAGCAGGTACGCCCGCTCGTGCCGGGGGCGGTCGAGGATGTCGCCCAGGAAGCGCATGGGCGACGGCGTGTGCGTGAGGGTGGCGAAGCCCGCGTGGTGCAGGGCCGCGAGCAGGAACCCGGTTGCGATCCCGACGGACTCCTGCACGTAGTAGTGGCGCGCCTGCTTCGTGCCCCCGTGCAGCTGCGCGAAGACGACGATCAGGGCGGGCGCGATCTCGAGGAACGGCTTGTGCTCGTCCGTGCCCAGGGGGGCGAGGTCGTCGAGCCAGCGATCGCCCGCGCGACCGGCGTAGAAGGCGCGCTCCTCCTCCTCGGCCGCCTCCCGGATCCGCGACTTCACCGCGGGGTCGGTCACGAGGACGAACGTCCAGGGCTGCTTGTTCGCGCCCGAGGGGGCCTGGGCCGCCGTCTCGATGCACCGGCGCACGACGTCCAGGGGGATCGGGTCGGGGGAGAACTCGCGCACGGAGCGGCGACGGCGGAGGTCGTCGAAGAGCGCGTCGGCGCGGGCGCGGCTCTCCGCCTCGGACCGTCGTCGGAACTCGAGCGGACGCGTCGGGGCGTCGCTGCTCATCGGGTCAACCCTCGGCGGCGGCCTGGGTGATGTGCTTGCCCTCCACGAGGAAGGGGCCGAGGACGAGGTAGTCGAGCTCGGACCGCTCGAAGGCCCGGATCGCGTCCCGGGGCGACCGCACGATCGGCTCCTCGTGCATGTTGAACGACGTATTGATGACGCTCGGGGTGCCGGTCTTCTCGTGGAAAGCCTTCACGATGTCGTAGTAGTCGGCGTTGTCCTCGCGGCGGATCAGCTGCGGGCGAGCGGTGCCGTCGCAGTGCACGACGCCCGGGCTCGAGTCCTTCATGAAGTCCGTGCAGTCGAAGCACACCGTCATGAAGCGCGCGGCGTGCTCGGCCCCCTCGAGGCCGATGTAGCACTTCTCCCGCTCCTCCCAGAGCGTGACGGGCGCGAACGGCATGAACTCCGTCCGCTGGAGCTTCACGTTGAGCCAGTCGTTCACGGCCGGGTCGTCGGGCCGGAACATCACGGTGCGGTTGCCGAGGGCGCGCGGCCCCCACTCCATGCGCCCGGCGCAGCGGGCCACGACCTTGCTGTCGGCGAGCGCGTCGGCCACCTGGTGGGCGAGGTCCTGGGGCCGGGTCCACGCGAAGCTCGACTTCTCGAGGGCGCGCTCCATCTCCTCCACGCCGAAGTCGCGACCGAGGTACGCGTCCTTGAGTACGTGCGGGGAGACGGCCGACATCGCCAGCGCGGCCCCCGCGGCGAGGCCGCCGTCGCCCATGTTCGGGTAGATGAAGATGTTGTCGACGCACTCGAGCTCGTGGATGCGCTGGTTCAACTTCACGTTCGCGAAGATGCCCCCCGCGAGCCCGATGTTCCGGCGCCCCGTCTTCTCGCACCAATGCTCGATGAACGCGCACGCCTGGTGCTCGAGGTTCCGCTGCAGCGCCGAAGCGACCTCTTCGCGCGAGAACTTGTTCAGGAAGCTGTGGAACTTGTCGGTCTTGGACTGGCGGCGCAGGTAGTTGACCTTCGAGAAGCCGCCCGTCTTCGGCTCGAAGTGCATCTGCTTTCGGAAGTGCGCGAGCAGCTCCGGCGGGGGCTCGGCGTACGCCGCCAGGCCGGTGAGCTTCCCCTCGTGGCGGTTGGGCGTGAAGCCCATCCACTCGGTGATGCGGGAGTAGTAGGTGTTGACCGCGGCGAAGCCGTTCTGGCGGAAGATCTGCTTCACGTCCCCCGCGGCGCCGACCGACACCGTCAGGGACGTGCCGTCGCCCATCGCGTCGAGGGTGAAGACGATGGCGTCGAGGTGCGGCTGGCTCCGGTACACCGAGTAGGCGTGGGCCGCGTGGTGCTCGAGGGTCGTGACGGGCGCCTGGAAGCCCCGCCGGGACATGCGCTTGCCGAGGACCTTGCGGGACAGGTCCGCCTCCAGCGGCCACAGACCGCCGTCGCGGATCGCCACCTGGTAGGCGATGTACGCGTTCAGCAGGGGCGAGAACTGGCTCGCCGTGGCCTTCGTACCCTGGTGGAGCTGGGGGAGCCGCCGCAGCCCGGTCGCGGGCGTGAAGTGGCTGCCGAAGACGACGCGATCGACGTCCTCGGGGCGGATCCGGGCGTGGTACAGCACGTCCGCGATGGCGTCCCAGGGGAACGCGCCGGAGTTCTTGTGGCGATCGACGCGCTCCTGGCCCGTGGCCGCGACGAGATCGCCGTCGATGCACAGGGCGGCGCCCGAGTCGTGGTTGTCGTTGATGCCGAGGATGATCATCCGGCGGGATGATAGCCCGCGTCGGCAGCGCCTGCGCCGTGCCGGACCGGGGCGCCGACCTCGGTGGTATCTTCGGCTCGAGTGGAACCGCCCTCCGATCCGGCGCCCGGGGACCCGGTCCCCGAATCCGTCGTCCATCAGAGCCCCGCGGGCACGGCCCCGATCGACCCGCCCCGGCCGCGCGACGCGGTCGCCCGCGCGCACCGCGTGCCCCGCACCCACCCCGACCGCTCCAGCTACCTGAGGCTCGACCTCGGCGAGTGCCGCGCGCCCGCGTCCCCGAAGGTCGCCGAGGCGCTGGCGGCGATGACGGACGACGACCTGAGCACCTACCCGGATCCCGAGCCCCTCGCCGATCAGCTGGCGGGGTTCCACGGCGTGGACCGCGCCCGGGTGACGGTCACCGCGGGCTCCGACGAGGCGATCCGCTGGGCATTCAACGCGTTCGTGGAGGAGGGCGCCCGGGTGGTGCTCCCGCGGCCCACCTTCGGCGCCTTCCTCGCCGCCGCCGAGGCGGGCGGAGCGTTCGTCTCCCGGGTCGACTACGGCGACGACCTCCGGTTCCCGGCCGAGGCCGTGGAGGGCCTGCTGTCCCCGCGGACACCCCGCATGGTCGTGCTCGCCAACCCCAACGGGCCCACCGGTTCGGCGGCCGCGGCGGACGTCATCCGGAGCCTCGCGGCCGCGTCGCCCAGCTCGCTCTTCCTCGTGAACGAGTCCTACGTCTCCTTCCACGGCGAGTCCCTCGTGGAGGGGGATCGAGCCCGGGACCTGCCCGCGAACGTGCTCGTCGTGCGCTCCTTCAGCAAGGACTTCGGGCTCGCGGGCCTCCGGGTGGGGTGGATGGTCGGGCACCCGGACGTCATCGGCGCGATCGACCACGTCCGCCCCAACTTCACCGTCTCCGTCGGGGCCCTCCGCGCCGCCGCCGCGGCCCTGTCGGACATCGACGCCATGCGCGCCCGGGTCACGCGCATCCGCGCCCTCATGGATCGCCTCGTGGACAAGCTCGACGAGCGACGCATCCCCGCCCGGCCCACGCGCGCCAACTTCGTCCTCGTGAAGCTGACGGCTCCGATCCAACCCTGGGCGGCGGCCCTCGCGGCCCGGGGGATCCTGGTGGGGACACGCGGGCACGTCGGGCCCATGGCGGACGTCATCCGCGTCTCGCCCACGACCGACGAGGAGGTCGACCGGTTCGTGGAGGCCCTCGACCTGCTCGTCGCCCAGGGCATCACCGGCGCCAGCGAGGTCCGCGGCGTCCGCGGCCGCTGGGACGACCTCGGCTCCGAGGGCATGGCCTGACGCTCGCGTCCGACCGCGGACGTGCCTTCGGGCTCATGTACCTGTGGGCGGCGCTGGTGAGCACGGCGTTCCCCGTGGGCAAGGCGATCACCGACGCCCTGGACCCGGTGGTCCTCACCTTCGTGCGCTTCGTGCTCGCGTCCGTCGTATTCGCCGGGGTCGTGCTGGTGCTCGGGGTCGCGCGGCGGCCGACGGCGCGGGACCTGCTGCGCTACGGGGCGGTCGCGACCACCATGGTCGTGTACTTCGTGCTCATGTTCGAGGCGCTGCGCTGGACGGATCCGGTGAGCACCGGGGCCCTCTTCACGCTCGTGCCGCTCCTGAGCGGGGGCGTGGGGGCGGTGCTGATCGGCGAATCGATGGGTCGGACGCGCGTCGCGATCCTGTCGGTGGGGGCGGCGGGCGCCGCCTGGATCGTGTTCGACGGCTCGGTGGACGCGGTCCTCGCGGTGCGACTGGACCGGGGTGAGCGCACCTTCCTGCTGGGGACGCTGTCCTTCGCCTGCTACGCGCCCCTGATCAAGAAGCTGCATCGGGGCGAGCCCGCCGTCGTCATGGCGTTGTGGACCCTCGTGACGGGGGCCGTCCTGCTCGGCTGCGTCGGGTTCCCGCGCATCGTCGCGACCGAGTGGTCCGCGGTGCCCGCGTCGGCGTTCGCGGGGATCGCCTACCTCGCCGTCTTCCCCACGGCGGTCACGTTCGGCATCGCCCAGTACGCGGGCGTGCGGCTGCCGCCGTCGTCGATGATGGCCTACACCCATCTCGTCCCCGCCGCGGTCGCGATCCTCCACGGCACGTGGACGGGGCAGTGGCCGTCGCCGTCGGTCTGGGTCGGCGTGGGGGTCGTATCCCTGGTGACCCCGATCCTGCGGCGATCATCGGCGTAGCATCCGCCGATGCGACGCTTCCTCCTGCTCTTCTCCGCCGCCCTGTGCGCGGGCTGCCCGTCCGCCGAGCCGACCGACGACGACGACGACGGCTCCGACTCCCCGCCCGTGATCACGTCCGTGACGCTGGACGCCGACTTCCTCCACACCGAGGACGTCGTGAGCGCGATCACCACGGCGTCGGACCCCGACGGGGACGCGATCAACGTGTCCTACACCTGGCTGGTCGACGACGAGGAGGTCGCGGGCCAGACCGGAGAGTCGCTGGACGGCGAGGACCACTTCGACAAGGGTCAGGAGGTCTCGGTGGTGGTCGTCGCCACGGCCGCGGGCGTGAGCAGCGACCCCTTCCCCAGCGCGGCCGTCGAGGTCCTCAACTCGGCGCCCGGGGTGCCCGCCATCGCGGTCTCGCCCAACAGCCCCACGGCCGGGCACGACCTGGTCTGCGAGATCATCACGGAGTCGATCGACGACGACGGCGATCCGGTCTCCTACGCCGTCACCTGGACCGACGGGACCGGAGCCGACCGGACGGCGGACGCGGTGGACGGCGTCCTCGTCGCGGGCACGATCCCCTCGGCCGTCACCTCCCCGGGGGAGACGTGGACCTGCTCCGTCGTGGCCTCGGACGGCACCGACGAGGCCGGCGCGGTGACGGCCGCCGTCACGATCGCGGCGCAGGACAGCGACGGGGACGGATCCCCCGCGGGCACCGACTGCGACGACTCCAACGCCGTCATCTACCCCGGCGCCCCCGACGCCTGCGACGGCTGGGACAACGACTGCGACGGCCGCATCGAGGAGTTCGTGGCGTGGTGGCCCTTCGACGGCGACGGCATGGACGCCACGGGCGCGGGCAGCAACCTGTCGGTCGAAGGCACCACGTCCTACATCGCGGGCGTCTGCGGGCAGGCGCTGTCCCTCGATCAGGCCCAGGCGTCCGTGAACGACCCGGGGTCGCTGTCGAACTTCTACGGCTCGCGGGGGCTGACGGTCGCGCTGTGGGGCCGCCCGGTCGACTGCACCGTCGGCGGCGGCGACGCCTTCTGCCCCTACGTGAGCAAGGGCGGCAGCGGCGGCGGCGCGTTCGAGGAGTACACCCTCGGCACCGGCGCGTCGCGGGAGACGAGCTACTTCAACTTCCAGACCGGGGCGGGCGCGTCGGGCGAGGCCGTCGGCGTCGATCACGACGCGACGGGCGACTGGCACCACCTCGCGGCCACCTTCGCGCCGGGCGGCGACCTGACCCTGTACCGCGACGGCGTCCAGGTCGACCAGACCACGGGGCCCGCCCTCCCCCACGCGGGGGGCGACGTCACCTTCGGCACGAACCCGGCGGGGGGGCTGGAGCGGGGCAGGCAGGACGTGGACGAGGCCGTCATCGCCAACTGCGCGATGCCCGCGGCCCTCGTACAGGCCCACTTCGACTGCGGCGGCTGCGGCTGCCGGGGCGGGGTGTCGCCCTGCGCGGCGGAGGAGTACTGGGACGGCCTCGGCTGCAGCCCGGCGCGCTGACGCCGGGGGCCGCTCAGTAGGGCATCTGCGCCGTCCAGTGGGTCTCCCGCTTCTCGACCTCGCGCTCGCCCTGGATGTTGCTGCCGTCGGCGTTCCAGTGGGCGAGCACGCGGGTCCCGTCGTGGGAGAGGATCTCCTGGTAGCGGCGACCGTCGGGCAGCTCGGAGTTGGCCGCGAGCACCGCGCTCATGCACTGCACGTTGCCGTTGGCGTCGAGGCCGACGAAGGCGCACTCCACCGAGATCGTGCGCCCGATGCCCTCGGCCGGACGGTGGACCACGGAGATCCTCGCGCCCGCCGCGACCGCCGCGCGCAGCGCCTTCAGCTGGGCGGGGTTCGGCGCCTTCTCCTTGTCCGGGTTGTACCGGTAGATGATGGTGGGGGCGTGGGCGCGGAGGTCGTCCAGGGCCCGCTGGACGTCCGACAGCGCGCTGTTCATCCGCTGCTGGCCCGCGTTCAGGCCCTGCGCCTGGGCCGCGACCCCGCCCACGTCGGCCTTGAGCGTCCCCACCGCCGGGTCCTGGATCACGCGCTCGGCGATCGTGCGGTAGTCGCAGGAGTTGAGCCGCGTCCCGAACCCCACCAGGACGATGACCAGCAGCATCGTCGCGAAGCGGATGTTCGTGGGGTGCATCAGCGGTCGCTTCGTCTTCGTCTCCTCGGCCATGGGGCCCTCCAGCGCCGAGTCTAGGCCAGGACCTCTTCGGCCTGGGCTCGGCCCCCGTCGATCGTGAGCAGCACGTGGTGTCGCATCTTGCGCGAGCGACGCGTCCCCCCCGCCGCGAACACCCGCGGGACCCGGGCGGCGTTGACGTACAGGACTCCGTCGCGCTCGACCTGCCAGGCGCGCTTGCCCCCGCCCTGGATGCGGTGGTGCATGTGCCCGGCCACCACCGCGAGCACCGCGCGGCCGCTCGCCACCGCGCGGTCCACCGCGGCGCGCAGGTCGGCGTCGCCCCAGTCCCCCTCGCGGCCCCCGAAGTCGCGCCCGAAGATGTCGGTGCGGTGCTCGCCGAGGCCCGTCGGGCCGTTGTGGGCGAGGAAGATCACCCGCTCGCGGGCGCCGTCGACGAGCGCCGCGAGGCGGGCCGCGGACTGCTCGAGGTCGGACACGCCGTAGACCGCCTCGAGGTGGCGCCGGAAGGAGAACTCCGAGCCGCCCATCGGGTGGGGTCGGCCGACGATCAGGTCCACGTCGCCCAGGGCGTGCTTCGTGAACCCGCCCACGACGACGGGCCCCAGCGCGTCGCGGAGCTCCTCGTGGCGGCGGCCCTGCCGCGTCGACAGCCTCCGCAGCAGGTCGTTGCCGGACAGCTCCGCCAGGAAGGCCACGAGCGGCGCGGTGTCGTGGTTGCCCGGGACCAGGAACGCGGGCTTCTCGAGGCCGCCGATGCTGCGGGCGATGCGCAGCGTATCGGCGTGCCGGAACCCGGCGAGGTCGCCGGTGAAGAGCAGGGCGTCGCGGTCGGACGCGTTGAACCAGCGCACGTCCTCATCGCCCCAGTGGCCGTGGATGTCGCCGACGATCGCGAGCTTCACGCCCCCGCCCCCCGGGCCGCCCGCAGCACGAGCGAGACGGCGATCAGCACCAGCAGGACGTCGACGGCCACGCGGAAGCGGCTCGGGTCGAGGCGGCGCAGCAGGGCCTTGCCCGCGAACACCGCGACCGTGCCCGACACCGCGAGGAGCCCGGCCAGGGGGAGGAGGTCCACGGTGAGGACGCCGGTGGCGTAGTAGGTCGGCAGGCGCACCAGGTTGATCAGGGCCCCGACGGCCGTGATCGACCCGACGAACGCCGCGCCGGTGAGCCCCCGCGACAGGAAGGAGATGGCCAGCGGCGGGCCGAAGGTCCCCGCGATGCCTCCCACGCCCCCCGCCACGACGCCCCACCCCACGGCCCCCGCGCGCCCGCCCCCGAGCGTGGCCCCGAGGCCGCGCTCCATGCCGAGGGCCAGCACGATCGTCGCGGCGATGGCGATCTGGATGACGGCGGCGGACACGGAGCCCGCCACGAGGGCCGCGAGGAGGCAGGCCGGCACCGCGGCGACCGCCGTCATGCCCACGACCCCGCGGGGGATCTCGGCCCGGTGCACCCAGGCGGTCAGGCCCGCGTTGAGGAGCATCGCGGGCGCGATCACGCCCACGGCCTCCACCGCGGACAGGCGGACCATCAGGGCGGGCGTCAGGATCAGGGCGCTGCCGATCCCGAGCGTGGACGTGGACAGGAAGGCCAGGAACGCGGCGGCGGCGGCGTACCCGAGGAACGCCGCGTCGAGGGAGCCCGGGTCCACGTCAGAGGTCTCGGAGGGCGGCGCCGAAGCGGGCGAAGCTCGGCGCCAGGGCGCCGCGGAGGAGCTCGTCGAGGTGCCAGATGTAGGCGTCCCGCTCCTGCTCGTAGAACCACGCGAGGACCACGACCAGCAGGTCGATGCAGGCCTCGGGCACCTGCCAGCGCTGCAGCCCGGGGCGCGCCTCCCGCTCGGCCTCGAGGATCCGCTCCCCGGCGGCCAGGAAGTCGTCGAGCTCGGCGTCCATCGCCAGGGCGCACAGGGCGAGGCGCTGGACCACGCAGGCGCGCGCGGCGGTGGTGTCGGGGGCGTCCAGCCCGTGCGCGTACTCGCTCTTGAGGGCCGCGCCGAAGCGCCGGGAGATGACCGTGGCGGCCCGGTCGACGGCCTCGCCCAGGCCGGGGGCGGGGCGACCGGCGGCGGCGAGGGCGGCGGCGAGCTTCGCGCGCACCGCCTTGCGCCCGATGAACCGCCGATACGGCGCGCTCCACGCCCGCCCGTAGGCCCGGGAGTCCTTGAGGCTGAGGTCCACCTTCAGACACGCCCGCGGCAGCAGCGAGGAGGTGGGGAACTCGTCGTCCGTGGGGTGCACCTGCCGCACGAACTTGTGCTCGACGAGGTCCGCGAGCACCTCCGACAGGAACGTATTGCCCGCCGAGCGGATCCGGTAGCGGAGGTCCGCCTCGACCACGGAGACGAGCGTCTCCTCGTCGAGGTCGGTGCGGTCGCCGCGCACGACGAAGGCGTCGGCCAGCCGCCGCGGGTGCCGCGCCCGGGACCCGGTGTCCGGGCCCAGGGGCTCGCGCAGGTGCACGACGTCGCCGTACAGCCACTCGAACTCGCACAGGGCCTCCTGCCAGCCGTGGCCCCAGGCGTCGTGCACGAGGTACTGGTCGGCCAGCTCCGTGGGGAGGATGGAGGTCATGGTCGCGAACGTCTCGACGACGACCTCCCGGGGGACGTCGTGGCCGAGGCGCGCCTCCGTGCCCGCGTGCAGCGCGTCGAGCAGCTCGGGGGAGACGACCGAGGGGTCGAACAGGCCGAACGCCGGGAACCGCGGCGACTGGAAGGTGTTGGCCCGGCGCAGGCGCTCGAGGAAGTCCAGGAGGGCGGCCTGCTCGGCCGCGGGCCGCTCGTGGAACCCCGGGCCCGTCCACCGATCGCCGCGGTAGGCGACGCAGAAGTAGACCGCGGACGCCGTGACCACGAGGTCCACGTCCTCCGGGCGCACGGGCAGGGGGCCGTAGACGTCGCGGAAGAGCTCCGCGGCCCGCCCGTCCACCGCGTGCTCGCCGTCCTGCAGGACGAGCTTCACGAACGTGGCCGAGACGGCGTGCTTGACCTCGAGGTTGGAGATGAGGCGATCGATGCGCGCCTCCATCTCGTCCAGCTCCTCGGGCCTCCACCCGAAGGCCGCGGTCAGGGCCGCCCGGATCGCGGGCCGCTGATCGGCCCCCGCCTCGAGGTCCACGGGGTAATTCCGGAGGGTCTTGGACAGCAGGGTGTCGAGGCGGGGCGTGCCCGCGACGCGCGCGAAGTGGATCCACGCCAGGACCGCCTCCGTGAACCAGCGCCGGTGCCGGGGCGAGGAGGCCTTCAGCTCGGGGGGGAGGGCCTCGGCGAGCAGGTCCGCGCTCGCCAGCCAGTCGCGGCGCAGCTCGGAGGCCGCCGCTCGGCGCTCGGCGATCGGCTCGTCGGACTCCACCAGGTCCCAGAGCGAGGCCAGCAGGTCCAGCAGCGGCTGCCAGACCAGGGGGACCTCGGGCTCGAAGAGCCGGGGATCCGAGAGGTGGGCGGACACCGAGGCGGGATCAGCCGGGCTCGGCGCGAGCCATCAGTCCGGCCGCGTCGAGCTTCTTGCCGAGCGCGGCGCGACCGATCGTCACCGACAAGCCGGCCTTCGGGCCGTCGGGACGCTCGGGATCGGCGGGCACGGCCGCCACGGCGGCCTCGAGGCGCTTGATGATCCCCCGGACGCTTCGGCGCGCCGTGTGGGGGAGCAGGACGGCGAAGCGCGACCGCCGGATGCGCGCGGTGAGGTCCCCCGCCCGGAGGTGGGCGCGCATGGCCGTCCCGGCGGCGGCGACGAGGCGGTCCGCGGGCCCGGCGAAGGTGCGGTCGAACGACGTGGGCTCGTCGAAGTCGTCCCCCGCCTCCTCTTCGGGCTCGGGGAGGCCGAGGAGGTCGACGATCAGGACCGACAGCTTCAGCTTGTAGCGGTCCGCGCGGACGATCTCCTCCTCGAGCCGACGCAGGAAGTAGCGCCCGTGCAGCAGCCCGGTGAGGCCGTCCACGAGGGCGGCGTCGAGGGCCTGGGTGCGGCGCTCGGCGAGGACGGAGTAGCGGTCCCGGACGCGGAGCAGGGCGTCGACCCGCGCGGCGAACTCGCGCAGGTCGATCGGCTTGCTCATGTAGTCGTCGGCGCCGCCGTACAGCCCGGCGACGCGGGACCGCGTGTCCGACCGGGCGGAGACGAGCAGGACGGGGGTGAGCATCCCCTGGGGCGAGGCCTTGAGCCGCCGGCACACCTCCAGGCCGTCGATCCCGGGCATCATCACGTCGAGGACGATGATGTCGAAGGGCCCGTCGTCGTGGAATCGAGCGAGGGCTTCGTGGCCGTCCATGGCGGTGACGGTGGCGTAGTCCCGCGACTGGAGGAGGTCGCCCAGGATCTGCAGCGCATCGCGGTCGTCGTCGACCAGCAGGATGCGGCGGTTCGTGGGCTGTGGATCGGTCAACGTCGGGCTCCCGAGGGGGCGCCGATCGTACCAGGGGACGGCATGGGAATCGACGACCGCGAGGGGCTGCTGGAGCGATACCGGCTGCTCGTCGGGAGGGTGGACGCCCACGCACGCCGGGTGGCGTCCGCGCACGCCGGGCAGCTGCGCTGCCGGCCGGGGTGCGCGGGCTGCTGTCGGGGGGGCCTCACCGTGTCTCCGATCGAGGCCGCCGCCATCGCCCGGCGCGTGTCGTCGGGCCCCGCGCCGCCCGTCGGCGAGCGCATCCTCACCGTCCTCGACGAGGGTCGCGACGACTGTCTGCAGCTCGACGCGGCGGGGCGATGCCGCATCTACGCCGCGCGCCCCCTCGTCTGCCGCTCCCACGGCCTGCCGCTGCTCTTCGACGTGGACGGCGAGCAGCACGGCGACGCGTGCCCGCTCAACTTCGAAGACGGGCTGGATGCGGTCCCCCCCGGCGACTTCCTGAACCAGGACACCGTGCATACGATCCTCGCCGCCCTCAACGCGGCGTGGTGCGCCGTCACCGGCGAGGACCCGGGCGAGCGCAGGCCGCTGGACGAGGCCGCCCCGCGCGCCGTCGACTCGGTCGAGTGAGCTCCGAGGACCCCCTCCCCGGGTCCCCTACATGGCCTCGATCGCCGCGCACGACCCGCCCAGCGGGGGCTCGACCGTCCCGGTCACCGCCTCCGAGGTGAGCCGGCGCAGCAGGACCCGACCCGCGCCGCCGCCCCCGCCGCCGCCCTCGGGACTCCCGCCCCCGCCTCCGGCCACGGCGCCGCCGCCCCCGCCGCCGGGGGTCCCCCCGGGCGCCCAGTTGAGGTTCCCGTGACCGCCGCGGCCCCCCGCCGCCGTGAGCGCGCCCGATACGACGACGTCGACCGCTTCGATCAGCAGCGCGCCGCCGCTCCCGCCGCCCCCGCCGCCGCCCCACGCGTCGCCGCCCCGGCCGCCGGACACGTCGACCGTGCCCGCCACGTCGACCGCGCCCTGCACCGACACCTGGACGGAGCCGCCGCTCCCGCCGCCCCCGCCGCCCCCGCCGATCGGGTTGTTGTCCGTGTCGGACACGCCGCCCGCGCCGCTCGAGCCCGAGAGCAGCGGCTCGGGGACGAGCAGACCGGAGGGCGCGCCGCCGTCGCCGCCGGAGCCGCCGTCGCCGTTGTTCCAGCCTCCGGCGCCGCCCGCGGCGTCCGTCCCGGCCCCGCCCGCGATGGTGGGTCGATCGCCCGCGCCGCCGCCCCCGCCGCCGCAGAAGCCCCCGCCGCCGCCGCCGTTTCCGTAGTGGATCCCCGCGACGCCCAGGAGGCCCGCGCCCACCCCCGCGCCGGGGGTCGCGCCCGCGGCGCTCGAGTCCGACCCCGCGCCTCCGAGCGAGCCGCTCGCGAAGCCCGCTCCGCCCGCGTTCGGCCCGCTCGCGCTCAGGGCGTCCGCGCCCGGGCCCCCGGCGACGTTCAGGGTGCCGTCGACCACCACGTCCGACGACGACGCGATCACGAGCGCGCGGGTCCCCTTCACCGACAGGACCGCGCCCGCGTCGATCGTCATGCCCGCGACCGAGAACACGCCGAGCTCGGCCCCGGTCGGCTGGGTCAGGATCTGGAAGAAGACGCCGTCGACCAGGCCCGTCCCGGCCCCGCGGATGCCGTCGCCGATCTCGCCGGTGTCGGTGTGGATGTAGGTCGAACCCGTCACCGTCACCGCCGCCGACCCGAGCCAGAGCACGTCGTCGGGCACGTTGCTCACGTCGATGCACCCGGCGCCGTCGTCGATCCCCCCCGCGCAGTCGTCGTCGACGCCGTTGCACACCTCGACCGCGCCCGGGTTGACCGCGGGGTCGAGGTCGTCGCAGTCGCCGTCCTGCGACGCCCAGCCCACCGCGTCCGGCGCCTCGCACGACGGCGTCGCCGGTCCGTCCCCCCAACCGTCGCCGTCGCCGTCGCCGTACCAGTCGCGCAGGTCGCACACCTCGATGACCTCGGTCCACGTGCACGTCGCGCGCGCGTCGTCCTCGCCTTCGACCGTCACCGGAAGGTCCGTCGAGTCCGGAACCGTGTAGGACACGCCCACGAGGCCGACCGGCTCCGGGGCACCCTCGAAGAGGACGTCGCCCGCGAGGAGGACGCGCGCGACGAGGGTCTCGTTCGGCTGGTCGACGTCCGTGACGGTCCCCCCCAGCTCGACCGTCTCGCCCGGGATCAGCGCGCGCCCGGGGACCGCCACGCTGCACACGGGCGCGGAGTTCGGCTCGGCGTCGTCGTCGTCCACGGCGTCGTCGTCGTCCACGGCGTCGTCGTCGTCCACGGCGTCGTCGTCCCCGGGGACCTCGTCGCCGGCGTCGTCGTCGTCCACCGGCGGGTCCTCGTCCGGGCACGCCGGGAGCAGGAGGACGAGGCTCAGGATCCCGAGAACACGCAGCATGACGGCCATGCCGCCACTCTAGCTCCGCGGCCCCGGCGCGGGCCCGCAACCTCCGCCCGGCGCGAGGCATACTGGGAGCCGCCATGGCGTACGAGGTGCACATCACGCGGAAGGTCGCCTGGGACGACGGCGAAGGCCGCGTCATCGAGCGATCCGAGTGGGACGCGCTCGTGACCGCGGACCCCGCGATCGAGCTCGCGGGCGGGGGCCCCTCGGCGGTGTGGAACGGCCACCCTCGGCACGGGGAGACGGGTCACATCGCGTTCAACGGCGTGGACCTCCTGTACTCGCCGTGGTCCGGCTGGATCTCGGTGGAGGAGCCCGACGCTCCGGCCCTCCGGAAGATGCTGGAGATGGCGGGGGCGCTCGACGCTTCGGTGCGCGGCGACGACGGAGAGGTCTTTCGACTGCAGGACGGGAGCCCGACCTCGTCCCCGGGCCCCCGACGATTCTGCCGGGGGGGAGCGAGCGAGCCGGGCGCCGACGAGCCCGTCGTATCCCCCCGTGCCCGTCGGGGAGGCCTCGCGCGCCGCCTCCTGGCCCGGATCGCCGACAAGGTGATCGACTCGGTCATCCCGGACAAGAGCGGGCCCGGCTGACGAGCTTCAGTTGGCCAGGCGGATCCCCTGGATGCGCTTGATGTGGAACTGCATGTCCTCGGCGAGGCGGTGGTGCCGCCCCGTGAAGTAGGAGCCTCCGCCCGCCTCCTTCACGTCGGCGGGGGTCACCCGGGCGAGCCCGCCCTTGTCGTGAGGCCCGGTCGACGGGTACAGGACCTCGAGGTCCAGCCCCAACCGGATCGCCGCCTTGACCACGGACATCGTCTTCGACGGGGACAGCTTGAGGAGGTCGCCCGCGCCCGCCGCGGCGGGCTTGAGGCTGAGGTCGGCGCCCACCGCGTTGGCGCCCGTGCGGCCCGTCCGAGAGCCGCGCGCCGCCATCGCCTCGCGCCCCCCCTCGGCGGTGGGCGCGCCCAGCATCACCAGGGACTTCACCGGGAACGCCGCCTGCTCCTCTTCGTCCTCGTCTTCGTCCTCGTCGATGTAGGCCCGGAGGTCGCCCGCCCCCCCGCTGGGCTCGTCGGCCAGGTCGTAGCGACGCACGGTGGGGGCCGCCTCGACCTTCGCGGACTGCAGCGCCTCCAGGATGGCGTCCGACTCCTCCCGGGGGATGGCCAGGACCGTCTCGGCGAGGGCCGTGAACGGCACCTCGAGCTTGTCGAGCACCTTGCGGACCTTCTTCACCCGGGCGGGCTCGCAGGTCAGTACGAGCGCGTCGTGCAGCTGGACCTCGCCGTGGCGCCCGCACCAGTCCTTGAGCGTGGACCGGACGTTCTGGGGGACCCCCACCTGGGAGCCGTCCTTGAGCGCGGCGAGCACCCCGTCGGGCCGCCAGCCTTCGTCGAGCGCGGCCCGGACGGAGTCGCGGTTGAGCGAGTAGGTGTTCGCGCGATCGACCTTGTTGAGCTTCGCGACCTCGCCGAGCTTCCAGAGCCGCCGCATGGGCAGCCCCACGGGGGCGAGGATCTCGAACGTGGGCTGCAGCAGGTACTTCATCGACTCGGCGTGCTCGAGCCCTTCGAAGCCTTCGCCGCTCACGAACAGCCGACCCGCTTCGCTCAGCCGCACGTAGCTCCCCTTGGCGCCGAGGCCGCTCTCCACCAGACCCGGGACCTGCAGCACCTTCAGCGGGGGGTTCGGGTCGTAGAAGCCCGACGGCGGCAGGTAGTAGGACTTGCGCACGTAGCGTCGGTGGAACACCGAGCCCATGTAGCGGCGCCGGTACAGGGTCCGCAGCTTGGTGAGCGGGACCCACGTGCCCGCGGGGAGCTCCCCCAGCAGATCGAGCAGCCATACGAGCAGCGGCTCGGCGCGGGCGAAGTAGGAGCTGTACAGGTCCCGGCGGGCCTCCGGCTCCATCGAGAGGAACTCGTCGACCGAGCGATCGTCGACCTCGAGCTGACCCGAGCGGCGGCGGAGCAGGCCCACCTCCTGGGCGAAGTCGAGGTTCCAGGCGAGCACGTCGGTGGGCTCGCCGTCGCCCCACAGGTCCGAGAAGAACGCGGCCATCTCTTCGGACTGCTTCTTGAAGATCTCGCCCTGCCGCGTGACCTTCACCGGGTTCTGGCGGAGGTAGGTCAGGAACGAGATCAGGGAGAAGCCGACGGGGTGCCGGTAGTTGGTGACCGTGGACGGCCGGATCCCCTCCTGCTCGGCGTCGTCGGCGACCGGCAGGCCGAGGCGCTTGCGGAACTGCCGGCCGAGCTCGGCGGCGAGGGGCTCGGGCACGGTGTAGAAGAGCGGCGGGCTCTGGTGCGAGTTCCCGAAGACCAGGAGCTCGCCCCCGAGGTCGTGCAGCACCTCCGCCCACACGTCCTCGGACATCCCGTGGGTCTGCGTGAGCTCCTGCAGCAGCCAGGTGCCGCCGCCCACGCCTCGGCACTGGAGCAGCGCCACGAGGGCCACGTGGTGCGAACGGTTCATGGTCTTCAAGCGCGCCCGCAGCCACTTCTTGTCGGAGAAGTTCTCGACGAGGGCCTCGACCGCGGGGACGGAGTCGTCGTCGACGAACTTGCGCCGGTAGTGGTCGAGGACCGCCGGGTTCAGGGACTTGAAGAAGCTCGCGAGATCCACGTCAAATCCTCGCGCCCGCCCGCGCCGCGTTCCACTCTTCGATGCGGTACGAGTAGCCCTGCTCGGTGAGGAACAGCTGCCGGTTGTGGGCGAACTCCTGCTCGCGGCTGTTGCGCGTGACCACGGAGTAGAAGAAGGAGTCGCCCCCGCTCGGGCGCAGGATCCGGCCGAGGCGCTGCGCCTCCTCCTGGCGGGACCCGAAGGTGCCCGAGAGCTGCACCGCGACGTTCGCGTCCGGCAGGTTGATGCTGAAGTTGGCGACCTTGCTGACGGTCAATACGCGGATGTCCCCGTTGCGGAACTTCTCGTACAGGACGTCGCGCTCGGAGTTGGGCGTCTTCCCCGTGATCAGCGGAGCCTGGAAGATGTCGGCCACCTTCTGGAGCTGGTCGAGGTACATCCCGATCACCAGGACCTTGTCCTCCTTGTGCCGCTCGAGGAGGTGCTCGAGGACCGCGAGCTTGAGCGGGTTCTCGGCCGCGATGCGGATCTTCTTGCGCTGGTCCTTCTGGGCGTACTCCAGGGCGAGCTTCGGGGGCAGGTCCACCCGCACCTCGTAGCAGTGCGCCTCGGCCACGAAGCCGCTCCGCTCCAGCACGCGCCAGGGCACGTCGAACCGCTTGGGCCCGATGAGGCTGAAGACGTCCGCCTCGCGTCCGTCCTCGCGCACGAGCGTCGCGGTGAGGCCGAGCCGCCGCCGGGCCTGGATGTCGGCGGTGATGCGGAAGACCGGCGCGGGCAGCAGGTGCACCTCGTCGTAGATGATCAGGCCCCAGTCGGACGCGCTGAACAGCCCCAGGTGCGTGAACTCGGCGTCCTGCGACTTGCGGTGCGTGAGGATCTGGTACGTCGTGACCGTCACCGGCCGGATCTGCTTCGTCTCGCCGCTGTACTCGCCGACCTGGTCCGCGGTCAGGTGGGTCTTGTCGAGGATCTCCTCCTTCCACTGCCGCACGGAGCTGACGCCCGTCGCGAGGATGAGGGTGTGGCAGCGCGTCTGCACCATCGTGGCGAGCCCCACGATCGTCTTGCCCGCGCCGCACGGCAGCACGACCACGCCGTGGCCGCCGCCCTGCGTCCCCTCCTTGTGCCACGCCTGGACCGCCTGCCGCTGGTACTTGCGCAGGCCGAACCCGCGCCCCGAGACGGAGCGGCGCCGCATCCTGATGTTCAGCCCGGAGCCCTCGACGAACCCCGCGATGTCGTCCACCGGGTAGCCGAGCCGGAGCAGCGCGCGCTTGATGGTCCCCCGGTTCCCCAGCGGCACCCGGTACAGCCCCTCGCGGACGGCTCCGACGGTCAGGTCCATGACCTTCTTGTTGGCCACGACCTTGCGCGACACGGCCGAGTCCTTGACCTGCAGGAGCAGCTCGGGCCCGACGTCGGGGTCGGCGGGGAGCAGGGCGATCTTGTCGCTGCGGGCGATCTTCTCGGCCACGTCCTGCACGACCTTGGGGGGCACGTCGTACTTCGACAGGTCGGTGATGCCTTCGATGATCTCCTCTGCCGTCAGGCCCGCGGAGGCTGCGTTCCACAGGGTCAACGACGTCATCCGGTAGGTGTGGATGTGCTCGGGCGACTTCTCGAGATCCGCGAAGCGGGCGATGAAGTCGCGCGCCTCGGCGTACCGATCGCTGTCGACCTCCACCAACAGCGAACCGTCGCCCTGGACGATCACGGGATTCTCCGGCTTGAAGAACATCGTCTGTGGGCCCGCATCGGCGGGCCTTGCCTCCCTCCCGGTGCCCCGCGCCCTCTCGCGGAACCCCTGGATCGATGAGCGTACCTCAGTCGCCGGCGCGGTTCTCGGTTTCTCGCAGGGTGCGGAGACGTGCCCCAAAACGAGTTTCCAGCGCCGGTGCATCGAGGGGCGGCAGGACCTCCACGACCGCGCCCCGACCGGTGGCGAGGAGCTCGGCGGCGACGCGGCGGGCGCCGCCGCGCACGTCCGGGAGGATCCGGGCGACGGCCCAGGCGTAGGCCAACAGTTGGGGGGTGTACTTCGCCACGAGCTCGGCGTCCGTCGCCGCGTCGGACTTGTAGTCCAGGACCACCCAGCAGTCGCGCTCGGGGTCGAGGTACAGCACGTCGATCACGCCCTCGAGATCGGCCCCGTCGGCCCCGTCGGGGACGACCGGCAGCGGCAGCCGGAACGCCTGCTCGACGAACACGGTCCCGCCGTCCCACAGGGGCGCCGGAGCGGCGCGTCGGTAGCCTGCCAGGTGGCGCTCCAGCGCGGCCTCGAGGCGGCGCACGTGGTCGGGCTCCAGCAGCCCCGCCTCGGCCAGGGCGCGGTGGATCCGCGCCGACGTCACGGGCGACGGCTCGGTGATCCCGTCCTCCAGGCAGGCGTGCACGAGCAGGCCCCGGATGCGACCGAGGGCGCCCGCTGTCTCCCGGCGCGCCGCCTCCTCGGGGTCCGCGGCGTCGTCGGACGCCCCGGCGGTCTCGGGCTCGAGCCGATCGGCGAGGTCGTCCGCCTCCTGCTCCGCCAGCGCGTGGGGGCTGAGCCGAGCGATCACGGGCGCCCGGACCGGGGCGAGCCGGCGCTTCACGCCCGCCAGCTCCACGAGGTCGGCGGGACGGGACGGCGCGGGCGCGACCCCCCTGCGGGGCCCGGCGGGCCGCGCGTCCGCCCACGTCACGGCGACCTCCCGCTCGGCCGCCGGATCCTCGACTCGCCATCGGCGCAGCCACTCCTCCCAGGCGACGGCCTCGTCGATCGGGCGGGGCTCCTCGGCGGCCTCCGACGGCGGCCGCGTCGTGCAGATCAGCCGGTCCCGGGCGCGGGTCATGGCCACGTACAGCAGGCGCTTCCCCTCGGCGATCCCCTCGGCCCGCTCGCGGTCGTCGACGCGCCGCGCGGTCAGCGACTTGCGACGTCGACGGACCCTCGCCTCGACGACGGGCAGCGCCGCTCCGAGCTCACGACGTTCCGCGCCGTCGACGTCTCGGATCCGCCCCAGGACGGCGTCCTCCCCGTGCCCCCCCGGGCGCACCCGGGCGTTCAGGTCGGGCAGCACGACCACCGGGAACTCGAGCCCCTTGCTCTGGTGGATCGTCATGAGGACGACGGGCGCGCTCGCGTCGACCACGGCCTCGCCTTCGGTCGTGTCCGCCTCCTCCTGTCGACGCAAGTACCCGGCGAACTCGGCCGCGCCCCGGGCGCCCTGGGCGTCGAACCGGGCGGCGAGGCGGACCAGCTTCTCGACGTTGGCGCGCGTCTGGCCCGTGGGGTCGCCGAGGGCGAAGAGGTGCGCCGCGGCGGCGTCCTCGAGCATCCGCCGCAGGAACGCGGACAACGAGACCGCCCGCACGAGGCGGCTCCAACGCAGCCACCGGGTGGCGGCCCGCGCGATCTCGCGGCGCCCCTCCGGCGGCAGATCGACGGGCCACGCTTCGTCCAGGTGAGCGACCTCGGCGGCGGCGAGGGCCGCCGACCACCCCTCCCGCAGCGAGCCCCCGGCGCGCTCGCGTCCCCACAGCGCGAGGCGCACGAGCCACGCGTCCTCGAGGCCGAACAGCGGCCCCCGCAGCGCCCCCACCAAGGCCACGACGTCGCCCGAGTGCAGCAGCCCGGAGAGGACGTCGGCGACGTCGAGCACCTCCTGCCGCCCGAAGAACCCCCGCCCCCCGGCCACGACGTGCGGGACCCCGGCCCGCCGCAGCGCCCGGGCGTACAGCGCCATGTTGCGCCGACGCCGCAGGAGGAGCGCGACGGCGTTGCCCCCGTGGCGGGGCGCGTCGTCGAGCAGGTCCCGCACCCGCTCGGCCACGACGGCGGCCTCCCGCTCGGGCCCCACCAGCTCGGCGACGCCCTCCTCCTCGGCGTCGGCCTCGCGCTCGTCGACGGCGTCGAGCGCGGTGAGGATCTCGATCCGGCCCTCGTCGTCGCTCCACCGCTCCTCCGCGTGGAGCGCGCGGGCGGCTCGGAGCGGGGCGAAGGGGGCCTCGAACGGCTCGCGAACGTCCCCGGCGGGGGCCATGAGCCACGCGTGCAGGCGGTTGAAGCCCGCGATGAGGCCGGGTCGACTGCGGAAGTTGCGCCGGAACTCCACGACCGCGGCCCCCCGGGGCTCGAGGGTGTCCACGACGCGGTCGAACAGGGTGACGTCGCCGCCCCGGAACCGATAGACGGCCTGCTTGCGGTCCCCCACCAGGAAGAGCGTGGCCGGGTCCCCGTCCCCCTCCGGGTCGAGGCGGGCGAGGGCGCGGATCAGCCGCCACTGGACCTCGTTCGTATCCTGCAGCTCGTCCACGAGGATGTGCCGGAAGCGCCCGCAGAGCCGACGTCGGGCGGCGGGGTCGGACTCGACGAGCTCGAGGAGCCGGAGCTGCAGGTCGTCGAAGTCGAGGGCGTGCAGGCTCGCCTTGCGGTCGCGGTGCAGCGCTTCGGCGCGGGCCCCCAGGGCCGTGAGGTCCCCGAGCACGGCGACGGCCGAGGCGTCCACCCGCCCGGGGAGCGCGTCGAGGACCTCGGCGTGCGCCCCCAGCCGCTCGACGAGCAGATCCCGGGCCGCGACCCAGGCCGCGCGCACGCCCTTGCGGTGGAGCTTCCGCCACGTGGCCAGGGGGCCCAGCCAGGTGTGATGCGCCTTGCGCCAGGTGCGCCGACGACCCTCGCCGACGATGAGCGGGTCGAGGAACGCACGCACGCGGTCGGCGCGACTCCCGAGGTCGAGGGGCGTCCGCGGGTCCGCCCCCGCCGCGTCGAACGCCGCGATCGCCGCGTCGATCTCCACCAGGACCGGCGGGGGCGGGCTGCCGTGCTGGAGGCCGCTGCGATACCCCAGCACCGTCTCCAGGACGGACCGGAGCGCGCCCCCGGGGGCGACGTCGTTCTCCAGCGCGTCGAGATCCCCGCCCCCGTAGCGGGCGGCCCACCGCGCCACGACCTCTTCGGTCTCCCCCGCGAGGGCCGCGGCGGCCGCGCCCCACTCGAAGGGCCTCGCCAGGCGCAGATCGAGCGCTCGCAGGACCCCCCGACGCCGCAGGAGCCGAAACGCCGGTCGGCCCCCGGCGTCGGGCGCCGGCGCGGCCGCGCCCCCCCCCCCCCCGGCCGCCGCCCCGCGCCCCCCCCCGCCCCCCGCGCCCCCGCCGGCCCCGCCCCCCCGCCCCCCGCC
>CAZEKB010000058.1:19198-40883 GCA_964512225.1 uncultured Rickettsiales bacterium | reverse complement strand
GCCACGGACGACGACGACGCCACGGACGACGACGACGCCACGGACGACGACGACGTGGTCGACCCCTGCCTGGCGGACGACGACAACGACGGCGTGACGGTGTGCGGACCCGACGGCATCGCGGGCACCGCGGACGACGACTGCGACGACGCCGACCCCCTCGAGTTCCCGGGACAGTCCTGGTACGTCGACGACGACGGCGACGGCTTCGGAGACCCGAACATCGCCCCGCTGGTGCAGTGCGAGGAGCCCGCCGGGGGCCTCTTCGTCGTCGATTCCACCGACTGCGACGACACCGACCCGGACGAGTTCCCCGGGCAGGTCTGGTACGCGGACACCGACAGCGATCTCTTCGGCGACGCGACGAGCTCCCTGACGCAGTGCGAGCAGCCCTTCGGCTACCTGCTCGACGACACCGACTGCGACGACACCGACCCCCTGCAGTTCCCCGGCCAGATCTGGACCGAGGACGTGGACGGCGACGGGTTCGCGGCCGCGGGCAACGCGACCCTCACGCAGTGCCTCCTGCCCGCGGGGTTCACGACCGTGCTCGGCGACTGCGACGACACGCTCGCCACCGGCCCCGCCGCGTTCCCGGGCAACCCCGAGGTGTGCGGCGACGGCGCCGACAACAACTGCGACGGGGCCGTCGACGAGGGCTGCGTGGGCGACCTGACCGACCCCGTCGTGACCCTGAGCGTGAGCCCCGATCCGGCGAACGTCGGCCAGGTGGTGACGATCACGAGCGCCGCCACCGACGACACGGCCGTGACCCTCCACACGGTGGACGTGGCCGGGGTGCCCGTGACCCTCACCGGCGGCACGGGCACCTGGAGCTCGGCGACCTACGGCACGTTCCTGGTGCACGCCTACGCCGAAGACGCCGCGGGCAACATCGACGAGGCCTTCGAGGAGCTGCTCGTCGTCGACCCGGCGGACACCACGCCCCCCACCGTCGCGATCACCTCCCCGACGACCGGCGACGTGATCGACTGGCTCACCAACATCACCGGCACCGCCTCGGACGGCGGGACGCTGATCGAGTGGACCGTGACCCTCGAACACACCGGCGGGGGCGAGGCGCTGGAGGCGGGGTCGGGCACCACCGAGGTCACCAACGGCCTGCTCGGCGAGATCGACCCGACGCTGTTCGCCGAGGGCCACTACGACCTGACGCTCACGGCCCTGGACTCCGGGGGCAATACCGCGTCCACGTCGGTGACCGTGGAGCTCGAGGGGCAGGCCGCGCCGGGGTTGTTCACGCTGCGGTGGGAGGACCTGGCCGTCGCGTCGCTGGGCATCCCCATGGAGATCACGCGGACCTACGACTCCCGGCGTCGCGGCCGGCTCGGGGACTTCGGCTACGGCTGGACGCTCGACATCGCCGACCTGATCGGGGTCGAGAAGGGCGTCGCGGAGTGGGAGCCCACGTGGACCCTGCAGACGTCGGGGTGCGGCTTCCTGTGCTGGCAGATCAACACCACCGAGGACCACGTGGTGACCCTGGACATGGGGTTCGGCGTGCGCGAGCACTTCCAGTTCACGCTGGGGACGTCGTTCGGCTGGAACTACCACAACCCCGTCTACACCGCGCTCTCGACCCCCGGCTCGACCATGGCGCCGCTCGGCGGCTGGGGCGGATCCAACAGCATCTTCATCAACGGGGGCGAAGCCTGGGACCTGGGCCAGCTCCTCCGGTACGACCCCGACGCCTACCAGGTCACCTTCCCGGACGGACACCTCTTCCAGGTCGACGTCGACGACGGCCTCGAGTTCGTCCAGGACCCCCACGGCAATACGCTGACCATCACGTCCACGAGCCTCACGGCGTCGAACGGACAGGCCGTGGCCATCGTCCGCAACGGGGCGGGGCTGGTCACCCAGATCACCGACCCCGACGGCGCCTCCATCACCTACACGTACGACGCGGCCGACAACCTCACCTCGGTGACCGACCGGGCGGGGGCCGTCACGACGTTCATCTATCACGACCTCCACGCCCACCTGCTCGAGCGGGTGATCGACCCCGACGGCGACCCCGTCGTGCGCAACGTCTACGACACCGACGGGCGGCTGATCCAGCAGTGCGACCAGGACGACAACTGCGTGACCTTCACCCACGACCTCGCGAACCAGACCGAGACGGTGCAGGACCGGACGGGCGCCGTGTCGGTGACGACCTACGACAACGCGGGCAACGTGCTGAGCGAGACGGACCCGCTGGGCAACGTCACGACGCACACGTACGACGCGTCGGGGAACATGCTGAGCACGACCGATCCGCTCGGCAATACGACGTCGTGGACCTACAACGCCAACGGCGACGACACCAGCGAGACGGTCACGATCGGCGGCGTGACCTACACGTCGTCCACGACCTACGACAGCGACGCGAACTTCACCGGGATCACCGACCGAACCGGGCGCAGCATGTCGTTCGCGCGCGGGACCGGCGGCAACCTGGACCAGCTGTCCAACGCGCTCGGCGCCGAGAGCTGGACGTACGACGCCTCCGGCCGAGCCCTGTCGAAGACCGACGCCGACGGCAACACCACGAACTTCACCTACGACGCCTCGGGACGCCTCGCGTCGCGCACGGATCCGCTGGGCACGGTCACCGAGTACACGCACGATCAGTCCGGCCGGCTGCTCCAGACGGTGCGCGCGTTCGGGACCGCCGACCAGGCCACGTGGGACCTGTTCCGGGACGCCAACGGCCGGATCACCTCGCGCGTGGACCCGCTGGGCAACACCACGTCGACCACCCACAGCCTCCTGGGCCTGGTCACGTCCGAGACCGACGAGCTCGGCAATACCACGGGCTACGCCTACGACATCCACGGCAATACGACGGCGGTCACGCACCCCGACGGCACGACGACGGCGCGGACGTTCGACCTCGAGGGGCGCATGCTCACCGAGACGGACCCGGCGGGCCGTACGACGTCCTACACGTACGACGCCGCGGGCCACCGGCTCACGGAGACGGTGCCCGACGGGGGCGTCTACACGTACACCTACGACGCGGCGGGCCGCGTGAGCTCCGCGCTCCTGCCCAGCGGGCAGACGATGACGATGACCCGCAACGAGATCGGGCGGCTGACGACCAGCACGTTCGACGGACAGGTCACCACCTACGACTACGGCGCCGACGGCCGCGTGACGCAGATCACCGAGCCCACCGGGGTGCTCACGCAGTACACCTACGACGCGGGGGGGCGGCCGCTGGCCACGGTGCACGGGGCCGGCACCCCCGAGCAGCAGACGATCGCCCACACCTTCTCGCCGGGCTCGAACCACGACTCCAACCAGGACCGGATGGGGCGCATCACGACGTTCGCCTACGACGCCGGCGACAACCTCACCTCGGCGACCGACGGCGTGGGCAACGCCTGGACCTACGCGTACGACGCCCGAGGCAACGTCGTCTCGCAGACCGACCCCACCGGCAACACCACGGCGCTGGGCTACGACCTGGCCGATCGGCTGACCTCGCGCACCCTGCCGTCGGGGACCCAGGAGACCTTCACCCGCGACGCGCGCGGCGACGTGACCGGCCACACCGACTTCGACGCGGGCCTGACCACGCGCACCTACGACTCCCGCCGGCGCATGACCCAGAAGGTCCTGCCCGCGGGCTCGCAGTTCGACTACACCCACGACGGATCGGGGCGTGTGCTCACGGTCCTCGACTCCCGCGGCACCGGCACCTACACGTACGACGCGGCCGGGCGGGTCGCCTCCCATACGACGCCCGACGGCCCGTCGGTCACCTACACCTACGACGCCGCCGGCGGGCTCATCGGGCGCAGCATCTCCGTAGGAGGGGCCACGGAGACGATCGCGGTCACCTGGGACAACCGAGGCCGGCCGGCGACCCTCACGGATCCCGGCGGGAACGTCACGACGTACACCTACGACGCGGCCGGGGTCCTCGACGACATCACCCACGCCAACGGCACCACGTCCACCTACTCCGTGGACGCCCTGGGGCGACCCACCGCCATCGACGTCGACGACCCGGTCGGCACCCCGCTCGCGAGCTGGACGTACGGCTGGTCGGGGGGCGAGCTCGCGTCCGAGACGGAGCTGGACGGGAGCACGTCGGCGTACCTGTACGACGCGGCCGGGCGGCTCATCGACGTCGCCCGCACGGGCACGTCGGCCTTCACGGACTCGTTCACGTTCGACGGCGCGGGGAACGTCGTGACCGCCGTGCGCGACGGCAATGCGGAGACGTGGACCAGCGACGTAGACTCGCGCCTCACGGCCCGCGGCGCGGCGACGTACACCTACGACGCCGCGGGGCGAGTCACCGGTCGCACGGACGGCGCCGCCACGACCATGACCTGGGAGGGCCCGCGCCTCACGGGCACCACCGAGGCGGCCGGACCGGCGGCGACCTACGTGTACGACGCGGACGGCCTGCTCGTCCGTCGCATCGAGGGGACCGCCGAGACGCGCTACCTGTGGGACCGCAGCCACGGCGGCGTCCCCCGAGTCCTCGCCACCTACGACGCGACGGGCGCGCTGATCGACTCCTACCTGTGGGACGAGCACGGCCTGCTGCAGGTGCGGTCGGGCGGCACCACCTCGACCGTCCTGCGCGACCGCCTCGGCTCGATCCGCGGGCTCACCGACGCCACGGGCGCGGTCACGGACACGTACCACTACGACGCCTACGGCGCCCCGATCGGGGGCACGGGGACGACCGTCCTGCCCTTCGGCTGGGAGGGGCACCTCTACGACGACGACTTCGGGCTCTACTACGCCCAGGCGCGCTGGTACGACCCCGACGCGGGCCGGTTCCTGTCGCGCGACCCCGCCCCCGGACGTCCGATCGAGCCCGCCACGCTGCACCCCTACGTGTACGGCCGCGGCGACCCGATCCACTGGGTCGATCCCACGGGCGACTTCACCCTCACGATGACGATGGCGACCATCGCCATCATCGCGATCCACACCGCCATCGACCTGACCTTCGGGCTGGGCGCCCTGCAGCGCGCCATGTACCTCATCTACGGGCAGATGGACCGGCACCCCCTGCGCTGGTCCGGCCCCGCGGTCACCGGGTCGATCTCCGCCGGGTTCATCGGCGGGGCGGCGTACGACTATCACGCCACCGCGAGCAACGAGCGGGGGTCCAACACCGCCAACATCGTGTTCGCGATGGGGGGGCTGACCTTCGGGACGAAGGGCGGCGTGTCGATCACCTGGAACCAGGAGTTCGACACGTGGAACTACGGGCAGTCGCAGCTCCACCCGGAGTGGCCGATCCCCGGCAAGCCCAACCCCTACCCCCTCGAGGGCATGGTCATCTCCACGGGCACCGGCTCGGCGCGGCTCAAGTACGTGGTCACGTGCGGCGGACCCAGCCAGACGTCCGTCTTCAACGGCATCGCCCTCACCGCCGCCAGCTGGAGCGACGGAGGCTGCAGCGTGACGGGCAGCGCGGGCAAGGGCCTCAAGGAAGACGGCAAGGCGCCGCCCATCGGCTGGTCCGCCTTCGACCTGTTCGTGGGGGCGAGCAAGGTCCTGTTCCCCGGGAGTCCGTGACCGCCCCACCTCGCCGCGCGGGGTAGACTCGGCGGGCCCCGTCGGAGCCTCCGTGAATCGCCTCTCGGGCGTCGTCGCCCTCGCTCTCCTCCTCCTCGTCGCGTCGTGCGCGACGACGCGGCCCTCCCTGCGCCCTCGGGACGCCGTCGTCGGGCCCGACCTCCCCGGCCTCCTGCGGATCCTCGCCACGCCCGCGTCCGAGGCCCCGCCCGAGCCCGTCGACCCCGAGCTCGCCGCCCTGCGCGACGCGGATCAGGCCGACCGCCGGGCCCCGATCGAAGATCCCGAGGCGCTCATGCAGCGGGACGCCGAGCGCCGCGGTCGAGTCTCGGAGCTGCTGCGCACCGGCCGCATCCGCACCGCCGCGGACCACCACGCGGCCGCCCTCCTCCTCCAGCACGGAGGCACGACCGACGCCTACGCCCGCGCCCACCAGCACACCCTGCAGGGGCTGGCCCTGCGCCCGGGCGACGGCCCCCTGCGCAGGCTCGCCGCGGCCACGCTCGACCGGCTGCTGCAGTCGATCGACCAGCCGCAGGTGTTCGGGACCCAGTCGATCAGGCTCGGGGACGCGCCGTGGACGCAAGAGCCCTACGACCGCGCCGCCGTCACGGACGAACAGCGCGCCTGGGCGGGCGTCCCGAGCGTCGCCGAGCAGGCGGAGCGCCTCGCGGCCCGAAACCGCGACGACCTGCGCCGTCGCGCCCTCGCCTTCGACCTGCCGCCCCCGGAGGCGACGGTCGGCGACGTGGAGGACCTCTGGTCCACCCACTACCACCTCTGGGAAGCCGGGGAGGCCCCCGACCCCGACGACGACGACGTCTACGCCGTCCTCGATCCCGACGACGCCCCCTTCCCCGCCGAGGCGCCCGTCCACCTGACGGGGCGCGACTGGTGCTTCATGGCCCTGGAAGGCAGCGGCCGCGTCACCCGCGCCGACGGCTCGACGATCACGCTGAACTACGCCGCGCAGGCGTCCGTCGCCGTGCCCTGCGAGCGTTGGCTCGGCCCCCGGTGGCGGTCCCAGGGGGCCGTGCGGTTCGGCCTCGCGTCGGGCCCCTACGGCGACGGCGTCCGGGCTTGGCGCCTCGTGCCCTACCGGACGATCGCCGTGGACAAGGACCAGCAGACGATCCCCTACGGCACCGCCGTCTTCGTGCCCGACGCGGTGGGGGACGCGTTCGTCCACGAGGGCGTGGAGTACACCCACGACGGCTGGTTCTTCGCCGCGGACACGGGCGGGGCGATCACGGGCCGACACGTCGACACGTTCACCGGGACGTCCACCGAGTCGGGGCTCGAACACGTCCGCGACTCGCCCGACGCCGAGCGGTTCACGGCCCGCCGGGTCGCCGACGAACACCCCGTCGCCGCCGCCTTGCGCGCGATGCACGGGCAGTAGGCGTACGATTCGACCGTTGGAGGCGTCATGGCCGAGGCAAGGTGGGGAGTCGCGCGGACGGCCGCGCTCGTGAGCTGGATCGCGTCGTTGGCGGCGCTCATCGGGTGCGGGCCGAAGGCTCCCGACCCGCCGCCGGGCGACGCCGAGGCCCTCGGCGCCCTCGTGGGGAGCGCCGAGATCGCGTGGTACGACACCGCCGACAAGAAGCCGACGGGCGCGGTCCTGGCGGGCGTCCGGGACGGCCGCCTCGTCTCCCTCCGCGTGGCGGTCCCCGTCGCCGATCCCGCGGCCCTCGGCCGCCTCGACGCCCTCACCCGCCTCACGCTGGACGGCGCGGGGTGGACGGGGCCCCTGGCCTGCGGCTCGCTCACGTCGCTCACGGTCCGGGCGAACCCGGGCTTCGAGCCCGTCTGGCTCGCGGGCTGCAGCAACCTGTCCTCCCTGGAGCTGCTCGACTCCGGCCTCACCGGCGTCGACGGGTTCCCGGGGCTCGCGAAGCTCAAGACCCTGCACCTGGGCCGCAACCCGATCGCCTCGTTGGCGGGGCTCCCGACCCTGCCGATGCTCGAGCGCATCACCCTGCACGGGGCCGAGCCCGGCGCCGAGGACACCGTGCCCCCGCAGCCCGCCCTGCGGAAGGTGATCACCCCCGAGTCCTCGGCCGCGGCGGCAGCCTCGACGCCCGCGCCTTCGTCGACCCCGTCCCCGTTCGGTCGCAACGAGGTCCTGGGCATCGACATCCCGCCGCCGAAGAACCCCTGGATCCCGAAGATCACCGCCAAGAAGGGCAGCACCGCGGGGCTCGACAAGGCCTGCACCGTCAACCACCTCGGCAAGTTCGAGATCGACTGCACGTTCTCGATCGAGTCGCTGAGCGGGATGGTGCCGCTGCGGGTCGAGATCGGCTCGACGCACCACGAACCCGGCGTCATCGCGAACGTCTCGACGACGGCGGGCAAGGTCCGGGTCTACATGCCCTACTACACGGTGCAGCAGTACGTCGAAGCCACGCCCGGCAACCCCGTGGAGGTCCAGGGGATCCTCGAGAAGTCCTGGACGTCGACGGGCAAGCTCGGCGCGTACCACATCGTCGTGGAGGCGCAGGGCGGCCCCGCCGAGGGCGTGGTGGTGAAGCTGAAGAACGCGATCTAGGTCGGCGGGCGGATGACGACCCAGGACCCGTCGCGCTCCTGGACGGTGACCTCGTTGGAGATCGACTTGAGCCGCTCGCCGAGGCGGACGTCCAGGCCGACCTTGACCCAGTAGCGGTCGCGCGACTTCGGCTTGCGGGCGAGGAACCGCAGCCCCTCGTAGCCCCAGTCCTTCATCTTCGCGAGCTTCCGCTCGAGCAGGCCCTCCCATTCGTCCTCGGGGGGGAAGACCTCGAGCCACCGCTCGTCGCCCCGCATCTTCGAGGCGTAGAAGTGAGCGACCGCGGCTTCGGGGGAGACGCCCCCGGGGGCCACGTCGGCGGCCGTGTCCGGCACCACCTCGGCCGTCTCGACGTAGGTCTCCCAGCCGTTGTCGCCCGCCTGGGTCGCGGGCGCCGCCCAGCTCACGAGCCGCCGCCGTTGAACAGGGCCTCGACGTCCGCCTGCATGTTCCCGCTGAACAGGTCGATGGTCGCCTGGCGCCCGCCGATCTGCGTCGAGAGAGTCGTCAGCTGGCCGGCCGTGGCCGCGTGATCGACGATCTCGAAGGCGTAGTCGGCGCCCTCGGTCGCGCCGACCTCGATGAGGCGCTCGACGAGCTTGGCGCGACGCGCCATCGGCATGTCGGTGTACAGCCGCATGCGCGCGAGCTTGATGGCCGTGTCGCGGCGCGCGTTCTCGACGACGTTGTCCTGAAGCGACGAGGCGTTCTCGTAGACCTGGACCATCAGCTCGGCGCCGGTGTCGAGCACGAACGCCCGGCGGAACCGGTCGACGCCGATCTCGGTCACGATCCCCTCGATGTCGCCCGGACGCTGGTTGAACGCACCGACGATCGCCCGCCCGTTCTCCGCCCCGCGCGCCGCCACGAGGACGTCGACGACCTTCCCCTTCTGCGCGACCGTCATCGAGTTGAAGACGGCGTCGCCCATCAGGTACCGGGCGCAGTCGGTGTTGACGTAGTTCTCGAGCAGGGAGTCCTGGCCGGTCCCGTGCGTGAACAGGTGGCCGATCAGCGCGTGGTAGTTCTCGGCCTGGAAGCCGTCGATGAGCTCGGCGCGGTCCACGTCGGCGATCAGCCCGGTGGTGTTGGAGGCGTCGGCGCGCAGGACGGTGAGGATCGCGTCCTCGTCCTCCTGCAGGCAGGCGCCGTCCACCAGCTTGGCGATCAGCTTCGCGCGGTCGCCCACGCTCAGCTCCGCGTAGTAGCCGTCGGTCACGATCAGCCGACACGTATTGTCGTCGATGCGCTCGTCGGACATGGAGACCTTGCCCGCGCGCAGCAGCAGCAGCAGCAGCTGGTCGGCCTCGCCCCAGTCCAGGTTGTCGTAGATCTCGTCGATCTTCGACTGGGTCAGCGACGCAGTGAAGGCCGCGTCGGCCATGAGGACGAGGATCGCCTGCTCGTCGTCGTTGGTCGTGGCCCCCGCGAGCATCGCGTCGAGCAGCTGCATCTGCGCGTCGATGTCGTTGGTGGTGTGCAGGCCCTCGGCGATGATCCCGCGGGCGACGTCGTCGTCGAGCTCGAAGCCCTGCGGCAGCCGCTGGTGCGTCCACAGCATCGCTTGGTAGCGGTCGCTCTGCTCGCCGTCGATCGCGTAGTACAGGTTGAGGATGAACTGGTCCGTGAGGTGGGGCTCCACCGTGGTCCAGCAGTCCCGCAGCACGGCGAGGATCGCGTCCTCGTCGGCGTCGCCCGTGACGCCGAGCCAGAGCTCGCGGAGCACCCGCAGGAGCTCCTCGCCGGTCATCGAGGTGTACTCGCCCTCGGCCACGAACAGGCGCGCGGTGTCGTCGTGGAAGTCGAAGTTCGGGTCGACGATGTCGGTCGCCGTCAGCTTCCCGGCGCGGTACAGCAGCAGGACGAGCTGGTCCCACTCCTCGCCGTCGAACTCGCCGAGCAGCATGCGGAAGTCGCCGTCTGCGAGGTGATCGACCGCGTCGATGTTCGCCCGCAGGATCGTGAGGATGGCGGCCTCGTCGGCGTCCAGCGTGGCGCCCGCGACCATGTGGTCGATGAGCTTCGCCGCGTCGGCGGCGGGCATGCCCTCGTGGAGCCGCTCCTGCACGAACAGGCGGGCCGCGTCGTCGTCGAAGTCGTAGTGCGACGGTCCGAACACCGTGCGGCCGTTGCGGTACAGCAGCGCGAAGAGCGTGGACTCCTCTTCACCGTGGGTGTGCGCCACGACGTCGTTGAGGGTCGTGAACGGCAGCGCGGTGATGCAGTCGGTGCGGTCCGTGAGGATCGTCTGCATGCGGGCTTCGTCGTCGTCGCCCGCGACGCCCGCCATCAGCGCTTCGAGCAGCTTCTGGATGGCGAGCGTGGTGAAGCGGGACCCGTCCCGGTGGTAGTTGAGCTCCACGAAGTGGCGGGCGACGTCGTCGTCGAAGCACTCGTGCGGGCTCTCGAGCTCGAGCTTGTCCTTCTCGTACAGCAGCTGGAAGAGCTGCAGCTCCTCCTCGCCGTGCGTGTCGTCGATGATGTCGGAGATCAGCGTGTCCGACTTGCTCGTGAGGAACTCGGGGCGGTCCCGAATCATCTGGATGATCCGCGCCTCGTCGTCGTCCCCGGTGGAGCCCGAGAGCATCTCGTTCACCATGTGGCGGCACACGGCGTTGGGCATCTTCGTGGAGTCCCGGTGGAAGCCCCGATCGACGAACGCGCGGGCCGCGTCGTCGTCGAAGTCCGGGTGCAGCGGGTCCATCGTGAGGCCGTCGTTCTCGAACAGCAGGATGAACAGCGTCGTCTCGTTTTCGCCGTGGACGTTCGAGATGATCTCGTTGAGCAGGTTGCCGTCGGACTTCAGGTACGGGCACACGTCGCCGCGCGTGCGCAGCAGCTGCAGGATGCGCTCCTCGTCGGCCGCGCCGGTGTAGCCCTCGTTCATGCGGCGCATGAGGGTCGCGATCTCGGGGGCGCTGAAGCTCGCGGGCGGGACCTCGTCCACCAGCTTGCGGGCCACGTCGTCGTCGAACTCGAGCCAGTCGGCGGACAGGTCGGAGATGACGCCGGAGGTCTTGCCCCAGACGATGAAGGTCTCGTACTCCTCGCCGTCGATGTTGTCGCACATGTCGACGAGGCGGGCCTCGTTCAGCTCCGGGTGCACGATCGGGCAGTCGGTGCAGATCTTGATGATCGCGAGCTCGTCGTCGTCGCCGGTGACGCCGTCGATCAGCGCCTGGATCATCTCGTAGAGCGCGCCGCCGTCGGTCTGCTCGGTGTGCAGGTTCATGCGCACGATGGCGCGCGCGATGTCGTCGTCGATCTCGACCCGCGGGATCAGCTGCGCGTGGCTCATGAGCGCCACGGCCGAGTCCCACTCCTCGCCGTTGCAGTCGGACAGGACCCAGTCGCGCAGCTCCTGGGTGTCCAGGATGACGCCCATCGTGCCGCGGTTCTCGTTGAGGATGCGGATGATGGCGAGCTCGTCGGCGTCGCCCGTGGCCCCGGAGAGCATCTCCTCGATGAGCTTGCGGTTCTCGGACGCCGTCAGCGTCGGCGACAGACCCGCGTCGACGGCCTTGCGCGCGACGTTGTCGTCGATGTCGTAGTCGTCGTTCATGTACGAGATGCGACCCCAGCGCCGCAGGGCGACCATCAGGTCCTCGTACTCTTCGCCGTCGATGTCGCTCAGGGCGTCGTCGAGCTTGTCGTTGGGCAGGCTCCGCGTGAAGGACTGGCAGTCCATCATCAGCTTGACCAGGCACTCCTCGTCCGCGTCGCCCGTCACGCCGCTGATCATCTCGTCGAAGAGCACCATCAGCTTGCGGTCGTCGCTGACGGCGACGTGCAGGCCCGCGTTGATCACCGCCCGGGAGACGTCGTCGTCGATGTCGAGGTCCGGCAGGACGTCCTCGAGGAAGAAGAAGCCGGCGAGCGCGTCGTACTCCTCGCCGTGGAAGTCGTCGAGGCAGCGCTGCGAGAGGTGCGTCGTGAGGATCGTCTTGAAGTCGCCGCGCTCGCGGATGATGCGCAGGATCGCCTCTTCGTCGGCGTTGGCCGTGGCGCCCTCGAGCATCGCGTTGATGAGCCGCCGGACCTCGTAGACCTCCATGTTCGCGTGGAGGCCGCGGCTGACGAGCTCCCGGGCCACGTCGTCGTCGAGGTACGGGTCGTCCAGGACGCTGTTGACGTACCAGAGCGTGAGCAGCGTCGTGCGCTCCTCGCCGTTGATCTTGTCCAGCAGCCGCAGGACGCCGCCCTCGACGCCCTCCGCCAGGCTGCGCATCTCGCCCGCGGGCGCGTCCGAGAAGATCTGGATGATCGCCGCCTCGTCGTCGTCCATGCAGGCGCCGTCGAGCATCTTGTTGATGAGGTTGATGCGCTGGGGCAGCGGCAGGTCGCGGTGCAGGCCGGAGCTGACGATGTTGCGGGCGGCGTCGTCCGCGTAGAGGTCCGTGATGAACTTGTCGACCGCGTCCGCCCAGTAGCTCAGACCGATGGCCTCGAGGCCCCACGCCAGGGCGCGGCCGCCGAGCACGATCATGAGGCTCGCCGTGTTGACGATCTGCAGCTCGAGCTTGCTCGAGACGCCCGCGCCGAGGCCCCAGGCGAGGCCGTAGGACATCTCGACCTCGATCGACGGGAAGAGGCTGAGGGTGCCCTCGAAGTGCGCGCCCGCGCCCGCCCAGCCGGAGACGCCGGCGGACGCCGAGAAGACGGGCATGTCGGTGGACAGCGCCGCCGGGACCCAGGCGATCTCGAGGAAGGCCTTGGCCCCCGCCCGGGCGCCCGCGAAGGCGTCGGCCGAGGCGCCGAGGCTGGCCTCGATGCCGTCGTCGGTGTTGCCGACCTCGGCCGCGACCTCGCCCTCGACGGACGCGACGACTTCGGCGTTCAGCTTCAGGCCGAGGCGCCCCTTGAGGGTCTCGCCGCGGACGTTGAGCGACACCCACGGCGTCTGGATGACGAGCTCGCCGCCGACCAGCGTGAGGGCGGCGCCCGCGGACGCCTTGACGACGAGCTTGTCGACCTCGACCTCGACGTCCGCCGACGCTTCGGCCGACGCGCCGAGCACCGTGCCCGAGCCGTGCGCCACGGAGTCCTCGTTGCCGAAGCTCCCGCTGGCGACGGACGTCTCCGCGGACGCCGACGCGAGGTTCTCCGACGCCCCCTGGCTGTGGTTGCTGCGCACGCCCGTGGCGTCGCGGGGCTCGGTGGTCACGAGGACCATCTGGCCGCCTTCGCGCCGGAAGAAGCGGTGGCGCTGGCGCCCCATCGTATTGCCGTCGCTGTCGGTGAGCAGCGCGGTGTTGGCGGAGGCGCGCGGGGTCTGGTCTTCCTCACCCTCCCGGGCGATCACGGCGTCGGCGGCGCGGTGCACGGCGGTGGTCCCGCCGGTGACGGCCGTGTCGGCGGCGGCGTGGGCCTCCTGCTCGGCGCCGCTCCCCGGGGTGGAGACGTCGTTCTCGGTGGCGCCCTCCAGCAGCGAGACGGCGTCCGTGCGGCCGGCGTGGGCGTTCTGGACGGTGTGCGCGACCTCGTGGGCGATGAGGTGGTCGCCCTCTTCCGTGCCCGGGGCGTACCGACCCTCGCCGAAGACGATGTCCTTGCCGACCGCGAACGCGGCCGCTTCGAGCGACTCGGCGGCGTCGGCGGCGCTCGCGTCGTCGTGCACGCGGACGTCGGACAGGTCCTCGCCGTACGCGGCCTCGAGGCGCTGCTTCGTGCCGCCCTCCAGGGGCTTGCCCGGGGACTGCACGGCGTCGAGCGCGTCGGCGACCGCGCCCTTCTTCGTCTCCTCCTCCTCGACCGCGGTCTCGACCTCGGGGGCGGGCGCGGAGCCGACGACGGGGGTGGGCTGGTTCGCGACCTCGAGGGTGCCCGCGGCGGCCTCGCGCTTGAAGCGCGTGAACTCGGCGCGGCCCACGGCCACGACCTTGTCGGCGACGGCGTCGGCTTCGACCTCGAAGGAGTCCGTGGGCTCGGAGACGGACGCGGACTTGCGCGCGGCGGGCGCCGTGGACTGGGCCGCCGGGGGCTGGATCGACGTGTCCTTCTCGGGCGCGTGCCCGGCCTGCACCACGTGCATGAGCTCGTGAGCGAGGAGCCGGTCGCCGTGGACGGTGCCGGGGCGGTACGTGTCCGCCTGGAAGGCGACGTGCTCGCCGAGGGCGAAGGCGTGCGCGAACAGCGCCTTGGAGACGGCGTCGGCCTTGGGATCGAGGTGGATGCGGACCTTGTCGAAGGAGACGCCGAAGCGCCACTCCATGTACGCCTTCGTCTCGGGGTCGAGGGGGGCGCCCGAGCCGAGGGCCTCCTGGACCTTCTTCAGGTCGACGTCGGGGGCCCCGCCCTCGCGGTCGTAGACGACGTCGAGCCCGGAGGCCTCGTCGCGCACCTGGTAGCGAGCCGGGGCGTCCTCGGGATCGAGACGGCGTCGGACGGCGTCGTTCCCCATGCCGCGCTGGAGGCGACGGACGTCGTACCCCACGGCCTCGAACGCGCGCTGGGTCTCCTCGTCGCGATGAGCGACGTGGCGACGGATGTGCGATGCGCCGGGTGGGGGTGGGCCTTGGGCCCGGGTCGCCGTGGCGCTCGCGGCCTCCGAAAGCTCGGAGTAGCGTCGCGCGCGCTTGCGGCGGAGTTCTTCCTCTTTGGTCAGTACACGCGTAGCCATCGAGCCCTCGTTGGCCGGACTTACCCGGCAGAGAGGAGAGGTCAGAGCGAACACTCTAGATCGGCTCGCGCACACGCGTGAGGTTTTGTAGCCGGACTAGTCCGGAGTCCCCTCCTCGACCGCGGCCAGAACCTGCCCGCGCAGCCACCGATTCGCGGGGTCCCGGTCGCCCCGGGCGTGCCACATCATGCAGACGCGCAGCTGCGTCTCCGCGAGCGGGTGGTCCATCACGCGCAGCCCGTAGGCCCGCGACGCGGTCTCCAGGAAGCGGCGGGGCCCCGAGATCATGAGGCCCGTCTCCCGGGCGGCCGTGAGGGCCAGGGGGAAGGACGGGACCTGGAGCGCGATCCGGCGCTCGAGCCCTCGCTCGGCGAGCCGGGTGTCGATGGACGTGACCTCGGGCGTGGTCTTTCGCGTGACGATGACGTGTGCGGCGGCGGCGAACTCCTCGAGGCTCAGGGGAGCCGCGGGGCCGGCGGGGTCGGCCCGGACGGCGCAGGCGTAGGGCTCCGAGTACAGCACCTCGCGGTGGATCCCCGGGTGGTCGGAGAAGCCCATGCCGAGCGCGATGTCGATCTCTCCGCTCTCCAGCCGCTCCTCGTAGGGGCGGGCCAGGCCCAGGAGGCTGAGACGGAGCGAGACGTTCGGAGCGCGGGACCCGACCCGCCTCATGAGCGGGAGAACGGCCGTGTGGAAGGTCGAGTCCGCCGTGGCGATCGAGAAACCCCGCGACGAGGTGGCGGGGTCGAACCGCCCCGGCTCGAGGGCGCGCTCGATCCCCTCCAGCGCCTCGCGGACCTTGGGGGCCAGCTCCTCGCCCCGCGCCGTGCGCACCATCCCGTGGGGGCCACGCACGAGCAGCGGGTCGTCGAGCAGATCCCGGAGGCGGCCGAGCGTGTAGCTCATGGCCGACTGGGTCACCCCGAGCCGAGCCGCCGCCCGGGTGACGTGACACTCCTGCAGGACCGCGTCCAGCGCGGGCAACAGGTTGAGGTTGATGGCGGCGAGTCGGATTTCGGCCACTCGTCCGAGCATAACCGACAGACATCGCGGCCATGAGGCGGGTCGATGCGCACATCGAGAGGTTCGATTGGTGTCGAGGGCGCTCGACCTCCAACCTCATCGCAGAAGGAGACCGACATGACGACTCATACGAACCACACCGCCCTCGTCACCGGAGCGAACTCGGGGCTCGGCTTCGAAGCCGCCGCCCAGCTCGCCGAAGCCGGCTACGGCCGCGTGATCCTCGCCTGCCGCACCCTGGAGAAGGCCGAAGGAGCCCGCGCCGCGCTGGCGGAGCGCGTCGGCTCGGACCCGTTCACGACCGTCGCCGTCGACGTCGCGAACCTCGCCTCCGCTCGCGCCGCCGCCGACGAGCTGATCGCCCGCGGCGACCACATCGACGCGCTGCTGCTCAACGCCGGGATGGTGCCGGGGGACGAGATGACCAAGACCGTCGACGGCCTCGAGATGGCCTTCGCCGCGTCGATCATCGGCCACCACCTGCTGTCGGTGCGGCTCCTCGACGCCGGGCTGCTGGACGGCGCGCGCATCGTGCTCGCGGGGTCCGAGGCGGCCAACAACGACCTGCCCGCGATGATGGGCATGGCGGTCTACGACTTCGCGACCGAGGCCCCCGCGCAGTTCGGCGAGAACCTGCACGACGCGATGCTCACCTTCGCCCGGGGCGAGAAGCCGGACGCCTACGTCGGCACCCGCTACTACTCCACGACGAAGGTGTTCAGCGCGTGGTGGAGCGCCGCCATGGCTCGGCGCTTCGGCGACCGCGTCTCCGTGTTCACGGTCTCGCCCGGGTCGAACATGGGCACGAACGCGGCCCGCAACACCACGGGGTTCAAGCGGTTCCTCTTCACGAAGGTCATGCCCGCGATCGGACCCCTGATCGGCTGGGATCAGCCCGTCTCCCAGGGAGCGAAGCGCTACATCGACGTGGTGACCGGCGACGGCGAGTTCGTCAACGGGCGGACGTACACGTCGGCCCCGAAGAAGATGATCGGCCCCCTGCACGAGGTCGACCACGCCCACCTCCTCGACGTCGAGCGCCAGGACGCGGCGTGGGCGGTCCTCGGCGAGCTGTCGGGGACGACCGAGCGGTGGTCCTGACCACGATCAGGGCTCCGACGTCGTCGCCCCGGCAGGCTCCGGCGGTATGCGATGGCGCAAGAAGAAGGGACTGACGGCGACCGTCGAGTGCGCGGGGTGAGCGTCGAAGCTGCCGGCGAGTTCGCTGGCGCAGGCTCTCGGTCACCTCCTGCCCTCCTCGGACCCGGCGCTGCTCGTGGGGCACGCGGGCGCGGACGACGGCGCGGTGTACCGGCTGTCGGACGACGTGGCCGTGGTGCAGACGATCGACTTCTTCACGCCGATCCTGGACGACCCCTTCGACTTCGGGAGGGCGGCCGCGGCCAACGCGCTGTCCGACGTGTACGCCATGGGCGGAGTGCCCCGCCTCGCCCTGAACGTCGTCTGCTTTCCCGACGAAGACCTCGACGCGGACGTGCTCGGCGAGGTCCTGCGGGGCGGGCAGGTGGTGGTGCGGGAGGCCGGAGCCGTCGTCGGCGGGGGGCACTCGGTGTCCGACAAGGAGTTCAAGTACGGCCTGTCCGTGATGGGCACGGTCCACCCCGACCGCGTGTGGACGAACGCCGGCGCTCGGCCGGGCGACGTGCTCGTGCTCACCAAGCCCGTGGGGACCGGCGTCCTCGCCACGGCGGCGAAGCGGGGTGCCCTGGACGCCGCGGGGACGACGGCGCTGGTGGAGTGCGTGGTGACGCTGAACCGGGCCGCCGCAGAGGCGGGGCGGGAAGCGGGCGGGGTGCACGCGGCGACGGACATCACCGGGTACGGCCTGGTCGGGCACGCGGCGGAGATGGCCCGGGCGTCGGGGGCGCGGCTGCGACTGGACGCGGGCGCCGTCCCGCTGCTGCCGGGGGCCCGCCGGGCGGCGGAGCGCGGGCACCTGACGCGGGGCGAGACGACCAACGCCGCCTACGTGGCCGGGGACGCGACGTTCGAGGGGGTGGACGGTGTGCTCCGGTCGCTGCTGCTCGACCCCCAGACGTCGGGCGGGCTGCTCCTCGCCGTCGACCCCGACCGGGTGGAGGCGCTGCTCGGCGCGCTGCGGGGCGCGCCCTGCGCGGCGGTGATCGGGCGCGTCGAGGCGGGCGCGGGCGTGACGGTCGGGCCGTGACGTTCGCCGCTCGGATCGGCCCCGGGGGCACGGTCCTGCACGTCCGCGCCGCCGACTCGGAGCGCTTCGTGCGGTTCGACGGCGAGGGGCGCTGGGTGACGGTCGCGACGCCCGAGGGGTTCGCGCACCGAACGATGGACGGCCGCGCAGTCCGCCGATCCGGGACCGGGGTCCGGGACCTGACGGCCGACGAGGCGGACGCGGTGCACGGTCGGGCCGGGGCGCTGGCGAGGTCGCTGCGAGCCGACGCGCTGGCGGCGGGCGAGGGCCTGCAGGTGCTCGGGGGTGGCGGCGACGACCTCGACGCCCGCCTCGCCGTCGCCGAGGCGTGGACCCCGGCGCGGCTGCGGGCCGAGTCCGACCGGTTCGACGCGGCCTACCCCGAGCCCGTCCGGATCCTGCCGCCGGACCGCTACCGGGACGTCGTGGTGACGCCCGCGACCGGCTGCCCGAACGCCGGCTGCACGTTCTGCGCGTTCTATCGCGGCGACCGCTTCTCCCGGCTGGACCGGGCGACCTTCCGCGCCCACCTCGAGGCCGTCCGGGGGCTGTTCGGGGCGGCGCTCGACGGGCGCGACGGCGTGTTCCTGGGCTCCGCGAGCGCGCTCTCGCTCCCGGACCGCTCCCTCATCGAGGTGCTCGGCGACGTGCAGGCCGCGTTCGGCGTCCGCAAGCGGGGGATCGCGGCGTTCCAGGACCCGGACCGGTCGCCTCGACGCGACTCGGACGCTCGTGCCCGGCTGGTCGAGGCGGGGCTCGGGCAGGTCGTGCTGGGTCTGGAGACGGGTCACGGGCCGCTGCGCGGCGCCCTGGGGAAGCGGTCGACGGCGGACGGCGCGGTCGGCATCGCGCGGGGGTGGAAGGCGGCGGGGGCGCGCGTCGGGGTGACGATCCTCGCGGGCGTCGGGACCGAGGAGGCGCGCGACGCGCACGAGGCGGGCACGCGGGAGGCCGTCGCGGCGATGGATCTCGGGCCGGCGGACCTGGTCTACGTGTCGCCGCTGGTGAGCCCGTCGGGGGACGTCGCCGGGGACGACGCCGTGGCGTCCCTGCGGGAGGCGCTGGCGGGGGCGACGCGCGCGAAGCTCGTGCCCTACCGCGTGGAGCGGTTCCGTTATTACGCCTAGCCGTCGACCCACTCGCGGCGCACGAACCAGGCCCGGCCGATCCACTCGATGCCGTCGCGGCCGGTGCCGCCGCCGCCGCTGCTGCCGTCGGACTCGTAGTACGTGCTCACGACCCCGTCGTCGGTCACGCCCACCAGGCTGCGGGCCTCCAGCCGACCGCCGCGCTCCTGCATGAGCACGGGCTCGCCGAGCAGCGCACGCAGCGCTTCGACGGTGACGGCGTCGCCCTCGAGCCGCTCGGCGACCTCGTAGTTCGCGGGGCCGTGCAGGGGCAGCGTGAACTCGGAGACCTGGGCGTCCTCGAGCATCCACGCGTTGTCGTCGTTCTTCGCTCCCCGCTTCATCCCCTCCATCGGGTCGGCGGAGCGGACGCGGGTGCGGTCCCCGGGGCGGCGGGGCGGCCGCGTCCAGGGCTCCGACGAGTCGCCGTAGGCGGCGGTGTCCCAGGACATCCCCTCGCGCAGGTGCTCGGCCCAGGCGGGGTGGGTCATGGTCACGTGCAGGGTGGCCCAGGAGGACTCGTCGCCCTCCCAGAACGTCTCGTAGCGGGGGTCCTCCCAGTCCGGCGGCGGGTGGTTCTCCTGGTCCTCGACGCGCACGGACGCGACGAAGCCGCGGGCGTTGGTGCGCACCCACGGGGGCGAGAGGTAGTCGGTGAGATCCATCTCCTTCGCCAAGGCGCAGTCCCGCACGGCGGGCTCCTCGCCGTAGCTGTAGGGGTCGATGGGGTCGTATACGAGCTGCAGGGCGAAGAAGAAGCAGTCGGGTACGGGGCCCGCGTCGGGGTGCACGACGGTGACGTCGAAGGCCACGTCCGCGCCGTCCACGCGGGAGACGGAAACCGAGTAGAGCTCGCTCATGGGCGCAGGCTACGCCCCCGCCCGCGCCGACGTCTCTACCTTGCGCTCATCGCGCGGAGCAGGGCGACGCGGTCGAAGTAGACCTCGTTGCGGGTGATGAGTCCGGCGCGGAGCTCGACGATGTCGAGCCCGTCCTCCTCGATCACGGTGTCTCCCACGGGGATGGCGGCGCGCCACTTGAGGGTGAAGCCCGCGGCCGTGGGGATGAGCTCCCGGCGGGTCCAGCGCCAGTCCGGGTTCCTGGCCAGCAGCTTGCGGAAGTAGGGCCCGAGGGCGGCGTGGCCGGTGAGGGGACCGCGGGTGGCGGGGTCGCGGTACACGGCGTCGGGGGCGAAGAAGCTCAGCAGGTGGTCCGGGCGGTCGCCGGTCCAGGCGGCGAGCCAGGCGTCGCAGAGGTCGACGAGCTCGGCGTCCTGCGCGGCGCTCGCGGGGACCCACCCGGTGCGGTCGCCCACGGAGCAGCGGATCCAGCCCGCGTGTTCTTCGAGGGGGGTGAGTCGATCACCGGGGACGACGGTCAGCTCCCGGGCGTCGTAGTCGCGCAGGGCGACGGGCGGGGACGCGGTGGCGTCGAGGAAGGCGAGGGGCATCCACCCCTCCTTGCCGCGGGGGTCGGTGCACCAGGCCCAGCCGGGGTACTCGTCGTCGGAGCGCCCGATCTCGACGGGCTCGCCCGCGGCCACGGAGATGGGATCGTCGTACTTCGCGGTCCAGGGCGCGGTGACGAGCAGGGACATGGTGCGAGGGTACCCGGAGGTGTCCGGGCGGTGCCGGGGGAGGGCGGCGGTCCCGGGGGGCGGCGGTCCCGGGGGGCGGCGGTCCCGGGGGGCGGCGGGCGCGGCGGGCGGCGGGCGCGTGCGAAGATCGGGCGTGGTCGACGCCTACCTCCGCCGCTGGAACCTCGAGCCGGTGGGAGCGGTCGTGGAGACGTCGAGCAGTCGCTTGGTCGCGGTGCGGCGCGCGGGCGAGCCGGCGATGCTCAAGGTGGCGCTCGCGGCCGAAGAGGTGCTGGGGGCGGAGCTGATGGTCTGGTGGGCGGGCCGCGGGGCGGCGCGGGTGCTCGCTCACGAGGGCCCCGCGCTGCTGCTGGAGTACGGGGCGGGGGGCGACGATCCGGTCGGGATGGTGCGGCGGGGGCAGGACGACGACGACGCCCGGGCGCTCTGCGCGGTCGTGGCCGAACTCCACGCGGTCCCCGGGCCTCCGCCCCCGTTCCTCACGCCCCTCGATCGGTGGTTTCGAGCCCTCCCCCGGGCGGCGGGCCGGCTCGGGGGGATCATCGGCGAGTGCGCGGCCGCGGCGGAGCAGCTCCTGGCGGAGCCGCGCGACGTGGTGGTGCTCCACGGCGACCTCCACCACGGCAACGTGCTGCACTTCGGGGAGCGCGGCCTGCTCGCGATCGACCCCAAGGGACTGCGGGGCGAGCGCGGGTTCGACTACGCGAACCTCTTCTGCAACCCCGACCACGCCACCGCGACGGCCCCCGGGCGCCTCGCCCGCCTCGCCGACCTCGTGGCCGCCCAGGCCGGGCTCGACCGAGGCCGGCTACTCCGATGGGTCCTCGCCTACGCCGGGCTCTCGGCCGCGTGGTCCATCGAAGACGGGGCCGAGCCGCGTACGGCCCTCGCGGTGGCCGAGGCGGCGATCGAGGCGGGGGAGGGATAGCGGGAGCGATCGGCGCCTGGGGAAACACGGTGTTTACCCCCCGTCGTGAGCGTCTCGACGATCAACGCTCGCCGAAACGAACCGTTTCACCCC
>CAZEKB010000058.1:0-19098 GCA_964512225.1 uncultured Rickettsiales bacterium | reverse complement strand
CCCCGTCGTGAGCGTCTCGACGATCAACGCTCGCCGAAACGAACCGTTTCACCCCGTCGTGAGCGTCTCGACGATCAACGCTCGCCGAAACGAACCGTTTCACCCCGTCGTGAGCGTCTCGACGATCACCGCTCGCCGAAACGAACCGTTTCACCCCCGTCGTGAGCGCTTGGCGGCGCAGTCCTTGATCCCGTCGCGGGTCTGGCCGAGGATCGTCCCATGCCGAAACTGACGGTCTACCGGGGACGTCGCCTGCTGTTCGAGCACCCGTGGTCCGAAGAGGATCTCATCGTCCTGGGACGCGGCGAGGAGGTGGACGTCCCCCTCCCCACCGACAAGGCCTCGCGCGAGCACTGTCTGATCCAGCGGGCCAAGGACCGGTTCATCGCCGAGGCGATGGAGGCGCGCAACGGCCTCTTCATCAACGGCAAGACCCGGCGGGTCAAGTCCCTCGAAGACGGCGACCGCATCGAGATCGCCGACCTCCTGATCGTGTTCAGCTACGGCGAGGACGAGCGCCGCCGCCTCGCGGCCATGGAGTCCGGCACCCCGGGCGCGTCCCTGCGCATCACCACCGGGGAGGTCCACGACGCCCTCGCCGAGTCCGCCGAAGACAAGGAAGCCGCCATCCGCCAGGAGATGGCCGCGAGCGGCTGGATCGACGCCCCCACGGCCAACGTCGGACCGGAGCGCATCGCCGAGATCCACGAGGAGATGCGATCGAAGCGCAAGGCCCACCTCGAGGTCCTCGTGGGCGCCGTGCACCAGCGCCACGTCCTCGGCGACCGCCGAGTCGTCCTCGGCTTCGGCGACGACGCCGACGTCCGCCTCCCCGGACGCGGCTTGCTGGGCAAGCAGGCCGCCGAGATCGTCCCCGACGCCGAAGGCCACCGACTCGTGCGCCGCGGCAAGTGGGTGTCGATCAAGGTCGGCGGCAGCAAGATCGGCGACGAGGTCCTGCTCCAGGACGGCGACCTCCTGGACGTCGGCGGCGCCAAGATGCGCTACCTCGCGTTCGCGATTCGCAAGTCCTGACGCGCACCTACGGTTGACACCGGGGGCCCCTGCGGACAACCTGAGAGCAGCAGAGATCTGGACGGCAGCAGAGGAGGGCGGCCACCCGCGCGGATGCGAATCGCAGGCTGGGGCATCGAAGACATCGACGCGACCGGCGTCCTGCACACGGTCCTCGCCGCCGCCGATCTCTTGGTCCTCGCCTACGTCCTCGGGTACCTCGTCCTGAACCTCGGCATGCTCGGCCTCGCCCTCCAGGAGGTCCGCGGCTGGCTCCGGCGCCGCGGCATGGAGCAGAAGACCGGCCTCGGCACCTTCCCCCCCCTCGTCTCGCTCCTGGTCCCCGCGTACAACGAAGACGTGACCGTGGTCGAGTCCGTCCGCTCCCTCCTCGCCCTCGACTACCCCCGCTACGAGATCATCCTCGTCAACGACGGCTCGACCGACGCCACCATGGACCGCCTCGTCGCCGCCTTCGCCTTCGAGGAGCTCCCCGGCGGGTCTCCCCGCCCCTCCGAGGGGCGTCGCGTGGTCCCCACCGAGCGGGTCCGCGCCCTCTTCGCCGCCCCCGTGCCGACGTGGTCGGGGGCCGAGCGCCTCGTCCTCGTGGACAAGGCCAACGGCGGCAAGGCCGACGCCCTCAACGCCGGCCTGAACGATCGCCGAGGGAGCCCTCGTCTGTTCGATGGACGCCGACTCCCTGGTCGTACCGGACGCGCTCACCCGCGTCGTCCAGACCGTCCTGGACGAGCCCGGCAGCCTCGTCGCCTGCGGCGTCCAGGTGGCCGTGGCCAACGGGCTGAGCATCCGCCGAGGGCAGGTGACGAAGGTCGGGCTGCCCCGCTCGTGGGTCGCCCGCGTGCAGGTCGTCGAGTACATGCGGACCTTCACCCAGAGCCGCACCGCCCTCGGTCGCCTCAACATGCTGCTGGTCCTGTCCGGCGTCTTCGCCGTGTTCCGCCGCGATCTGCTCCTCGACGTGGGCGCCTTCCTCACCCCGGCACAGACCTCCAAGGTGGGACGCGAGTACTGCGGCGAAGGGGCATCGACCGTCTCCGAAGACATGGAGGTCGTGGTCCGGATCCACCGCTACCTCATGGACCGCGACCGCGTGGGCCGCCTCCTGATGATCCCCGAGCCCCTCGTGTGGACCGAGACGCCCGAGACGTTCGCCAACCTCGGCCGCCAGCGCGCGCGCTGGTACCGAGGCCTCCTCGAGTGCCTCTCGCTGCACCGCCAGATGGTCATGCGGAGGCGATACGGAGCGGTCGGCTGGCTGTCGCTGCCCTACCAGGCCCTGTTCGAGGCGGCCGCGCCCTTCATCGAGCTTGCGGGCTGGATCCTCCTGCCCGTGTCCGTCGCCATCGGCGTCCTCGACCTGAAGCTGCTGGCCCTCTTCCTGGGGATCGTCCTCGGCGCCAACCTCCTGCTCTCCATCGGCTCGGTGCTGGTCGCGACCTGGGCCGAGACGGCGCGCGGCGAGGCCGATCCGTCGGCGCGCCTCTTCACCTACTCCGACCCCCTGAGCATCACCCGACTCGTCGCCGCCGCCTTCGTGGAGAACCTCGGCTACCGGCAGATCGTCCTGTACTGGCGCCTCCGCGGCCTCGTCGACTTCCTGCGGGGCAAGAAGGTGTGGGACAAGTTCGGGCGGGTCGGCTTCGGCGCCGAAGAAGCCGCCGGAGGTGCCCGATGAGCTGGCTGCCGGTCGCCCTCGTCGGCGTGCTGGTGCTGCTCGTCGGGGCGGTCGCGACGATGCTGCTCTTCTTCATGACGCGGGCCGCGCTGATGGCGATCCGTCACCAACGCATCCGCCTCGAGATGGGCCGGATCTCGGAGATCGTGGCGCGCCATCGCCGGGGAGGCTTCGCCGAGGCGGGCCGCCTGATCGCGGAGGTGGGCCCGCGCACCGACCCCGACCTCCTGGACGACGCGATGCGACGCGGCACCGGGGCGCCGTTCTCGGACCTGGACCCGCGCGTGCGAGCCCGCGTGCGCAAGATCTACGAGGCCTTCGACCTGCCCGACCGGCACCTCGAGCGCCTCGGGAACAGCCCCCTGTGGCGCGAGCGCGCGGACTCGGCCCTCCTCCTCGCTCAGCTGGGCGACGCGCGCGCCATCCCCACCCTCGTGGCGACCCTCCGCGACCCGGACGAGGATACGAGCACCGTCAAGGCGGCCGCGGGCCGGGCGCTCGGGATGTTCGACATCGAGGGCACCGTCGAGGCCCTGCTCGGCGAGCTGAGCGAGCTCGACGAGTGGTCGTCCGTGCGGGTCGCCGACATCCTCGTGGGGCTCGGCAATCGCGCGCATGCGCCCGCCTCCCAGGGCCTCCGGGACGGCACCGACAACCTGCGCATGTGGAGCGCGCGCATCCTCGGCCGCGTGGGGGACTCCTCCGCCGTGCCGGTCCTGCTCGGCGCCCTCGACGACCCCGTGCCGCGAGTCCGCGCCGCCGCGGCCGAAGCCCTCGGGCTCCTGGGAGACCCTCGCGCCCTCCCCGGGCTGGAGTCGCGCATCCTGCGCGAGCCCAGCGCCGAGGTCCGCAGCACCGCCGCGCGGGCCCTGGGGGTCATCGGCGACGACGACGCCCTGACCCCCCTCGTCCTGGCCCTCGGCGAGCCCGACTACTGGGTGCGGGCGCGGATCATCCAAGCGATCGACGCGCTGGGGCCCCGCTCGCCGGAGCCGATCATCCGCGCCCTGGAGGGCCCCGACGAGGCCCTCGCGAGGGGCGCCGCGGCGGCCCTCGTGCGGCTCGGCTACGCCCGGGAGTGGCTGGACGCCATGACCGACCCGACCTCCGGGACGTCGGCGACGGAGGGGGAGGAGCGGCTGCGCGCGCTCGCTCGCCTGGGGGAGCTGCGGGGCGTCGTGCGAGCCCTTCAGAGCCCCGCGCCGCCCACCCTGCAGGGCCGCTTCGCGCGGATCCTCGGCAGCGCCGGGCCCCCGGTCGCCGACGAGGCTCGGCGCGTGCTCCGCCCCATGCTCCGGTCCGCCTACGCGGGCGTGCGCGCCGAGGCGGCGGCGGCATACGCGTCGCTGCGGCCCCGCGACCTGCAGCCGCTCTTGCGCGCCGTGGGGGACGCCGACCCCGACGTGCGTACGGCCGCCATCGACTCGCTCATCCTCGCCGTCCCCCACTGCGACCTGCCCCCCGACTGGGCGCACCGCCTCGCGGACCTGGCCAGGAGCCGCGACCCCGCCCTGCGCACGCTCGCACTCGACCTCCTCGACGCGCGCCCGATCCCCGACGCGTCCGAGCCCGCCCTCCTCCTCCTCGTCGACCCCGACCCGGGCCTCCGGGTGCGCGCCGTCGAGCTGCTGAGCGACTCCGGCGCCCGCGCCGTCGCGCCCCTGGGGCCCATGCTCGACGACCTCGCCGAAGAGGTGCGCGTCGCCGTGGCCCAGGCCCTGGGCCGCATCGGCGGACCGGGAGCCATCCGTCGACTCGTCGCGGCCGCGCGCGACTCCGATCCCACCACGCGGGAGGAGATCGCGGCGGCCCTCGCCAAGCACGGGTTCGACGTCCTCGACAGCGCCTGGGACATCCTCCTGGACACCCCCACGGTCGAGGGTCGCCTCGCCGTCGTCTGGGCCCTCGGCAAGACCGGCGACCGCCGCGCGGCGGTCCTCCTCGAGCGCTTCCTCGGGGAGATGGATCCCCGCGTCCGCGCGAGCGCCGCGGGCGCCCTCGGCCGGTGCCCGGGCGAGGCGTCGATCCGCGCCCTGGCGCGGCCGCTGCTGGACCCCGACGCGCGGGTGCGAGCCGCCGCGGTGAACGCCCTGGCGCGCACCGGCGGGCCCGCCGAACGCCCGCTGCTCGACGGACCCCTCGCCGACCCCGACGGCTTCGTACGTCGCCGCGCGCTCGTCGCCCTCGGGCGACTCGGCGGGCCCTCGTCCCTCGCCCGCCTCGCCGAGGCGCTCATGCACCGGGGGGCGGACGAAGACGCTCCCTACGCCGCCGTCGGCCTGACGCTCGTCGGCACCCCCGCGGCCGTCGCCGCCCTGGCCGATTGGCTCCACGGCGCGAGCCGGCTCCAGGACTTCGCCGCCGCGATCCAGGACGAGCCCGCCCTGGAGGCCGAGCGGATCCGAGAGTCGCTCGGCCACTTCCCGATCCGCCCCACCGCCGCGGAGCTGCGCGGCTGGGCCCGCTCGCTGCAGACCTCGTTGATCGTGGACATGGACCCCGACCAGCGGCTGCGCGGCCTCGAGTTGCTGCGCTGCGCGGACGCCGGCAACCGCTTCCAGTGGCTCGCCCCGGTGGTGCGGTCGGATCCCGACGGTCGGGTGCGCGCCCGCGGCGTCGAGCTGCTGGAGCACGAAGACGCGCGCACCGTCCAGGTCCTGGGCGCGGCCCTCACCGACCCGGTCGTAGCGGTGGGCATGGCCGCGCTGCGCTCCATCGCCGGGGCCGAGTGGGGAGCCGACGCCGCCGACGTCCTCGCGGGCTGGGTCATCAACGTCGCGGGCGGCGGGGACATCGGCTTCGACCACCTCGCGCGCGTCGCGCTCGCCCGCCTCCACGCCGGTCGGCCCACCCACCTCGCCGCCGCCGTCGACGTGGCGCCGCGCCCGGAGACCCGCATCGTCCTGCTCCGAGCCCTCGGCGACTCCCGCCACCCCGCCCGCGACTCCGAGCTGCTGCGCTTCCTCACGCACCCCGACGACGTGGTCCGCTCCGAGGCCGCGGGCGCGCTCTCCACGTCCACCGATCCCTCGGTCATCTCGGGCCTCATGCGCTCGATCGAGGACGAGTCGCCCCGCGTCCGGCTGGCCGCGATCGAGGCCCTCGGGACCCGCGCCGCGGACCGCGCCCGAGCCGCCCTGGCGGTCGCCGTCAACGACCCCGATCCCGGGGTCCGCGCCGCGGCCCTGCGCGTCGTGCCCGGGGGGGAGGGATGAGGCGCGTCCTCACGATCGCGGCCGTCGGCGTCCTGTCGCTCCTCGTCCCCCGGCTCGCCGTCGCCGAGGACTGCGCGGCGTCCCGCGAGCTCCGCTGGGCGGGGGACGCAGCCGCCGCCGAGCCCGTCGCGCGCGCCTGCCTGGAGCGGGCCCCCGGCGATCCCGACGCAGCGCTGGAGCTCGCGGCGGTGCTGGCGGCGCTGGAGCGGTACCCCGAAGGCCTCGAGGTGGTCGAGAGCGTGCTGGCCGCGCACCCCGAGCACACCCTCGCGGCGGTGCTGAAGGCGCGGCTGCTGGCCTGGAGCGGCGACCCGGACGCGGCGGACGCGATCCTCGCGGGCCTGCCCCCCGCGGCCTTCGAGGACCCGGAGACGGCGCGCTTCCGGGCCGACGTCGCCCTGTGGCGCGAGGACTGGGCGGCCGCCGCCGAGGCCTACGCCCGCCTGCTGCCGTCGACGCTGGCGGACCCGGTGGTGGCCCGCAACCGGGCGATCGCGCGGTGGCGCGCGGGCGATCCCACCGGGGGGCGAGCCGAGCTCGTGCGCCTGTGTACCGAGGGAGGGGATCGGCTCGCGTGCGGCGCCCTGCACGAGCACACGCGGGCCGCCTGGCGCCTCGAAGCGACGGTCGATCTCGCCTACGAGGCGGTCCACGAGACCAAGGACGGCCTCCGGCTCGGCGCCGCCTTCTCCGGGCGACCGCTCCCCCGCCTCACACTGGGCACGTCGATCGCGGCGATCTCGCGGGGGTTCGGCGACGCCACGACGGGGACGCGCTGGACCGACGTCCGCTGGGCCGCGTTCCTGGGCATGTCCCTCGCGCCCGGCTTCGTCCTCGAGGCCGAGGCGGGCCTGAACCCGACCGCGACCTTCTCTCCGCGCTGGACCGTCGCCGTGGAGCCGGGCTGGGAGTTCCCGTTCGGCCTGCAGATCCGCGTTCGTCTGCGCCGACTCACCTTCGTCGACGCCGTCGCGACCGTCGTCTCGCCCGACGTCCGCGTATACGTCGGCCCCCTGTTCCTGGACCTGCGCTACTCGCTGTCGCTCGACGCCGAGCGGGGCCCCGGACACGGCTTCGTCGGCCGCGCGAGCTTCACGCTCCCCCGGGGCCTGACCGCGAACGTCGTCGGGGGAGGCGGGGACCGGGCGGACTCCCTGGACAGCCGCCTGCCCGAGGCCGATGCGTTCGGGCTGGTGGGGGGCGGCGTCGGCTGGGACGTGCCCGCGGGGCCGCGCATCGCGGTCGAGTACGTCTTCCGCCTCGAGAGCGACGAGGTGGTGAGTCGACGAAGCCATCGCATCGGCCTGAGCTGCCGGGTACGGTTCTGAGGACGTCGCTCGCCGTGCCCCGCGCCCTCCCCCCATGGATCGCCTTCAGCCTCTGCGTCACCGCGGCGAGCGTCGCGACGGCGGCCACGGTCCAGGACTTCGAGGCCGAGGGCGCGGGCACGCCCTTCACCACCAACGCGCCCGGCGACCACCCCGCCTGCGACGTGATCCCGGCCGAGGTCGTGGCCGACCCCCGGGGCTCCGTGCTCCGCCTCGCCGCCGCGGGCTCCCGCAACTGCGACGGCATCGCGTTCGACCTCACGGATCCCGGCGCGCACGCCCGCGTCGAGGCGTCGTTCTCCTTCCGCATCCGCCCCCCTGCGGGCGAGCTCCCGGCCGACGGCCTCGGCTTCACGCTCCTGGCGACGTCCGCGTTCGGGACCACCGGCAACGTGGTCGGCGACGCGGAGGAGCCCGGCTTCGCGAGCTCGCTGGGGATCGGCTTCGACGTGTACGACAACTTCGCCGACGGCGGCTTCCCGGCCGACGAGGTTGAGGGAGGCGGACACCACGTCTCGGTCCACTGGGACGAGACCTTCGTGGCGGCCGCGCCCGTCCCGTTCCCGCTGTCGACCGCCGAAGAGTTCCTGGACGTCGACGTCGTCGTGGACGCGGGCACGGTCTCGGTCGTGGTCACCCCCCCCCGGGGGGCCCCGACGCCGGTCTTCAACAGCCTCGCGGTGCCGGGGCTCGTCCCCTACGAAGCGCGGGCCCTCTTCACCGCGCGGTCCGGGGGGCTCACCGCCGACCACGACCTCGACGACGTCGAGGTGACCTTCGGGGGGGGCGACCCCGACCACCCCGGGGCGTGGAGCGACACGGTGCCGATGGACTCGGTCTCGATCCACCTCGTGCTGCTGCCGAGCACGGGCGAGCTGCTGTTCTGGGGCCGATACGAGGACGAGCTCGGCTGGTGGGGGCAGCTCTACATCCTCGACCCCGTCACGCTCGAGAGCCGCGAGGCGGCACAGCCGGGGTACGACGCCTTCTGCGTCGGCCACTCCCAGCTCGCGGACGGGCGGATCCTGCTCACCGGCGGCCACCTCGGGCCGGAGCCCCTGATCGGGCTGCCCAACACGTCGATCTACGACCCCTGGCTCGACGAGTTCATCGAGATGCCGCTCCTCAACGCGGGCCGCTGGTACCCGACGAACACGCTGCTCGCGAACGGCGACACCCTCGTGGTCTCGGGCAGCGTCGACACGGTCGTGACGAGCAACCCGCTGCCGCAGGTCTTCGAGGCGGCGACCATGACGTACCGGGACCTCGTGGACGCCGTCCGCCCCCTGCCCCTGTACCCCTGGAACTACCTCGCCCCGGACGGTCGCGTCTTCTCCGCCGGGCCGCAGGACACGGCCGCCTACCTCGATCCGACCGGCACCGGCGAATGGGAGGACGTGGCCGAGAGCATCTGGGGCGACCGCGACTCGGGCACGTCGGTCATGTACGAGCACGGGAAGATCGCGGTGTTCGGCGGCCTGCGCTTCCACCCCGAGCGCGAGACGACCGCGTCGGTCGAGCTGATCGATCTGGGCGACCCCGCGCCCGCGTTCCGGGAGAGCACGCCCATGGGCCACCCCCGGCACCACGTGAACTCCACGCTGCTGCCCGACGGCACCGTGCTGATCACCGGGGGCACCCGCGCCCCGGAGTTCAATCCGGACACCGACACCGTCTTCGAGGTCGAGCTCTGGGACCCGGCGACCGAGACGTTCCGGGAGGTCGCGCCGATGGCGACGCCGCGCCTCTACCACAGCACGGCGCTGCTGCTCCCGGACGGCCGCGTGCTCTCGTCGGGAGGCGGGTGGCCCGGCGAGGGGACGTACGCGAACCTCGAGTTCTACCGCCCCGGCTACCTCTTCCGCGGGGCGCGGCCCACGATCACGAGCGCCCCCGAGAGGGTGACCTACGGGGACACCTTCACCGTGGAGACGCCCGACGCGGCCGCGATCGACGACGTCGTGTGGATGCGCGTCTCCTCCGTCACCCACTCCTTCAACCCGGACCAGCGCCGCGTGCCGCTGGACTTCACGGTGGAGGGCGAGTCGCTGCGCGTCACGGCGCCGCCCGACTCGATCGTCGCGCCGCTGGGGTGGTGGATGCTCTTCCTCCTGGACGACGGCGTCCCGTCCGAGTCGCTGATGATGCGGACCAATCGGGCCCCGATCGCCGGGGACGACGCCCTCGCGGGGACCGAGGAGGTGGTCGTCACCGGCGTCACAGACACGCTCCTCGCCAACGACTCGGACCCCGACGGCGACGTCCTCACCCTCGAGGTCGCGGTCCCGCCCGAAGACGGCGTGGTCGACCTCGCGGCGGGCACGTACACCCCCGCGCGCGACGCCTACGGCACGCGGACGTTCACCTACCGCGCCCTCGACGGGGCGGCGGCCACGGAGGCGACCGTCACCGTCACGCTCGAGGGGCGAGAGGACCCGCCGATCGCGGTCGACGACGCAGTCGAGGCGGAGGTGGGGGTGATGTTCGTCATCGACGTCCTCGCCAACGACATCGAGCCGGACGGCCAGCCCCTCACGATCGTGAGCCTCACCCCGTCGGACCACGCGACGGCGCGGATCGACAGCGGGACGGTCGTCTACAGCCTCGACGACGAGGTGCCTGAGGACTCGTTCGAGTACGAGATCAGCGACGGCACCTTCACCGCCGGGGCCACGGTGACAATCACCTCCGATGCCGGGTGCGGGTGCGCCGCGAGCGTCGGCGGGACGCGCCCGGGCGGGAACCTGCTCGCCTACGCCCTGCTGGTGCTGGGCGTGCGGCGGCGGCGCACCAGGGCGAAGGCGTAGAGCAGGACCGCCCCCCCGGACGCGGGGGCCGCGACCAGGGAGCTCTCGCAGCACCCCTCGGGGTCGGGGAGCTCGTCCGCGGAGTCGTCGTCGTCCGCCGAGTCGTCGTCGTCGCCGGAGTCGTCGTCGTCGGCCGAGTCGTCGTCGTCTCCCGGGCCCGGCAGCGTCTCGAGGACCTGGTCCCAGAAGGGATCGCAGAGCAGGGTCGAGTCGGACTGGGGCGGGCACGCGGCGGGGCCCGTCAGGTCGTCGAACCACAGGCGCGGCTCGAACCCCTCGAGGCCGCCGGTGGCGAGCACCGCGCCCTCGACGCGGTGGTCGAGCGCGAGGTGGACTCCGCGGGCGTCGACGCCGAGGGCCAGGGTCGCGGGGGCGCCGGGGACGGGGGCGAGCGACTCCCCGTCGGGCGCGTGCAGCAGGCCGTCGACCTCGGTCGCGACCCACAGACCGTCGCCCGTCGCCTCGGCGTCGTGGATCCTCCCCGTGGCAGCGAAGATCTCCCGGAGCGTCGCGCCGCCGTCGGTCGTGATGAACAGCCGGTCCTCCACGGTGCCCGCGAACCGGATCCAGGCCGTGAGCGGATCGGCGGGCGACGCGGCGACCACGTCGTAGAGCGGGATCTCGCCCCCGTCCCCCGCGGGCACGGGGTGCTCCTGCCAGGTGTCCCCGCCGTCGGTGCTGCGCATCACGAACGCGGCGAGCGGATCGATCCGGAGCGTGACCGCCCAGGCCGCCCCCGGGGCCTGCGCCACGATGAGGCTGCGGACGACGCGATCGAGGTCCGCGGCGCCCGTCGGGGCCCACGTCACGCCCCCGTCCGCGGACGCGAAGATCCCGTTGGTGGCCTTCAGGTCCCCCGTGGCCGCGAGGGCGCGGCCGGGGTCGTCGGGAAGGAACGCGGCCGCGGTGACGACCCGCCCCGACAGGCCGTCCACCGGCCCCCAGTCGCACCCGTCGGCCGAGCGGTACAGCGTCTGGTCGGCGTCGAGCCCCTGCCCGAGCAGGGGGATCCAGGCCAGCAGCGCGCCGTCGGCGCTCTCGGCGTATCGCGGCATGACGACGCCCGACGGCTGGGCGACCGTCTCGTGGCAGTGCCAGGAGAACTCGTCTCCGTCGGGCGCGCGGAGGAGCCCGAAGGTCGCCTCCAGCCCCAGGACCTCGCCGCCGCCGGCGGGGGGACGCACCTCCAGCGCGAGCGGGGGCATGCCGATGTGCGCGGCGGCCGGTGCGCTCGCGAGGAACGCGAGGGCCGCCGGAGCGACGCAGCGGAGGCGGCCGGTCACTCCCACTCCCCGCTCAGGAGCTCGCTGCGGGCCCGGACGAAGTCGATCAGCTCGTCCACGCGGCCCGGATACTCCTCCGCCGTGCTCCGCTTCCGCACGTCGGCCGCGAGGTCCCAGTCGGCGCGACAGAGGAAGTCGCGGGCGCGGGCCGAGACGAGCTCCTCGGTGAGGTAGTCGCGGAGCACCCGGCGCACCATCGCTTCGTACCTCTCCCCGAGCTCGGGCTCCTCCCAGACGCGGGTCATGAGGCGACTGCAGAACCCGGGGCAGAGGCCGTGGTGCGGGTCTCCGTCGGTGAACATCTCTTCGCTGGTGGTGCTCTCCTCCGCGGACCACAGGTGGCCGAAGCCGAGGTCGACGTCCCACGGATAGAAGACCCAGCGGTCGTCCGAGGCGGCGGGGTCGCGGCGCAGATAGAAGTTCTTCTTCACGTGGTCCTGGTTCTGGAGCGCGGCCATGGCCGCCAGGTAGACGAGGTAGGAGTCCACGTCCACGGTCGCGAGCAGCACCTCGAGGAAGTCGGCGGAGTCGGTGGTGAGCACGTCCTCGATGAGGTGGATCAGGCCGGCGTAGTCCTCGTCGCCCTTCTTGTGCATGTACACCTGTCGGTAGTCGGCCGGATCGTCGAGGGGCGCGAAGGCGTCGAACGCGAAGAAGTCGTCTTCGGGCTCGCCCTCGTACATGCTCCCGTCGGCGAGGCCGCGCCGCCGCAGGAAGTCGCCGTCGATTCGCTCGACCCACCACATCAGGCCGTAGAAGCGTCCGCCGATCCGGAAGTGGACCGGCTCGGTGGCGGGCGTGGGCAGCGAGGTGGCGTCGCGGAAGAGCTGCATGCCGAGGTGGTTGCGGAGCATCGTCTTGTCGTTCCACTCGGCCCGCAGCACGAGGTGGTTCTGCCCGGTGGGGAGGACCGAGCCCGGGTCGAGGTCGAAGCGGAGCGACTTCTTGGGGAACGCGCGGCTGGTGCCGCCGTGGATCCGCAGGGTGGTGGGGTAGTCGACCCCGTCGATGGCCAGCGTCCCGGCGACGCGGATGCCGTCGTCCGGCGCCGCCACCATCGCCGCGAACTCGGCCTCGTCCACCTCCAGGTCCCACCGCGGGAGCTCGCTCTCGTAGGCGTACACCTCGACCGTGCCCGTGCGACCGTCGGCCACGCGCGACTCCAGCCGATGCAGCCCCGGGGTCTCGAACACGACCCCCACCGACAGCTCCCCCGCGGTCGCCTCCAGGGCCCCCTCGAGGGTCACGCCCGGGGGCGGCTCGAGCTGCACGGCGCCGTCGAAGTCGACGTCGACCTCGCCCGTGCCGATGCGCCGCACCTCCACGTCCATGCGCTCCGATACGCCGACCGGGAGCAGGCCCGACGACAGGCCGAGGTGCACGAGGCCCACCGCGGCGGCGACGTCCGGCGCGGGCAGCTCGAAGTCGGCCCGCGCGCAGGACTCGCCGGGGTCGGGCGGCGGGGGCCAGGGGAGGTCGTCCAGGGGAGGAAGCTCGTACGGCGTGGGCTCCTCGCCGACGGGATCGGGCTCGTCGACGGGGAGGCAGGCCGCCGCGCCCGCGAGCGCGAGCCCCGCCAGGGACCTCGGGAAGGACATGCCGCGATCATAGGCGCAGCCCGCGAGACCGCTCGGGCGGCGGTCGTCTCAGGCCGACCGGGGGTGTCGAAGGACGAGGGCCGCGGGGAGCACGACGAGGTCGGCGACCAGCGCGAGCACGGCGACCAGCGCCGCGATCACGCCGAAGTGCATCGCCATCGCGGTGCTCGCGAACAGCAGCGTGAGGAACGACGCGCTCAGCAGGACCGTCGTGAGCACGATCGCGCGCCCGGTGTGCCGGACGGCGCCCGCGACCGCGTCGGCGGGGAGCGCGCCGTCGTCCCGGAGCCGTCGGTAGCGCACGAGGAAGTGCACCGTGTCGTCCACGACCAACCCCAGCGCGAGGGGCCCGACGATCAACGTCCCCGGGTCCAGGGGGATGTCGAGCAGCGCCATGATCGCCAGGGCGACGACGATCGGCGCGAGGTTGGGGATCATCGCCAGGAACGCCAGCGGGATCGACCGCAGGAGCACCCCCATCATCAGCGTGATCACCGCGAACGCGAGCAGCAGACCGCGGACCTGGGAGTCCACGAGGTACCCGTCGAGCCGCGCGAACAGCAGGCCGTACCCGGTCGCGGAGATCGACAGCGCATCGTCTCCGTCGGCCGCGAGTCGCGCCTGCAGGACGGGGGCCAGCTCGATGATCTGCTCGAGCCGCCGCATCTCGAACGCGACGCTCATCCTGCCCACCGACGCGTCGTCCTGGGCTACGTCCGCGAAGCCGTCCTCGCCCTCGACGAGCAGCAGCAGCCGGGCCGCCCCGCGGCGCGTCGTGGGGAGCCCCGCGTCCCCGGTCATGGCCTCGTTCGTGGCGCGGAGCACGTCCAGCACGGAGGCCACGGACGTCACGCCCGGACGGTCCAGCAGCCACGCCTCCAGCGCGGCGAGCCGACCCAGGACCTCCGGGTCGCGGAGCCCCCCGCCGGGGGCGTCGATGAGCAGCTCGAGCGTCGCCGATCCCCCCACGCGCTCCTCCACCTCCAGCGTCGCCTCGCGCGCCGGGGACCCCTCGCGGAAGTACCGGATCGGGTTCGCGCCCACGTGCACGTGCGTCATGCCCCAAGCCGAGGCCGCGAGGACGAGCACGAACCCGACGATCACGCGCCGAGCCGCGCGCGGAGACGGCTCCGCCATCCGCGCCAGGAGCCGCGCCAGGGGCCCGGTCTGCTGCCGCGCGAGGAACCCCGGCCCGGGGGGCTTCACCCACGCCACGAACCAGGGCAGGAACGTGAACGTGAGGAGGAACGCGCCGAAGGCCCCCAGCGCGGAGAGCACGCCGAACTCGCGCACGGGGCCGATCTCGCTGGACGTCAGCGCGAGGAAGCCGGCGACGCTGGTGATGCTCGTGAAGAAGCAGGGCACGAGCAGCTCGCGGAGGCTCGCCCGCAGGGCCGCGATCGGCTCCTCGCCCCGGGAGGTGCGGTGCAGCGCGTCGGCGATGACGTGCACCGAGTCCGCCACGCCCACGGCCAGGATCACGTTGAGCAGGGGGCCGCCGAGGATCCCGAACCCCCACCCCACCGCCCCGATGAAGCCCAGCACCCACAGCAGCGCCAGCGCCACCACCACCAGGGGCACGATCGAGGTGCGCAGCCGCCCGAAGACCAGCAGACCGACGATGATGATCACGGTCGACGACATCGGCCCGATGCGGAGCGAGTCCTCCCGGGCGAGGCCGCCGAGCCCGGAGTCGAGGACCGGGAGCCCCGCCAGGGTGACCGTGGGACCGGGCGAGCGGGCGAGCTCCGCATCCACCACCTCCTGGACGGCGTCGACGAAGGCGATCTTCTCTTCGAGGTCCGTGTGGGCGGGATCCAGCTCGACGGCGAGCAGCGCGGTCTTCGCGTCGGCGGTGACGAGGCGCTCGTGGATCAGGGGGGAGGCCCGGGCGCGCGCGGCGAGCACGTCGGCCTCGGCGGCCGTGCCCGGGAGCTCCTCCACGAGGTCGCCCACGATCACGACGCCGCCCTCGCGACGCACGATCGGGGCGTCCAGCAGCGAGTGCACGCCGACGGCGTGGGGCACCTCGGCGGCGGCGTCCTGGATGCGCTGGAGCGAGCCCAGCACCTCGGGCGCGAACACGCCCCCGTCCGCGGTGAGGGCCACGAGCACGACCTCGTCGGCCCCGAAGCGCTCCTTGAACGCCTCGTAGGACACCACCATCGGGTCGTCGTCGAGGAACCAGGCGTCGATCGAGGTATCGAACCGGAGGTCCCTCGCGCCCCACGCCGCCAGCCCGCTCACCAGAAGGACCGCGGCCAGCATCGTCCGGCGGTGGTCCACCACCCAGTCGGCGATCCGGCCCCCCGCCCGGTCCGGAGGGGACGCGCTCAGAGCGGCGGCCAGTAGGCGATCGAGAACTCGTTGCGGACGGTGTTCTCGTTGCACCCGACGAGCGCGGCGCCCTCGGCGTGCAGCCCGATCGTCGCCCCGCGACCGAAGTCGACGTCCCACTCCCCGGCCTCGACGTCCAGGTAGTGGACCTCCACGTGGTGGTCGGCCTCGAACAGGAGGATCTGGAACGAGATGGGGTCGCCCGGGAACTGGTCGTGGAACACGGCGTCCCACCAGGAGATCGCGATGCGGCTCCCGGGGTCGCCCACCACCCCGAACCGCAGGGTCCCCGCCCCGTCGTCGGTCATGTTCAGGTTGTCCCAGAACCCCGCCACCGAGGGCTCGTCCCAGCTGTGGAAGTCGCAGCTGTTGTTGGGGTTGTGCGAGCTCTGGTAGGCGAAGTTGAGCGTGCCGTTGATGTCGAGACGCACGGTCGGGGCCACCTCGCCGTACCAGACGACGTCCCACTCGATGCGCGTGTGCTCGGCGGTGGCGCCGGCGCTGCTCAGCCGGTTGGTCTCCTGGTCCACCACGTCGACGTCGAACCAGCAGAAGGGGAGGTCCGCCGAGTCGGTCGTGACCCAGCCGTAGCCGAAGTCGTCCACGGCGTCGAACTGTGCGGGGCGGGTCCGGGGCGCGAGGCACTCGTCGGCGACCGCGTCGTCGTCGTCCGTCGCGTCGTCGTCGTCGTCCACTCCGTCGTCGTCGTCGGTCGCGTCGTCGTCGTCCACCGCGTCGTCGTCGTCGGTCGCGTCGTCGTCGTCGGTGCCGTCGTCGTCGTCCCCGGGACACTGCTGGAGCGAGCCGCCTCGGGGCCAGCACAGGCCGCAGCCGGGCAGGAGCAGGAAGAGGGCGAGTCCGGAGGCGAGGGGGCGACGCATCGGGCGCAGCCTACCTCGCCCGATCGGTCCGCCGACCCCGGGGCACGGGCCGGCAGGCGACGATCAAGGTCCTGTTCCGGGCGGCTCGGCACGACCTCCAGCGCGGCGCAGGACCGAGTTCGGCCCGCGTCCGTCGGGTTGACGGTCGCACGGGCGGCCGGCAACAATGACCGGGCAACTCATGAAGATCGGCTGAGGGACAGGCCCTACGACGCCGAGGCAACCCCCGAATACGGGATGGTGCCAATTCCTGCGGACCCCGCTCGGGGTGCCGGAAGATGAGTCCCGCGAGCGCCGCAGTCCCGCGGTGTCCAGGGCTCGCGGACGGCCTCCGAGGATTCTCGCTCGGAGGCGAACATGACACTCTCGAAGACATCGGACGCGTACTGCACGTCCGGCAACTCCCCCACCCTCGTCGGCCCGCCCGAAGCGCCCGTGATCCTGGTCCTCGGAGGCATCAGCGCGAACCCCGACCTGCGCTGGTGGACCGACCTCGCCGGCGACGGAGCCCCGCTCGACCCCGGCCGACGACGCCTCCTCAGCCTCCGACCGCGCGCCCACCGCGGCGTCACCACCCACGACGAAGCCCGCCGGGTGCTGGGTCTCCTCGACGCCCTGGACATCCCCACCATCGACGCCGTGGGCTGCTCCTACGGGGGCCTGGTCGCCCTCGCCCTGGCCGAGCTCGCGCCCCATCGCGTCGACCGGCTCGTCGTCCTCGGCGCGGCCCACCGATCGCACGCGCTGGCCGTCGCCCGCCGGTGGGTCCAGCGTCGGATCGTGGAGTCGGCCCCGGACACCGGCCTCGCCCTCGCCCGCGCCCTCGCCCTGACGACGTACCGCAGCGCGGTCGAACTCGACGAGCGCTTCGACGACCACCGCGACCTCGTGGGGTGGCTGACCCACCACGGCGCGACCTTCTCCGCGCGGTTCTCCGCGGCCGAGTTCGTCGCGCTCTCGGCCGCCATCGACGCCCACGCCGTCCGGCCCGAGGCGATCCGCTGTCCGACGACGGTCGTCGGGTTCACCGGCGACGAGCTCGTCCCGCCGTGGCTGCTCGACGAGCTGGAGCAGCGCCTCCCGTGCGTGGAGCGAGCGGAGATCCGAACGCTGTTCGGCCACGACGGCTTCCTCAAGGAGACGGCCGCCCTCGCGCCCGTCCTGCGCCGCGCCCTGAGCGCGCGTGTCGAGGTGGCGGCATGAGCTCCTCCACCGTCGCCGTCCGCACCGGGATCGAGCGCGACGCCCAACACGGCGCCGTGATCCCGCCGCTCCACCTCTCCAGCAACTACACGTTCGAAGCCCCGGGCCGCCCCCGTCGGTTCGACTACACCCGCTCCGGGAACCCCACCCGAGCCCTGCTCGCCGAGACCCTCGCCGCCCTCGAAGGCGGGGCCGGCGCGGTGGTGACGGCCTCCGGCATGGCCGCCATCACGACCGTCCTGCAGCTGCTGGAGCCGGGCGATCGCATCGTCGCCCCGCACGACTGCTACGGGGGCACCTGGCGGCTGCTCGACGCGTATCGCCGGGCTCGTTGTCGCGTGGACTTCGCCGATCTGACCGATCCGGCGTCGCGCCGGGCCGCCCTCGCGAGCCCCGCGCGCCTCGTATGGGTCGAGACGCCCAGCAACCCCCTGCTGCGCGTCACCGACATCGCGGCGGTGCGCGCCGAGGCTCCGGACGCGCTGTTGGTCGTCGACAATACGTTCCTGTCGCCCGCGCTCCAGCGGCCGCTCGAGCTCGGCGCCGACGTGGTGGTGCACTCGACCACCAAGTACCTCAACGGGCACAGCGACGTGGTGGGAGGCGCCGTGATCGCGCGCGACGCAGCCCTCGGCGAGGAGCTCGCGTGGTGGGCCAACTGCCTCGGCGTCACCGGGTCGCCGTTCGACGCGTGGCTCACGCTCCGCGGGGTCCGCACGCTCCAGGCCCGCATGGCGGTCCACCTGCGCAACGCCGAAGCGATCGTCGACCTCCTTCAGGGCCGGCCGCGGGTCCTCGCGGTCCACCACCCGGGGCTCTCGACGCACCCCGGTCACGCGGTGGCCCGGCGCCAGCAGCGCGGCTTCGGGGCGATGGTGAGCTTCGAGCTCGACCCCGCCGACGTGCTCGACACCCTGGGGCGGCTGCAGCGCTTCAGCCTCGCCGAGTCGCTCGGCGGAGTGGAGAGCCTCGTGGCCCACCCCGCCACGATGACCCACGCCGCCATGTCCCCCGAAGCCCGCGCCGACGCCGGGATCGGCGACGGCCTGGTGCGCCTCAGCGTGGGGATCGAGGACGCCGCAGACCTCTGCGAAGACCTGGGCCGCGCCCTGGACGCGCCCCGCCTGGCGCGGGCGGGAGGTGCCCGATGACCTGCACCGTCTACAAGTTCGGGGGCTCGTCGTTGGCCGACGCCGCCCGCCTCCTCCGCGCGCGACGGGACCTCGTCCTGTCGTTCGGGGAGCGTCTCTCCGCTCTGTGGATGGTCGAGGCGCTCGAGGCGCGGGGGCTCCCCGCGTACGCGGTCGACGCTCGGGAGTACGTCCTCACCGACGAGCGGTTCGGCGAAGCGCGGGTCGATGGACCCGCCACCGATCGGGCGTTCACTCGCCTCGCCGTGGGCGACGGGATCCCCGTCGTCCCGGGGTTCATCGGGGCGACCCCCGACCGGCGGACGACGACGCTGGGCCGCGACGGGAGCGACCTCACCGCGACGCTGCTCGCCCGGGCCCTGCGCGCCCGCGAGGTCGTGATCTGGAGCGACGTCCCCGGGGTCATGACAGCGGACCCTGCCGTCGATCCCGAGGCGAAGACCCTCCCTCGCCTGAGCTGGCGACGGGCCGCGGAGCTGGCGCGCGCGGGGGCGCGGGTGCTTCACCCCCGGTGCGTCGACCCCCTCGTGGGGCTTTGCCCGAAAAGTGATGCTGGACAGCGACTTGTCGGTCAAGCGTAGCTGC
>CAZEKB010000057.1:16726-41098 GCA_964512225.1 uncultured Rickettsiales bacterium | reverse complement strand
CGGTGGACGACGACGACGCGGTGGACGACGACGACGCCGTGGACGACGACGACGCGGTCGACGACGACGACGCCGTGGACGACGACGACGCGGTCGACGACGACGACGCGGTCGACGACGACGACGCGGGCCCGGACCCCGCCCCCGGCTGCCTCACGATGCACGGCGTGCACAGCATGACCAGCTCGTACACGTACTCCTGGTCGAACACGCAGCGGACCGGCGCGCGGGTCATCTCGGTCTACGAGATGGACTCGGGCGCGGGCACGGTGACGCTCCTGACCCAGGACAGCTGGAGCCAGACCGGCGCGAGCCACACCAGCTCCAAGTACGAGTACCTGCACTGCGACTCGGCGGGCCTGCACATCACCGAGAAGATCGTGGACTCGAACACGACGATCGCCGGCAACAACGAGGTGGCCCACACGGAGACCACCTACGACATCGGCGACGTGCGCCCGAACCTGCCGGAGCTCGGCGATACCTGGACGACCCACCTCGCGGGCACGATCACCCGCGACGACGGCTCGCCCCCGCAGGCGTTCGAGACGACCGCGAACTACGAGGTCACCGAGGACAACGTGGGGCTGTACCCGCCGTACCTCGCCATCAAGATCGAGCAGACCGACGGGCCGGACTACTACTACTACGCGCCCGGCTTCGGGGTGGTGGCGTGGCCGACCATCGCCGTGCTGACGTCGCACACGATGTAGCCCCCGCGGCTACTCCATGGGGGGGGCCTTGGCGACGAACCCGGTCAGGGTCGCGTCGCCCGGGACCTTGATGCGCCAGCGCGGGAAGCCGGAGCTGCCGCCGATGGTGGCCGACTTCCGCTTCCCGCCGACGTTCACCGTCAGCTTCTTGCCGTCGAAGCGCAGCGAGACGCTGGTGGGGGTCCCCACGGTGACCGTGCCCGGGACCGTGATCGCCGAGCCGCCCGTGAAGATGCCGGAGCTGGTGTCGGTGATCTCCACGCGGAACCGGCCCTCGAGCTCGATGATGTGCGCCTCGCCCGGTGCCGGGTGGTTCGCCTTGTAGAAGAGCAGCACGTCGGTCTGCGCGAACGACGTGAGCCGCGCCGCGTCCTGCTTCGCGGTGTACTTCGTGATCTGGCCCTTGCTGAAGAAGGTCTCCAGCTTCACGGGGACCGGCGTGGCCTCGGGCAGCGGCGTGGGCTCCGGCGTCTCCTCCTTCTTGATCACCAGGTCCGTCACGGGCGGCGGCGTGGGCATGGGCGTCGGGACCGGGGTGGGCTCGGGCTCGGGCTCCCCGCCCATCATCGCCGCGACCAGGCCCCCCACAACGAGCACGCCCGCGCCCGCGGCGTAGACCCACTTGGGCGGCCCCTTCTTCTTCGGGGGCGGGGCCGCCTTCCGCTTCTTCCGCTTCGGCGCGCGCTTGATCCGGTCCTGGGCGGGCCGGGCCGCGGGGGGATGGGACGCCACCCGCTGGGTGACGGTGTCTTCGTCCACGTCGGGGACGGGCGGGGGCGGCCGGGGGGCGGGCGGTCGGGGTCGGGCGGGCGCGTCCGGCACGGCGGTGGTGAGCCCCGGCGGGGGCGGCGGGACGGGCGGGGGCGGCGCGTGCGGGGCGGGCGCGTCCGGCGGGGGCGCGTCCGGCACGGCGGTGGTGAGCCCCGGGGGTGGCGGGGGTGGCGGCGGGGGCGCCATGGTGAAGTCTTCGGCGGTCCCCATCTCCGCCACGGCGGCCTCGCGCTCGGCGGCCGCGGCCTGCTCGCGCTCGGCCGCGCGCTGGGCCATGCGTCGCTCGATCTCGGCGATCTTCTCGGCCTGCTGCTTCTCGTTGATGGCCTCGACGGCGCCGGGGATGAAGAACTTCAGGCGGAAGAGGTAGTCGTCCGTGTCCGATCGCTCCTCTTCGGTGTACCACTCCTCGATCCGCTCGGTGGTCTGGGTGCGCGTGAGGTCGGTCCAGCCGCCCTCGCGGCCCGGGCGGACGTCCGGCCCCTCGACGGTCCAGGGATAGGGACGCCCGCTCTTGGTGCGCAGGGGGATCTGCTCGGACTTGGCGATCTTCTGGAGCGTCTTGACGATCGGATCTTCGGTCTCGATCTGGTGTACGACGCTGTACTCGGTGTCGTCGATCTCGATCAGGACCCGAACCGTAGTCATGCGCGGAGTTTAGAGAGGGCGCCGTCCGGTGTCACACTCACGGGGGTCGGGATCTGCGCCTTGATCTCCCGGCCTCGGAGTGAATGATGCGTCGATGACGATCGTGGTCCTGGACGGTCCGGTGGGGACGGAGCTCGCGCGGCGCGGCGTGCCGACGCCCCTGCCGCTGTGGACGGCCGCCGCGATCGAGGACGCCCCCGACGTGCTCGCCGCGATCCACCGGGACTACGCCGCGGCGGGCGCGACGGTGCACACGGCCAATACCTTCCGCACGGATCCCTGGTCGCTCCGGCGCGACCCCGATCCCGACCGGTGGCGACGCCTCACCGAGGCCGCCGTGGGGATCGCGCGGGCGGCCGTCGGATCGGGCCGCGTCGCGGGATCGATCGCGCCCCTGGAGGACTGTTGGCGGCCCGACCTGTCGCCCCCCGCGGACCTCGCCGCGCACGCTCACGGGCGCATGGCCGTGGCGCTGCGCGACGCGGGCGCCGACCTGCTGCTCTGCGAGACGTTCCCCCACGCGGGCGAAGCCCTCATCGCCGCCGACGCCGCCCTCGCCACCGGCCTGCCGGTCTGGTTCTCCCTCACCGTCGGCCCGTCCGGCGACCTCCTGGCCGCGGACGTGCTCGTGGACACCCTGCGGGAGGCGGTCCGGCGCGGGGTGGCCGCGGTCCTCGTGAACTGCGCTCGCCCCCCCCGCATCACCGAGCTGCTCCCCGGGCTCGCGGGGATCGGCGTCCCCTTCGGCGGGTACGGGAACGTGGGCGAGCCCGACCCGATCGTCGGGTGGCGGAGCGAGGGTCCCTCGGCGCCGGGCCCCTACGCGGCCGCCGCCGCGGGCTGGATCGCGGCCGGGGCGACGATCGTCGGGGGCTGCTGCGGCACGACCCCCGCGCACGTCGAGGCCGTCGCGTCGCTCGTCCGCGCCTGACCGACGCACCCCCCGTTGCTACTCTTCCGCCCCCGATGACGGGCACCCCTCCCACCGTGCAGGAAGCCGAGTCGCTGGCCGCCGACGCCGGCGTCCTGAAGCGCGGCCGAGCGCTCGTCCGCCGGGACAAGTGGGCCCGCCTCGGCGAGGACCCGCGCGTGATCTGGGGCTCGGCGAAGGGGTCCGGCAAGCGCAACTACGACGTCCGCGTCCGGCTCGAGGATCGGGCTCCGTACTGCACCTGCCCGGCCGCCCGCCGCACCCGCTACTGCAAGCACCTGCTCGGCCTCATGCTCTACCGCGCCCAGAGCGGGGCGGACTTCGAGCAGACCGTGCCCCCGGACGTGGACGCATGGCTCGCCACCAAGGAGGAGGCGGCCGCGCGGAAGCGAGCTCGGGAGGAGTCGAAGGTCGCGCGGGAGAAGGCCCGGGCCGACCGGGAGGCGGCCGGCTTGCCGCCCACCGCCGAGGAGCTCGCCGATGAAGCGAAGCGCGAGGAGGCGCGGGCGAAGCGTCGGGCGCAGGCGGAGGGGCGCGTGGCGGCGGGCATCCGCGCGCTCGACCTGTGGCTGCGGGACGTGGTGCGCGACGGCATCGCGCGCCTCGAGACGCGGGCGGACGGCTTCTTCCACGCCCAGGCCCGGGCCCTCGTGGACGCCCAGGCCCCGGGCCTCGCGGGTCGGGTGGCGTCGCTCGCGGCGATCCCCGGGAGCTCGTCCGACTGGCCCGAGCGCATGCTCGACCGCCTCGGCCGCGTCGCCCTCCTCGCCGACGCCTACGGCCGCGTGGACGCCCTGTCCCCGGACCTCCGGGCCGACGTCCGCCGGGCCGTCGGCTGGAAGATGCGGCGCGAGGAGGTCCTCTCCGGGGGCGCGACGATCTCCGACCGGTGGCTGCTCGTGGGGCGGTTCCGAGACGAGGACGACGACGGCCTCCGTCGGGAGCGGGCGTGGCTCGTGGGCACGACGACCGGGCGGCGCGCGCTCATCCAGCAGTACAGCCGCGGCCCGATGGGGTTCGAGCAGCGCTTCGTCCTGGGCGAGACGTTCGACGCCGACCTCGTCTACCACCCGTCGGCCGCGCCGATGCGGGCCGCGATCGCCGCGCGTCGAGGCAACTCGACGCCCTGGTCCGGGGGCATCGCCGGGGCCGCTCCGCACGTCGACGCCTTCTACGATGAGCAGGCGGCGACCCTGTCGAAGGTGCCCTGGACGTGGGTCGTGCCCTGCATCCTCGCGTCCGCGGTGCCGTGCCCGACCGCCGAAGGGTGGTGGCTGCGCGACGGCAACGGACGGGGCCTTCCGCTGGCCGAAGGAGCCCACTGGACGCTCGCCGCGCTCGCGGGGGGGCGACCGACAACCGTGGTGGGGGAGTGGGACGGGGCCCGCTTCGTCCCCCTGGCGGCGTGCGTGGACGGGCGGGTCGAGTCGGCGTTCGAGGGGTACGCGTGACCGCCGCGGACCCCCGGGCCCTCGGCCGCCTGGCGCTGCTCGGGACGTCGGGCGGCGGCGCGCTTCCGCCCACGGGCACGCCGGTGGACGGGCTCCTCGCGTCTCGCGCCGACGAGCCGCTCGAGCGGCGGATCCTGCTCGCCGCGGGCGCTCGGTCCTGGTTCCGCCGGGCGGGGCGGGTCCCCGAAGACGCGCCCGAGCCCCCCCCTGCCGCGCCGGACGAGGTCTCGCCCGCGTGCTCCGCGTCCGTCGCCCGACGCGTCGAGGACTTCTTCCTCCCCGGCCGGGCCCCGCTGCTGCCCGAGGCGCTCTCCCTGCTCCACGCCCGAGGGCTGCGCCTGCCCTTCGGCGCCCTGCCCGGGGCGCTGACGCGGTGTCAGAAGGCGCATCGGCCGCTGCTGGCCGCCGTGGTCGGTGAGCGGGGACGCTGGCTGGCGGCCCGGAACCGGAGCTGGCGGTGGGTGCTCGAGCACGAGGGGGCGCCCGCGCCCGCGGGGGACGTCGACGTGGAGGCCCTGCGGCGCACGTTCGAAGAGGGCCGGCTGGACGACCGGGTCATCGCCCTGTGCCGCCTCCGCGAGGTCGACCCCGCGGGGGGACGCGAGCTGCTCGAGGCCACCTGGGACACGGAGCGCTCCGGCGATCGAGGCCTCCTCATCCAGGCGATCGCCGTGTCGCTGTCGCGGGACGACGAGCCCTTCCTCGAGCTCCGCCGCACCGGGTCGACCAAGCGCCTGCGGACGGAGGCGATCGAGCTCCTGGCGAAGCTGCCCGGCTCGGCGTGGAGCGCCCGCATGGCGGCTCGCGCGCGAGGGATCCTCCGGGTGGGCAAAGGGGCCGCGAAGAGAGGCTTCCTGGCGGGCCTGCTGGGGCGCACGGCGGGGCCCACGCTCGAGATCCACCTCCCCGAGGAGCTGCCGGGCGACTGGGCCGAGGACGGGGTGCGGGACGAGATCAAGCCGGGGTTCGGCCGCAAGGCGTCCTGGGCCTACCAGGTGCTCCGGAGGACGCCGCCGTCGGCGTGGGCGGGGGACGCCGACCCGGCCGCGATCGTCGATCTGTTCGCCGCCGAGGACTGGCCGCTGCTGCTGGGCGCGAGCGCGGCCGCCGTGGAGCGGGAGGACCCGCGCTGGGCTCCCGTTCTGTGGGACGCCTGGCGCACGATGCCCCCCGGCGACCAGGCGCGGGAGGGATACGCCTTCGGGATCCTGGGCGACCTCGTGCGGGTGATGCCCCCCGACGCTCGAGGCGCCCGCATCCGTCCCCTCCTGGCGGCCGGGGTCGCGGGCAAGTCCGGCGCCTGGGAGCCGCTCCTGGCCGCCTGGGACGGCGCGTGGCCCGAGGACGTGGCTCGCCTGTGGCTGGACGGGGTCCGCGAGGCCATCGGCCGCATCGGGTCCACCCCCACCGCCACCGAGTCGGACCTCGCCTGGCAGCGCAGCGTCGCCGCCGGGGCCCGCAAGCTCCCCCTCTCGCTGCTCGGCGACCGAGTCCCCGCGATGCCGCCCGTCGGCACCGAGGGGCTGCGCTCGAACCGCCGCGCCTGGCAGAGCGCCATCGACACGTTCCACGACCACGTCGCCGCCCGCATCGACTTCGCGCGCGACCTCGACGGGCTCCCGCCCGCTCCCCTTGGAGACACCCCGTGACCGACACCCCCCGAGTCCTCCGACGCCACGCGGAGCAGGAATACGCCGACGAGCTCGCCGCCCTCGCGGAGGTCGACGACCGCCCGCGCCCGCCCCGCTGGAAGCTGTCCCCCTGGGCGGTCCGCACGTACCTGCTCGGGGGCACGCTGAAGAGCGGCTTCGAGGTGGGGGCGAAGTACATCGGCAAGGCCCGCCTCGTGGAGATCGCGGTGGCGACCCTCGCCACCGATCGCGCGCTGCTGCTGTACGGCGTGCCCGGCACCGGCAAGTCGTGGGTGAGCGAGCACCTCGCGGCGGCCGTCAGCGGCGACAGCACCCTGCTCGTGCAGGGGACCGCCGGGACCGACGAGGCCGCGGTCCGGTACGGCTGGAACTACGCCCGCCTGCTCGCCGAGGGGCCGTCGAAGGCCGCGCTCGTGCCCAGCCCCGTGTACGTCGCCATGGAGCGCGGCGCGATCGCGCGGATCGAGGAGCTGACCCGCATCCCCAGCGAGGTCCAGGACAACCTGATCACCATCCTCTCGGAGAAGACGCTGCCGATCCCGGAGCTGACCTCGGAGGTGCAGGCGGCCAAGGGCTTCAACGTCATCGCCACGGCCAACAACCGGGACCGCGGCGTCAACGAGCTGTCCTCCGCGCTCTCGCGACGCTTCAACACCGTCGTCCTGCCCACCCCGGACACCATCGACGAGGAGATGACGATCGTGGAGCGGCGCGTCGCGCAGGTGGGGCGCGCGCTCGAGCTGCCGTCGGAGGGGGCCGCGCTCGACGAGATCCGTCGCGTCGTGACCATCTTCCGGGAGCTCCGCGCGGGCGCGACCCAGGACGGGGCCACGAAGCTCAAGTCGCCGAGCGGGACCCTGAGCCCGGCGGAGGCGATCTCGGTCCTCACCGCGGGCTTGGCGATGGCCGCGTTCTACGGCGACGGCACCCTCCGCGCCGCCGACGTGGCGGCGGGCCTCACGGGCGCGATCGTTCGCGATCCCGTGCAGGACCGCGTCGTCTGGCTGGAGTACCTGCGCACCGTGGTCAAGGAGCGCAGCGGCTGGAAGGACCTCTACCGCGCGTGCCAGGAGGTGCTCTGACCGACGCCTGCGAGATCCGGGTGTTCGGGGTCCGTCACCACGGTCCCGGGTGCGCCCGCGGCCTGGAGAGCGCGCTCGCGGCGTGGTCGCCGGACCTCGTCCTGATCGAGGGCCCCCCCGACGCCGCGCCCGTGGTGCCCCTCGCGGCCCACGACACGATGGTCCCGCCCGTCGCGCTGCTGGTCTACGCGCCCGACGCGCCCGCCCGGGCCGCGTTCTATCCGTTCACCGACTTCAGCCCCGAGTGGCGGGCGATGCGCTGGGCGCTGGCGAACGACGTCGAGCCGCGGTTCATGGACCTGCCCCAGAGCGTCCGCTTCCGGCTCGAGGAGGACGCCGCCGAGGAGGACTCCGAGGAGGGCGCCGAGGACGTCCCCGAGCCGACGCCGCGCCCCGCCCCGGTGGATCCGATCGCCGAGCTCGCCGGCGCGGCGGGGTACGCCGACGCCGAGGAGTGGTGGGACCAGGTGGTGGAGCGCAGGAGCGACCCCGAGGGCCTGTTCGAGGCGATCCTGGAGGCGATGACCGCCGTGCGGGAGGCGCGCCCCGGGGGCGAGGAGGTGGGCGACGACCCCGAGCGGCGGCGGGAGCTCCGTCGGGAGGCGTGGATGCGCAAGTGCATCGACGGGGCCGTCAAGGAAGGTCGCGAGCGCGTCGCGGTGGTGTGCGGGGCCTGGCACGCCCCGATGCTGACGTCCGCCGCGCTCGGCCGGCGGGGCCGCAAGAAGGCGGACCGCGCGGCGCTCAAGGGGCTGCGGAAGCGCAAGGTGGCGGCCACGTGGGTCCCCTGGACGAACTCGCGGCTGGCGTTCCGGAGCGGCTACGGCGCGGGCGTCGAGTCGCCGGGCTGGTACCGGCTGCTGTGGGAGCACCCCGAGCGGGCGACGACGCGGTGGCTCGCGCAGGTCGCCGTCTTGCTCCGCGCCCAGGGCTTCGACGTCTCGTCCGCCCACGTGATCGAGGGGGTCCGCCTGGCGGAGGCGCTCGCCGCGCTGCGGGAGCTGCCGCGGCCGGGGCTGTCGGAGCTCAACGACGCCGTCCGCACCGTCCTCCTCGAGGGCGCGCCCGAGCCCATGGCGCTGATCAGGAGCGCGCTGGAGATCGGCGAGACGCTCGGCGAGGTGCCGCCCGAGACCCCGACCGTCCCCCTGCAGCAGGACGTCGCGCGCAAGCAGCGATCGCTGCGCCTGAAGCCGACGGCCGACGCCCGCGACATCGACCTGGACCTGCGCAAGCCCAACGACCGCGCCAAGAGTCGCCTCCTGCACCAGCTGCGGCTGCTCGGCGTGACCTGGGGCGAGCCGACTCGCGGGACCGCGGGGCGGGGCACGTTCCACGAGTACTGGCGCCTCGCGTGGCGGCCGGAGTTCGCCGTCGCGCTCATCGAGGCGGCGTCGCGGGGCAATACGACGGAGCTCGCCACCGCGACGACGCTCGCCGAAGCGGCCGCCCGCGCGGACGTCCTCCCCACCCTCACCGCGCTCCTCGATCGGGCCGTGCTCGCGGGCGTGAGCGAGGGGATCGACGTCGTGCTCGCGCGGCTGCGGGACGTCGCGGCGCTGTCGGGGGCCGTCATCCGCCTGATGGAGGCGCTGCCCGACCTCGCCCGGGTGCTGCGCTACGGGGACGTGCGGGACACCCCCACGGACCAGATCGCCCCGATCCTCGACGGCTTCCTCGAGCGGATCCTCCCCGGGGTCGCGGCCGCCTCCGGCAGCATCGACGACGACGGGGCGGAGGCGCTCTCCGACGGCCTCGCGGCGGTGGCCCGGACCCTCGCGCTGCTCGAGCGCGACGACCTCCGCGAGCCCTGGCACGACGTCCTGCGCACCGTCGCCCAGCGGGAGGCGACCCACCCCCGCGTGCGCGGCGCCGCCGCCCGCGGCCTGCTCGAGGCGGGCGACCTGGACGACGACGACCTCGCCCGCCACACCGGCCGGGAGCTCTCCCGCGCGTGCGAGCCCGCCGACTCGGCGGCGTGGCTGGGGGGAATCCTGGGGGGCAGCGGGTTGATCCTCCTGCACCGCGACGCCTTCTGGGGCACGTTCGACGGCTGGCTCTCCGGGCTGTCCGAGGAGCACTTCGTGGAGCTGCTGCCGGCCTTGCGTCGTGCGTTCTCGTCGTTCGCGAAGCCCGAGCGCCGACGCATGGGCGAGCGCATCGCGGCGCTTCGGGCCGGGACCGTCACCACCGCCGGGCCCGCGGTGGAGGATCTCGACGACGAGCGAGCGGCCCTGCTCGTGCCCGTCCTCGCGACGCTGCTGGGGGTGCCCCGTGGATCCTGAGCACGACCTCCGGCGCTGGCGCCTCGTGCTCGGCGGCGACGACGCCGACGGCACCGGCGCGACCCTCACCGGCGCCGACCGCGAGATCGACCAGGCCCTCACCGCGCTCTACGACCCGGTCCGAGGCGGGCGCCGCGGAGGCGGCCTCGGGAGCTCGTCGCCCTACGTCGCGAAGTGGTTGGGGACGATCCGCGACCACTTCCCCCGCTCCGCCGTCCAGCTGCTGCAGCGCGACGCCATCGAGCGACTGGACCTCCAGAAGCTGCTGCTCGAGCCGGAGATGCTGGCCGAGGTCGAGCCCGACGTGCACCTCGCCGCGACGCTGCTGTCCCTCGCCCGGATGCTGCCCGAGGCGGCGAAGGAGCCCGCGCGCCGGGTCGTGCGCAAGGTGGTCGCCGAGGTGGAGGAGCGGCTCCGATCCGAGCTGGAGCACGCCGTGCGCGGCGCCGTGTCCCGCGCGCGTCGCACCCGCCGCCCGCGCCCCGGCGACATCGACTGGGACCGCACCATCCGCGCGAACCTGAAGAACTGGTCGCCCGAGCACCGGGTCGTGATCCCCGAGACGCTGGTCGGCTACGCGCGTCGGCGTCGGCACGCCCGGCTCAAGGACGTCATCCTGTGCGTCGACCAGAGCGGCTCCATGGCCTCGTCGGTCGTGTACGCGGGCATCTTCGGGGCCGTCCTCGCGTCGATCCGCTCGGTGAGCACGAAGATCGTGGTGTTCGACACGGCCGTGGTCGATCTCACGGATCGGGCGTCCGACCCGGTGGACTTGCTGTTCGGGACCCAGCTCGGCGGGGGGACGGACATCCACCGCGCGCTCACCTACTGCGAAGGCCTCGTGGAGCGGCCGGAGCAGACGACGTTCATCCTCATCACGGACCTCTACGAGGGGGGCGACCGACGGGGGATGATGCGGCGGATCGCGTCGCTCGTGGACTCCGGCGTGAACCTGATCTGCCTCGCCGCGCTCAACGACGACGGGGCCCCCTCCTACGACGGTCGCAACGCGGCGGACCTCGCCCACTTCGGTGTCCCGACGTTCGCCTGCACCCCCGAGCTGTTCCCCGATCTCATGGCGGCCGCGCTCGAGCGCAAGGACATCCACGCGTGGGCGGCTCGGCACGAGGTGCCGCTCATTCGGGAGTGAGCGCGGTCAGCCCTGGACGACGGCCCCGATGATGTCGCGAAGGGCCTGCGCCGTGTAGGGCTTGGGCAGGAACCCGGCCGGCTCCAGGTCGCCGAGGTTCCGGGTGGCCTCGCGGCGGTCGTAGCCGGAGCTGAGGATCACCTTCACGTCCGGGCGGATCTTGCTGAGGCGCTGGAAGACCTCGTCGCCGCTCATGTCCGGCATGGTCAGGTCGAGCAGCACCGCGGAGATGCGGTCCCCGTGCTCCTCGTAGGCGTAGACGCCGGCCGCGCCGTTCTCCGCCTGGATCACCTCCAAGCCGAGGCGCTTGATCACGCGCGCCGCGAGGGATCGCACCACCGGCTCGTCGTCGACGATCAGGATGGTCCCCAGCATCTCGTCGCGGATCGGGGCCGACGGCCCCCGCGACTGGACCGGCGCCCGCTCCGGGGTGGCCGGGAAGAACACCTGGAACGTCGTGCCGCGCTGGGGACGGCTCTCGATGCGCAGTCCGCCGCCGTGCCCGCGCACGATCCCCAGGACCGCGGACAGCCCGAGCCCGCGCCCGCCGGCCTTCGTGGTGAAGAACGGGTCGAAGACCCTCGCTCTCGTCTTCTCGTCCATGCCCACCCCCGTGTCTTGAACTTCCAGAAGCACGTACCGGCCGTCGAGCGGACCCTCCGCCGAGAACACGCTGGAGTAGCCGCTCTGCGGGAGCCCACTCACCGCGCGTCGCTGGGTCGTCGTATCGCTCGCGCCCGCGCCCCGATCGACCACGGACGTGCGCACCAGCACCGTCCCGAGCCGCTCGCCGATCGCCTCGGCGGCGTTGAGCACGAGGTTCATGATCACCTGCTGCACCTGGGCCACGTCGCCCTGGATCCCCAGCAGGTCGTCGGCCAGCTCGAGCTTGATCCGCACCTTCTTGGGCATCGACGCCGCGAGCAGGTTCACGATCTCCGTCACCTGGCCGGACAGGTTGATGACGTCGACCTGGAACCGCCCCTTGCCGGAGTACGCCAGCAGCTGCCGGGTGAGGTCCGCGGCGCGCCCCGCGCCCGAGGTGAGCTCCTCCAGCGCGGGTCGGAGCTCGCTGTCGTCGGGCAGCTCGGACAGCACCATCGAGGCGTTGCCGAGGATGCCCGTCAGCAGGTTGTTGAAGTCGTGCGCGATGCCTCCGGCGAGCACGCCGAGGCTCTCCAGCTTCTGCACCTGGAGCAGCTGGTTGTGCATGCGCTCGCGCTCGACCTCGGCCTCCTTCCGCTCGGTGATGTCCACCATCACCCCGCGGAGGTGAGCGGGCTCCCCGCGGTCGTCGAGGCCGACCTGCACGATGTCGTGCAGCCACACCGTGCGGCCGTTCGCCGCCAGCACGCGGTACACGAACTCGTGGCCGCTGCCGTCCTCGATGCCGACCTTGGCCATGCGCTTCGCCCGGTCGAAGTCCGAGGGGTGGATGATCCCGTACCAGAAGTCGGGCTCGAGCCACTGCTCCACGGGGTAGCCCAGGAGGTGCTCGGCGCGCTTGCTCACGAACGAGTAGCGGTCGGACCCGACGTCGGCCTCCCAGACGATCGCGTCGATCCCCTGCACGAGGTCCTCGAACCGCGCGGTCGCGGCCTCGGCCTCGCGGCGCGCCTGCACCAGCTCCGTCACCTCGACCGCGTGACACAGGACGCCCTCGACCTCCCCCAGGGCGTCGAACGTGGGCTGGAACACGAAGTTGAACCAGGCGAGGCCGCGGAGGTTGCCGCTGCTGGGCTCCTCCTTGCCGGTGACGGTGCGGATCTGGTCGCCCCGGAACACCCGACCGGTGGCGAACACCTCGTCCATGACGTCGAAGAATCCCTGCGCCGTCAGCTCGGGGATCGCCTGGCGACCGGGGGCGATCGGGTCGATCTCGCTCCTCCCGACCATGCTGCGGAACAGCGCGTTGCAGAACACGATCCGGTGCTCGGGCCCGTGGCCGAGGGCGAGGAGGGCGGGGGTCTCTTCCAGCAGCGACAGCGAGCGGCGGTTGGCCGTGGACGGCACGACGACCCGTAGGTCTTCGACGGTGTCGGCGCCGATGTCGTCCTGGCTGCTCACCCGATCACCTCCACACCTGCCTGTCGGCCGGCGCCCGCCACGGACGAGCCCGCTCGATCCGCGCTCGCATCATGGCCTCTCGGGCGGCGAGGAGTCCTGATCGGTCCTCGGCGCGGGCGAGGATCGAGCCGAGCCACCGGCGCAGCGAGGGGTGCATGACGCCCTCGGCCTCGAACGCCTTGGCGAGGGCGTCGCTCGCTCCCGAGTCGGTGCGTTCGTCGTCGGCGAGGACGCCCTGGAGGGCGAGCTCCAGGGCGACGATGCAGAGGTCGAGCGCGGGTCGGGGGACGCCTCGGAGCCACTTGGGGACGGACCACGGCTCGCTCGCGGAGGCCTCGCCGAGGCATCGGTCCCAGTCCTCGTCCACCCCCACCATCGCGACAGGATCCCAGAAGAGCCGGACGTGGGCCACGGTCGAGTCCTCGGGGGGCTCGTCCGGCGTATCGGGCCCGGGCGCCACGGCCGCGATCCCGTCGTGCCCGGCCTCCGCGAGCCGCTCCGCGAACGGGACGAAGTGCGTGGACGGTCGGTGAGCGAGCGCCGCTTTGAGCAGGAAGGCCTTCGCCACCGCCCCCCCCGCGAGGTTGAGGCCGTGGAAGAGGCGACTGAACTCGGGCGTGGTCATCGCCTGCAGCGCGTCGTCCGCGCGGTGGCGCATGTAGGCGGGGAGCACGCCGGCGTCCCGGCCCGCCACGAGGATCGCGTCGAGCCCCACGGCGTTGCGGCGCTTGCGGGGGATGATGGTGACGACGGGCAGGCCGTCGACGGTGTCGGGCTTCGCCGCCGGGGCAGCCGAGCCGGGGCTCGATCCGACGGGGTCCGGGGGTCCGTCGCCGCCGCCCATGCCCGCCGTCTTCTTGTCGGTGGCGAGGTGCCGGCGCGCGGCCTTGGACTTGGACTTGCGCTTGTCCTCCTCCTGCTCCGGGTCGTCGGCCCCCTGGTCCACCTCCTCGGCGACCGCCGTGTCGCGCGCGATCTCGGCCTCGTGTTCCTTCTGCTCGTCCTCGGTGAGGTCCGGCTCGTCCGCCGCCTCGGCGAGGTCCGCGAGGCTCCGGCTGAAGTCCAGTACGGCGGCGGCGTCCACGCCTTCGCGGCTCGCCCCGCGCTTGAGGTCGTTGGCCTCCTCGGCCGTGAGGCGGCGGTTGCCGATCGTGTCCTGGCCCAGGACCTGGTTTCGGACGTCCAGGACCTCGGACTGCTCCCGCGAGGCCCGCTCGGCGGCCGCCTCTTCGGCGGCGGTGCGTCGGCCCTCGCGTCCGTCTTGCCGTCGACTCACGCCGGTGAGGATAGACGGGCGGCCCGCGGATCGGGGCGCAGTCGGCGCGATCGGTCGTAGCGGGGGGGGCGATCGCGTCCTATGGTGGGAGACGCATGGATCTGTCGAACAGGATGGCCGGAGTCGCCTTCCTCGGCGTGGCGCTCGCGGGCTGCGCGGCGACCCCCGGTCCCTCGCCCTCCCCGTTCGACTCCCTGTCCCCCGAAGAACCGCTGCAACCGGGCGATCTCGTCGTCGCCCTCGCGGAGCGTCCGGACGCCGAGCCGGCCATCGTCCGGTACCGCGGCCACCCCGACGAGGAGTCCGGCCTGCGCGTCCACGCGAAGGTGCTCGTGGACGGGGTCCGAGCCACCGCGGTCGCGGGGTCGTCCACGGGGCGCTGGCTGTCCGCCCGGATCGTCGACCCGCGGGACCCGGCCGAGGTGCGCGTGGTCGTGTGGGACCTCCACCGCGCCCAGCTGCCCCTCGCGGGCGGGGACGCGGCCTGGACGAGCCCGCCGGGCTGCGCCGCTCCCCGGTTCCACCCCTCGGACGCGTTCGTCGCGTTGGACTGTCCGTCCCTCGAGCGCGCGCCCGGCCACGTGACGCCCGCTCACCTCGTGATCGTCGGCTTGCCGGACCTGGAGCCCCTCGCCCTCGTGGGCGAACGGAACCGCTTCGCCCCGGCGGTGGGGGCCGACGGCGACCTCTACTGGATCGAGAACCGCGGCGGGGTGTCGACGATCGTGCGCCGCGGCCCCGACGACCGGGCCTTCGTCGCCCACCGCCTGCGGGCCCCCGCCACCGAGCTGTGGCCCCAGCACGACGGCTCGATCGTCGCGGCCGTCGTGGGCCTGGGGGGCGAGCGGGAGCTGCGTCGGCTGGAGGCGTCGGGAGCGTCCACGCGCATCCGGCCTCCCCGGGACGTGGGCCGGTCCCCGCAGGGCGGCGAGCCGCTGTCGGTGAGCGCCGACGGCGAGTTCCTGTTCGCGTCCTGCACCCCGGCCCCCTGCACGATCCTGCGCGAGGGTCCGTCGGGCGTGGGCGCCGCGCCCCTGAGCGTCGGGGGAGCTCCGTCGGCGCTGGCCGCCGTCCCCCGCTTCGGGCGCGCGGCTCCGAACGTCGAGGATCTGGCCACCGCGCCCGCGACGGTATTCCAGAGCCACGACGCTTCCCTCGTATCGGTGCTCGGCGTGGAGCTGGGCATGCCGCTCGAGGCCGCCTTCGCCACGCTCGACCGCGGGGGGCGCTTCCCCCAGTGGACGGGCGAGGCGAGCGGGATCGGCGTGGGCGCAGTCCGGTCCGGCCACTGCGTGGAGTACCTGGGCGACGACGCGGGCCTGGTCGGGCGGATCGAGCTCGCCGAGTGCGCCCGGGGCTACCTCAGCGAGGCGCTGCAGCCGCTGCTCGATCGCGACGCCATGGCGGAGGGGGCGCTGCCGCTGATCCGTCGGTTCCTCGGCCCCGGCGTATCGGCCCAGGTGGGCGATCCCGCGGCCCGGCCCAACGGCGATCCCGCCATCGAGGGCACGACCGTTCGGTACGAGGCCGTCGAGCGGGGCTACTCCTTCGAGGCCCGCACCGAGATCCTCCGCACGTCGCGGGCTCGGATCATGAACGGCCGCCTCCGGCTCCGCCTCCAGCTCCCGGATACGACGGCCGTCGGTCGCCGCTGACGGTCAATCGAGCTCGCCCCGCCGCCGCTCGCCGCGGTCGCGGCGGTCGCGTCGATCCCCCCGCCGCTCCCGCCGGATCTCCCGCATCCGCCGCCTCACCTCGCGGTCGAAGCGCTCCTGGGCGACGAAGAACTTCGCGCGCTGATCGGGCGAAAGGATCCGCTTCAGGCCCATGAACTGGGCCTTGCGGGCCTTGGTCAGCTCGATCTCGGTGCTCGCGAGGACGCCCACGATCTCGTCGAGCGTCGCGTCGTCCACGTCGTCGGACTGCACCAGGTCCCGCAGCCGCTTCTTCGCGTCCTTCTGCTCGCGGTGCAGGGCGCGCATCTTCTCATCGCCCTCGCGCAGGTACGGGAACAGCTTGGTGGCGGTCTCCTCGTCGAGCTCGAGCGCGTCGGTGAGGGCGTAGACCCGCATCATCTGGATGCGCTGCTCGATCCGGTCCCGCTCGCCTTCGTCGGGGCGGTCCTCCATCGGGTGGGGGTCCTGGGCGAGCGCGACGCCGGGGACGGCGAGGGTGAGCGCGAACAGCAGGGCGATCAGGCGGGACATGGCGGTCTCCATCAGAGCTTCGCGACGAGCAGGGCGAGCTCGTCGGTGGTGAGGTCGTCGAGGTCGGCCATCCAGGACCCGCCCGACGCGAGGGTGTCTTCTTCTTCGGCCTCGTCCAGCCCGTAGTCGGACTCCAGGGCCGACGCGAGCAGCGTGCGAGCGTCGATGTCGTCGTCCTCGCGGAGGTCGTCCAGCCCCGACGGCACCAGGTCGGTGGCGACCGCGACGGTCACCGCGTCCGGCGCCTCCGGCGCCACCGTCTTGCGGGGCGCGTCGGGCGCGGGGGCGGGCAGGGCGAACCAGGCCAGCAGCGCGGCGGCGGCCGCCACCAACGTCCACCTCCGCAGGCGGTGGGGGCGACGGTCGGGGGCGGTGATGGGGACGACCACGGCTCCCGCGTCGAGGGCGGCGTCGATGTCCGTCGCCATCGCGTCGAAGTAGGCGTCGCCGTAGGCGGTCGTGTCGATCACGTCCGTGTTCTTCCAGCGCTCGATGTCTCGGTCGGTCATGCGACCCCCGCGGCCGCCAGGGAACGTCGGATGTTCCTCACGGCGTGGTGAAAGTTGACCTTGGCGTTGTTGGCGGTGATGCCGCACGCGGCGGCGATGTCGGCGAAGGGCAGGTCCTCGTAGATGCGGAGCACGGCGACCGCGCGCTGCCGGGGCGACAGGGACTCCACGGCCTGCTTCAGCAGCCCGCGGGCCTCGGCGACGGCGAGGGCGTCGAAGGCGCGGGCGTCGACGGACCCCAGGATCGGCGGCTCGGCCTCGCCCGTGGGCGCCGCGGGCACGACCTCCCGGTGCCGCCACGCCCGCCGCATCTCGTTGAGGGCGAGGTTGGTGGTGATGCGGAGCAGCCACGTCTTCACCGACGACTCCCCGCGGAAGCTCGCGCGCTTCGCCCACGCCTGCAGGAACGTCTTCTGGGTGATGTCGCGGGCGAACTGCTCGTCCCCGCGCCCCACCCGCAGCGCCGTGAAGAAGACGCTGCGCTGGTGCCTGCGGACCATGGCCGAGAAGGCGTCGCGGTCGCCGCTCAGGGCGTCGCGCTCGACGGTGTCGGGAGGGGGGCGGCGCACGGGGACGGGGGGGCTCACGCCCGGATGGACCGGAGCACCACCGGGGGGGTTAAGTCCTCTCGGTCCGGGCCGCGCAATCGCACGGAAGAGAGGCGCCGGAAGAGGTCCTCGCGGGACACCTTCAGGGCACGGGCGGCCGCGAAGATGCGCCAGCGCACGGCGTCCAGGGCGTCCGCGAGGGCGTCCCGGCTCATCGCGCGGAGGGCCTCCAGGGCGTCGGGATCGCTCGGCGGCACGGGCTCTTCGCGGCCGCGCCGGACCTCGTTGGTGAAGCGCACGTCCGGAAACACCGCGAGGTCCCATCGACTGCCCGGCATCGGCGAATACCGCTCGTGGAGCAGGCGCCGCAGCACGAGCCGCAGCTCCTGGGTGTTGCCGGGCCAGTCGTGCAGCAGCAGCGCCTCCCGCAGCCGCGGGTAGATCGCCGGGGACTCGCCGAGGTTGCGCTGGAGGAGCAGCGGCACGTCCTCCACCCGGTCCCGCAGGGGCGGGATGCGGAGCACCCGGTTCGGGGGCGCGTCCGCGGGGGCCTCGTCCACCAGGCGGAAGTCGAGCTCCCCGCCCGTGATCCACGCGTTCTTGGGGGCCTCGGCGGCGAGCACCCGCAGGTGGTCCAGCGCCACCGAGCGGCCGCTGCCCACCTCGCCCACGACCCACACGGGGCCCGACGACCCCCGCAGCTTCTGGACCTGCTGCAGGGCGACGATCAGGGCGGGCGACCGGGTATCGAGCGGGCCGGGCAGGGGCGGCATCGAGGCGACCGCGGCCTCGTCGTCCGTGAAGCGCCGATGGACGAACAGGGCCTCCCCGCAGCGCAGGATCGCCCCCGGCGCCGCGTCGGCGCCCCGGGACGGCACCGTCAGGCCGTTTACCTGGGTCCCGTTGCGCGCCCCGAGGTCCCACACCCGCAGCTTCTCCCCCGCGCGCGGCCGCTCCACGCGCGCGTGCTTCCGGGACACGCCCGGGCCGTCGACGACGACCGAGCACCCGGGCTCGCGCCCGATGGTCATGCGCGCGCCCTCGAACGGGTGCACCGCGAGGCTGCCGCGATCGTCGGCCGGGGGGTGGATGCGGACGAGGTGCGCCCGCCGGTTCACAGAGCGACGGTCAGCGTGTACGGGTTGCCCGGGATCGCGCCGGTGTCGTTGTTCATGATCACCCGCAGGAACAGGTACGTGCTGGTGGTCGTCGTGTAGCTGATCGTCTCGTTGTCCGTGGTGGACGTGGCCGACGCCAGGACGTTCGAGCCTCCGTCGATCAGCTCCAGGTTGATGTCGCCCTCGGCGTGCGAGAAGGCGAGGCTGAACGTATACGCCGTGTTCGCGGCCGCGAGGAAGTCGAACCAGTCGTCGTCGCCCGTGCACGAGTGCAGCGCCGAGATCGTGCCCGGCACCAGGGCCGCGATGTCGGTCGTGCTGCCCTGGGAGTTGTTGGGCTCGTACGCGTCCGACGTGCAGGTCCCCCCGCCCCCGGGCACGACGGTGAGCGCGACCGAGTAGGTATTGCCCGGCGTCGAGCCCGCGTCGGCCGTCAGGACCACCTGCAGGTAGTGGGGCGTCGCCGTGGTCGCGGTGTAGTTGATCGTCTCGTCGTCGGTGATGCTCGACGCCGTCTGCAGGGCGTTGCCCACGGAGTCGGTGAGCGTCGCGTCGATGTTGCCGTCGGCGAAGGCGTGCAGGACGTCGAAGGTGAGGGAGTCGTTCACGGCGGGCGTGTACGAGAACCAGTCGTCGTCGCCCGTGCAGGATACGAGCCCGCTGAGGGTCCCCGTACCGATCCCGTAGGCGGCTCCCAGGCTGTCGTTCTCCTCGGAGATGCCCTCGACGCACGTCGTGCCCCCGCCGGGGACGACCGTGAGGTCGATGGTGTAGCTGTTGCCGGGCACGGTCCCGGTGTCGTTCACCAGCTCCACGAACACGTAGTAGGTGGCGGTGACGCTCGCCGTGAAGGTGAGGAGCTCGTCGTCCGAGTTGCTGTTCCCGGTGACCTGGACGGTGGCGGCGGAGTTGAGGAGGTAGACGTCGATGTCGCCCTCCGAGTGCGTGAACTGGACGTCGACCGTGAGCGCGTCCCCGGAGTTCAGCGGGATGCTGTACCAGTCCTCGTCGTTGGGGCAGCTCTGCGCCGGGGTGCTGTAGGGGGCCGATGTCGCCGTGGCGGTCAGGAGCGTGTCGTTGTTCTCGAGAGGGTCGTCCACGCAGCCGCCCCCGCCCGCGGGCGTGAAGGTCGGGCTCAACGTGTACGCGTTGCCCGGGAGCGACCCGAGGTCCGCCGTGAGGGTCACCTGCAGCGATACGACCTCCGCGCCCGCCGCCGTGTAGGTGACGTACTCGTCGTCCGTGGTCGTCTGGGAGTCGGTGAGGGGGGCGCCCGCGGAGTCGACGAGGAAGATGTCGATGTTCCCCTCGTTGTGGGGGAACAGCACGTCGAACTCGATCTGGTCGCCCGCGGCGAGGGTGACCTCGAACCAGTCGTCGTCGGTCGTGCAGCTCTGGGCGGGCACGGCCGCGTACGGCGACGAGACGACCGTCGCCGCGCCCTGCGTGTCGTTGGGCTCCGAGGTGTCCGCCGGGCACGTCCCGCCCCCCCCGGGGGTGACGGTCGTATCGAGCACGTACGCGTTGCCGGGGAGGATGCCGAGGTCGGTCACGAGCTCGACGAACACGTAGTAGGTCCCGGTCGTGAGCGCCTGGTAGGAGATGTACTCGTTGTCGGACGTGGAGATGCCGGACGCGTACGTCGTGCCCGCGCCGTCCACGAGGTACACGTCGATGTTGCCCTCGGCGTGGGCGAAGCCGACGTCGAGGACGACGGTGTCGGTGGCCGTGAGCCCGACCTCGAACCAGTCCTCGTTGCCGGAGCAGCTCTGGGCCAGGATGAGCGACGGCGGGTTCACGACCGTGGCCGCGCCGAAGGTGTCGTTGGGTTCGTTGAGGTCGTCGACGCACGGGCCGCCGCCGCCGAAGGGCGTCAGGGTCGTGATCAGGGTGTACGCGTTGCCCGGGAGGATGCCGGTGTCGGCCGTCAGCTGGACGCGCAGGTAGTACGTGCCCGGCGCGGTGAAGTTGTAGGTGATCAGCTCGTTGTCGGTCGTGGACGTCGAGTCGTCCAGGGCGGTCCCGGTGGAGTCCTCCAGGTAGATGTCGATGTCGCCCTCGGAGTGTACGAACTGGGCGTCGAAGTCGATCTGATCCCCGGCCGTGGCCACCGTGAACTGGTACCAGTCGTCGTCGTTGGGGCAGCTGAAGAGCACGTCGACGGACGACGGGGTGATCGTCGTGGCGGCGCCCGCCGAGTTGTTGGGCTCGTTGCCGTCGTCGATGCACGAGGGCGGCGTCACGACGTTGATCTCCACGTCGTAGGGAGTGCCCGGCGTCACCCCGGCGTCGGTCTGGAGGATCACCTCGAGGAAGAAGCTCGAGGACGCGGTGGCGGTGTAGACGATCGTCTCCACGTCGCCCACGCCGAAGCTCTGCCCCAGCTGGTTGAGCTGGTTGTCGTACAGGACGATGTCGATGTTGCCCTCCGCGGCGGAGAAGCTGGTGATGAGCGTGAGGATGTCGCCCGACTGCAGGGCGAACTCGAACCAGTCGGGGTCGCTGGGGCAGGCCTGGATGCCGGTGACCGTGCCCACGCCGATCGTGGTCGCCCCCGCGGAGTCGTCGTTCTCTTCGAAGGCGTCTTCGATGCACGTCTCCACGGCGTCGTCGTCGTCGGTCGCGTCGTCGTCGTCGGTCGCGTCGTCGTCGTCGGTCGCGTCGTCGTCGTCGGCGCTGTCGTCGTCGCCCGTGCAGGCCTCGTCGTCCTCGCAGTTCGGGTCGTCGCAGTCGAACAGACCGTCGCCGTCGTTGTCGGCGCCGTCGGCGCAGTCGCGTTCTCGCTCGGCCTCGTCGAACTCCCCACGACGGTCGGGACAGCCCGGGAGCGTCATGGTTGTGGCGAGGAGGACGAGCAGAACATGCAATCGAGGAGACATGGCGGCGATCTTGACACTCCGAGCGGGCCCTGACTACGGTCCCGTGCCCTCGTCCCCGGGCCGCCTTCGGCCCGGACCCCAGGAGACCGCGATGCTCGACCGCCGGTTCATCGAAGAACACCCCGACGTCGTGCGCGCGGTCTTGGCCGCCCGCAGGCACGAGTTCGACCTCGACGCGCTCCTTCGCCGGCTCGGCGAGCGCAAGGAACTCCTGGCGAACCTCGAGGAGCTGCAGGCGAAGCGCAACTCGGGCAGCCGCGAGGTGGGCGCGCTCTTCAAGGCGGGCAAGCGCGACGAGGGCCAGGCGCTGCGGCAGGAGCTCGCGCTGCTCGGCGGGCGCATCACGGAGCTCGAGACCACCACCAAGGAGCTGCAGGCCGCGATCCACGACGACATCCTCGGCCTCCCCAACCTGCTCGCGGACGACGTGCCCGAGGGCGACGACGAAGACGCGAACGCCCTCGTGCGGAGCTGGGGCGAGCCCGCGCGGTTCGGGTTCGACGTGGCCGACCACCACGACCTCGGCGAGCGCCTCGGCATCCTCGACTTCGAGCGCGGGGCCCGGGTCACGGGGTCGCGGTTCACCGTTCTCAAGGGGGCGGGGGCGCGCCTGAGCCGGGCCCTCATGAACTTCTTCCTCGACCGCCAGACCGCCGACAACGGCTACGAGGAGGTCCTGCCCCCGTTCATCGTGAACAGCGCGTCGATGACGGGCACCGGGCAGCTGCCGAAGTTCGAGACCGACCTGTTCCGCCTGCACGATCCCGAGGACTACTGGCTGATCCCCACCGCGGAGGTCCCCGTCACGAACCTGCACGCGGGCGAGATCCTCGCCGCCGCGGACCTGCCGATTCGCTACTGCGCCTACACGCCCTGCTTCCGGGCCGAGGCGGGGTCGTACGGGCGGGATACGCGCGGGCTGATCCGCCAGCACCAGTTCGAGAAGGTCGAGATGGTGCAGTTCGTGAAGCCCGAGGAGAGCGAAGCCGCCCACGAGGCGATGGTCGCCCACGCCGAGGGGCTGTTGCAGGCGCTCGAGCTGCCCTACCGGGTGATGACGCTGAGCTCGGGGGACATCGGATTCGGCGCCTGGAAGTGCTACGACATCGAGGTCTGGCTGCCGGGTCAGGACAGGTACCGGGAGATCTCGTCGGTGAGCAACTACCGCGACTTCCAGGCCCGGCGCGCGTCGATCCGGTTCCGCCCGGAGCCGGAGGGGAAGTCGAAGCCGAGGCCTCGGTTCGTCCACACGCTCAACGGGTCGGGGCTGCCGCTGGGGCGCACGCTCGTGGCCGTCCTGGAGAACCACCAGCAGGCGGACGGATCGATCCGCATCCCCGCGCCCCTGCGGCCGTACTTCGGGAGCGATAGCATCGAGGCGTGAGAGTCCCCCTCGCCCTGGTCGCGGCCCTCCTGGTGCCGCGGGCCGCGCTCGCCAACGGTCAGACGACCCACGTGTGGATCACGCTCCAGGCGATCGAGCGCTTGGAGCCGGGGCCCGTCCTCGACCTGCTCGGCCGCTCGGACATGCGCGACCCGCTCGTGAACGGCGCGATGTTCCCCGACGGGGGCTACGCCGTGGGCGACGACTACGGCGAAGCGGCCCACTGGGAGCCGTTCCAGCAGGCGTACCTGCAGTGGATCCGCGCCGCGTACGACCCTCCCTACGACGAAGGCGAGGCCGCCGGCCACGTCGCCTTCCTGATGGGCATGGGCTCGCACGGCATGGCGGACGAGGTGTTCGATTCGCTGTTCATGGAGCGGTCCCGGCTCTACGACCCCGCCTGGGGGGACGAGGACATCGCGTCGCTGGACACGGCGTCGGACGTCCTTCTCGCGCACCAGGTGGGCGGCGTGGCCCCAGCGGAGTCGTGGCTGCCCGCCGAGATCCTCGCGGGTGTGTTCCGGGACGCGCTGCAGTACGAGGTGTCCGCGCAGACACTCGAGAACGGCCAGGAGCTGCTCTACGTCGCGCTCGGGGTGGTGGACGCGCTCGCGGTCGAGGACGAGCGGCTCGCGACGTTCGGGGCGGGGTATCCGTGGACGGAGCAGCACCTCCTGAACGAGGCGATGCCGGGGAGCCCCCTGCACGAAGCGAGCGTCGTGGCGGCGTACTGGGAGGACCTGTGGCTCCGGCTGCACTACGAGCCTTCGGCCGGGCCGGTGCTGGACTTCGTGCCCGGCCACGACACCTACGGGCACGAGCAGGCGGCGAGCGCGGTCGAGGCGCGGCTGGCGCTCAACTTCGCCCGGGGCGTGCGGTCGGACAGCCTCGGGGCGGTGCGGGTGGAGGACGAAGCGGGGGACGTGGTGCCCGCGTCCGTGGCCCCGTTCTACGGCGACCGGAGCCACGCCGTCCTCGTGCGGCCGGGGCGCGACTGGGAGGCCGACGCCGCCTACACCGTGTTCGTGCAGGCGGGGCTCATGGACCACGACGGGGCCGTCTTCGAGGGCGAGTGGAGCGCGACCTTCCACACCGGGGAGGAGCCCACGGGGTGCGGCTGCGCGGCGTCCCCGGGGGGCGGGTCGGGATTGCTCGCGGTGCTTGTCGGACTCCTCGCGCGTCGCCGCCGGTGGGCTCGGTAGGCTGGGGGACCGGTGGACGAGCTGACCCCCGACCAGGTCGAGACCCTGCACGCGGCCCTCGAGGCGCTCAAGGTCGAGCTGCGCGCGGAGCTCGAGCGGGACACGGACTCGGCGGACATCGTGGACCTGGATCAGCCCATGGGCCGACTCTCGCGCATGGACGCGCTGCAGCAGCAGAAGATGGCGCAGGCCCAGCGTCGGCGGATCCGCCTGCGGCTGGGGCAGATCGACCAGGCGCTCGTCGCGGTGGCCGACGACGAGTACGGCGACTGTCGCATCTGCGGCGAGCCCATCGGCTTCCGTCGGCTCCAGGTGCGGCCCGAGGCGCCGCTCTGCATCGGCTGCACCGAGGCTGCCGAGCGTCGGCGACGCTGACGGGGGCTCGTAGCTCGTAGCTCGGCGAAACGATTCGTTTCGTCCCGTTGCGGGCCGTGAGGTGCTCGCAGCTCGGCGAAACGGCACGTTTCGGCGCGTTGCGGGCCGTGAGGTGCCCGTAGCT
>CAZEKB010000057.1:0-16626 GCA_964512225.1 uncultured Rickettsiales bacterium | reverse complement strand
GTGCCCGTAGCTCGGCGAAACGGCACGTTTCGGCGCGTTGCGGGCCGTGAGGTGCTCGCAGCTCGGCGAAACGGCACGTTTCGGCGCGTTGCGGGCCGTCCGCCCCGGATGTCCGCGGACGTGTCCGGACACCCCTCCAGACCGCGGAGACACCTGCCCGCCGCCGCTCGACGGGTCCCCTCGGGACTCGCCGACTCGGCAAAACGCCAGTGAAATCACGCACCTATGGATTCTTGGAGAGGGCCGGCACGCCCCTGGCACAAGGGAAGGAGCGACCCCGACACCAACCCGGTGACCCACACCGACCGACTCCGGAGCACGCCATGACCCGCATCCTCGTCACCCTGATCGCCGCCGCCTCCTTCATCCTGCCCGCCGCCGCCTTCGCCCAGTCCGACCCCGACGTCGCGTCGAAGTGCGAGGAGGCCCGCCGAGCCGCCGACGAGCGCGCCGTCGAGATCTGCGTGGACATCGTCGCCGCCGAGTCCGCGATCAGCTTCGCCGAGCTGGTCCTCTCCATCAACGAGTCCGGCGCGCAGGAGGCCGAGGCCGAGGAGCGCGCCATCCGCCTCGACCTGCACTACGCGAAGATCGAGTACGCCGAGAACCCGACCGTCGTGAACTTCCTCGCCGTCATCGCGCTGCAGGTCGAGCTGAACGAGATCCGCGAGCAGATCGCCGAGTTCGTGGCCGACGTGAACGTCGCGGCGCAGGCCGTCAGCCAGGCCTGGATGGACTACGAGATCCTCGTCGAGCAGCTGATGGGCGACGCCTGAGCCTTCCCCCCCCACACCCGAGCGAGGGAGCCCCGACGGGCTCCCTTTGCTCGTTCCGGATCACGCGGCCTCGGCGGCGCGCAGGGCGAGGCCCCGGGCCACGGACGTGAGCTCCTCGCCGTCGGCCAGGCGATGGGCGCCGAACCGGTCCTCGAAGATCCGTCGCACCGCGGGCACGAACGAGCTGCCCCCCGTGAGGAACACCCGGTCGACCTCCCCGACGGTCGTGTGCGTGTGCGCGAGCAGCCGGTCCACGGCGCCCGCCATCTCGGCGAGCTCGGGCGCGATCCACGCCTCGAAGTCGACGCGTCGGACGTCCGCCTCCAGCGCCACCGGCCCGTCGTGGAACAGGAGCTTCGCCTCCTCGGCCTCCGACAGCCGGCGCTTCGTCCCCTCCACCGCCCGATACAGCGCGAAGCCCAGGTCGTCCTCGACGATGTGCAGCAGCGCCTCGAGCTGCTCGGACTCCACGGCCGCGCGCCGGATCCGACGCAGGCGACGGAGCATGTCCGGCGCCTTGAGCATGGACAGGCGGTGCCACCGCTCGAGGTGCCGGTAGATCCACCCCGGGATCGGGAAGTGGTCGCCGAACACGCCCCTGCGCTCCGAGCCCTGGCCCAGCCGCGGCGCGACGACGTGGCGGATGATGCGCGCGTCGAACGCGTCGCCCGCGCGCCCCACCCCGTCGGTGCCGAGGATCGACTCGCGCCGCTCCGCCCGCCCGGCGCCGCGGTAGCTCGGGCCCACGGCGAGCAGGCAGAAGTCCGACGTCCCGCCCCCGAAGTCACCGATGAGGATGAGCTCGTCGTCGTCGAGCCGCTGCTCGTAGGCGTACGCGGCCCCGATCGGCTCGTACTCGAACGTCACGTCGTCGATCCCGGCCACAGCGAAGGCGCGTCGCAGCCGGAGCTCGGCGAAGTCGTCGTCCTCGTCGCCCTCGCCCCGGGCGAAGTGCACCGGACGTCCGGCCACGACCCGCACCGGATCGACCCCGAACTCCTCCCGGGTCCGCGTCCGCATGTGCCGCACGACCGCGCCCACGAGGTGCTCCAGGGCGAAGCGGTGGCCGAACACCATCGTCGCCTCGAAGCTCCGGGCCGCGAGCCACGACTTCGGCGACAGCACGAGCCGACCCTCCCCCCCGACGTGCTCGTACCGTTCGATGGCCGGGTTGCCCGCCACCGCCTCGGGGCGATGTCCGGCGAACTCCTGGTCGTCCGGGTCGAAGAAGAGGATCGAGCGCGCGGTGGGTCGCAGTCGGCCGAAGAGGGGGAACGAGGCGGACCTCACCGTGCCCCCCGGATCGGCGAGGGCGACGGTCGAGTTGGTGGTTCCGAAGTCGAATCCGATGGTCGGTGCGCGCATGACGTTCCCGTTCTCCAAGCACAGCACGGCACCCCCGCTCGAGAAGAACCGGGGGGTCCCCGGGGGTCGTCGAGCGGACGCGCCGAACACAGGTATCCCCGTCGCCGCAAAAGAAACCGGGGGGTCTCCTCTGCGGACGCGGGGGGGTGGAGCGGGAGGATAGACGCCTCGATCCGAGGCGCAACGACGACGTGGAGCGGGCGCTCAGCGAGGGGGCAGCTCGAGCTCGACGATCAGGGGCCGGTGGTCCGATCCGCCGGCCGCGACGGTGTCCGCGCGCACGGGGCGGACGGACGGGTCGAGCAGCACGTAGTCGGGCCTCACGAAGGGGAGGCCCGGGCGCGCGAACTTGTTCGGGGGGCCGTGGCTGCCGTGCGGATACGTCGCGCCGGAGGCGAAGGGATGGACCGCCCGCCAGGCGTCGACCCAGCGCCGCCGGAGCCGCCGGAACAGGGGCTCGACGACCATGGTGTTGACGTCGCCGATCATGATCAGCGCGCCGTGGGCGAGGGCCGTCTCCTCGATCGTCTCCCACTGACTCCACCGGAACCGCGCGTTGTGCAGGAGCACGGGCACGAACCGGTGCGGGTTGTCGAACGCGACCGACGGCGACGTCAGGTGCAGGTTGCAGGCGGCGACCCCCGCCACCTCGAGGCACTGCCCCACCACGTTGCCGCGACCGCTGGCCCAGGACTCGATCGGCGTCAGCGGCTGCTTCGACAGGGTGACCAGCCCGTGCCCGCGGCCCGCGGAGAGGGCCTCGAGGCGATGGGGGAAGCGCTCCTCCAGCGCCGCCGCCAGCACGCTCGCGCGACGGACGCTCACCTCCTGCAGGAAGGCGACGTCCGGGTCGGCCGCCCGGATCGCCGCGATCGTGGCCTCGGCGTCGCCGCCGTCGAACAGGACGTTGTGGGTGAGGACCGTGAGGGTCGCGCCGCCCCCCGCGTCGGCGTCCGGGCCGACACGATCGGAGGCCTCCACGGCCATGTCCAGCAGGACCACGACCGCCACCGCGACGACGACCACGACCCGCCGCCGTCGCCGCCGGGCCCAGGACGCGGAGAGAGCGCAGGCGGCCAGCAGCGGCCAGCGCAGGATCCCGAGCGTCGTGATCCAGACGAAGGTCACCCGGGAGCTACTTCCGCCCCCACCACACCGGGTCGCGCTTCTCCAGGAACGCGGTCATGCCCTCCCGCGCGTCGTCCGTGCCGAAGCACTTCATCAGCATGTCCGACAGGTACGGCAGCGCCTCGGGCACGGTCAGGTCGTCTTGGCGGTGGTAGGCCTCAAGCCCGAGCCGGACGATCGCGGGCGGCTTGCTCGCGAGCTGCTCGGCGAGGGCCTGGACGGTCGCGTCGAGCTCGTCCGACGGCACCGCGCGGTTGATGAGCCCGTACTCGGCGGCGGCGGCGGCGGAGATCCGCTCCCCGGTGAGGATCATCTCGAGGCCCTTGCGCCGGGGGACGTTCCTGAAGATCCAGGCCATGATCATCATGGGGAAGACGCCGCGGTCGATCTCCGGAGTCCCGAACTTCGCGGTGTCCTCGGCGATCGCGAAGTGCGACGCCGCCACGAGGCCGAGCCCGCCGCCGTACGCGTAGCGATGGACCTTCGCGATGACGGGCTTGCCCACCGTCGTGAAGGCGAGGTTCAGCTCGACGAAGCCCCCGCGGATCGGCACGTCGCCGAGGTCGTCCGCGGCTCCCCCCGCCATCTGCGAGAGGTCGCCGCCGCTGCAGAAGGCGCCCCCCGCCCCCTGGAGCACGATCGCGCCCACCTCGGCGTCCGCGCCCGCCGTCTCGAGGGCGACGATCAGCTCGTTGACGAGGCGGCCCGACAGGGCGTTGCGACGCTGGGGACGGTTCATCGTGACCGTCGCGACGTGCCCGTCGACGGCGTAGAGCACATCCCGGAAGGCGGGGGCGGCGGGGGCGCTGGGCATGCCCGCGATCGTGTCGAGCTCGTGGTCGGACACGGCTCAGGCCTCGCCCGTCGGCGGGGACGCGAGGAAGGCGCGCACCTCCGCGGGGGTGGCGGGCTCGCGGCCGGCCTCCCGGGCGACGCGGACCAGCTGCTCGATGAGCGGCCCGTTGCCGTCCGTGCGGGAGCCGTCCGGGAGGTAGAAGGTGTCCTCCACGCCGGTGCGCAGGTGGCCGCCCAGCTCGGCGGTGGCCCGGTGGACGTCCCAGACCTCCTGCCGCCCGATGACGATCGCCTGCCAGTGGGCTCCCTCCGGGAGCTCGTCCACGAGCAGGGGCAGCCACGCGGCCTTCGCCGCCATGCCCGACGCGACGCCCATCACGAGCGAGACGTGCACCGGATCGCGGAGCAGGCCGTTGGCTCGGAACATCGCGATGCTGCGCACGATGCCGGTGTCGAAGCACTCGCACTCGGGCGTGATCCCCCGCGCGTACATGACGTCGAGGAACTCGCTGATCTTCTGGACCGGGTTGTCGAACAGCATCGGCGGCCAGGCCCACTCGCCGGACCGCCGCACCTTCAGGTAGTTGAGCGAGCCCGCGTTCATCGCCGCGATCTCGGGGCGGCAGCGGTCGAGGCAGGCGACGGGCCCCGAGATGTCCGATCCGAACACGCCCGTGGAGAAGTTGAGGACGACGTCCGAGCAGGCCTCGCGGATCGCGTTCGCGATGCCCTCGACGATGTCCGGGTCCCAGGTGGGCAGGTGGCCGAGCCCGGGCGCGGGGTTCCGGAAGTGCAGGTGCAGCACGGAGGCGCCCGCGTCGACGGCGCGCTTCGCCTCGGCCGCCATCTCGGCGGCGGTCACGGGGACGGGGTGCCGCGCGGGATCGGTGAGGACCCCGGTCAGGGCGCAGGTGACGATCGCCTTGTCCATGTTCATCTCCAGCCCCGGCGACGGCCGCGACAGCCGCGTTCTGCCGGCCCGGCCGAAGAAATGCGAAGCCCGCGTCCGCGGATTTCGTCCGGAGGATCGAACCGACTCGATGTGGGAGCCTCCGCACATGGCCGACGTCCCCCCCAAGGCGCTGCTCGCCGGCCTCGCGCGGCGCGACGGAGCGCCGCACCTCGTGCTCGACGCCGTCGCGCCCGCCCACCCGGAGCGTCGCCTGCTGCCGATCGCGGGCCGCACCCTCACCCTGACCCGCCTGCGGCGTCGCCTCTGCGTCGGGCGCTACTCGCTGGGCGGCGGCGGCGCCGTGCCCTGCCCCGATCGCACCGCCGTGGCCGACGAGTACGAAGAGTGCTTCGCCTGCCGCAACGCCAACGGCTTCAACCCCGCCTTCGACCGGGTGGACCCGTCCACGCTGTCGGCCCAGCAGAAGCGCTACAACGCCCGGCCCCACTCCGTGTACCTCGCCCACTTCGGGGGAGACGTCGTCAAGGTCGGGATCTCGTCGCGGGGGCGCCTGCGGCGTCGGCTCGTGGAGCAGGGCGCCCGCGCCGCCGTGCGGTTCGCCGACGCGCCGACGGCCTGGGACGCGCGCGCGGTCGAGGTCGCGGTGGCGGCCCGGGGCCTGTCCGAGGTGGTGCACGACGCCACGAAGCGGCGGCTGCTGGGGGAGCGGTTCGACGCCGGCGCGGCCCAGCGGAGGCTCCGATCGGAGGCGGCCCGGCTGCGGAGCGCCCTCGGGGTCGCGGCCCCGGCGGACGAGCGGGTGGACCTGGCCGACGCGCACCTCGGCGGGGCCCCGGTGCTCCTCCCCCTGGTGGACCTGACCGAGCAGCGGCCGTTCCGCATCTCGGGTCGCGTGCTGGGCCTCGTGGGCAAGGTGCTCGTGGTGGAGCAGCGGTCGCTCACCTTCGCCGCCTCGCTGAGTCGGGCCGTCGCCCACGTCGTCGCGCTCACGGAGGACGAGACCCCGAACCCGATGCCCCCCGGCGCGGGTCAGCTCAGCCTGCTCGGCTGACTCGGGGGCCCCGCGGAGGCGGGCAGGCGCGCCGCGACCTCGAGGCGGGCGAATCCCTCGTCGGGGCTGCCGTCGACGAGCAGCGCGCAGGCCGCCGCCCGCATCGCCCGCGCCCGGGCCGGTCGGTCGCCTCGGCGGCGCGCGGTCTCGGCGAGCTCGTCGAAGATGCGGGCCGCCTGGTCGCTGCTGCCCCGCTCGGTGAGCGCGCGGGCGTGCGCCTCCTTCGCGCGGCGCCCCGCCGCCTCGGCGCTCTCTTCGCGGGCCAGCGCCCGAGCGCGTCGGAGGTGCAGGTCCCAGGCGTGGTGGCGACCGCCGAGCCGGGCGACCTCGGCGAGCTGCAGGAGGACCTCGAACCGAGCGTGGGCGTCGACCCCCGCCGCGAGCATGCGACGGGCCCCGGCCGTGTGGGAGGCGGCGCGGTCGCGGTCACCGCGGCGGGCGGCGGCGGCGGCGAGCTCGGCGTGCAGCTCCGCCCGGTCGGCCTCGGCGCTCGACGTCGGCGCGAGCCGGAGGCCCTCGGCGGCGTGCCACTCGGCGCGGAGATCGTCGCCCGCTCCCGCGGCGTCGCGAGCCGACGCGAGGCGGGCCCGGGCGGCTTCGAGGCGGCGACGTCGCGCGCCCTCGCTCGGTTCGCGGCTTCCGCTCCGGTCGCGGGGGCGCAAGGCGTCGAACGCCGCGAGCGCGGCGGCGCGGGCGCGGATCCACACCGCGGAGTCGCTGCCCAGGGGCTCGTCGAGGGTGGTCAGCGCCCGGGAGAGCCGGTCGCGCCCCTCGTCGACGCGTCCGACGGCGAGCAGGGCCTCCCCCAGGATGCGGAGGCGGCGTCCGGCGTCGGATCGGCCCTCGTCCGTCGACCCCGCGAAGAGGGCGTCGAGCTCGGAGACGGCGACGACGGCCTCGGGCACTCCGGTCGCGTGCGCCTGCTCGAACAGCACGGTGAGGTGGGGCAGCGCGAGGGCGGGCTCGCCCGCCGCCGACCAGTGCCGGGCGATGCGCGATCGACGCACTTCGAGGCCGCCGGGGCGACCCTCCAGGCGCTTGGCCGCGGCCCGATGCAGCGCGCGGGAGCGAGCCGGCCGGATCGTGGCCTCGACGACCGCCCGCAGGGCTTCGCTCGCGAAGGCGTGGGTCGTGTACCGGGCCTCGGGCACGCGCACGACGAGCCCCGACTCCACCAGCCGGGCGAGGCGGCCGCCCAGGGGGGCCGGGCGATCGCCGTCCCACAGGTCGGTCAGGGTGTCGCGCCGGAACCGCAGTCCGATCACGGAGGCGACCTGGAGGAGTCGACGCAGCGGCTCCTCGCAGCGTTGGAACCGCCGGTGCAGCGTCCCCTCGAGGTCCGTCGACCGGCTCGAACCGCGCCCGAAGACCCGGCGCCCCCGCCGCTCGATGCGGCCCTCCTCGACCCAGGCGGCCATGAGCTGCTCCGTGGCCAAGGGGTTCCCGGCGGCGGCGCGCACGAGCCGTCGGTGCACGCCGTCGGGGAGGGTCCGGGTGTGGAGGACGCCGCACCCGATCGCGCGCACCTCTTCGCTCGAGAGGGGCGCGGGCTCGAGCAGGCGCACGGCCGGATCGGACCGCAGGCGTCGGTACTCGGGGGACGCCGCGGCGGGGGCGCGCCCCGCGAGCACGAGCAGCACGGGCGCGGACTGCTCCCGCACCCGCTCCACCAGCGCCCAGGAGGCGGCGTCGAGCTCGTGGACGTCGTCCATGAGGATGATCAGCGGGCGACTCGCCGCGGCGGCCGCGAGCAGCTCGGCGATGGCGGTGCGGCGGGCGTCGGCGGCGAGGCCCGCGCCGCGGTCGAGGGGGCCCGGGACCTCCGGAAACGGGCCGAGCACCGGCCCCCCGAGGAGGTCGCGGAAGATCGATCGCCACGCCTGGTAGGGGGCGTGCCGGTCGGCGGGGTCGCCCGCGGCTCGAAGCACCCGCAGGGTGGGCGACGCGGCGTGGCGCCGGGCTGTGTAGTCGAGGAGGCGGGACTTGCCCACGCCGACGCCGCCCTCCACGAGGACCACGCCGCCCTGCCCCCGGGCGAGGCGTCGGACGGCCGCGTCGAGGACCCCCCGCTCGGCGAATCGGCCCACGAAGCGGGGATTCTCCGACTCCGCGACCTCGGGTCCGAGCACGCGGAACACGGGCAGGCGCCCGCCGGTGCCGGGGAGCTCCATCGCCGGGGCGACGTCGAGCTCGAAGCTGCAGCCCACCGCGCGCGCGGTGGTCCCGTCCACCAGCACGCCGCCGTCCGCGCGCTGCATCAGCCGCGCGGCGCGGTTCACGGTCGCGCCGAGGATCGTGTACTCGCGGCGGCGACGGTTGCCGACTTCGCCGCAGAAGGCGCGGCCGGTCGTCACGCCCACCGAGCACGTCCACCCGCGGTGGCGGAGCGCGCGCCGGATCACGTGAGCGGTGCGCACGGCGTCCACCGCGCCCCCCGCGCGGTGGCCCGGGGGCATCCCGAACGCGGCCACGAGGGTCGCGCCCTTGCCGTCGAGCATGAGCTTGTCCACCACGCCTCGTCCGTCGGCCACCGCGCGCTGGATCGCCTCCATGGTCCCCTGGGCGTCGGCCAGGTCGGCGCCGTGGTCGAGGTGCGGGAGGTTCACGAAGAGGACGGAGACGCGGCGCACTTCGGGCCTGCGGGGACGTCCCGCGGCCACGCGGGCGCGGACGGCGGCGGGGACGTAGGAGTCCGCGATCTGGTCCACGTAGCCCGCGACGCACACGGGGGGGCTGCGGAACGGCTTGACCGGGTCGACCACGGCGTCGACGCGGGCGTGGCCGCGGAGCACGGTCACGCGCGCCCGCCGCCCCACGAGCCGGGTGGCCGCGGGGGACAGGTTCACGTCGCCCGGGGCCGAGGCCTGCTGGGCGCGGGTCGCCTGGTTCACGGCCGGGCCGAGGATGCAGTGCACCCAGCGGCGACGGACGCCGCCCACGTGCACGGAGAAGAGCTCGCCCGCGCCCACGCCGACGCGCATGGACGGCAGCGTCGCGCCCTGGGCGGCGTGCGGATCCGCGAGGGCCGCCTGCATGGCCCGCCCGCACTGAGCGGCGAGGGTCGCGGCGTCGCCGAGCCCGCGCCAGTCGCGGGCGGGCCACACGGCGGTGAGGCCGTCGCCCGCGAAGCCGGTGACGTCCCCCCCGTGGCGGAGCACGGTGTCGATGAGCACGCCGAAGGCCCCGTTGAGGACCTCGGCTAGGCGTCGGGGACCGTCGCCCCCGGCCGCGGACATGGTCTCGGCCAGGCACGAGAACCCCGAGAGGTCGGCGAACAGGGCGGCGGCCTTCAGGCGGCGACCGGCCGGCGTGGTGCGGGGAGAGCGGGTCAGGCTCTGCACTGCGAGGCGGGAGACGAACGGGGCGAACTCGCTCGCGCGCGGGTCGATCAGGCGGAACGGGTTGGCGCCCGCTCGCTTCGGGCGGGGCGAGCGGGGAGGCAGCTCGGCTTCAGTCAACGGGGTGATCTGTTCGAGCGAGCTCAACGTGGTCGTGCTCATCCTTCGCCTCCACCCCCCCCGTGGGGTCGTCCCCCCCGGGAAATGCACGCGGCGTGCCTGGATCGCGATCGCCGTCGGTCGCGGGATCGATGGATCGGAGGGGGGTGACCGAGGGTGTCCGCGGACGTCCACGGACGGTCTGTGAGCGCTTGTAACCGTGGCCTGCCACGTCTCGCCCCGCGCCCTACAATGCGGTCCGTGAACGACCCCTCATCCTCGGTCCCGACCGCGCGCGGGGCCCCCGCCCGCGGCGCCGAGACAATGGTGGACCCGCGGGTGGCGATGGCCGACGCGGGCGGCGTCCCCTTCGGCGAGTACCGCCTCATGGGCCTCCTGGGCAAGGGCGGCATGGCCCGCGTCTACCGTGCCGAACGGACCCTGCCCGGCGGCGAGAAGCAGGTGGCGGCGCTGAAGGCCCTGCCCCCGTCGGCGACGGCGCGGGCGGCCGACCTCAAGGCCCTCGTGAACGAAGCGAGGCTGGGGGCCCACCTCGACCACCCGAACATCGTCCGCACGTACGAGTACGGCGACGTGGCGGGTCACTGGTACATGGCCATGGAGCTGGTCGAGGGCTGGTCCTGCTGGGTGCTCCTCACGGCCGCCCGGGCCCGTCGCGAGCCGCCCCCGCCGTCGGCGATCGTGCACATCCTGCGGGGCGTGCTGCGCGGCCTCCAACACGCCCACGGCAAGGCGGACGAGGACGGCAACCCCCTCAAGATCATCCACCGCGATCTCAAGCCCGGGAACATCCTGATCACGAAGGGCGGCGAGGTGAAGCTCGCGGACTTCGGGATCGCCCGGGCCGAGAGCAACATCTACAAGACGAAGACGGGCGAAGGCATCAAGGGGACGCTGTCCTACATGTCGCCCGAGCAGCTCTTCGCGAAGCGGCAGGACCTCGACCACCGCTCGGACCTGTTCTCCCTCGCGTCGGTGATCGTGGAGCTGGCGACGCTCGAGTCGGCGTTCCGGGGCAACAACGCGGCGGACACGGTGGACGGGATCAACCGCGTCGACGGGGCGGCCGTGGCGGCGGGCGTCGAGGAGCGGATCCCGGGTCTCGGGCCGATCCTCGCGAAGATGCTCACCCGCAAGAAGGAGGACCGGTACGCCGACGCGGAGGCGGTCCTGACGGACCTCGACGCCGCGGGCGACGCGTTCCCCACGGAGCCGTCCCTGCAGGAGTGGCTCGCGTCCCAGCGGCAGTCCCTGCCGAAGCTCGCGCGGCCCGGCGACTTCGGCCCCGACGGCCCTCCGGGGCCCGTGACGAAGGACGGCGATCTCCGCCCGTCGGTGGAGCTGCCCGCGCTGGACACGGCGGCGGCGGTGCGCGCCCCCGAGCTCGTCGCCAAGGCCGCGCCGCGCCCCCTGGGGCCGTCGTCGCCGAACGACGTCGCCACGGTCCCCCAGCCCACGGCCCCGAAGCGCCGCAAGAAGCGCCGCAAGCCGAAGAAGACGAGCCCGCTCGACACGCCCGCGGTGAAGTGGGGGCTCGTGGCGCTCGGGTTCGTGGCGGTGGTGGTGCTCGTCGCCGTGGGGGCCCGGCTCGCGGGCTGAGTCCGCGTCCTACAGGGCGGCCGCGACCTTCAGACCCTGTTCGATGGCGCGCTTCGCGTCGAGCTCGGCGGCGAGGTGCGCGCCCCCGATGAGGTGGACGTCGAGTCCCGCCGCCTCCAGGGGCTCCGCGAGGTCCCGGGCGGAGACCTGCCCCGCGCACACGACGACGTTGTCGACCTCGAGCACCTCCGGATCGCCCCCGCGGATCCGAATGTGCAGGCCGCGGTCGTCGATCTTCTCGTAGGCGACGCCCGACAGGCTGACGATCCCCTTGCGCTTGATCTCGGAGCGATGGATCCAGCCGGTGGTCTTGCCGAGCTTCGCGCCGAGCTTGCCGTCCGAGCGCTGGCAGATCGTGATGTCGCGGATCGACTCGTGCGGCTCCGGCGCGGTGAGGCCGCCGCGCTCGGTGAGGGTCTTGTCCACGCCCCAGGACCGCAGGAAGGGGTCGATCTCCGGCGGATCGTCGGGCGACTCGACGGACAGGAACTCCGCCACGTCGAACCCGATGCCGCCCGCGCCGATGATGGCGACCCGCGGTCCCACGTCGGCCCCGCCCGCCAGCACGTCCACGTAGGACAGCACCTTGGGGTGATCGATGCCCGGCAGCGTGAGCTTGCGCGGGTGCACGCCGGTGGCGACGACGACCGCGTCGAACTTCTCGGCGCTCAGGGTCGCGGCGTCGGCGCGGGTGGACAGGCGCACGTCGACGCCGGCCTTCTCGAGGCGCACGCGGAACCAGCGCAGGGTCTCGTGGAACTCGTGCTTGCCGGGCACGCGCTTGGCCATGTTGAACTGGCCGCCGATGGCGGCGGCGGCTTCGAACAGCACCACGTCGTGCCCGCGCTCGGCGGCGGTGGCGGCGGCGGACAGCCCGGCGGGGCCGGCGCCCACCACGGCGATGCGCTTCGGCACCTTCGCGGGCTCGATCGTCACCTCGGTCTCGTAGCAGGCGAGGGGGTTGACGAGGCAGCTGGCGCGTCGGTTCTGGAAGATGTGGTCGAGGCAGGCCTGGTTGCAGGCGATGCAGGTGTTGATCTCGTCTTCGCGCTCGTCGCGCGCCTTCACGACCCAGTCGGGGTCGGCCAGCAGGGGGCGAGCCATGGACACCATGTCGGCGTCGCCGCTCGCGAGGACCCGCTCGGCGACGTCCGGCATGTTGATGCGGTTCGACGTCACCAGGGGGACGCTCACCTCGCCCTTGAGCCTCGCGGTGACCCACGTGAACGCCGCGCGCGGGACCATCGTCGCGATCGTCGGCACCCGGGCCTCGTGCCAGCCGATGCCGGTGTTGATGATGCTGGCGCCCGCGCCCTCGATCGCCTTGGCGAGCTGGACGATCTCCTCCCAGCTCGAGCCGCCGCGCACGAGGTCGAGCATGGAGAGGCGATAGACGAGGATGAAGTCGTCGCCCACGGCCTCGCGGGTGCGCTGCACGATCTCCACGGGCAGCCGCATGCGGTTGCTGTAGTCGCCGCCCCAGTCGTCGTCGCGCTTGTTGGTCTTCGCCACGATGAACTGGTTGATGAAGTAGCCCTCGCTCCCCATCACCTCGACGCCGTCGTAGCCCGCCTCCCGCGCGAGCACCGTGCACCGGACGAAGGCCTTGATCTGCTTCTCGACGCCGCGCGCGGACAGGCCGCGGGGCTTGAACCAGGAGATGGGCGACTTGATCGGGCTCGGGGCGACGGCGAGGGGGTGGTACGCGTAGCGCCCCGTGTGGAGGATCTGCATGGCGATGCGGCCGCCTTCGGCGTGCACGGCGTCGGCCACGACCTTGTGCTTGCGGACCTCCCGGCGGTTCGTGAGCTTCGCAGAGAAGGGCTTCGCCCAGCCTTCGTAGTTGGGGGCGACCCCGCCCGTGACGATGAGGCCGACCCCGCCCCGAGCGCGGGCTGCGAAGTAGGCGGCCATGCGCTTGAGCGGCCCCCGGTCGTCTTCGAGGCCGACGTGCATCGAACCCATGAGGACGCGGTTGGGGAGGGTCGTGTGCCCGAGATCGAGCGGGGACAGCAGGTGCGGGTACCGGGGATGGGCGGTCATGACGGGCATGGTGCCGGAGAATCGGCCCCGTGACTGAATGCCCATTCATCTTCTTCGCCCGGCGGCCGCGGGCCACGGATCAGTAGGTGAGGTTGTTGGTCACCATCTGAGGCTTGGACGCCTCGGTCGCGCGGACGTGGGCGAGGATGCTGTCCCCGTCGATGTCGGTGAAGCCGTCGGCGACGAAGGTGCCCGCGCTGGTGGCGACGACACCGTACTGGCCGTACACGTGGCTGTCCGGGACCCAGCCCAGCAGGTTCCAGTCCATGGACGTGAAGATCGTGGCCGGGAAGGGGACGGCGCTGCGGCCGGGCACGACGGGCGGCTGGGGGAGGCAGGACGTGTACTGCTCCCACTCGTGCAGGTAGGCGTGTTCGGCGGTGCGGATGCCGTCGAGCATGATCCCGGTCTCGGCGCGCTTGGAGCGCAGCAGCATGTGCTGGAACTCGGTGCTCGCGATCGACGCGAGGATCCCGACGATCGCGACGGTGATCATCAGCTCGATGAGCGTGAAGCCGCGGGAAGACCTCGTCATTCCCTCCACCGTACGCGACCGTCGATGACCTCGGCGAGCGTGGTCCCCGTGGGCCCGGCCAGGGTGAGGGTGAGGCCGGGGTCGTCGACCTCCGCGGAGACGCGCGCCCACAGCGCGGTGGCGGCCATCTCTTCGGGCGCGCCGCGCTCGGTGGGCCAAGCGGGGGGGAGGCGAGCGGTGACGTGACCGGGGGCGTACAGGAGGGTCTGGACGGGGAGGATGTCGTCCAGGTCCTGGGCGGTGGGGAGGTGGCTCTGCTCCTGGGTGGAGAGCATCAGGAACCGCCCGCCCGCGAGCACCGCGACGACGACGAGGGCGACGACGAGGCCGCGCCCGACCGACGCCGCGCCCACGGACGGGCGGGCCGTCGACGAGGAGGTGACGGGGGCGGCGGGGGCCCGCTTGGCCTTCGGCGGGGGACCGGCTCCGCGGTCCTGGAGGGAGGAGCGCAGCTCTTGGGTGCGGGCGCGCAGGCCGCGGTGGGCCTCGGACGAGTCGAGGTGCAGCTCGATGATGGCAGCGAGCTCGGCCGCCTCCTGCAGCACGGGCTTGGCGGCGGCGGAGTCCTCGTCGTGGAGCTTCAGCGCTGCGAGGCCGAACAGGACGACGGCGAGGCCGAAGCTGAAGACGCCGTCGGGGGAGAGAGCGTCGTCGTCGAAGCGACCGGGCCGGGGGTCGATCTCCGCGATCTCCGCCGCCCCCAGGCGGTAGGAGTCGCACTCCGCCGAGGTGAGCTCGAGCTCGAAGATCCACCGGTCGTAACGCGACGGGTCGGACCAGTCGTCCGCCCAGGAGTTGAGGGCGAGGATGCAGGCGCGGGGGGCTGGGGGCGTCGGACACGGGCGGAGACTACCCTCCCGATGAGGACGATGCCGTGGGGGGAAGCGACGATCAGAGGGGGCTCCGCACGGCCATGGTCCGGGGGTCGCGCATGCGCGTGTATCGGCTTGTGGTCTGGATGCTCTTGTGGCCGAGGAGGCCTTGAATGAGGCGGAGGTCGGTGCCGCCTTCGAGCAGGTGGGTGGCGAAGGAGTGCCGCAGAGAGTGGCAGGTGACGGGGTGGGGCAGGGCGGCGCGGCGGCCCGCTCGGGAGACGACGCGCTGGACGGAGCGGGTGGTCCAGCGTCGACCGCGCGCGCCGGGGAAGAGGGGGGCGCCGGGGGGGCGGTCGCGGACGAGCCAGGCGAGTTCGGGGGCGAGGGAGGCGGCGACGACGCTCACGCGGTCTTTGCGTCCCTTGCCCGCGCGCACGACGATGGCGAGGCGGTCGTCGGAGAGGTCGCGGACCGACGCGGCGACGAGCTCGGAGACCCGGAGGCCGGAGGCGTAGATGAGGAGGAGGGCGAGGCGGTGCTTGCGGTTGAGGACGGTGTCGGCCATGCGCATGACCTCGTCTCGGGTGGGGGCGTAGGGCAGCTTCTGCTCGCGGCGGGGGCGAGGGAGCCGGAAGACGCGGGGGTCGCGGCGATAGAGCTCGACGTAGAGGAACTTGAGGGCGGAGACGGCCTGGTCCACCGTGGAGCGGGAGCGGCCGGAGTCGCGGATCGCGAGCAGGTAGCCGCGGACGTCGACGTCGGTCAGGTCGCGCGGGTGGATGGATCCGAAGTGCTCCACGAAGCGCCGAAGGGCGGAGGAGTAGGTCCTGATGCTGCGCGGGGAGTACTCGCGCAGGCGCATCTCCTGGACATACCTCTCGAAGAGGTGCTCGGACAGTCCGCCCCCCTCCCTCGTCTCGTTTCTCGCGCGCACACTGAATATTTGTTCAGTTACGTCGGTTCGTCAAGTCCGTACGGCTAGGCTGAGGGAATGGCAGGGGTCATGGCCACGATGTGCCGCGGTCGCCGGGTGCGGTGGGTCCACGTCGTGCTCGCGGTGGGGGTGTGCGCGGCGGGGTGTCGGGGGGCGTCGGAGGTCGCGGTCGAGCCGGCGGAAGCGGTCGTGGTGGGCGAGTCCGGGGGGGCGGCGCGGGCGCCGGTCCGGGGGGCGTGGTTCTGGCGGGACGGACCGGAGAGCACGCTCGCGGGGCGGCGTGCGATGGAGGACGAGGAGGTGGCGGCGACGCTGGTGCGGGGGGTTCGAGGCCTGCGGATCGGGCGGGTGTACACGGCGGTCCGGGACCTCGCCACGGAGTCCCCGGGGCGGGTGGCGGCTTGGAACGCGCGGCTGGACGCGGCGGGGATCGACTCGCACCTCCTGCTGTCGGACACGGGCCTGCTGTGCTCGGCGGAGGGGTTGGGGCGGGAGGTCGACCGGTCGCTGCTGGAGTTCAACGCGTCCCGGTCGCGGTCGGAGGAGCGCTTCGACGGTCTGGCGTTGGATCTGGAGCCCCACGCGTTGGGCCGGGGGTCGGGCTGCAAGGCGTGGCGTGGCGGGACGCTCGACGATCAGAGGGAGCTGCTGGGGGAGCTGGCGGAGCGAGCGGCGGAGACGCGCGGGCGGATGGACGCGGCGGGGGCGAAGGAGCTGCCGCTGAGCGCGGCGCTGGCGTTCTGGTACGACGACACGGGGGGCGAGGGGTTCCGCTGGGGGGCGGAGGCGGGGCGGGACGAGTTCTTCGAGCGGCTCGGGCGCTCGCTGGCGTCGGTGACGCTGATGACGTACTGCACGTCGAAGGTGGAGGACGTGGACGAGCGCTCGGCCTGGGAGCGGAGGAACTTCGCGGGCGAGGTGCGAGTGGCGCTGGCCGCGTACCACGTCCGCGGCGGGGGGGCGGAGTGCGAGACCTGGGCGACGGAGCGGGACGTGGAAGGGTTCGCCCGTCAGCTCGAGAGGAGGCTGGGAGTCGGGGTCGACTTCGAGAACCTCTCCCGGTTCGTCGGAGCGTTCGCCGACTGATCCCGACGGCCGCGACGCGTCCCCGCGAGCGGTGCACGCAGCGGGTCGGATCGGCGTGTTTGGTGGGGGCTGCGTTGGTGGAGGTGCGCGCCGCGGGCCGAGGAGGTGGATTCGCGGGGGCCTTCCGG
>CAZEKB010000056.1:0-41434 GCA_964512225.1 uncultured Rickettsiales bacterium | reverse complement strand
GCCTCGCCCTCGGGAGCGGCCTCGCCCTCGGGAGCGGCCTCGCCCTCGGGAGCGGTCTCACCCTCCGGCGCGGTCTCGGTCTCGCCCTCCGGGGCACCCTCCTCGGTCGCGTCGGGGGCCTCGGAGTCGGGCTTCTTCTCGTCGATGAGGTCCTGGAGATCGTCGGCGTTGACGTCCACGTCCGGGCCCTGGTTGCTGAAGTAGGCCAGCGACATGGACGTGACCATGAACAGCGCCGCGACGATCGCGGTCACGCGGCCCAGGACGGTGGTGGGGCCGGACGCGCTGTTCTGGCCCTGCGACGTTCCGCCCATCGCGGCCCCGAAGTCGGCGCTCTTGCCCGGCTGAAGCAGCACGATGAGGATGAGGAAGAAGCAGAGGGCGATGTGCAGCCCGGTTACGAAGATGACCATGTCTTTCCCTTTCGAGGCCTAGGCCCCAGCCCCTCGGAAACGAGCGAGCGCGTTGAACGAGTCCGCCTTCAGGCTCGCGCCGCCCACGAGGGCTCCGTCGATGTCGGGGCACGCCATGATGCCTACGACGTTGCTGGGCTTCACGCTTCCTCCGTAGAGAATACGCATCGCGCGGGCCGAGCCCGCATCCCAGGTGTTCCCGACCCACGCGCGAATGGCGGCGTGGACTTCTTGTGCCTGCTCGGGCGTGGCGACCCGGCCGGTGCCGATGGCCCAGACGGGCTCGTAGGCGATCGTGACCCGGCCGAGCTCGCTCGCCGTCAGCGTGGAGAGCCCGTCCACGAGCTGTCCTCGCACCACGTCGAGGGTTCGGCCCGCGTCCCGGTCCTCCAGGGTCTCCCCGCAGCAGAACATCGGCGCCAGGCCCGCTCGCAGCGCGGCGGCGACCTTGTCGGCGAGCATCTTGCCCGCCTCCTTCTCGTACGTTCGACGCTCGCTGTGGCCGATCAGGGCCCAGGTGCACCCGACCGCCTTGAGCATCTCGCCCGAGACGTTGCCCGTGTAGGCGCCCTTCGGCTGCGCGTGCAGGTCCTGGCCGCCCACGCCGATCGTCGTGGCCTGGAGGGCGGCGACGACGCCGGGGATGGACAGGAACGGCGGGAAGACGGCGAGATCCACGGCCGGCGGGTCGAGCAGCGCGTCGCGTATGCCGCGGGCGAGCTCGGCCGCCTCGGCGGGCGTCCCGTTCATCTTCCAGTTTCCGGCGATCAGCGGCCTGCGGCTCATCCTCGCTCCTCCACCGCCGAGAGTCCCACGAGGCCCTTGCCTTCGAGGAACTTGAGGCTCGCGCCGCCCCCCGTGGAGACGTGGGCCACGTCGTCGGCGTATCCGAACTTCACCACCGCGGCCGCGGAGTCCCCGCCTCCGACGACGGTGTACCCGCGAGAGGTGGCGACCGCCCGCGCGACCCCGCGCGTGCCCGCCGCGAACGCCTCGCGCTCGAAGACCCCCATGGGGCCGTTCCAGAACACGGAGCCCGCCGTCTGGATCTGCAGGGCGTACCGCTCCACCGTCGCGGGCCCGATGTCGAGGCCCATGAGGCCGGGTCCGATCACCTTGGCGATCTCCGCTTCGTCCTCGGCGTCGAGGGCGGGGGCGACCACGTGGTCGAGCGGAAGGAGGACGCGGACGCCGCGGTCCTCGGCCTTGTCGAGCAGCTTCCTCGCGAGCCAGACCTTGTCTTCTTCGACCCGCGAGGCCCCCACGTCGACCTCCTGCGCCCGCAGGAACGTGTAAGCCATGGCGCCCCCGATCAGGAGCGCGTCCACGCGGCCGAGCAGGGCCTCGATGACGCCCATCTTGTCGGAGACCTTCGCCCCGCCCAGCACGCCGACGAAGGGCTTCTCGGGCCCTTCGAGGAGGGTCCCCAGCCGGTCCAGCTCCTTGCGCACCAGGAAGCCGATGGCGCGGCGTCCCTCGAAGCGCCGGGGCACGACGGCGACCGAGGCGTCGCCCCGGTGCAGCGTGCCGAAGGCGTCCGACACGTAGAAGTCGCCGAGGGCGGCCAGGCGATCGGCGAAGGAGTCGCTGCCTTCCTTCTCGCCGGTCCGGAACCGCAGGTTCTCGAGGACCAGGATCCCCCCGTCCTGCAGGTCCATGGACAGCTTGCGCGCCCCCGAGCCGACGCAGTCGTCGGTGTGCCAGACGTCCCGCTCCAGCAGCTCGGCGAGCTTCGCGGCGGCCGGCTCGAGCGAGAGCTCCGGCCTCCGCTTGCCCTTCGGTCGCCCGAGGTGGGACATCAGGACCACGCGCGCCCCGGCCTCGACGAGGTGTCGGATCGTGGGCAGCGCCGCGCGGATGCGCGTGTCGTCCGCCACGGCCCCGTCTTCGGTCAGGGGGACGTTGAAGTCCACCCGGACCAGGACGCGCCGACCGGCCACGTCGAGCTCATCCACGGAGCGCAGCGACATCGACGACTCCCGTCTCAGCTCGCCACGAGCTGGGTGAGGTCGACCATGCGGTTGCTGAAGCCCCACTCGTTGTCGTACCAGGACAGGACCTTGATCAGGTTGCCGCCGATGACGTCGGTCACCAGGGAGTCGACCGTGGACGAGTGGGGGTCGCCGATGTAGTCGCCGCTCACGAGCGGCTCTTCGGACACGGCGAGGACCCCGGCCAGCGGGCCCGCGGCGGCCGCCTTCAGCGCGGCGTTGACTTCGTCCTTCGACGTGGACTTCTCGACCTTCACCACGAGGTCGACGAGGGATACGTTCGGGGTGGGGACGCGGACGGCGATGCCGGTGAGCTTGCCCTCGAGCTCGGGGAGCACGAGCGAGACGGCCTTGGCCGCGCCGGTGCTCGTGGGGAGCATGTTCTGGGCGGCGGCGCGGGCGCGACGGCGGTCCTTGGGGTGGAACCGGTCGAGCAGGTTCTGGTCGTTCGTGTAGCTGTGGATCGTGGTCATGTGACCGTGCTCGATCCCGAAGTTCTCCATGAGCACCTTCGCCACCGGCGCGAGGCAGTTGGTGGTGCACGACGCGTTGGAGATGACCTTGTGCCACGACGGGTCGAACTGGTCGTGGTTGACCCCCATCACGATCGTGGCGTCGGGCTGCTTCGCCGGGGCCGAGATGATGACGCGGGGCGCGCCGCCGTCGAGGATGCGCTGGGCGCCTGCGCGGTCCCGGAAGATGCCCGTGCACTCGAGCACCACGTCGCAGCCCATCTCCCCCCACGGCACCTTCTCGGGGGCCCGGTTGGACGTGCAGCGGATCGCGTGGTCGTCCACGAACAGCTGATCCCCCTCGGCCGTGACGGCCTGGGGGAGCTTCCCGTGCACGGAGTCGTACTTGAGCAGGGGAGCGAGCTGGTCCGGGGAGGACAGGTCGTTGACGAGCACCGGATCGAAGCCCTCGCGGTCCAGGAGGACGCGGAGGATGCACTTGCCGATGCGGCCGAAGCCGTTGATGCCCACACGGATGGTCATTCAGGAGCCCTTTCGCGCGCGCGCGCGACTGCAGAATCGAGGGAAAGGCGCGCAAAGCTAGACCACGGCCGGCGGTTGATCAAGCGCCGTTGCCGCTGCCGATCCATGGAGTCCTTTCGGGTAACCTCCCAGCGCCCATGCGTTACCGGATCACGGGACTCGCGCTCGAGCCGGCGATCGTCGAGGACGGGCGCCGGCTCGCGGACGTTCTGGCGCGGGTCCTGTCGGTGGACGTGCCGGAGATTCGGCAAGCGGTCGTCATTCGCCACTCCCTCGACGCTCGCAGACGCCCCGCGCGGCACATCTATTCCATCGAGGTGGACGTCCCCGACGCCGTCACGCCGCGTCCGCGGCCGCCCCGCGGTTCGTCCGTGCGTCTCGTGGACTCGGGCACCAGCCCCGCGGCCCTGAGGGCGGGCGGGGTCTTCGCGGGCCGCACCGCGATCCGGAGCTTCGCCCGGGACTTCCGGCCGGTGGTCGTGGGCGCCGGCCCCGGCGGACTGTTCGCGGCCCTGGCCCTCGCGCGGCTGGGGGCGCCGCCGCTGCTCCTCGAGCGGGGCGCGAAGGTCGAGCGCCGCGGCCCCGACGTCGAGCGATTCTGGGAGCGAGGGGAGCTCGACACGGAGTCGAACGTGCTCTTCGGAGAGGGCGGCGCGGGGGCGTTCAGCGACGGGAAGATCTACACGCGCACGCGGAGCCCGCAGATCTCCTCGGTGCTCAAGGAGCTGGTCGAGCTCGGCGCCCCCAAGCGCATCCTCATCGACGCCCGCCCCCACATCGGCGCGGACACGCTCCAGGACATCATCCGCGCCTTCCGGGACCGACTGGCGTCGCTCGGCGTCGAGTTCCGGTTCGGCGCCTGCGTCACCGGGCTGCTCCGCGAGGGCACGAAGATCGTCGGCGTGCGCGTGGGCGACGAGGAGCTGAGGCGCGCGCCCGTGCTCCTCGCTCCGGGTCACTCCGCCCGGGACACGTACCGCTTTCTGCGCGCCGCGGACGTCCCCATGGAGGCCTGGTCGAGCTCGATCGGCCTGCGCGTCGAGCACCCCCAGAGCCTGATCGATCGGGTCCAGTACAAGGCCGCTTCGCCGCGCCGCCCGGAGCTGCCCCCCGCGGACTACCACCTGGCCCATCACGACCGCGGGGGCGGGCGCGGCGCCTACACGTTCTGCATGTGTCCGGGGGGTCGGATCATCGGCGCGACGGCCCAGGTGGACCGGGTGGTCACCAACGGGATGGCGGACTCGCGTCGGAGCGGCGATCGCGCGAACTCCGGGATCGTCGTGCAGGTCCGGCCGGACGACTACGCCGCGTACGCCGCGCCCGACGATCCCCTCGCCGGGCTCGCGTTCCAGGATCACTTCGAGCGCCGCGCCTTCGAGCTCGGCGGCGGCGACTATCGAGCGCCGGCCCAGAGCGTCGCGGACTTCCTCGAGGGCAGGCCGTCCACCGGGTCGCTGGCGACGTCCTACCGCCCGGGGGTATCGCCCGCCGACCTGCATGACTGCCTGCCCGAGCCCGTCTCGCAGACGATCGCCCAGGCCCTCGCCGGCTTCGGGCGCCGCCTGCCCGGCTTCGACGGACCCTCCGCGGTGCTGGTGGGCGTCGAGACCCGGGCGTCTTCGCCGGTGCGCCTGCTGCGCGACGACGAGGGCCGCTCCCTCGGCCTGCAGGGGCTGTATCCCGTGGGCGAAGGGGCGGGCTACGCGGGGGGGATCGTCTCGGCGGCGGTGGACGGCATCCGCTCCGCCGAACACCTCGTGGACCACTACCGGGTGCCGCACGCGCCGTGAGGCGCGCTCAGGTCTCCTCGGGGCAGCGGTCGACGATCCAGTCGGCCACGTAGGGCCAGACGAAGCGCGGGGCGTCCTTCCCCATGACGATGTCCAGGTGGCCCCAGTGGACCTCCTCGCGCACGGGGCTGAAGAGCTTGTAGGTCTTGTCCGGGGAGCTGCTCAGGTCGTAGGCGGGCCGCGCGTCGGCGGGGGGCAGGAGGCGGTCGCGGTCCCCCGCGATGACGAGCAGCGGGAGCTTCAGCTCCACGAACTCGTCGGCGTACGAGCGACCGTCCGCGTCCTCGAACCGGCCGTCCGCCGCCCACGACATCATGGTCAGGAACACGCCGATGCCGGTCCAGTCGAACCCGCGCACGAGGCGCTCGCGGAGCACGTCGGGCTCGGTGGAGCCGGGGACCCAGCCCGCCATGGGGAACGTCCACGAGAGCTCGTCGGCGGCGTCGATCCGCCGGGCGATCACCTTGCCGATCCCGCGGCTGAAGAAGCTCGCTCGGAGCTTCCGCACCACGGGCTCCAGCCGTCGGATCGACTCGAGGTACTGGGCGATGCGGCGGGTCATCGGGTTGCTGCCGAAGCGGAAGAGGCCGGCCAGCGTCACGATGCCGGCCACGTGGTCGGCCACGCGCGGCGCCACCGCGTAGCAGACGGCCCCGCCGAGGCTGTGGCCGAGGATGAACGTGCGGTCGATCCCCGACCAGGCCGTGATCGCCCGGATCACGGACGCGGCGTCTTCGATGTAGTCGTCGAAGCTCTTGGCCGGGCTCGTCCCGAACTCGCGCGACCGTCCGTGGCCGGTGAGCTCGAGGTTGTAGATGTCGAGCCCCTCGTCCGCGAGGTAGTTGACGAAGCTCCTGGTGGACAGGTGCCACGTGTAGCGGTTCTGGGCGAACCCGTGGATCAGGAGGACGGCCCCGCGTCGAGGCACGTCGTCGCGGAACTTGCGCACGAGGGCGAGATCCCGCCCCGCCGGGGTCCGGGCGCGCAGGATCTCCTTGGCGAACTCGCCGAAGCGGTCGCGGTTGATGGCCTGCTCGACGCGCGTCCGCTGGATCAGCTCCAGCTGCGCGGACGGCTCCGCGCTCACGTCGCCGGAGCTACTTGCTGACGCGGGCGCGTCGGCGGGCGTTCTTCGCCGCCAGCTTCGCCTTGAGGCGATTGGTCTTGCCGCGCTTGCGGGTGGTGGACTTCTTGCCGCGCTTGCCGAGGACGCTCTTCATGGGGGACTCCGGGTCTAGAAGGAGGAGACGATGACGTCGGAGCCGGAGATCTCCAGCTTCGCGCGCCAGGACTTGGGGGCGGTGCGCCCGGGGCAGTCGGTGGCCTGCATGTCGAACGTGACCATGGCCTCGGCCGCGCCGACGGCTTCGTCGTTGTCGAGGGTCCAGGTGCCGCTCTCGACGCAGGAGAAGGGGTCTTCGTCGCCCAGGCGGAGGGTCGAGGCGGCCTCGTAGGAGCCGTCCATGCCCAGCTCGACGGTCTCGTAGACGACCGAGGCGCCCTCGTCCGCCACGTCGTAGCCGACGATCCCGTTGGCCATCAGGGCGTCCACGAAGGTCTTGGTTTCCCCGGAGAAGCGCGACTTCTTCGCGACCGGGGCAGGGGCTTCGTCGCCCGACGTGGAGGACGACGACTGCTTGGGGCAGCCGACCGAGGCGACGATCAGCGCGACCAGGGCGACGCTGGAGATGATGCGGACCATGGACCCTCCCACGGGTAAAAGGCGCGGGAGGCTAATCGCGGGGCGAGCGGCCTGTCAAGACGAGTTCGACCGGGGGCCGGGCTCAGTCGTCTTCGAGGTCCTCGTACCCATCGGACTGCGGGTCGATGAAGGTGTCCAGCATGTCGCGGAACTCGGCCCACCCCGACGCCGGGATGATGATGGTCGAGCGACCTCCGGACACCTCCGCGATCTTGAGGAATCGACCGCGCGAGTTCTCCTTCAGGTTGAAGTAGAAGCGCTTCTGCTCGATGCGCAGCTCCCGAGTCGAGAGCTCGATCTCTTCGGACCGTCCGCGGCGTGGTTCGCGTGTGCGTTGCACGGGTTTCCCTTCTGCAGGAAGTGCCTCTCTTTTACCTAGGGCAGAGGCTCAGTCAAGGCTCCCGTCGCGTTTCTGGTCATTCTGGTCACCTTCTTGATCCGTCCCACCCCCATCGGATTCGCACCGATTTGCTGCTACGGTCCCCATTGATTGACGAGTCAATCAGTGAGGGACGATGACGGGCAAGAGTCGACGAGATCCGCCTTCGTACGAGGCGAAGCGCAGACGCATCCTCGATGCGGCGGCCCGGGTGTTCGCCCGGCGGGGCTACACGGGCACGCGCGTGGGCGACATCGCCAAGGAGGCGGACATCGCCTACGGCCTCGTCTATCACTACTTCCAGAGCAAGGAGGACGTGCTCCACACCCTCTTCCAGGAGAACTGGTCGCTCACGCTGAAGGTCGTGGAGCAGATCGACGCCGAGGGCGGGGACCTCCGGTCGAAGCTCAGTCGGATCGCGGGCTTCTTCCTGCAGGCGTGGCGAGAGAACCCCGACATCGTCGAGGTCATCATGATCGAGGTGGTGCGCGGCCCGAAGTTCCTGGAGACCGACAACCTCGCCGCCTTCCACCGCATCTTCGACCTCCTCGAGGCCATGTTCGTGCGACACCGGGCCGCGGGCGAGATCCGCGCCGACGTGCACCCGCGGCTGACCGCGCTGCTCTTCATGGGCGCGCTCGAGATCCTCCTCACGGGCATCGTCGCCCGCGAGCTCTTCTCCGGAGACGAGCTGGTCCAGGCGGGCCGCGAAGCGCTCGTCGAGACCTTCATGAACGGGCTCGTCGCCCGCTGACGACAGGACGCTCCCTTGGACTTCTCCTTCACCGATGAACACCGAGAGTTCGCAGCCGTGGTAGAGCGCTTCGGCCGCGAGCAGCTCGTGCCGAACTGGTCTCAGGATGCGGACGACGGCAACGTCTTCCTGCAGGCGTCCTGGGACGCGATGGGGGAGATGGGCCTGCTCGGGCTCCCCTACCCCGAGGAGTACGGCGGGTCGGCCGCCTCGGCGGTGATGACGTGTCTCGCGGGCGAGGCCCTCGGACGCGCGGGCGTCGACGCGGGCACGACGCTCTCGTGGGGCGCCCACACGATCCTGTGCGGGGTCCCTATCTGGAAGATGGGCACCGAGGCGCAGAAGCGGCGCTACCTGCCGAAGCTGGCGACGGGGGAGTGGATCGGGGGCTTCTGCCTCACCGAGCCGGGCTCGGGCTCCGACGCCGCGGGCATGGCCACGCGCGCCGTTCGGGACGGAGACGAGTGGGTCCTCGACGGGAGCAAGACCTGGATCACCAACGGTCCGACGGGTCGCGTCTTCATCGTCACGGCGGTGACCGATCCCGACGCCGTGCCGACGTCGCTCGGCATCTCGACGTTCATCGTCGACGCCGACAGCCCCGGCTTCCGAGTCGGTCGCAAGCTCGACAAGCTCGGCTGCCGCACGTCGCCCACCTCGGAGCTCTTCTTCGAGGGGTGTCGGATCCCGGCGGATGCCCTCCTGGGGCCCGAGAACATGGGCTTCGTGCTGGTGGCGAAGCTGATCCTGGGCTGGGAGCGCACCTGCCTCCTCGCGCCCGCGCTGGGCGGCCTCTGGCACGGGCTCGAGACGGCCACGAAGTACGCGATGGAGCGCAAGCAGTTCGGCCGTCCCATCGGCAAGTTCCAGGCGATCCAGGAGAAGCTCGCGAACATGCGGGTGGACTACGAGGTGTCCTGGGGCCTGCTCTACAACGTCGCGGATCGGCTCGACCGGGACCTGCCGGTGCTGACGGAGGCGGCCACCCTCAAGACGTTCCTGTCGGAGGCGTCGGTGCGTCACGCCGAGGAGGTCGTGCAGATCCACGGCGGGTACGGCTTCAGCAAGGAGTACCTGGTGGAGCGCGCGTATCGCGACGCGAAGCTCGCCACGATCGGAGCCGGCACCTCCGAGATCCAACGCGGCCTCATCGCTCGCGCCATCGGGGGCTTCTAGCCATGGACTTTCGACTGACCGACGACCAGAGGACGTTCAAGGAGTCCTTCCGACGCTTCCTGAGCGAGACCGTCGCGCCTCGGGCCGCGGACGTGGACCGCGCGGGCGTCTTCCCCCACGCGAACTACAAGGACCTCGCGGGCTTCGGATACAACGGCATCGGCCACCCCGAGGAGTTCGGCGGCACCACGCTGGACGCCGTCGCGACGGTGATCGCCCAGGAGGAGCTGGCCCGCGCGTGCGCGTCGTCGTTCCTGTCCATCGGGGCGTCGGTGGGCCTGTTCGGCGTCCCGCTCCGCTCGTTCGCGAGTCGGGAGATGCAGTCCGAGATCATCCCCGGGCTCGTGAAGGGCGAGCTCGTGGGAGCCTGGGCCCTCACGGAGCCGCACTGCGGCACCGACGCCGTCGCGATGAAGACGCGGGCCCGGAAGACGGACAAGGGCTGGGTGCTGAACGGCAGCAAGATGTTCATCACCAACGGCAACTGCGCCGACTGGGTGATGGTCGCCGCCAAGACGGACCCGGACGCGGGCCACGCGGGCGTCTCGATGTTCCTCGTGCACAAGGACACCCCGGGCTTCGAGGCGGGCCCGTCCCTGGAGAAGCTCGGCTGTCGGGGCTCGCCGACCTCGGGGCTCTTCTTCGAGGACTGCGAGATCCCCGACGAGTGGCTCGTGGGGCCCCCGGGGCAGGGCTTCCTGCTCGCGATGAAGACGCTCGAGTCGGGCCGCGTCGGCATGGCGGCGTTCGGGCTGGGGATCGCCCAGGCGGCCCTCGACGCGTCGCTGAAGTACGCCCGCGAGCGCACCGCCTTCGGCAAGCCGATCATCAAGTTCCAGCCGGTCCACTTCAAGCTCGCGGACATGCACGTGGCCGTCGAGGGCGCGCGCCTGCTCGCCTACCGCGCGGCCTGGGCGGCGGCGAGCGGGACCGCTTCGCAGAGCCTCTACAGCGCCGCGAAGCTCTTCGCCACCGAAGCGGCGGTACGCTGTACCGACATGGCCATCCAGATTCACGGCGGGTACGGCTACATGGCCGAGTATCCGGTGGAGCGCTACTACCGGGACGCACGCCTCGGCCCGATCGGGGAGGGCACGAGCGAGATCCAGCGGTCGCTGATCGCGCGGGAGACGATCGCGGAGCTCGCCGGGTGACGGACGTCGCGGGCGCGGTCCGGGCGGTGGTTCTGGATCTCGACGACACCCTGTTCGATACCAGCGGGACCCTCATCGGCCCCGCCAATCGCGAGGCGGCCGCCGCCATGATCGGGGCGGGCCTTACCGGGACGATCGAGGCCGTCGCCCGGCGGCGCATGGCCTTGAGCCGCGCGCACCCGAGCGACGATCCGGACGCCCTGACCGTGCGCTCGTTCGGGCTCGAGGGGCGGGACGACGTGGCCGCGGCCGGGCGCCGCGCCTTCTACAGCCGTACGATCCGGAGCATCGAACCGTTCCCGGAGACGATCGGTGTGCTGGAGTCCCTCGCCGGGCGCGTGGAGCTGTGCCTGCTCACCACGGGGTCGCCTGCCACGCAGCAGCGCAAGGTCGACCTGCTCGGGATCGAGCGCTTCTTCGCCGAGGTCGTGCTCGTGGACATCGCCGCCGAGAACAAGCTCGACGCGCTCGCGTCGCTGCAGCGTCGTCGGGGGTGGGCGTCGGACGACGTGGTGGTGGTGGGCGACCGCATCGACCGCGAGATCGCGGCGGGGCGACGGCTCGGCATGTGGACGGTGCGGATGGCCCACGGCGAGGGGCGGCACATGACCCCGACCGGCCCCGAGCAGCAGGCGCACTACACGATCGCGGGCATCGACGGCCTCCTGCACGTACTCGAAGACATCGCCGCCACGGGCGATTCTCCCGCCCGGGCCATGGGCGAGGTGGACGCGCTTTGACAGGAGATCGTCCGGCGCCGTTGACAGGGAGCAAGACCTCCCTACAATCCCCCCCGCTTCGGGGGACTTCCCCGTCGCCGCGCGGGACTAGCTCAGTGGTAGAGCATCGCCTTGCCAAGGCGAGGGTCGCCGGTTCAAATCCGGTGTCCCGCTCCATTCAGATCGATGAACCCCGGCCATCCGGCCGGGGTTTTCTGCTCACGGACCCGGCGTTGCTTGTCGGGCTCGGTCTCCTCTTCGCGTGGCTGGCCCTCGGGGCCGCGCCGTCCGTGTTCTGGGAGGACTCCGGCAACCTCGTCGCCTCGGCGTGGCTGCTGGGGGTGCCGCACTCCCCCGGCGAGCCGGGGTGGCTCGTGCCCGCCCGCCTGTTCATGTGGCTCCCCGTGGGCGATCTCGCCTTCCGCGCGAACCTCTTCTCGGCCGCCTGCGTCGCCGCGATCGCGCTGCCCCTGTGGTGGATGCTGAAGGCCTGCGTCCCCCGACCCGGGGCGGCGGCGGGGCTGTTCGTCGTTCTCGCGGGTCTCGTCGGCTACGGCGCCCGGCTCCAGGCGGTGCGCGCGGAGGTCTACGGGACGACCGCGCTGCTGCTCGTGCTCTCCCTGGCGGGGGCCGTCGCCCTCACCGGTCGCCGGGCGACGGCGGTGTCGGCGGGCGCTCTGGGCCTGGCCGCCACCGTCCACCCGCTGCTGGCGGTGGCGGCTGTCCCGGGCATCGCCGCGGCCCGCTGGGCCCGGTCCCCGATCCGCCCCGCGGACGTGGGGATCGGGCTGCTCCTCGGGCTCGCGCCGTCGGGCCTGTACGCCGCCCTGCCGGTGCGCGCGACCGCGATCCCGTGGCGCAGCTGGGGGGTGCCGGACAACCTCCAGGCGTTCCTCGACGTGCTGCTGGCGCGCAACTTCGTGCAGAACTTCGGGGGGCAGTCGGCGGACCTCGCCACGAACCTCGCGACCTTGTTCGGCCTGTACCGACGCGCGGGGCTCGTCCTCCTCGTGCTCCTCGCGCTCTTCGCCTGGTCCCGGCGAGCCGCGAAGCCCGTCCGCGCGCTCGCGATCGCAGCGCCGCTCTGGATCGCCGGGAACCTCGCCACGCAGGCGACCCAGAACGTCCTCTACGGCGACAACCCCGACGTCTCCGGCTACATGCTGCCGGGCTGGCTGATCCTCGTGCCGCTGGCCGCGGTGGGCGTGCACGCGGCGTGGAGCCCGGACGTCCGCGAGGCGCTGCGGCTCCCCTCCCGCCTGACGGCGACGGGCTTGGCGGTCGTCCTGCTCGGCCTGCAGCTCTTCGACGGGCGGGACGCGGACCGGCGTGACGACCACCTGCCCGCCCGGTTCGCGAGCACCATGTCCTACGGCCTCCCGGGGGGCGCCGTGCTGATGACGTCGGGGAACAGCGCGGCGTTCCTGTGGACGTACCTCGATGGGGTGGAGCGACGCGCCCGGGGCGTGCTGACCGTGCATCGAGCGCTCCTCGGCCACCCCCAGGATCGGCTGCGCCTCGACCGCGAGACGGGCGGCTTCCCGGAGGCCACCGGCCTGCCCTGGCACCTCGAGCTCCGCGACCGGCCGCTCAACTTCGTCGCGGGCGCGCGGCGGCCGTTCTTCCTGGAGCTGCGGGAGATCGACCTCCCCGACGCCCGGGCGGGCCGCCGCCACGGGCTGGTCACGGCGTTCGGAGCCGAGCCCGCGCCGGGGGTCGCGCGGGTCGCGGGCGCGACGCTCGCCGAGCTCGAGGCGCGCCCGGCCGTCGACGATCCGACGGCCGCGCTCGTCGCCGCCCACCACCGCGAGATCGAAGCGCTGCTCCCCGAGGGGGCGAGGTGAGCCGGGCCCCCTGGATCGTCGGCGGCGCGAGCTTCGCCCTGTGCGTCCTGCTCGGGGCGCCGGGGACCACGTGGCACGACGGCGGCGAGCTGGCGCTGGCCGCGTCGACGCTGGGGGTGGCGCACCCGCCCGGCGAGCCCGCGTACCTCGTCCTCGCCGCCCTCGCCGCGCTGCTCCCGGTGGGCGACGCTTCGTTCCGACTGACCTTGCTGAGCGCCGCCACGGTGGCGGCCGCGGCCGGACTGCTCACGGACCTGACGACCCGCCTGGCGCGGCGCGCGGGGTTCGGCGAAGAGGCGGCGACGTGGGCCGGCGTCGGGGCGGGCGCGGCGCTCGCGGTCTGTCCCCTCGTCGCGCTCCAGGGCGTCCGGCCGGAGCTGTACGGCCTCACCCTGCTCGGCCTGCTGCTGGGCGTCGCGGGCCTCGCGATGGGCGGGCGCCGCGGGGTCGCCCTGGCGGTGCTCCCGCTCGGCGTGATCGGCGCGGTCCACCACGCGATCCTCGTGGCCGCCCTGCCGGGGCTCGCCGTGGCCGCCCTGCTGCGTGGTCGGAGGGCGTTCGCGGCGGGGATCGCGACCGCCGTCGCGTTCGTGCTCCCCGCCCTCGGCCAGTTCGCCTGGCTGCCGATGCGCTCCTTCACCAACCCGCCCATCGACTTCGGCACGCCCCGGACGCTCGCCCGGGTGGTGTGGTCCGTCACCGGGGCGGGCTACGCGCGGTCGTTCTCGAGCGTGGACGGCGGCGTGATCTTCGACAACCTGGTCGGCCACGTGGGGCTCTTCCTGCGCGGGTTCGGAGGCGTCGGCCTCGTCCTCGCGGGGTTGGGAGTCGTCTTCGCCCTCGCCCGCCCCGCCAGCCGTCGGCTGGTGGGCATCGGGGCGCTGATCGCGGGCCTGGGCATCGCCCCGACGGCGCTCCAGGGTCTCTTCGTCGCCGACAACCCCGACTCGGCGGGCTACCTGCTGGGGGTCGCCGCCGTCCTCGCCGCGGCCCTCGGGCTGGGGGTGGCCGCGATCGTCGATCGCGCCGCGGGGGCCGCGGGGCCGTGGGTCCTGAGGGGGCTCGCCGGGGGGGTGATCGTCGCGGCCGGGCTCGGGCCCGCGCTGACCACCGTCTCGGAGGTCGACGCGTCCCGGGTGGACGGCCCCGCTCGGCTCGCCGCCCAGGTCCTCGACTCGGCCCCTCCGGGGGCGCTCATCCTCCTCGCGGGCGACGGCTGGGTCTTCCCGACGCTGCTCGCGCGCTACCGGGAGGGGCGGCGCGCGGACGTCCACGTGTTCCCCCTGCACATGCTCGAGGCGGACGCGATCGGCACGCTCGCGGACCGGGGGCTGCCCGTCCCCGGCGACCTCCCTCCCCGGGCGCTCGCGGCCGCCCGGGCCGTGAGGGCGGGGGGGTGCTGCGCGCCCGAGCAGGTGGTCGGCGGTCTCGTGGAGGCGGGCGTCGCGACGGTCGTGCTCGTGAACGAGACGTTCCTCTCCCCCGGGCTCCTCGAGGCGAGGCGTCCCCGCGGCCTCCTCTATCGGCTCGACCCCGGGGAGCCGTGGGGCTTCGCCCCGGCCGACATCGACGCCGCGGTTCGAGCCGAGGATCGCCTCCACGCCGACCTGACGGCCCGGGCTCTGGGCGGGGGGGCCGACTCCGAGCTCGAGGGTCTCCTCGCGCGCCGGTACATCGCCCGCGCCGGGTTCTTCCGCATGCACGGCTTCGGGCCGCTCGCCCGCACGGCCCTGGACCGGGGCGCCCAGGTGTCGCGCGACCCCTGGGGCATGGTCCACCTCCATCGGCACCGGCTCGAGCAGGGCTTGGCCCCGGTGGCGCCCGCGCCCGGGTCGGGGCGGCTGCCGCACGGTCCGTGGATGGAGTCCGCGGACGTCGACGCGGCCCTCACCGAGGCGCTCGCGGCGGCCGAGGGGGGGGCGGCCGCGGACCTCCTCGCCCTGCGCGGTACGATCCGCATGGTGAACGACGACGCGCCCGCGGGACGAGAGGACATCGCAGCCGTTCTGCGCGCGCAGCCCGACCATCCCCGGGCGCTCCTCGCGGCGGAGCGGCTGTTCAGCCTCGGCCTCGCGGTCGACGTGGCGGGGACCCGGTGACGGACGACAAGGGACCGTTCGCCGGCTTCGGCACCCTGGGCTTCGGCGCGGACTCCGACGCCCGGGCGAAGAGCGAGTCGCTGCTGCCCGACCTCGACAAGGAGAGCGCGCTCCGGCTCCGCGAGGAGGAGGCGGTCGAGCGGATCGCGCGCCAGCCGAACGCCGACGTGCGGGGCCAGCTGCGGCGGGGCCGTCGACGGCGGTTCGATCGCCTGCGCCGGGACGCCGGGCGGGAGATCGCGCTGGTCGTGCTGCTCGTCGCCGCGCTCGCGACCCTCATGGTGTTCGGCGCGAGCTTCAAGCAGCACCGCTTCGAGTCGCTGGGGAGGTCGGCCGACGCCACCTTCTGGATGGAGTCGGCGCAGCGCTTCCGCTACGTGCGCATGGTCGCGGCGGGCGAGGAGATCCCGGCCGTCGATGCGCGGATGCAGGCCCCGGACGGCTACGAGACCCGGTCCGACACGATCCTCCAGGAGCAGGCCTACGGCCGGGTCCTCGCGGCCGTCCGGGGGCGAACCGAGGCCGAGGGCGCGAGCCCCCCCGAGCTCGCGGCGAGCGTCCGGAGCCTCACGCGCTGGGTCACCGCCTCGGCCGTGTTCCCGATGGCGTTGCTCGGCCTCGCGCTCACGCGCCGCCGGGACGCCGCCGTGGTCGCGGCCGCCGTGTTCGTCTTCTCGCTGCCCGTCGCCGAGCGCGGCACCGGGGCGGTGCTCTTCCGCGAGGACGTGGCCGTGCCCATGCTCCTGTGGCACCTCGCCTTCCTCGCGGTGTGGAGCCGCTGGCCCCGGCACGTCGACGGCGACAGTCCGATCCCCCACAGCCCGTTGTCTGCGCTCGCGTCCGGGCTCTTCCTGGCCGTCGCGCTGTGCCTGTGGAAGGTCGTCTCCTTCTACCTGCTGCTGCTCGTGGGTCTGTTCGGGACCTCCTTCGTCCTGGGGCGCGACCGGCCGGACCGGCTGGCGTCCGGCTGGGCGTTGGTGTTCCTCCCCTCCGTGGCCGCCTGCCTGCTCCCGATCCACCTGCAGCACGACGGGTTCATCACCTCCACGCCGATGCTCGCCGGGTACGCGCTGCTGGCGGCCTTCGTGGGGGCGGCGGTGACGAAGAAGTCCCCCGCGGTGTGGCTGGGGGCGTCCGTCGCGGGGTTCGCGGCGGCGCGCTTCGCGCTCCCCACCGAGGCGGGCCTGGACCACGCCTGGGAGACGATCGTCGCGAAGATCCGGCACCTGGATCACAAGCCGGAGGACCCCACGGCGCTGTCGTTCCACGCGCGTCACTACTGGACCGGGAACTACTTCAGCCCGGGCCTCCGCCGCCTCGCCCGGGACTGGCCCTACCTCGCGGCGGCGGCCCTGCCCGGGCTCGTCTACTCCGTCCGATGGTGGCTCGACGGCGGCGGCGCGTCCGCGGATCAGGAGCCCGATCGGCCGCCCCCGAGCGCGCTCGCCGAAGGGGACGGACCGTCGGTCCCGCTGCCGCCCTCCGCGTCGCACCTCGTGATCTGGATGGTCCTCGCCCTCGGCGGTTCGTACCTGCTGTTCACGAAGCTGCAGCTGTTCGCGGCGATCGCGGCCGCGTCGCTCGTGGCCGTCGGCTTCGCGGCCTTCACGCGGATGCGTCGGCTCGCCCGCGCCGTCCTCCTGCTGCTGGTGCTCGCGGCGGGGGCGCACGGGTGGGGCGCGCTGCCCGGGGCGGACGTCCTCCTGCCTCCCCCGGCGGGGCGCAGCCGCGCGGTCGTATTCCCGGCCGAGTCGATGAACCGCATGTCGTCGATGGTCACCGACCACACCGAGCCCGACGACCCGATCCTCGCGTCCTTCGTCGTCTCCCCGTTCATCCTCACGTACCTCGATCGGCCCACGGTTCTGCATTGTTTCTTCGAAGGCGACCTGCTGGGACGACTGGAGGAGGTCATCACGGCGCGCTTCGGCCCGGAGGCGGCGCTGGCGGACGTGGCGCGCCGCTACGGCGCGAAGTACTACCTGCACGAGGCCCACCACATGCTGCGCACCGACCCGCGCATGTCGCAGCGCTACGTCGCGGGACGGATCGACTGGCCCGCCGACGCCGCCGTCACGCTGATGACCTTCGCGCCGGAGCGGCTGCAGCACTTCGAGCTCGTCGCCGAGGACGGCTTCTTCCGCCTGTTCCGCGTGCGCGACACCCCCGGTCGGGGGGTGCGGGGATCGCGCTCGCCGCTGTGGAACCGGGCCCTCTTCACCCAGCTCTTCGGCGACCCCCTGAAGGAGTCGAAGGTGCGTGACGACGGCCTGCGGCCCGAGCACCTCCTGCACATCGAGCAGGAGGCCGATACGTTCCTGAGCAAGGCGCGCGTCGGCGTGTTCGCGGAGCAGGAGTGGGCGCTTCAGCGCGCGTCCGAGGTGGCGCCATACCGGGTCGAGCCCCACGAGCGGCTGGCGAAGCTGTACGCCGAGCGCGGGCGGGCCGACCGGGCCGAGAAGCACCGCGCTCGCGCGAGCGTCCTGCGCGGCGCGCTGGCGGGCTCCCGAGGCCTCCCCCCGGACGCGGTTCCGGCGGCGCTCCGACTGAACGATTAGAGAGCGGAGAGCCGCCTTGCGGCCGGGTTTCGGGATCTGCTAGGCCGCGCCCTCCGCCCCACCTCGCACCTTCGGATCGCCGCCATGAAGCTCTTCATCGACACCGCAAACCTCGACGAGATCCGAGAGGCCGCCTCCTGGGGGATCCTCGACGGCTGCACCACCAACCCGTCGCTGATCGCCCGCGAGGGTCGCGACTTCGTGGAGACGGTCCACGAGATCTGCGAGATCGTGCAGGGCCCGGTGTCGGCCGAGGTGGTGGCCCAGGACGCCGAGGGCATGCTCCGGGAGGCGCGGCTGCTCCGCCGGGTGCACGAGCACGTGGTCATCAAGGTGCCCATGAGCCACGAAGGCCTGAAGGCCACGAAGGTCCTCGCGGAGGAGGGGACGCCCGTCAACGTGACGCTCATCTTCAGCGCGGCGCAGGCGGTGCTCGCCGCGAAGGCGGGGGCGGCCTACGTCTCGCCCTTCATCGGGCGCATCGACGACACCGGGCACGACGGCATCGCCACGCTCGCCGACATCATCGGCGTGTTCGACAACTACTTCTTCAGCACCGAGGTCCTGGCCGCCTCGATCCGGCACCAGAAGCACGTGTACGAGTCCCTTCGACTCGGCTCGCACGTGGCGACGATGCCCTACAAGGTCCTCAAGGGGATGGTGAAGCACCCCCTCACCGACAACGGCAACCAGCGGTTCCTGGACGACTGGGCGAAGGTCCCGGGGGACGGCATCGTCGCGACTGTCGAGCGTTTCCTGGCAAAGCGGGGCTGACTCCGGCATCCTGCGCCGCCTGAATGACTCCTCATTCAGTTCGAGAGAGAGTCCGGTCGCCATGTCCACGCGCAAGACCGACAAGCGTCGACAGATCCTGGACGCCGCCATCGAAGTGTTCGCGGCCACCGGGTTCCACAAGTCGCGCGTCTCCGACATCGCCCGGGAAGCGGGCGTCGCCGACGGCACGATCTACCTCTACTTCAAGTCCAAGGACGATGTCCTCATCTCGATCTTCGAGGAGGCGATGGGGGAGATGATCGAGCGCGCCGAAGCGGCGATCGCGGACCTGGACGATCCCCTCGCGAAGCTGAGCCGGCTCGCGGTCCACCACATGGAGAACGTCGAAGAGAACAAGACGCTGGCGAAGGTGTTGCAGGTCGAGCTTCGGCTCTCGAACACCTTCATGAAGGAGTACCAGCCCAAGCGTCTGCGGCAGTACATGGACATCATCGGCCGCATCATCGAGGACGGACGCGAGCGCGGGCGGATCCGCGCCGACGTCGACCCCCGCATCGTTCGGCGCGCCATCTTCGGCGCCCTCGACGAGATCGCGATGCAGTGGATGCTCACCCCCAACCCCACCTACTCCCTGACGGAGTCGGCGGCCGCTGTGGCCGACGTCTTCGTCCGCGGGATCGAGGCCTAGGCCGAGCCCGCTCAACCCCGAAGGAGACACCGTGAACATCGGCGTGCTGCTCAAGCAGGTCCCCGACACCGAGACGAAGGTCCGCATCAACGGCGACGCGTCCGGCATCGAAGAGGGCGACATCAAGTGGATCGTGAACCCCTACGACGAGTTCGCCGTCGAGGAGGCGCTGAAGCTCAACGCCGCGCTCGGTGACGGCGAGGTCGTGATCTTCTCGCTGGGCCGCCCGAAGACGGTGGAGGCGGCGCGCACCGCCCTGGCGATGGGCGCGCACCGCGCCGTCATCCTCGACGACGACGGGTTCCAGGGCAGCGACGCGTACGGCGCCGCCTCCGCCCTCGCCAAGGCGATCGAGGGGGAGGACATCGGCATCGTCTTCGCGGGCAAGATCGCGATCGACGACCAGAACGTCCAGGCCCCGCAGATCGTGGCCGCCAAGCTGGAGTGGCCGCACGTCACGAACGCGAGCGCGTTCGAGCACGAGGGCGACACCGCCCTGGTGAAGCGCGACGTCGGTGGCGGCGTGGCCGAGCAGGTCCGCGTGACGCTGCCCGCGGTCGTCACCTGCGACAAGGGCCTCAACACCCCCCGCTACGCCTCCCTGCCCGGGATCATGAAGGCGAAGCGCAAGCCGGTGAAGAACCTCTCCCCGTCCGACCTGGGCGTCGAGGACGATGTCGGCGGCGACAACGCGAAGGTCGTCCTCAGCGGCTACCACATGCCCCCCGCGCGGCCCGCCGGCCGCATCCTCCAGGGGGAGCTTTCGGACCAGATCAAGGAGCTCGTAGGCCTGCTCCGCACCGAAGCAAAGGTGGTTTGAGATGAGCGACATCCTCGTTTTCTGTGAGACCGCGGGCGGCTCGGCGAAGAGCTCGGCGCGGGAGCTGCTGGGCAAGGCCAGGGAGCTGGCGGACGGCGGCGACGTCGTGGCCGTGCTCCTGGGCGCGGACGTCTCGGGCGACGGCCTGGGCGAGTGGGGCGCGGACCGTGTCGTGACCGTCTCCGACGACGCCCTCGCGTCGTACGTGCCCGGCGCGTACGCGGCGGCGCTGTCCCAGGCGGTCGAGGACGTGGGCCCCGACGTGGTGCTCGGCTCGGCGTCGGCGCTCGGCAAGGACCTGTTGCCCCGCGCGGCGGCCCTGCTCGAGACGGGCGTGGGCGCCGACGTGGTCGACCTCCGCGAGGGCGACGACGGCATCGAAGGCGTGCGACCCCTCTACGCGGGCAAGTGCCTCGCGGTGGTGAACGTCACGAGCGACCCGAAGTTCTTCTCGGTGCGCCCGAACTCGTTCACGATCGAGGACGTCGAAGCGGGCGACGGCGACGTCGAGGAGTTCGAGGCCGACCTGGACGACGACTACGGCTACGAGGTCGTGGACGTGACCAAGACGGGCGGCGACAAGCCGGACCTCACCGAAGCCGACCGCATCATCGCGGGCGGCCGCTCGATCAAGTCGGCGGAGAACTTCGGGATCTTCGACGAGATCAGCGACCTCCTCGGCGCGGCCGTGGGCGCCTCCCGGGCCGCCGTCGACGCGGGCTACTGCCCCCACTCGATGCAGGTCGGGCAGACCGGCAAGACAGTCAACCCGTCGCTGTACATCGCCTGCGGCATCAGCGGCGCGATCCAGCACCTCGCGGGCATGCGCACCAGCCGCGTGATCGTCGCGATCAACAAGGATCCCGACGCGCCGATCTTCCAGCACTCGACCTATGGCATCGTCGCTGACCTCTTCGAGGCCGTCCCGATGCTCACCGACGAGCTGAAGGGTCTCCTCGCCGACTGACCCGGTGTCCCGGGCGGCCCTCGGGTCGCCCGGAGGCCGGAGGAGGGGCGCATGTCCGACACCGACACCTCCGGCTTCGAGCCGTACGAGCACGGCACCCTGGAAGAGGACGACGCCTACGTCCTCCTGAAGCAGCAGCAGATGCGGACCCGCATCGCCGTCGTCCTGATCCTCGCGATCCTGGGCGGCGGGGGCTGGTTCTTCCTGCAGTTCTCCGCCCGCAAGGCCGCCGACGACATGCGGCGGTCCGTCGAGGCGAAGCTCCTGCGGGGCGACTTCCAGTCGCTCAACGCCGCGGCCAAGGAGGTCCTCGAGGTCATCGCCGAAGACGAGCGCGCGCCGGGGGAGTTCCTGGTCCTGGACGCCCAGGCCGAGCTGCTCCTCTACTCGCTGTACACCGACCAGCACAGCCAACTCGCGCACGCTCGGGACCTCGTCGAGACCGCCGAGCAGCGCGCTCCGGGGGAGCCCCGCACCAAGCTCGGGCGCGCGCTGGCCGAGGCGATCGCGGGTTCTCCCGACGACGCGCTGGAGCTCGCGGCCGCGGGGTTCGACGGCCTCGAGCCCGCGTGGGCGCGGGTCGTGAAGGCCGAGGCCGAGCACCGCAAGGGCCGCTTCCCCGAGGCCGTCGCGGCGCTGCAGGGCTGCCGCGCGCCGCTGTGCATGGCCTGGACCGCGCGCTCGGCCTGGCTCGCGGGCGACGTGGACGGGGCCTCGGACGCCGCCGCTGCGCTCGCGGCAGCCGCGTCGGACCACGAGGTCGCGCGGGCGATCACCGGCCTCGCCGCCGCCCGCAAGTCCCCGGACGCCGACGCCGAGTCCGCGCTCGGGGCGCTGCTGGAGCAGGGCGAGCCGCTGCCGGGTCCCCTCGCGGCCCTGGTGAGCGTCGACCTCGCGCGGCTCCTCAGCCGCACGTCCGGCCCGAAGCGCGCCGAAGAGTTCCTCACCGCGGCCCTCACCGCGGACGAGTCGTCGCCGATCCTGGCCGCCGAGTTCGCCCGCATGCGGCGGTTCCAGGGCAGCTTCGGGGCCGCGAAGATCCGGGCGGACAAGGCCCTGCGCGTGCGCTCGGCCGAGCCTTCCCTGCTCGGCGAGATGGCCGCCGCGTCCTTCTTCAACGACGACTCCGCCTTCATCCGCGATCGCGTCTCTCGGGTCCCGAAGGGCGCCGAGGAGAGCGACGGGGTGAAGCGCGCGCTCGCCTTCGCGGACCTCGTGGACGGGGTCGCGGGCAACGCGCTCCCCGCCCTGCTGGCCACGCGGCACCTGTCCGCGCCGGGGGAGACGGACCTCTGGCTCGCGTGGACGCACCTGCAGCTCAAGGACTTCGAGGCGTCGGCGGCCGCCGCGGGGGCGGCTCGCGAGCAGTTCACGAAGGCGATGGGCGAGGGCACCCCCGAGGTGGCCTCCGCCGCCCTGATCGAGGCGCAGGCGCTCATTCGGGGGGACGCCGACGGCGCCGCCGAGGCCGCCGAAGCCCTGCTCGAGGCGCACTACGTGGACGCGGGCATCACCCCCTGGACCGCCTGGCTCTACGGCCAGGTCCACGAGGCCCGCGGCAACTCCCGCGGCGCGAAGGACGCCTACCTGCTGGCCTGTCACAACGGCCAGGACTTCGCCATGTCCTGCTTCGACCTGGCTCGGATCTACGACGAGCTCCCCATGGACGGGCTGGCCCGACGGACCCAGAAGGAGGCGCGCAGGCACTACCTGCGCACCGCGCCGAAGGGCCGTCACGCGGGCGAAGTCCGGGCCGATCTCGAGGGCTGATCTACTCGGGCGGCGGCCCGCCCCCGTCCGGCGGCGGCTCCGGATCCTCGGGCGGGGGCTCCTCGCCCCCCTCGTCGGGCTCGGCGAACCCCGGAGGGGTCTCGGGGTCGACCGGGTTCAGCATCGCGCGGCCGAAGAAGAGCGCGGGCAGCGCGAGCACCACGACGGCCCAGCTCATGCCCACCGCGGCGCGCACGCGCGGCTGCACGGCGGCCGGGTCGTCGCCGCCGAGCGCCCGCTCCCAGAACCTCCGGATGCGGCCCCCCCCGACCTTCGCGCCCCGGCCCGCCAGCGCGGCCCGGGCGTCGTCGTCGAGCCCGCCCACGTGGGTGAAGTCCGCGCCCTCCACGGCCGCGTCCGTGAAGTCGGCGCCCCCGCACCACGCCCCGGTGAAGAGGCAGCCGCGCAGGTCGGCGCCCACGAACGAGACGTCCGTGAGGACGGCGTCCTGGAAGTCCACCCCGGTGAGGCGCGCGCCGGACAGGTCCACGGCGGAGAGGGTCGCGCGCGTGAAGTCGCATACGACGAGGGTCGCGCCGGCGAGCTGTACATCGGTCAGGGCCGCGTCGCGCAGGGAGACGAGGGACCAGCGAGCGTCGTGGAACGACGACGACTCGATCGTGGCGGCCTCGAGGTCCACGACGTCGAAGGCGGCGGCGTCGGCTCGCCAGCCCGAGAGGCGCGCCTTGCGCAGGTGAGTCCGCGCGCAGGTCCCGCCCGGGAACGAAGCGGCCTCGATCGTCGCCCCCGAGAGGGCGCAGTCGGCGACGGTGGCGCCCGCGAGGTCGAGCCCCGACGCGCTGGAGCCTTCGGCCGCCACGCCGCGGTTGTCCCCGTCGGCGAGGGCGGTGCCGCCCCCCTCGCCTGCGCGCCGGAGCGCCCGCGTGAGGCTGATCGCGCCCCGCTCGGAGTACAGGAACGGGGCGTGGCGCCGCAGCGACGAGAAGAGCGCCCGCATCAGGAGTCCACTGCCGCCAGCTCCTGGCGACCCGTGAAGGTGAAGCCCCGGAGCCGCACGGCCGGGCAGAGGTGGACCTCGTCGTCCAGCCACCAGCCGGGGATGGCCTCGAGGTCCGAGGCGACGCCGTCCACCCGCTCGAACGCCTCGAGGATCGGCTCCGTGAACCGCAGGTTGTGCACCGCGCCCACGACCGCCCCGTCCTCGATGCGGAACGCGCCGTCCCGGGTCAGCCCCGTCATCAGCGCGCGCCGGGGATCGAGCATGCCGTTGACGTAGTGGAAGCGCGTGAGGAACAGGCCCCGCTCGACGCCCGCGATCAGCGCGGCCTCGGACGAGTCGCCGGGGGCGAACCGCAGGCGTCGCGGGCGCCCTCCGGGGTCCGGGCTCATCCCCCCGATCTTCGAGCCGCCCGTGGACGCGCAGCCGGGGCCCGCCTGGGCGGCCGACCACCGGGAGTGCACGGGGCTGCCCGCGACGCCCCCGTCGATGAGGGCCACCCGGCGACACGTGACGCCGTCGTCGTCGAACGGCAGCGGCGAGGCGTCCGGGGCGTCCGCGAACGGGTCCTCGGCGATGGAGATCCGCTCCCCGGTGATGCGACGCCCCTCGCGCTCGGCGAGGAAGCCCGTGCCCTGCAGGTGCGATCGGCTGTCGAACCCGGTCATGGCCATCCAGTCGAGCAGCTCGGCGATGGCGTGGGCCGAGAGGACCACGTCGATGGGCCCGGGATCCAGCGGACGCGGCCCCACCGCGAGGCGGCAGCGCTCCACGGCCTTGCGGGTGACGCGGGCCGGGTCGATGCGGTCCAGCCGGCTCGCGTCGACGCCCGCGAACGAGGACGCGTCGCCTCCCCCGTCCGCCTTGAGCGCCCAGACCTTGAGGCCCGCCCGGGTGGCGCGGAAGTACCGGGCCAGCCCGGCGGTGTCCACGACCGCTCGCTCCACGCCCCCGGTGGACCACGCCCCGGCGAGTCGCATGCCCTCGGCGGCGGCGGTCGCGAAGCTCGCGGCCAGGTGCGGGGCCTTCTCCGCGGGACCGGCCGCCGCCGCCGCGTCGTCCCACCCCGTCGCCGAGGCCGCGGCGTCGAAGGCGTCCACGTCTCCGTCTGCGTGGGCGGCGATCTCCCCCGGCAGGGGGTACCCCTCCGGAGCCTCCGGGAGCGCCTCGGCGGAGGCCCACGCCCGGGCCACCGCCCGCTTGGCGCCGGCCCGGGAGAGGTCGTTGATCGTGGCCTCGCCCACCCGCCGCCCGCGGAAGACCCGGACGGTCAGGAGGTGGTTGGCGAAGGCCTGGGGCTGGTGCACGCGGGACTCGGCGAAGCGGCAGACGTCGACGTCGTAGGCCTTGATCGTGGCGATCGCGGGGCCGGGCGCGTCCGCGAGCGCGGCGCGGACCTCGGAGAGGATGCGGTCGGGGCCTAGCACCATCGGGGCACCATCAGACGAGGGGCTGCATGCGCACGCCTCGGAAGCGTGCCGCGGAGACGCCGTGGCCGACGTGGATGATCTGGATCGGGTCGCCCTTGCCGCAGAAGAGGATCCCCCACAGCCGCCAGGCGTCCGCGTTCGCCACGCCGTCGCAGGCGCGCCAGAACGTGGGGGTGATGCCCGTGTAGCCGGGGTCGCGCACGAGGTCGCCGGTGAGCCGGCCGTCCTTGATGACGTAGCCGGCCTCGCAGCCGAAGTGGAAGTTGAGGCGCAGGTCGTCGATGGACCAGGAGCGGTTGGTATCCACGTAGATGCCGTCGGTCACGCCCCCGATGAGCTCGTCGAAGCTCTCCTCGCCGGGTTCGAGGTTCACGTTGACCATGCGCACCAGCGGCGGCCGCTCCCAGGAGTCGGCGCGCATGGCCCCCGAGCTGCGCCCGAGGCCCGCCTCGGCGGCGTACTCCCGCCCGGACAGGTACCCCTTGAAGATCCCGCGGTCGACGAGCACGGTGCGCCGCGCGGGCACGCCCTCGTCGTCGTACGCGAGGCTCCCCATGCCGCCGGGCACCAGCGAGTCCGCCACCAGGGTCACGTGCTCGCTGCCGTACCGGAACCCCTCCTCGAGGAGGTGAGGCTGCGCGAAGGAGCCGCCCGCGAGGCTGATCTCCGTGCCCAGCACCCGGTCGAGCTCGAGCGGGTGGCCCACCGACTCGTGCACCTGCAGCGCGAGCTGCGTGCCCCCGATCACGAGGTCCATCGGCCCCGACGGACACACGGACGCGCTCAGCAGCGCCACCGCCTCGTCGCGCACCCGCGGGGCCTCCCCCACGAGGTCGAGCGTCTCGATGAACTCCCACCCCGCGCGCCGGTTGTCGCCCTCCCACTCCTTCGGGGCCGACCGACGCTGCACGATCGCCCCGCGCTTCGCCGTGGCCGCGATGCCGCCCCCGGAGAGGACCTCCTGCTGGGTGATCAGCGACCCCTCGGTGCTCCCGAACACCTTCTCGATGCGCCGGAAGGACATCGAACCCCGGGCGAGGATGACGTCGTCGTGCGCGCGCAGGACCTCGGCCGCCTCGAACAGGACGGCCAGCTTCTTGGCGAGGGGCACGCCGAACGGGTCGAGCAGGTAGTCGGCGGGGACGTGGGCGCGGTGCGTCTCCTCCTCGGCCAGACGGACGGGCCGGGTGGCCGCGATCGCGTAGGACTTCGCCGACTCGACGGCGCGATCCGCGGTGGCGATCCAGTCGTCCATCGACTCGCCCGGACAGCTCGCGAAGCCCCAGCCGTCGCCGATCAGGACGCGCACGCCCACGCCCGCGTCTTCCAGGTCGGAGATGCCGTCCGCCTGCTGGTCCGACGTGTGGATCGACTGCTTCCGCGTGGCCGTGGCCCGGACCTCGCCGTAGCGCACGCCGCGGCGACGCAGGTGCCCGACGACCTCCTCCACAGCGGATGAGTCGCGGGGCGCGGGGCGATCCGAGAGCGGGGCGACGGCGCCCGGACGTGCCCGAGCGGGGTGGGGCAGCGGGGCCACGTGCGGAGACTACCCGCGCTGCCGACCGACGGCGCGCAGCACCTCCGAGAAGCCGGTGGGGGCCTCCCAGGGGGCGAAGTGCCCGGCGTCCACGAGGTGGAGGCGTCCACCCGTCGCGCTCGCCAGCAGCCGGGCCTGCGGCCGCGGGTACCAGGGGTCCTTGGCGCCCCACACCAGGGCCACGCGGTTCTGCCGGAGCCGCTGGGCGAGGCCCCCGGGGGGGCGCATGGCCTTCGCGATTCGCCGCATGCGCATGGGCCACTCGTCGCCGTGATCGCCGAACGCCTCCACGAGGTCGTCCGCGTGTTCGGGCATGCAGCCGCGGCGCAGGAACAGCTTCCCGGCGTGGCGCTTGTAGAAGAACCGCCACAGCACGGGGCCGGCGGAGATGCGCGCGTAGACCCAGTAGGGCCCGAGCGCCGTCCCGCTGAGCACGACGCGCTGGCCGGGGCGGGCGACCATGGCCGCCAGCACGCCGCCGAGATCGTGGCCCACGACCACGTCCGCTTCGTCCGCGAGCGGTCGCAGCTCCTCGGCCGTCTCTTCGAGGTTCCAGTCGTCCGGCGTGTGACCGACCCCGAGACCGGGGATGGTCGGCTTCACGAGCTCCCAGTCGGGCGGCAGCGAGAGTCGCTCCCACAGTCGCGGGCTCGTGGGCACTCCATGCAGGGCGAGGATCCGCACGCGGGCAACCTAGTCGAGGACTTCGACCTCGTCGCGCGTGACGGTCTTGGCCATGTCTCGGAGCTTGCCGAGCATGTACTCGTCCTCGCCGTAGACGCGGCGCAGCTGCATGGAGAGGTCCTTCGCCCGGCGGAAGGCCGATACGAGGTCGCCGGAGATGTCGGTCGCGGACTCGATCCACAGGCCGAGATCGTTCAGCGACTTGCCTTCGTACCAGGCGACCCCGAACGGGATCATCTCCGGGGTGAAGGTCACGGGCACGCCGATGGCGCGCTCGGTCGTGCGGACGGCCTCCCCGAAGCGGATCTGGCGCATCTGCCGGGCGATCTTCGCCTGCCGGCCGCGGGGCCGCTGCCGCACGGTCACGGTGCGTGAGAACGAGTTCGACAGGGCGCACAGCGCGCCGAAGAGCAGGTGCGGCTCCAGGGAGTCGAGCATCCCCGACAGGACCAGCTCGGTGCTGAAGATCTCCTCGATCTGCATGTGCAGCAGCACGCGACCGCCCGCGTTGAACTCGAGGTTCGGCTCGATGTAGCCGATGTCGTGCAGGAGCTTCTTCTTCTCGAGGAAGTCGCGCCAGACGCGATCCGCGGACTTGCCGTGCGTGCGCTTGATGCGACGCCACTTCTTGGCCCGGCCGGCGAGGTGTCGCGGGGGCTTGCCCGCCTGGGGGTCGGCGGGGTCGTACCCGTCCTTGCGGAGGCGCGCCGCGATCGCGTCCATGCGCTCCTGCTCCCGCTTCGCCTTCTGGAGGAAGTGGAAGTTCAGGAACGACTTGTCGATGATCGTGCGGATGGCGTCCAGATCGCGGTTGTGGCGCTCGACGAGGTTGGCGACCGAGTTGAACGACAGGTTGAAGGAGCTGCGGACCGGCTCGTGCGCGCCGCGGATGTAGGCGCGGATCGCCTCCTCGTCGCGCTCGAAGTCCCCGAACTCCTCGAGGAGCACGACGTACCCGACCTCGTCGATGCCGCGCCGCCCGGCGCGCCCGGCCTTCTGCATGAACTGGCGCACCGTGAGGGGCACGACCTGGTGGCCGTTGTACTTGCGCAGCGCCTGAAAGATGACGGCGCGGGCGGGCATGTTGATCCCGAGCGCGAACGTCGACGTGCAGTACAGGACCTTGATCAGCCGCTTCTCGTAGAGCTCCTCCACGAACGCCTTGATCGCGACGTGCGCCCCCGCGTGATGGAAGGCGATGCCCTTGAGGTACATCGTCTCCTGCTCGCTCGTCATCACCTTGGGGAACTCGGCGTCGAAGATGTCGACCCGCTCCTTGATGACGCGCTTCTCTTCGTCGTCCGTGAAGCCCTCGTCCGGGAGCTTGCGGGCGAGGTCGCGGGCGAACATCTCGGTCATCTTCCGGGAGAAGGCGAAGTAGAGGATCGGGCGGAACTCCGGCCCGAGCATCTGCACGAGCTCGTTGTGCCGCGTCTCCTTGGTGCCGGGCAGCCACAGCTTCTTCGGCTTGCGTCGACGCCGCGGACGGCCCTGGCGGCGGCGCTCCTTCGCCTGCTTGCGACGCTCCTCGGCCATCGCCTGCTCGGCCATCTTCGTCCACTTGCGGTGCAGGTAGCTGTAGCGGTCGAGGTCGCACACGCCCGCGTCCCGGTTCGCGAGGTAGATGCTCAGCGGGACGTTGCGCTTCTCCTCGATGACCACCGGGACGTCTTCGTTCCGCACGTAGGACAGCCAGTCGCTGAACTCGCGGATGTTGGCGAGGGTGGCCGACAGCCCCAGCACCTTCACGGACGGCGGGAGGTAGATCAGGACCTCCTCCCACACGGTGCCCCGCTCGGGATCGTCGAGGAAGTGGATCTCGTCGATGATCACGTACGCGAGCGACGACAGGTCCTCGCCCGTCAGGAGCATGTTGCGGAGGATCTCGGTGGTCATGATCCGCAACGACGCGTCGCGGTTGATGACGAGGTCGCCGGTGATGAGGCCCACCGCCGACGTGCCGTACAGCCGCGTGTAGTCCCGGTACTTCTGGTTCGACAGCGCCTTGATCGGGGCCGTGTATATGACGTCGCGCTGTTCCCGGAGCGACTGCTCGACGATGTAGTCCGCGATCAGCGTCTTGCCCGTGCCGGTGGGGGCGGATACGAGCACGCTGCGGTGGTTCTGGACGTGGTCGATCGCCTCCGCCTGGAAGCGATCGAGCTGTAGGCCGTGGAACTCCACTACTGGAGCAATTCGATGGACAGCTCGACCTCGTGGCCGAGCGTATCGAGCAGGTACTTCTTCAGCTTCTTCTTCAACTTCGCCTCGATCTGCCTCGCCCGCTCGCGGGTGACGCCGAATCGGCCCCCGATTTCCTCGAGCGTCTTCGGGCTGTCGGTCATGAGTCGCTCGGTCCACAGGACCACCTCGCGCTCGTTCTCCAGCCCCTCGCCGAAGGCGCGCATCGCGCCCGCGATCATGTGGAGCATCTCGCGGTTCTCGACCTCCACGTCCGTCTGCGGACCCTGGGCCGGGAGCATGTCGCCCCGCGTCCGGTCGTCCTCGGCCCCGATGGGGGCGTCCAGGGACGCGTCGGGCGCGGAGAGCCGCTGCTTCATCTCGATGACGTCCTTGACGTCCACGTTGAGCGAGTCGGCGATGCGCTGCGGCGTGGGGTCGAACCCGAGATCGCGCAGCCGCTTCGTCTCCTTCGTGAGGTTGTAGAAGAGCTTGCGCTTCGCCTGCGTGGTGCCGACCTTCACCATCCGGTGGTTCGCCAGCAGGAAGTACATGATGTACGCCTGGATCCAGTAGCGCGCGTAGGTCGACAGGCGCACGCCGCGGTACGGGTCGAACTTCTGCACGGCCTTCATGAGGCCGATGTTCCCCTCCTGGATCAGGTCGAGGACGTTCTTGTAGAAGCGCCGGTACTTGAACGCGATCTTCGCCACGAGCCGCAGGTTCGCCGTGACGAGCTTGTACGCGGCTTCACCGTCGCCGTCGTCCTGGAGTCGGACCGCGAGGTCGTGCTCCTCTTCGGGCGTGAGCAGCGCGTAGCGGGACACCTCGGCCATGTAGGCGCGCAGCGGATCGGCGGCCGCCAGCGACCGCTCCTGGCGGGCGGGGAGCCGGGACTTCGCGGGCCGCGGCATGAGCGGAGGACGACCGGGCGGGGTCTCCCCGTCCTGCTTGTGGGCCGTCGACGCGATGAAGGCGTCGGCCTCGTCGAGAACCTCGGCCTCCAGGACCTCGGGCTTGAGGACCTCGGGCTCGCCGCCGGGGGGGTCGGTGCTCATGCTCTCGGCGCGACCTCGAAGTCGAAGACGAGCGCGTCACCGCGCAGGTCCTTGGCCACGCCGGTGAGCCCGGGGGCGTGCTCGAAGGAGGCCGCCAGGACCTCCCCCGCCACCAGGCCGCCGTGCTCGCCGAGGGCCTCGAGGACGGCGGGGCTGCCGTCGAACCGCAGCTCGATCCGGTCGTCGTACCGGAGGTCGCGCTCCTTGCGCTCGCCCTGGATCCGGCTGATGCACTCGCGCGCCAGCCCCTCGCGCAGCAGCTCCTCGCTGAGGACGGTGTCGAGCGCCACGAGGGCGACGTCGTCGTAGGCCGAGGCGGTGCCTTCGCGCTGCTGGATGCGCACGTCGAGGTCGTCGCCGTCGAGCACGACGTCTTCGCCGTCCTCGGGGGTGATCACCAGCCGCCCGTCCGCCTCCCAGGCCCGGACGGTGGCCGCCGGATCGAGCTGCGCGACGGCCTTCGCCACGAGCTTCATGCGCTTGCCGACCCGCTTGCCCAGGGCCCGGAAGTTCGGCTTCACCTGGTAGGTGACGTAGGCGTCGCGATCGTCCGCGAACCGGACCTCGCGCACGTTGAGCTCCTCGCGCACGATCGCCTCCACCTCGGGGACGCGCAGGGCGGCCGGCAGGGCCGCGTCCACCGATACGATCGTGACCGCCCGGAGGGGCTGACGGACCCCGATCCGCGCGTCCTGGCGGGCGGAGTGCCCGAGGGCGACGACGCGCCGGGCGGCCTCCATGCGGGCGAGCACGACGTCGTCGACCGGCCCGGCGGTGGGCCAGCGCTCGAGGTGCACCGAGTCGATCGGGTCGGCCTCCTGCGAGCGCACCAGGTCGCAGTGCAGCCGGTGGGCGAGGAACGGCGTGAACGGCGCCGACAGCTTCGCGATGCCCACGAGCACGTCGTAGAGCGTCCAGTAGGCCGACGCCTTGTCCGCGTCCGAGCCCGCCTCGCCGCTCTTCCAGAAGCGCCGGCGCGACCGGCGGATGTACCAGTTCGTCAGCCGCTCCACGAGCGCCTCGAGCGCGGCCGCCGACCGGTTGAGGTGGTTCGCCTCCAGGCCCGCCGTCACCTCGGTGTTCGTCTGGGACAGGACCGACAGGATCCAGCGGTCGAGGGCCGGGCGATCGGCGGACGCCGGGGCCTCGGACTCGCGCGGGGAGAAGCCGTCGAGGTTCGCGTAGATCGTGAAGAACGACCACGCGTTGAGGAGCGGCAGCAGGTACTCCTTGAGGGACTCCCGTACGGCGTTCAGGCCGAAGCGGGAGGGCAGCGTCGGGTCCTTGCGATAGAAGAACCACCGGAAGGCGTCGGCCCCGAACGCGTCCAGCACCGTCTCCGGGGCCACGACGTTGCCCCACTTCTTGCTCATCTTCCGCCCATCCTCGTCGAGGACGTGGCCGAGCACGATGCAGGACTTGTAGGCGGGCCCGCCCTTCAGGAACGTGGCGATGACGTGCAGCGTGTAGAACCACCCGCGCGTCTGATCGACGGCCTCGGAGATGAAGTCCGCGGGGAACGCTTCGCCCGAGTCGATCTTGGCGGCCATCTCGGCGTTGAACGGGTAGTGGTGCTGGGCGAAGGGCATGGAGCCCGCGTCGAACCAGCAGTCGATGACCTCCACCACGCGCCGCATCTCCGCGCCGCAGCTCCTGCAGGGGAAGGTGATGTCGTCCACGTACGGGCGGTGCGGGTTCCACTGCTCGCGGTCGTACGGATCGGACGGCAGGCCGCGGCCCGCGCGGGCGAACAGGGCCTCGTAGGAGCCGAAGCACTCGAGCTTCCCGCACTCCTCGTCGCCGCAGCGCCAGATCGGCAGCGGCGTGCCCCAGTAGCGCTTGCGGGACAGGGCCCAGTCCACGACCCCGTCCAGCCACTTGCCGAAGCGACCGTCCCTGATGTGGGCGGGGCGCCAGTCGATCGTCTGGTTGCCCGCGACGAGCGCGTCCTTCATGGACGTCGTGCGCACGAACCAGGACGAGGTGGCGAAGTAGTACAGCGGCGTGTCGTGGCGCCAGCAGTGGGGGTAGGGGTGCTCGTACTTGAGCGACCGGACGAGGCGACCCTCGGCCTTGAGGGCGTCCAGGATGGGGCGGTCGGCGTCCTTGAACCACAGCCCCGCGTACGGCCCCGCGTGGTCGCGGAACTTCCCGTCGAGGCGCATGGCGCAGTACATCGTGAGCCCGTACCGCTTGCCGACGCGGTGGTCGTCCTCACCGAAGGCCGGGGCCATGTGCACGATGCCGGTGCCCGAGTCGAGCGTGACGTACCGGTCCACGCAGACCTGCCAGTTGTTCCCTCGGTCGGCTTCGGCCTCGGTGCCCGCGCCGCTGAACGAGAAGAGCGGTCGGTACTTCAGCCCCCCCAGCTCCGCGCCCCGGAACGTGGCGATCGCCTCGGCGTCCCGCAGGTCCACGGGCTTGTTGTCCACGAGCTCCTCGACCGGCGAGGCCATGCCTTCGGCCAGCAGGTAGCGACGCTCGGGGTGGGCCGCGGACCGCACGAGCTTGTACGTGTGCTCGGGGTGCACGCACGTGGCCATGTTCGACGGCAGCGTCCAGGGCGTGGTCGTCCACGCGAGCAGGTGCGCGCCCTCCAGGGAGACGTTCCCCACCGACTGCCCGGGCAGCAGCTCGAAGGCGACGGTGACCGACGGGTCCTTGACGTCCTTGTAGCCCTGGGAGACCTCGTGGGAGGAGTGCGTGGTGCCGCACAGCGGGCAGTACGGCAGGACCTTGTGCCCCTCGTAGAGCATGTCCTGCGAGAACATCTCGTTCAGGATCCACCACACCGACTCGACGTACTCGTTCGTGAACGTGAAGTACGCGTCGTCGTAGTCGAGCCAGAAGCCGAGGCGCTTGCTCGCGACGACCCACTCCCGCTCGTACTTGCGCACGCTTCGGAAGCACTTGTCGTTGAACGCCTCCACGCCGTACTTCTCGACGTCCGCCTTGTCGGTGAAGCCGAGCGCCTTCTCGATCGCGATCTCGACGGGCAGGCCGTGGGTGTCCCAGCCCGCCTTTCGGGCCACGTAGCGGCCCTGCATCGTGCGGAATCGAGGCACGACGTCCTTGATCGCTCGCGTGAGCGCGTGGCCGATGTGCGGGATGTTGTTGGCCGTGGGCGGACCCTCGTAGAAGACGAACGGCTCGCCGTCCTTCGTCTGCTCCACCGACTGCTCGAAGACCCGCCGGGCCTCCAGGGTCTCGATGATCTTCGCTTCCGAGCTCGGAAGGTCCTGGATCGTCGGCGGCGGGGGGAAGGGTCGGGGGGACACGTTCGTACCTGGCTGGGGGTTCCCGGCCGGAGCGTCCACGGCGGACGGTCCGGGGGAAGGGGACTCTAGGAGCGGGGCCGGAAAAAGCAAGGCACCGCGGCGACCAGTACAGTCTCGGGCCATGCGCACCCCCTCCGTCCTCGTCGCCGTCCTGCTGCTCGCGTGCGGCTCGCCCGAGCCCGCCGCTCCTTCCGAGGGACCCGAGGCCCCCGCGCCGGTCGAGGCCGCCCCCGCGCCGGCCGAGGGCCGGACGTACACCTGCCACACCGTCCGCCATCGGATCGAGGTCGCCGCGGCGGGCGATGGGGCCGCGACCTACCGAACCTGGTCGGCGGGCGCGGACGCCGGGACGCAGCCGGAGCTCGCCCTCGACGACGGGAGCCTGCGGGTCGAGGGGTCCGGGCCGTGCCGCAAGTCCGTCTGGACCTTCGCCACGGACGACGCCCGCTACGTCCTGGAGCAGGGCGGCTGCGGTGACCCCGACGACACGGCCGAGCCCGCGCCCGGGGGGGGCGAGGGCACCGGACGGCTCCAGGTGTTCCGGGGCGAAGAGCTGCTCTCCAACCGCCGGTGCGGCGCCGTCGCTGCCCCCGCGCCCGCCGCTGCCCCGGCGCCGACCTACGCGGCGGTCGAGGGCGCGACCGGGACCAGCCGGTACGACGTCTGGACGATCTCCTGGGACGAAACGAAGGCCCGGGCGGTCGGCTCGCAGGGGACGTCCGTGCGTATCTTCGAGCCGACCCCGGGGGTGACGAACCGCGTCCTGTCCGTCGTGGGGCCGTACGTATCCGTCGAGCGCGAGGCCGACGGGGTCAAGGCCTGGTCGGTCACCGACGTCCGCGCCGCCGGGGAGGCCGTGGACCTGCGCGACGTCTTCAGCGACGCGGCGATCTACAACGCGCTGCGCATGGACAAGCGGCTCGACCGGGCCCTGCGCGGCAAGGAGGCGGCGGACCTGGTCGGCTTCCTGGCCGCGCTCGACGGCGGCTGCACCATGTCCCTGTCGCCCGAGATGACGCGGGCCTTCGCGTTCCACGGGCTCGAGGGGAACGTCGTGACGGTGCGCATCGGCGTCCCCCACGGCTGCGAGATCGAGCGCGGGACCTTCACGGAGTTCGACCTGCGGCTCCCGATCGGGGCCCTCATGCCGATGCTGATCCCCGCCGACGCAGCGGGCACGCTGCTCGAGGATCGCTGATCCGCGAGTGACGTCCGATCGCGAATCCCTTTGAGGCTGACCGATCGATCAGTATGGTCCGCCGCATGTCCCGACACCTCCTCGCCCTGGCCCTCCCCGTCCCCCTGCTCTTCGCCTGCCCGCCGGTCGATCCGCAAGGCGACGACGACGACGACACCCCGTTCGACTGGGGCTACGAGCTCGACGAGGGCGTGGACACGTACCTGCCCGCGGACTACGTGGCCGCGGACCCGGCGCGGGTCCTGTTCCTCGGCGACTCGATCACCGCCGGGGTCGGCGCCTCGCAGCAGTCGCTGACGTACCCGGCCCTCACCGAAGAGAACGACGACGACACCTGGGACGGCTGGGCCGACCACGACCTGCGCTCGGTCTTCGGCTCCGGGTTCGACGTCGTGGACGTGGCCCAGGGCGGCGCGACCACCGACGATCTCGTGGCCCGGCAGCTGCCCGCGCTGAGCGGGGAGCTGGGCGACTCGGTGTCGGGCGAGACGGTCGTCATCATGACGATCGGCGGCAACGACATGCAGGGGTCGATCCTGCCGATCCTGCAGGCCAACGATCAGGACGCCACGGCGGACGCGATCATCGGCGACGTCGCCGACAACATGCACACCACGCTCGACTACTTCGACGACTCCGATCGCTTCCCCGACGGCGTCTTCGTGTACTTCGCGAACGTATACGAGCCGTCGGACGGCGTGGGGCAGTCGAACTGCTTCTTCGGCATCGACTACTCGACGATCATGCGGTACTTCGTGCAGGCCAACGGCACGATGCGCGAGATCGCCGAGGAGCGGGGGGCGGCCATGGTCGACCTGCGGGGCCACTTCCTCGGGCACGGCATGTTCAACGACGACGAAGACAACGACGCCTACGACGAGGTCGACCCCACGCGCTGGTTCGAGAGCGACTGCCAGCACCCCAACGACCGCGGCCACCACGAGATCCGCCGGCTGTTCGTCACCGCCGCCGAGGGTCGCCCCCTCGAAGCGTTCGGCGAGGCGCCCTGAGGCGAGAATCTCGGTCCGCTCCGGTCTAAGCTCCTCCCAGGAGGAAGGCCATGTCCGACGAGCAGCGCAGCAGTCCCGAGTACCTGAAGGAAGGCCTCGATGCCGGCAAGTTCGTATCCGTCCACACGCTGGAGGACCACTTCGAGTACGACCTGGTCGGCCAGGCGCTCGACGACGCGGGGATCGCGCACGCGATCCGCCTGTCCGGAGACAGCGAGTTCGCGCTGATCTTCGCCGACGCTCAGGGCTTCGGCCGGGTCCTCGTGCACGCCTCCGACGCCGAGGCGGCCCAGCAGATCTGCGCCGACATCCGCGCGACCGACGCGGAGGCCGCCGAGACCGTCAAGCAGATGTTCGACTGACCCCCGGTCGTCGTCGGCGCCGCAGCGCCACGAGCACCAGGAAGCCCACCGGGGCGGCCGGCGCCGCCGCCAGGGACGACTCGCAGTTCGTGCAGCCGCCCGTGACGATCGGGCCTTCGGCGTCGGTCCGGCCGAGCGTCACCACGAACGGCACCGCCCAGTCCGAGTCCAGCCCCTCGGTCTCCGAGCGCGCCGTCCAGTACAGGGTGCCCCGGAGCGCGACGTTGGGGTTCCACGTCGCGATCCCCTCCAGGTCCACCAGGCCGCCGAGCTCGGCGACCACGTCCTCCCCCGCCTCGTCCGTGGAGATCCGCACCCGGTAGGTGACGGCGTCGCGGTCCGGGTCCAGCACCGCGCCTACCAGGAACGTCGCGGACGTGCCCTCCACCGTGGCGCCGTCCTCGGGCGAGATCAGCTCCGGCACCGGCGGCGCGTCGTCGTCGCCGGTCACGAAGAACGAGATGACGTCCCAGCCTCCGACCGAGCCGAGGCCGGTCGCGTCCTCCGCGCGCACCCGCCCGTGCCACGTCGTGTCGGGCGTGAGTTCGATCCCGTCGCCCGCGAGCGACCAGGTAGCGGTCCCCGTCCCCGCGTGCTCGACTGTCCCCTCGACGTAGTCCTCGGAGCCGAAGTCCGACGACGTGTCCAGCCCGAAGACGTAGACCAGGGCGTCGCCTTCGGGGTCCGTCGTCTCCGTGGAGACGAGGTCCGGGGACACCGAGACCACGCGGTCGCCGTCCAGCGGATCGAGGAACACGACGTCCCCGGGCGCCCCCTGCTCGACCGTCACGAAGAACTCCGCCTCGGCGGACCAGTCGGACGCGAGGCCGGTGTCGTCCAGGGCGCGGACGTCCCACCAGTAGCTCGCGTCTTCGACGAGGTCCACGTCGACCGTCCACTGCTCGCGCGCGGCGCCCGGATCCACCGCGCCCTCCGTCACGAGGACGCCGTCCCGGTCGCGGACCCGCACCTCGTAGGTCACGTCGTCGCCGTCGGGATCGGTGACGTCCGACCACTGGGGCGCGGGGCGGACGGTCGCCACCGCCTCGCCGTCCACGGGGAAGATCGGCGTGGGGGTGTCGGGGGCCTCCTCGACCTCGTTCACGAGGAAGGACTCCGGCGTCGCCCACGGACCGGCCGCGCCGAGGTCCGCGGCGCGGGCCCGCCAGTGCGCCTCGGCGTTCTCGGGCAGGACCGCGTCCACCTGCCAGGAGACGCCGCCCGTGCCGTCGGCGGGGAGGTCGGTCGCGGCCGTCAGGAGGGTGGTCAGGGCCGCGTCCGCGTACACCTCCACGTCGTAGACGAGCGGGTCGTTCTGGGGGTCGGTGGCCGCGCCCACCACGAGCGTGGGGCGGGCGTCGGCGATCTCCACCGCGCCGATCGGGGAGAGGAGCGGCGGCGCGTCGGGGCCGTCGAAGGCGTTGGGGTCGGTGCCGCCGAGGAACTCGTGGAGGTTCGAGATGCCGTCGCCGTCGGGGTCGCCCGTCGCGTCGCCGGGGTCGGTCGGGTCGAGGCCGTTGGCGGTCTCCCAGCCGTCGGCCATCCCGTCGGCGTCGTCGTCGGCGAAGCCCACGGTGAGGGTGATCGACTCCGTGTCGGTGCCGCCGTCGTCGTCGGCGACCTGGAGGATCGCGGTGGCCGTTCCCGTGTCCGCGAAGGTGGGCGTCCACTCGACGACGCCGGTCGCGCTCACCGTCATGCCCGCGGGCGCGAGAGGGAGGGACCAGGTGTGCGTATCGCCCGCGCCGGGGTCCGTGACGGTCGCGCCGTAGGTGTACGTGGCGCCCTCGGACGCGGACGTCGGGGCGGTGGAGGTGATGGACGGCGCGACGTTCGCGATCGTGACGGTCGCCGTCGCCGTGCCGGTGTCCCCGGCGTCGTCGGTGACCGTGATCGTGGCGGTGAACGTCCCGTCGTCGCCGTAGGTGTGAGACGGGGTGAACCCGGCGCCGGCGCTGTTGTCGCCGAAGTCCCAGGCCGCCGTGTGCGTGTCGTTCACGCCGACGTCCGTGACGGTGCCCGTGAAGGACACCGGGGCGCCCTCGTCGGCGGCGTAGGGGCCGCCCCCGCCCGCGACGGGCGCCACGTTCGTGATCGTGACCGCGGCCGTGTCCGTGGCGGTGAGGCCGCCGTCGTCGGTCACGCGCAGCCGGGCCGTGAAGGCGCCGTCCTGGGGGTAGGCGCAGGAGCCGCCCGGGGTGGCCGACGAGGTTTCGTACGTGCCGTCGTCGGTGCAGTCCCACTCGTAGGTCGTGATGGTCCCGTCGGAGTCGGTGGAGCCGCCGCCGCCCATCGTCACGGTCCCGCCCTCCACTCCGCCGTAGCCCGTGCCCGCGACCGCGACGGGCGGGATGTTCGTCTGGATGTACTGGATCGTCCCGGTGCCCCCGTTCGTGGCGGGTCCGGGGCCGTTCCCGCCGGACACCTGCTGCGTCCCGGCCGTGGGGGCGCCGCTCCCGTAGAAGATCTTGATCCGGCCGCCGCCGCCGCCGCCGCCGTCGTCGTCGGTGTTGCCGCCGGACCCGCCGTTGGCGCGCAGGATCGCCCCCGCCGCGATCGTCACCGTGGTCCCGTCCAAGAGGACTCCGCCCCCGGCGCCGCCCCCGGTCGCGTCGTTGTTGGGGGTGCTGCCGTTGCCGCCGTTCATGGTGATCGTGCCGTTCACGACGATCACCGGGGCGGTGACGTGGAAGGCGGCCCCGCCGTCGGGCCCGGTGCCGCCGCTGTCGCCGTCCGCGGCCCCCGCCGCGCCTCCCGCCGACCCCATCTGGATCGCGAGGCTGGTCGCCGACCCGTAGGCCGACCCGCCGACGCCGCCGGACAGGCTCCCGTTGTCTCGGGTCCCCCGGCCGCCTCCGCCCCCGTAGGCGCCGCCGCCTCCGCCGTCGAAGCAGCAGGAGCCGCCCTGGCCCCCGCCGGGTCCTTCCCCGTTGGCGTTGCCCTGACCGCGATAGCCGCGGGAGTCGCCGTTCACGGTCCCGCCCGCGTCGATCGTGAAGGTGTTGTTCACGATCAGGTGCAGGGTGCCCGTGGTCGAAGCGTTGCCGTTGTAGTCGGCGACGTGGAGGGTCCCGCCGCTGGTGATCGTCACGTTGTCGTAGGTGTGGGTCCCGCCGAGCGTCTGGGACCCCGTCACGACGAGGTTGTTCTGGGCCGCGGCGGGCGCCGACCAGAGGGCGAGCGCGAGGGCCGGGAGGGCGACGAGGGCGAGACGGGACATGTCGGGCTCCGATGCGAGGCCCCACCTTAGCCCCGCTCCGGGGGCCCGCGCCGCCTCTACAGGGTCTCCAGGAACGCGATCAGGTCGGCCTTTTCGTCCTCGGTGAGGGTGTCGCATCCGTACTCGTGGCCGTGGTTGGCCCAGACCGGCTCCGTGACGGGGAGCCGCGGACCGCCGACGCAGAGGAGATCCTCCAGGCCGAGCACGGAGCCGTTGTGCAGGAGCTTCGTCTTGGTCCACAGGCCGGTGAGGCGGGGGGCCTTGAGGCCGTGGCGCAGGACCGCGTCGGGGTGCGCCTCGGCGAGCCCGCAGCAGGGGGCCCCGGTGAGGTCGGGATCGCCCATGTACCGGTAGGCGTCGTCGGTGCCGATCTCCTCGTAGGTGTAGACGGTCCGGCTCTGGCCCCGGGGCCCGTCGTGGCAGGTGCCGCAGCCCGCGACGTCGTCGAAGATGCGTCGCCCCTCCGCCGCGGCGGCGGCGTTCGGCGGATCGGGGTTCGCGGGCGGCCGCAGCGAGCGGATGTACTCCACGAGCGGGTCGAGGGCCTCGGGCGGCCACTCCTCGAGGGGGCCGTCGGCGATGGCGACGAAGCCTGCGAGGAAGGTGTGCAGGCCCGGGGCGTCTCCGTTCCAGGCGAGCAGCGGGGAGTCGATGCCGAAGCGCGCCTGGTCGGCCGGATCCGGAATGGACCACAGGTCGAGGATGCGCGAGGGGGCTTCGACGCCGTCGTCGACCGGCGCGGGGGTGAGGATCGCGTCGAGCACCCCGTCGGGCCAGGACGCGTACTGCCGCTGCTCGTCGATCGTGAGCTGGGGAGCGTCGAGCATCACGCCGATCAGGGGGAGGACCGAGCCCATCAGCTGCAGACCGAGGCCGAAGTCGGCGTCGATGGCGTCGAGGACCGGCTGGACCTTCGCGATCGCCTCGGGGTGGTGGTCGGCGGGGTTGAAGAAGGGGTTCGCCTTGAGGGGCGCGAGGAACAGGGTCAGGTTCAGGGCGCCGTAGTCGTAGTCGAGGTTCGGGTAGCCCACCGCGTAGCGCCCGTCCGGCATCTGCCCGAAGTGGCACTGGGCGCACCCGAACGCCGCCGTCTCGTTCGTGCCCATGGGCGCGCCGATGGGGAAGCCGAGGGGCCGGCCCGCGGGCCCGTAGGGGTCCGCCACGAGCCCGTAGTTGCTGAAGGAGGGTCCGATCGTCGTGGGGAAGTTGTTCCCCATGAAGTCGAGCAGCGTGGTGGGGACGCCGAGCCCGCCGAAGCTCTCGTAGAAGAACATCTCCTTGCCGCACAGCAGCATGTCGCGCCGGTCGGCGGGGTCCCCGCTCCACCGATCGCAGGCGCCGGGCAGGGTCCCCTGCTCGAGGATCGCCTCGAGGTCGGCGCCGACGTCGACCAGCCCCTCGGACGTGTCGGGCAGGGGCGCGAACGGGTCGGGCGTTTCGGGCGCCGCGTCGTCGTCGTCGACCGCGTCGTCGTCGTCGACCGCGTCGTCGTCGTCGGTCGCGTCGTCGTCGTCGGTCACGTCGTCGTCGTCGTCGTCGATTGCGTCGTCCGCTTCGGGCGCGACGGCCTGCGGGGGGGCGCACCCGAGCCCCCCGACGAAGAGGGAGGTCGTCAGGATCAAGAGGGCCGGGAGTCTGTCGAGGATCGTCATGGCACTTATCTACCGATCGGTTGATAGGCCGTCAACCCTTGTTTCGCCCCGTTGCGACCCTCCAGGGGCCCGCAGCTCGCCGAAACGACTCGTTTCGCCCCGTTGCGACCCTCCCGGGGCCCGCAGCTCGCCGAAACGACTCGTTTCGCCCGGTTGCGACCCTCCCGGGGCCCGCAGCTCGCCGAAACGACTCGTTTCGCCCCGTTGCGACCCTCCCGGGGCCCGCAGCTCGCCGAAACGACTCGTTTCGCCCGGTTGCGACCCTCCCGGGGCCCGCAGCTCGCCGAAACGACTCGTTTCGCCCCGTTG
>CAZEKB010000055.1:18852-41475 GCA_964512225.1 uncultured Rickettsiales bacterium | reverse complement strand
GGGGGTCTTGGGGGTGGGGGGGGGGGGGCGGGGGGGCTCGGGGGGGGGGGGGGGGGGGTGCCTCCCGGGGGGGGGGGGGGGGGCGGCGGGGGCCACGGTCGGCCTCGTCGCCCGGGTGCCCGCCGCCCTGCCCTGGAACATCGCGGCGACGTTCGGTCCCGGGGGCATCGATCGTGGCGGGCTGACGGTCGGGCCGGGGTCCCTGCCGTCCTTCCACATCGTCTACGACGCCGGCGAGAACGCGACCTACGTGCAGGCCGAGGCTGGCATGGAGGCGGAGCTGACGGCCGCCGACGTCCCCGAGTCCTGGCTCTCCGCCGCGCTCGTGCACGTCGCCTCGATCGGAGGGAGCACGCAGGCCCAGCTGGAGTTCGTCGAGCAGCTCCGGGCGCGGGGATATCGCGGGCTCCTCAGCGCGGGCACGTGGTCCGGCGCCGTCCGGAACGAAGGCGAGGCCGTCGGCCGACTGCTCGCGCAGACCGACTTCTTCTTCCTGAACCGGGAGGAGGCGGGGGTCCTCCTGCCCGACGGCCTCCCGAAGCAGCACCGCGGGATCGTGTGCGTGACGGAGGGCGCGGACGGGGTGGCCGTGCACGGCGGCGAGGTCACCCGGCACCGCCCGCCGCCGGTCGACTCGGTCGTGGATCCGACGGGCGCCGGCGACTCCTTCTGCGGGGGCTTCCTCGGGGCGACGGCCCGGGGTCTGGACGGGGTCGCCGCGGGGCTGGCCATCGCCGGGCATTGCCTCTCCGACTGGGGCGGCGAGGCCACGGCGGCGCTGGTCGCCGACGGGGTGCTGGCGAGGGTGCGGGTCGACCTGCCGCGGGTGGAGGCTCTGGGGCCCGCGATGGCCGAGGTGGCGGCGGGCTCGGCCTTCGACTTCGCGGGGTTCCCGTTCCCCGAGGTCGGCGATCCCCACGCCGCCGCCGTGCTGGCCGTCGCGACGATGCATCAGTACGGCTTCTGGACGACCGAGGACGGCGCGTGGGCCGGGCCGATGGACGCCGCCGCCGGGGACCGGACCTGGCGGGGCTCCGAGTTCGTGTGGCAGGCGTTCACTCGGGCCGCTTCGGCCGATCCGTCGGTGCTCGATCCGGCGCGCATGGCCGCCGAGCCGGACCTCCTCGAGCGGATCTGCGCGGCCGACGACGGCGGCTGTCCGCTCCCCGACGTCGCGTCGCACCGCCGCCTCCACCAGGCGCTGGGGCGGGCCCTCCTGGAGCGGCCCGGCGGGTGGTCCGCGATCCTCGAAGCGGCCGTCGCGAGCGACTCCCCCGCGGAGACGCTGCTGGGGACCCTGGCGACCCTGCCCGGGTACGACGAGGACCCCTTCGCCAAGAAGGCCCGGCTGCTGGTCCTGATCCTCGGCGCCCGCCCCGAGCGGTTCCTGGGATCCGACCGCACGGTCCCCGGCGCGGTCGTGGACTACCACCTCATGCGCGGCTGCCTGCGGACCGGCCTGGTGGAGATCACGGATCCCGAGCTCCGGGGCCGGGTCGAGGCGCGCCGCTGGGTGGACGTGGTGGAGGAGGCAGCCATCCGCGCCGCCTGCAGCGAGGCCCTGGACGCGCTGGAGGCCGCGTCCGGGAGGACCGTCGGCGAGATCGACGGGTTCTTCTTCAGCAACGGGCGCACGAAGTGCCTGCAGGCGACCGCCCCGATCTGCGCCGAGTGTCCGATCGAGTCCGCCTGCGCCCGCCGGACCACGTTGTTCCAGCCGATCTTCCGCACGACCGCCTACTGACCCCCGGCCGCCGCTCCCCGCGTCGCGTCGAGGGCGTCGAGGTCGGGCGCCCTCCAGGAGCCGCGGGCGAACCAAGCCGCCATCGCGACCCCCTTGATGAAGGTCGAGCCCGCGATCGCCACCCAGACGCCGAGCACCCCCATGCCCGCGGGGTACGCCAGCAGCCACGCCACCGGGAGCCGGGCCGTCGTGCCCACCGCCGTGATCCAGAACGCCGGGACCGTGTCGCCCGAGCCGCTGAACGCCCCCTCGTAGATCGACTCGGCCGCCATGAAGAGGAACACCAGCGACTGCACCCGCAGGTACACCACCCCCGCGTCGATGATGGCCGGGTCGTCCGTGAACACGTCCAGCGACGGCTCCGCGGTCGCGGCGACCAGCACCCCGAGCCCGATCATCGGCCCCAGCGCCAGGCGCATCGCCCCGTGCGCGCTCTTCATCGCCGTGTCGCGGTCGCCCGCGCCGAGGTGCTGCCCGACCATCGTCGCCGCCCCGACGCTGAGGCCGACGCAGATCATGTAGGCCAGCGACTCGATCCGGTGCCCGACGCCCAGCGCCGCCATCTCGTGTTCGCCGAAGTCGTTGATGATGCGTCCCAGCAGGACGTACACCGCCGAGAACCCGATCCCGCTCGCGGTGATCGGCGCCCCGATCTTCAGGATGGTCCGGGCGGTCGCCCACCGGGGCGGCTCCCACCCCGGCGTGAGCCCCTCCTTGGCCAGGAACCACAGCGCCAGCCCGACGCCCAGCCCGTTGGACGCGGCGGTCGCCCACGCCGCGCCCGCGACCCCCAGCGCGGGGAACGGCCCCCAGCCGTGGATCAGCAGGGGGTCCAGGGCCGCGTTCGCGACCACCGTGCCCGCGGAGATCGCCAGGGCCGTGCGCGTATGACCGAGCCCCCGGAAGGCCGAGTCGATCACCTTGAGCGCCCCGAGCGTCCCCGCCCCGAGCAGGGACGCCCCCAGGAAGTCCATGCCGAACCGGTACGCGTCGGACCCTCGCTCGAAGGCCAGAAGATCGAAGTAGATCCCCCGCAGCGGGTAGGCGGCGACCACCAGGAGGATCGCGAGGACCAGGGCGACCCACAGGCCCTGGGTCAACGTGGACGCGATGCGGTCGCGGCGCCCCCCACCTTCGTACTGCGCGACCAGCGCGTGGGCCCCGGTGGACGCGAGCCCGCACCACAGGAAGATCATCCACCAGCCGAAGGCCGACCCGCCGATGGCGGCCAGCTCCGAGTCGCCGAGGCGACCCACCCAGTACGAGTCCGTGAGGAAGACGAGCGACTTGAGCAGGCCGAGGGCGATCATCGGCCACGAGACCCGCCAGACCGCGACGCGCGGAGGCAGTCGGGTGAGGGGCGCGTCGCTCACGCGGGGGCGATCACGACGCGTAGAAGCCTTCGAGGGTCGCTTCGAACTCCCGGGCGATCACGCGGCGCTTCATCTTCATCGTGGGCGTGAGGTAGCCGCCGTCCACGTCGAAGATGCACGGGAGCAGCTCCCACTTCTTGAGCGTCTCGTAGCGGGCGAGCCGCGCGTTCACGTCGACCACGTGCGCCGACACCGCCTCGACGATCGCCGGGTGGCTGCAGATGCGGGCCCACGCGTCGTCTCCGGCCGGGTACTCCAGCCCCCGGTCCTGGAACCAGCCGCCGAGCTCCTCCGGATCGAGGGTGAGGACGCAGGTCAGGTACGGCTTGCGGTCGCCGTAGACCATCGCCTGGCCGATGAGGATGTGCTGCTTGAGCAGGTTCTCGATGTTCGACGGGGCCACGTTCTTGCCCCCGGCGGTGATGATGATGTCCTTCTTCCGGTCCGTGATCCGGAGGTAGCCCTCGGCGCCCAGCTCCCCGATGTCCCCCGAGTGGAACCAGCCGTCGTCGTTGAACGCGACGGTCGTGGCCTCGTCGTCCCGGTAGTAGCCCGCGAACACCCCGGGGCCGCGGATCAGGATCTCGCCGTCCTCCGCGATCCGCACCTCGGTCTCGGGGATCGGCAGGCCGACCGTCCCGAACCGGTACTGGTGGGGCAGGTTCGTCGTCGCGGGGGCCGACGTCTCCGTGAGGCCGTAGCCCTCGACCACCAGGATCCCGGCCGCGTGGAACCACTCCGAGATGTGCCGCGCCAAGGGGGCTCCGCCGCTCACGATCAGCTTCACCCGCCCCCCGAGCTTCGCGCGGATCTTGCTGAAGACGAGCGTGTCCGCGATCCGGTACCGCGCGGCGAGCGACCACCCCGCTCGGCGCCCCTGCCGCTTCAGCGCGGACACCTGCCCCCCCACGTCGAACGCCCAGTCGAACACCGCCCGCTGCCGCGGCCGCAGCGCCTCGGCCCGGGCCATCGCCTTCGCGTAGATCTTCTCGAGGACCCGGGGCACGGCGATCAGGAGGGTCGGCCGGACCGTCTCCAGGGCGTCCGGCAGGGTGTAGACGTCCTTCCAGTAGTAGCCCTTCACCCCGGTGAGCATCCCCAGGTAGGAGCCGTACCGCATGAGGATGTGGGCGAGCGGGAGGTAGACGATCGACCGGTCCGAGGGCCCGACGTCGAGCAGGGAGTGCACCGTCGTGGAGACGTAGAAGAGGTTGCCGTGGGTGATGACGGCGCCCTTGGGGGGGCCCGTGGTGCCGGACGTGTAGACGAGGGTGGCGGTGTCCTCCGGCTCCACCTCCAGGGCCCAGCCCAGGATCCGGTCCTCCCCCTCGGACTCCAGCACGGCGGCCCCCTCGGCGATCAGCGCGGAGCACCCGACCACGTCCTGGGGGAGCTCCGCGGCCGTCGCTTCGTCGACCGCCCCGTCCATGAGCACGATCGTCTCGAGCGCGGGGCAGGCCGCGAGCGCCGTGGAGAGGTCGGCGAGGCGTTCGGGGGTGTCCACGAAGAGCGCCTTGCAGGCGGCGTGCTCGAGGATGTACCGAGCCTGGGCGGGGGTCGACATCGGGTAGATGCCGACGGTCACGAGGCCCGACAGGAGCGACGCCGCGTCCGCCGAGAGCCACTCGTGGCGCACGTCGGAGAGGATCGCGACCCGGTCGCCCTTGTCCAGCCCGCGCCCGCGGAGCGCGTACCCGAGCCCGAGAACGATCCGCCGCGACTCGGCGTAGTAGACGGGGCGGTGACCTTCGGGCTCCTCGGCGTAGTACGCGATCTCGCGCTCGGACATCCGCTGCCGCCACAGGAAGATCCCGTTGACCGTGTCCTTTTCGAAGGGCCCGATCGGCCTGCCGTTCACCGTTTGCATCGCGGGAGCGTAGCCAATAGGGTCGGCTCGTGCGGCGTCTCGGCGTGATCAGCAACCCGCGTTCGCGGATGAATCGCCGGCGGCCCGGGGTCGTGGGCGCCCTGGACCGTCTGATCGCCCCCCTCGGCGACGCCGCGGTCGCCCGCGCGACCGCCTCGCCCGACGAGATCGAGGCGGTCGCCCGGGAGTTCGCCGAGCGCGACATCGACATCCTCGCCCTCAACGGCGGGGACGGCACGAACCACGTCACGCTCACGGAGTTCCTGCGGGTGTGGGGCGACAAGCCACTGCCTTCGCTGCTGCTCCTGCGCGGGGGCACGATGAACACCGTCGCCCGGGGCATGGGCATCGTGCGCGGCCGCCCCACGACCCTCCTGTTGCGCACGGTGCAGGCCCTGCGCGAGGAGCGCCCCATCCCCTCGGTCGAGTACGACCTGCTGCGGGTCGAGACCGGTCAGGAGCACCCGCAGTACGGCTTCATCTTCGGCAACGGGCTCATCTCGAACTTCCTGGACGTCTACTACTCGTACCGCGAGCCCGGGCCGTGGGTCGGCTTCAAGGTGCTGTGCCGGGCGATCGTCGCGGCCGCGGCGGGGGGCGAAGCGCACCGGCGGTTCTTCCAGCGCGTCTCGGCGAGCGTCGTGCTCGACGGCAAGCCCTGGGCGCGCCGCGACTGGTTGTCCGTGACCGCCGCGACCGTCCCCGAGATCGGGCTCGGCTTCCGTCCCTGGCACCGCGCGGGGGAGCGGACCGGGCACCTGCACTCCGTCGGGTTCGGCTGTCGACCTCTGGGCGTCGTGGCGTCGCTGCCGTCGGTGCGGCTCGGCCTGCCCCCGTCGAACCCGGAGATCGTCGACGCAGTGTGCGCCCGGCTCGAGCTGCGCGCGGACGAGCCCCAGGGCTTCATCGTGGACGGGGACTATCACGCCCCAGTCAAAGCCGTTAACCTGACGGCGGGGCCGCGTGTGACGATCCTGACGCCTTGAAGCGCCCGGACGGATGGCCCGAGGAGTCGAGCGGGCTGCATGGAATCGAACGCGAAGGTCTACCTCGCAACCCCCGACAACCAGCTCGCGCGGTTCATCCGCACCGAGCTGCAGGGGCGCGGCTACCGCCTCCAGGAAGCCATGGATTGGAGCTTCGTCGCTGAAGAGGTCGGCCTCTTCGGGGCGGACGTCGTCCTGCTCTCCTCGGAGCTCCCCCAGGCCGACACCGGCGAGATCATCGAGCAGCTCAAGATGGACCCACGGACGGGCGGGCGGGCGGTGATCGTCCTGCTGCCGACGTGGGACGAGGAGGCCGTCGGGTCGTTCCTCGAGCGCGGCGCCGACGACTACCTCTGCGGGCCTCCGGACGTGAACGAGCTCGTGACCCGGGTGCAGCTGCACGCACGGCGCGGCCCGGTGACGGGCGAGATGCTCGACGTGAACCTCAGCGTCGTCGAGGACGGCCCCATCGCCGTGTCCGACGGCGAGGACGACGGCCCGGCCCTGCGGTTCGCGAGCAGCGTGCCCGACGGCATCCCGGTGGGGATCGACGGCTTCTACGAGTCCGACCTGACCTGCATCATCGAGGTGAGCGAGGCCCTGGCGTCGTCCCTGTCCACCAACGACGCGCTGTTCGTGCTCACGCGCCGCCTCGCCCAGGCGATCCCCGTCTTCCGCTGCAACGTGGTGGTGCGCGGGGCGAAGGAGGGCGAGGCGTTCGTGGTCGCGAGCCACGACGACGCCAACGTCCAGCGTCGGCCCGTGGAGCTCGGGAGGTACCCCGAGGTCAAGGCGGGCCTCGACGGCGGGGATCCGATCATCGTCGAGGACGTGCGCAAGGACCCCCTGTGGGAGGGCGTGTTCGACTTCATCACGTCCGTGGACCTGCGCAGCGCCCTGGTGATCCCGCTCTACGTACGCGAGGTCGTGGTGGGCGTCCTCACGCTGACGACGCGGCGGGAGAGCCACGGCTTCTCCAAGCGCGAGCTCCTCTTCGTGCGGGCGATGGGCAACCTGGCCGCGGGCCTCCTGTCCGTCTCCGACCTGGTGGAGAACGTGCGTCGCGACGCCGCCACGGAGAAGCCCCCCGCCGAAGAGTTCGACGAGGTCGTGCTCGGCATCGAGGACCAAATCGAAGGACTGATCGAGCAGCTCGAACGAAAGTAGGTCATCTTGACCGCGAGCAGGACCCCCGCCGGTCCTTCGTTGCGCGGGCCTCGGATCTTCGATCCGACCGACCGCGACCAATCCGGAGAAACAGCGCCCATGTCACTTCGCACCCGGAAGCCTCGGCTTCTCCTGCCCCTGTTGTTCTCGCTCCTCATCGCCGCCCCGACCGCGGCGTTCGCCCAGGCGGACGAAGGGGGCGACTCCGAGGACGACGAGTCCGAAGCCCCCGCCGAAGACGCGCCCGCCGAAGACGCGCCCGCCGAGGAGGCTCCGGCCGAGGACGCCGGGACGGAGGAGGCTCCGGCCGAGGACGCCGGGACGGAGGAGGCCCCGACGGAAGAGGCCCCGGCCGAGGAGACCCCGGCCGAGGAGGCCCCGGTGGAGGAAGCCGTCGCCGAGGAGGCCGCCGCCGACGCGGAGGCCGAGGCCGCGCCCGAGGCCGAGACGACCGAGGAGGCCGCGGCGGAGGAGAGCAAGCCCGACGTGAACCTGGTCGCCGAGCTGGGCGCCAACTGGCTGATGGGCAATACCAAGTCCATCACCGCGAACGGTCTGATCACCTTCTCGGTGGCGGGCGACGGCAACAAGTTCGGCTGGAACTTCGGCGGCGCCTACGGCCGCGGCCTGCCCGCCGCCACGCCCGAGGTGCCGGACCCGCAGGAGTGGGTCGAGAACGCGCGCCGCATCTTCGGCGGGCTCCGCTACGACCGGTCCCTGGTCCCGGACGTCAACTCCATCTACTTCGCGGGCGACGGCGTGCACGACACGTTCGCGGGGCTGCGGCTGCAGGCGGCCTTCAACGTCGGTTACAGCCACCTGTTCGTGAACACCGAGAAGCACAAGCTCACCGGCGAGGCGGGCTTCAACTACTCCTACGACCTGTTCCTGCCGGACGCGGATCCCGAGGACCAGCACTTCGCCGGTGCGCGCCTGTTCATCGGCTACGGGCTCACGCTCGCGTCGTTCGGCTTCGGCCAGTCGGTCGAGGCCCTGCTCGGTGGGCGCAACAACGTCGACGCTCCCTTCGACGGCCGCGTCATCAGCGCGACGTCCATCACCGCGAACATCAACAGCATCCTGGGCGTCAAGTTCGGGTTCCTCGTCAACTACGACATCGCCCCCCCCGAGGGCTTCCAGGCGGTCGACACCACGACCACCCTGACCCTCGTCGCCACCCTCATGTAGCCGGAGGAGACGGACATGGAATTCAACTTCGAACAGATCGAGTCGCTCCTCCCCAAGGCGATCGAGTACGGCGAGAACATCCTCGCGGCCATCGTCATCTGGATCATCGGCAGCTGGCTGGCGAACCGGGCCTCGCGCGTCGCCGCCAAGGGCATGGAGAAGGCGAAGGTCGACTCGACCCTCCGCGCCTTCGGATCGAACCTCATCCGGTACGCGATCCTCATCGTCGCGGGCCTGGCCATCCTCGGCCGCTTCGGCGTCGAGACCACGAGCTTCGTGGCCGTCCTCGGCGCCGCCGGCTTCGCCATCGGCCTGGCCATGCAGGGGACGCTCTCGAGCTTCAGCTCCGGCGTCCTGCTCCTCCTGTTCCGTCCGTTCAAGGTGGGCGACGTCATCGACGCCGCGGGCACGGGGGGGCGCGTCGAGGAGCTGCAGCTGTTCACGACGATCCTCGGCCTGCCCGACGGCAGCAAGATCATCGTCCCCAACAGCCAGATCTACGGCTCGACGATCCACAACAAGAGCCCCGGTGGGGAGCGGATCGCGATCGCCGTGACGATCGGCGCCGCGTACGACGCCGACCTCGACCTGACGCGCAAGACGCTCACGGAGTACGTCAACAAGATCGAGGGCGTCCTCGAGGGCACCGGGCACTGCGTGCTGGTCTCGCTGGGCGCGAGCAGCGTCGACTGGTCGGTGCGGTGCGTGGTGCACCCCGACGACTACTGGCGCGTCCTCGAGCAGGTCCAGGACCAGGGCAAGAAGGCCCTCGACGCCGTCGGCATCGGGATCCCGTACCAGACGCTCGACGTGAACATCGTCAGCAACCCGGCCTGACGTCCCGCACGGCAGAGGCGGCGTAGGCATGATCGCTTCATGCCGCGTCGCCTCTGTGTCGTTCTGGCTTGCCTGGCCCTGCTGACTCCGGCCGCGTCGACCGCGCAGGAGTACGCCCCGGACCCGGACCTGCGGCCCCCCGACTGTCCCTCGATCGGTCGCTGCTGCGTGCGCGACACCGAGCCCTGCGTACACCCCGGCCTCGCCCGGGCGCTCCTCGCGGGGACGACCGCCGCGTTCACGCTGGGCGGCTTCATGGGGTTCGAGGCGGGCGACTCGCTCGGCCCGATGCACCCGTGGGCGCAGATGATGGGCGTGGGCGGCATCGGCCTGATCGGCGCCGGAGTGGGCACGATCCTGGGCCTCGTCTCCCCCCGAGGCGAGGTGCGCGTGGTCGACCGCCCCGGTCGGCCGCTGTTCCGGCTCACGGTCCGGCCCGGCGGGTCGTCGGTGCTCGGCGAGTCGGCGCCCTACGGGCTGGGGCTGCGCCTCGACCCCGACTTCGTCCTCTCGGACGTCTTCTCGGTCCAGCCGAGCATCGGGGTGTCCTTCCGGCTCGGTCGCAGCTCGGACGTCGATCCCCGGCCCCAGGTGCAGGGCACGCCCGCGGACGACACCACGACGTTCGCGACCGCCTCCACCCGCGAGTCGGTCAAGGTGTCGGCGGGCGTGGAGATGTCCTGGAGGCTGCCCTACACGTCGCCGGGGCTGAGGAGGCCGGCCTACGCCGGCCTGGTGGAGTTCAAGTACCGCCCCGGGATCGACGTGCGCGTGCGCACCCTGCACCCCGACACCCCCGCCGAGCAGACGGTCGAGCTCACGTCCCTCAACCCGATGCTGTTCGGCCTGCGCTGGCACGTGTCCCCGCGGCAACGGTTCACCTTCTTCGTGGGACCCCGCTGGAACTGGATCGCGTTCACGGACCCCGGCAGCGACGAGCTCCGCCGAGGCCTCCCTCAGAACGGCGGCCTCTACGCCGAAGGCTGGTACCAGATCGACGTCCCGTTCACCCCCGAGGGGCGCACGAAGACGAGCGTCTCGGGCCGCCTGAACCTGGGCTACGTGCACGACAAGCTGAGCGGCATCGCGTTCGACGTGGGCGCCGTCATCGGGTTCTTCGGCCCCATCAACGTGTCCTGGGACTTCCGCTTCCGCCGCCGGGGCGCCCCGGTGGCCGTGCAGGTCTCGGCCGGGGTGTGGCTGAGCGCGGGCGGCGGCCCCTACATCGAGCTGGGCTTCGTGGCCCCGGAGATCACGCGATGAGCACGCTCCGATCCCTCCCACTCCCCGCGGGCGCGGCGCTGGCCCTCGCGGCCGCGCTCCCCGGCTGCTCCTCGCCCGAGTGCGCCTGGGGCGACTACGAAGAGGCCGAGTGCCGGGTGGTCGCCGAGAACCACTACGCGCGCCTCCTCACCTCCAACGCGGTCGAGGTGCGCTTCCAGCACCCCCTCGAGACCACGTCCGCTTCGTGGCACGCGCTGGGCCTGCTCCAGGAGAACCAGTCCGGGATCGTCGAGGCCCGGCCCGCGACGCTCATGGACTTCGCGATCTCGATCGACGGCCCCGCCGGCGCCACCCTGACGATCGAGCTCGAGAACGTGGCCCCCGACGCGACGGTCTCGGTCGGCGTCGTTGGCGACGAGGTCGACGTGCCCGACGTCGGCGGCACGCTCCGGCGCACGATCGCGATCACCCTGGCCGACGAGGAGACGGTGTGGATCCGGGGCACCCGCGACTGCCCCGACCGGTACCGGCTCGTCACCGCGGGCGACATCCAGACCAACCCGCTGCAGTTCGAGCGCATCGTCGAGGACCTGCACGCCCAGGCCGCGGCGGGGGAGGTCGCCGGCGAGCCGCTGCTGGGCTTCTTCATCCTGGGCGACCTGAGCGAGTCCACGGAGATCGAGGAGTTCCAGCGCATCCGCCAGATGCTCGAGTCGAGCCCCATCCCCGTGAGCGTGGTGCCCGGCAACCACGACATCTTCGGGGACGAGGCGGCCATCTACAGTCGTTGGTTCGGGCCCGGCAACTACACCGACACGGTGTGTCGTACGAAGCTGGTGCACCTGGACAACGCGTCGGGGCACATCGCCGAGAGCGTCGAGGGGCGGCTCCCGCAGATGCTCGACCCCACGGGCATCGACCACCTGATCCCGGCGATGCACATCCCGCCCCACGAAGACGGGACGTCGCAGGGGATGCGGGACCAGGGGCAGGCGACGTACATGTTGGCCGAGTTCGCGCGCAACGGCGTCGACCGGATCATGACCGGCCACGTCCACTACTGGCGCGAGAACGCCGACGTGCGCGTGGGCGACGTCTCCCTCCACCAGATCATCACCGGCACGGCGGGCGGCAACCAGGGCTCCGGGCACCTCCGCTTCGGGGTGACGCGGCTGGTCTTCGGGGGCCCGGACGAGGTGGAGAGCTGCTTCCACGAGGTGCCCGTGCCGGGCACGACCGACGTCGATCACGGGGACGTCGGCAACCCGATCGACTTCTGCGACGGCCCCTGAGCGCGGGCTTCCGTCAGCAGCCCGGGAGGTTGTCGACGAGGCTCAGCCGCCGGCCGCTCCTGCGACGGCGAAGTCGTTGAGGCGAAACCACAGCGGGAAGCTGCGGCGCAGGTCCGGGTCCCCCTCCAGGCGCAGGGTGCCGCCCTCGATGGCCCGGGAGACGGCCAGTCGCCCCATCCAGACCTCGACCAGGGGCCGCAGAGCGGCCGCCACGAAGAGGTGCGGTTCGTCCCCCGGCGGCTTCAGGCACAGGTCGGCCGCGCCGCGCTCGAAGACGAGCCAGTAGCGGCTGCGGCCCCGGGGGACCCCGTCGAGATCGAACCGGACGACCCGCCGAACGTGCCGGGGAACCACGCCCGGGTCGGCCCGACGGCGCACGTCCCACATGAGCAGATCGGCGTCCAGCTCGTGGTCCAGGAGCTCGGATGTGATCCACTGGTGGCCCCACGCGCCCATCGCCTGGAGGGTGGGGAACAACGCCGCCCCGGCTGGAGTCGGGTGGTACTCCGGCGATCCGTCGATCTCCCGCCGCTGGAGCACCCCCGCGTCCTCGAGCTCCACGAGCCGCTTCGCGAGGAGCGAGGGGGAGATCCGGGGCACGCCGCGCCGGACCTCCGCCCACCGTCTGGCGCCGAGGAGAACCTCCCGAAGGATGAGGGGAGTCCACGGCCGAGCGAGGATCTCGGACGCGCGTCAACCAGGTCCTCGTATGCACGGCGCTCGCCGCAGGCGCGTGGACCGACACTCCTCGGGTCCTCCCCGTCGCGCTGGCGTGGGTCTGGTCGGGGGCCATCGGAGGCGTCCGCTGGTCGCTCGGATGGCGCCTCTACGACCTCCACGATCGGCCGGCTCGTCGGCCCCGGCCGCATGGAGGACGCTCGCGCCCCGGTGTTCGCGCTGCGCATGGCGTCCACGGGGATCCTCGCGTCGGGAGCCCTCGTCGTCCTGGGCGTCGGGCGGTGGGCCTGGGCCCCGGCCATCGGGCTGGTGGTGGCGGGCATGCCGTCGATCTTCTTCGACCGCTGCATCGGATGCCTCACCTACACGTGGCGAGCCCACGTCGTCGGTCGTCTGCGCGGCGGAACTCGCCTCGAGCAGGACCACGTGCCCCTGCCCGACCTCGCGGAGGGAGAGACGGCCCTCGTCGAGTTCATGCACCCCATGTGCAGCGAGTGCATCGAGTGGAGAGCTCGTCTGGAGAGGGGTGACCGACCGTACGCGATCGTGAACGTGCAGGAGCGGCCCGAGCTCGCTCGCCGATACGACGTGCGCCTGGTCCCCACGGTGCTCGAAGTGAGGCCCGGGGGGGACGTCGTGCGTCAGGTGGCGCCGTGAGGTCCGGGGCGATCGTCGTCCCCGCGGCGGCGCTGGGCACGCCCCGAGGGCACCGATCTCAGGCGCGCTCCCGCCGCCGAATCCAGAGGAGCGGGAGCAACAGCCACGGGCCGGCGCCGGTCCGGGGGGCCGCGGCGCAGGCGCACGACGCTTCGCTCCAGTCCAGCTCGACGTTGTCGGTCCAGTCGGAGAGTCGCCCGGTGTGGTCCATGGCGATGAAGCGCACCGCGTCGAGGCGGTCCCATGAGGTCGCGGTGCCTTCGGGCCCGCCCCACAGGACGGAGGGGTCCCCCGGCTCGGGATCGAACAGATCCCCCATCCCGCGGGCTTCGGCCAGGAAGATCCAGGGCGCGTCCCCGGCGACGGTGAAGTCGGCGCGCTCGTAGCCGCGACAGGTACAGATCGGGTTCGCGGGCCCTCGGTAGCGGTCCCGCAGCGAGTGCTCGACGAGCTCCGGCGGGCCGGGGGGCGACTCGGTCGGCGAGATGCCCGTGCTGAACCGGCTGAGGGAGCCGTACAGCTCCGAGACGACCACGTAATCGGTGAACTGCCCGAGCGGCGTCGCGGGCGCGTACTCCACCAGGAACAGACCCAGGTGATCGTGGCCGATCTCCCGTCCGGTGGGAGCCAGCCTCTCGGCCTCGCCGTCGCCGATCAGGAACATCGGCCCCTCGGCCGCCGCGGCCGAGACGAAGATGTTCGCGTCCGTGGGTACGAAGTCCGCGCCGTCCGCCGGGGAGACCTTGGCCGAGTCCTCCCGGTCGTAGTACTCCGGCAGCTCGGTGCACTGGCAGGCCGCCGCGGGACGGGCCGGGAGCATGACCGCGACCAGGAGTGCCGCTGCCGCCGTTCTACGGTCCAGGGGCACGTGGACGCCGCGGCGCGCGCGTGGGCTCGGGCGGCGGCGGTCGGGAGTCGAACTCAAGGTGGACGAAGACTACCGCTGCGGCCGCGGCCCGCGCAGGCCTTCCGGAGCCGAACGGTGCATGTCTCGAAGGGTGCCCCGGATGCGCCGAGCGGGAGGCGAAGGCTCAATCGAGACGGCGAAGAAGAGGGGGAGCAGTTCGAGATCTCGATCGAGTTCGACCTGACACGCTGCAATCCCGAGGAGTACGAGTGGGGTGACGATGACGATTCCGCCTGGTGGGACGATGACGACTCCGCCATGTGACCCCGCCTCCTCGGCATCGCCGTCGTGATACTCGCGCTGGGCGTTTCACCGAACCCGGGCGCGTCGTTGCCGCCCCCACCGTCCGCCTACGCAGGCCTCCCGTTCACGAGGACGCGCTCCCCGGCGAGCCTCGACCCGAGGACGCCGCGCAGGGCTTCGCCGTCGACGACCTCGACCTGCGACCACAGGGCCGTGTCCTCCAGCCGGGCCCCCGCCCCGATCGTATTGAGCGCGCCGACGGAGGCCCGGGGGCCGATCGTCGCGCCCGCCCCCACGATGTTGCGGGGTCCGAAGAAGAATGGCGGCTGCAGGGTCGCGCGGGCGAGCCCCTGCACGGCGTCCGGGGACCCGTACTCGCGACCCGCGGCGTCCACTGCGTAGGAGGCCTCCTGGAAGAGGGCGTCGCGGGGATCGACCCCGTCCGCCGTGGGCAGGAACGACGGACCCTCCAGCAGGTGGGCCTGGGCGTTCAGGTAGCGGGCGGGGGTGCCCACGTCGTGGAAGACGGTCCCCGCGGGCGAGAGCACGGCCCGGACGTCGGCCCCCCCCTGGATCAGGGGCGCGTACCCCTGGCGGACGATGCCGGAGAAGCCGTCGGGGGGCAGCGCCGCGACGACCTCGGGCTCGATGACGTGGATGCCGCAGAAGACGGTCGGCGTCGCCGCCGCGACCTCGTCGTCGGAGGTCCCCGGCGGCCGCCCCAGGCCCGCCAGATCCACCACGCGGCCGTCGTCGGCCACCCGCACCGCCCCGTAGCTCGCGGCGTCCGGGCGCGGCATGCAGAACAGCGTCGCCACCGTGCCGTGCCGGTCGCGGTTGGCGATGTGGGTCGCGAGCAACGCCGGCAGGTCCGCGCCCACGACCGTGTCCCCGTTCATCAGCAGGAACGGGCCCCCCGCGCACAGCGCGTCCTCGATCTTGCGGAGCGCGCCGCCCGTGCCGAGCACGTCGGGCTGCTCGATGGACCAGCGCACCTTCATGCGGAGCAGGCGGCGCTGCACCCACGCGTCCAGCACGGCCTGCAGCCGCTCGGGGCGGTGGTGCACGTTCACCCACGCCGTCTGGCAGCCGCCCGCGTAGAGCCGGGCCAGCGCGTAGCCGATCAGGGGGCGCCCGAGCAGCGGCACGACCGGCTTCGGCACGTGCTCGGTGAAGGGACGGAGGCGCGTTCCCAGGCCGGCTCCGAGAACCAGCGCCGGGACACCGGACAAGGGCAGGGGGGTGCTCACCCGGCGAAAACTACCAGCGCGGACCGTCAAAACGCCGCCGCCGGTCGATTCTGCGGCCCGAATGGGCAAAGATCGCAACATGCACATCGCGACGGTCTGCGGCACCCGCCCCGAGCTGATCAAGCTCGCCCCCCTCGTCCCGCTCCTCGCGGAGCGCTTCGAGCACACCTACCTCTTCACCGGCCAGCACTACTCGCCGACGATGGTCCAGGTGTTCCTCGACGAGCTGCAGTCGGCGCCGCCGGATCGCTTCCTCGCCGTGGGGACGTCCGATCACGAGGCCCTCCAGGTCGCCACCCTGCAGGCCCTGAAGGAGATCGCCCCGGACGTCGTGATCGTCTACGGCGACACCAACTCCACGCTGGCCGCGGGCCTCGCCGCCGACGCGCTGGGGGCGATCCTCATCCACGTCGAGGCGGGCATCCGGTCCTTCGACCGCTCGATGCCGGAGGAGCTCAACCGCGTCCGCGTCGACGAGATCGCCGACCTGATGCTCGCTCCCACCGGCCTCGGCACCTGGTTCCTGCAGGCCTTCGAGAACCACGACCCGGTCATCGCGCCGTCGGTGGGCAACCTCGTCGTCGACGCCTGGGAGCGGCACCGCGAGCTCATCGACGCGCGCCCGCTCCCCGCCGTGCTCCGCGACCGCCTCGCCGCGGGCGACGGGTCGGCCGAGTACGGCGTCCTCACCCTCCATCGCCAGGCGACGGTCGACTCCCCCGACGTGTTCGGCCGCGCCCTCGCCGAGCTCGGCTCGCTCGACCTGCCGATCCTCTTCCCCGTGCACCCCCGCACCCAGGCGCGCGTGGACTCGTTCGGCCTGCGTTGGCCCGACAACTTCATCGTCGCCGAGCCTCTCGGCTACCTCGACTTCTGCCGCGCCATGGGGGGCGCGTCGATCCTCCTGACCGACAGCGGCGGGGTGCAGGAGGAGGCGGTCACGCTCGACATCCCCTGCGTCACGCTGCGGCCCAACACCGAGCGAATGGAGACGGTCTTCCTCCGGGCCAACCGGCTCTTCGACCTCGAGCACGACACCGGCCTCGCCCGGGTGGTCGCGGAGGCGCGATCGGAGCACGCGGGGCGACCGTACAAGCTCAATCCGTACGGGGACGGGCGGGCCGCCGAGCGGATCACGGCGGTGTGCGAGCTGCTGGACGGGAGGACGCCCACCACGTCGTGGCCGTCCACCCCGGGGATGGCCGATCTCCACGACCTTCGAGCCGCCGCCGAGGCCGCCTTGGCGCGTCGGAGGCGCTGATGCGGAGCTTCCGGATCGCGCAAATCGGTGCTAAGACTGGGTTTACCCCCTTTTGGGGGCATATTTGATGCTGCCCTGAGCCGGCTCCGAGGAGGAGCTGGTGGATAGAGGGCCGAAGGGGTTTCTCAAGTGGCCGAGCTGGCAGATCTTGTCGTACGAACCGTTGCGTATCCGGTCTGCTGGTCGATCCTGATCAACGGGATCGACGACATCTTCATCGATGTCAATTACTACGTCCGGGGTCTGTTCAAGCGCGAAGAGCGCCAGATCACCGTCGAAGACCTCAAGTCCGCACCCCAGCAACGCATCGCCCTGATGGTCCCTGCCTGGCAGGAGGAGGCCGTCATCCGGCAGATGCTCGAGCTGAACCTCAAGCACCTCGACTACAGCCTCGATCGCTACGACATCTTCGTCGGTTGCTACTCCAACGACCTCGCCACGCAGCGCGAGGTCGACTCGGTCGCCCGGCGCGTGGAGAACATCCACAAGGTCGTGGTCCCGCACCCCGGCCCCACCTGCAAGGCCGACGCCCTGAACTGGGTCTACCAGGCCGTCCTCCTGCTCGAAGAACAGCGCGGCGAGGAGTACGACATCCTCCTGATGCACGACGCGGAGGACATCATCCATCCGCTGGCGATGCGGCTGTACAACTACCTGATCCCCGATCACGACTTCGTCCAGACCCCCGTCTTCCCCCTGGAGCAGCCCTGGCACGCGCTGGTGGCCTGCACCTACAAGGACGAGTTCACCGAGCACCACCTCAAGGACATGCTGGTGCGCGAGTCCATCGGCGGCCTCGTGCCGTCGGCGGGGGTGGGGTCGGGCTTCGCTCGGCAGGCCTTCGAGGACATCGCCCTCGCCCACTCCCAGGAGGCGTTCAACACCTCGAGCCTCACCGAGGACTACGAGATCGGGATGAAGTTCCGGCTCGCGGAGAAGAAGGCCTACTTCGCCTGCCGCGCCATCTCCCGCACGCGCACCCGCACCAAGGGCATCTTCCGCAAGCGGCAGGTCAAGGAGACCGTCGACGAGTACATCGCCACCCGCGAGTTCTTCCCCGACAGCTTCAAGTTCGCCGTGAAGCAGCGATCCCGCTGGGTTCTGGGGATCGCGTTCCAGGGGTGGGAACAAATCGGGTGGCAGGGTCCCATTCCCGTCCTGTACTGCCTGTGGCGCGATCGCAAGGCGATCATCACCAACTACATGGCGGTGTTCGCCTACATGGTGGCGCTGTACGCCGTCGCCCGGCTCGTCATCGGGTTCGCCATCGGCCGCCCCTGGACGTTCGACAACCTCTTCCCGCCCGGCTCGGTCCTGTGGTGGGTCGTGATGTTCAACACCCTGATCCTGGCTTGGCGCGCGGTGATGAAGTTCATCGCGGTCGACAAGATCTACGGACCCGTGCACGGGCTGATCTCGATCCCACGGTTCTTCGTATCCAATACGATCAACTTCCTGGCGACCTCGAAGGCCATCCGCCAGTACGTCAACCACCGCATCACCGGGGAGCCGCTGCGGTGGCTCAAGACGGACCACGTCTTCCCCAGCGTCGAGGAGCTGCGCTCCTACCAGCGTCGCCTCGGCGAGCTGCTGATGGACCGCGAGGGGCTCAAGGAAGAGGAGCTCGAGGCCGCGCTCGCCCTGCAGACGCTCACGATGGAGATGCCGGGCAAGGACGTGCGCCTGGGGCGGGTGCTCAAGATGACGGGCATGGTCTCCGGCCGAGACCTCGCGGACGCCCTCGCGGATCAGCTGTCCATGGACGTCGTGGAGCCGGATCCGTACTCGATCCCGCTGTCTCTGCTGCAGCAGGTCCCCGAATCGACCGGCGAGATCCTGGGGGTCCTCCCCCTGGCCTTCGAAGACGAAGAGTCCGTGCTCGTGGCGGTCTCCCACCCCCCGAACAGCGAGATCCGCACTCGGCTGGACGAGCTCCTCAAGAAGCGGGTCGTGTTCGCGTTCGCATCCGAAGAAGCCCTCGCTCGGGCCCGTCGCCGCGCGTATCGACGCCTGCTCGTGGACTTCGGCCCGGGCGAGCGGCCGGAGCGGCTGGGCGAGTACCTCGTGCGGCGGGGCTTCGTGAGCCCCGACCAGCTCGATCTGGCCCTCACCGAGCAGACCGAGACCGGCGAGCCCCTGGGCGAGCTGCTCGTGCGCAAGGGGCTCGTGGCCCCGGAGGTCATCGGCGAGGCGCTGTCCCTGCGTCGCCTCGGCGGCTTCCGGGCGGTCGTCCCCGCCGACGCCGACACCGACGGGCTGGCCGCCCTCGGGTACGGGCTCTGCGCGCTCTACAACATGGTCCCGCTGCTGCCGGATACGTCCGACGGACCCACGCCGATCGCCGCCGCGTTCCCCCTCCACGACGAGGTGGTCGCCCTGGTGCGCACGATGCTGGGGACGGACGTGCAGGTGTACCTGGCCCCCGCGATCGACGTACGCCTCGCCCTCGCCGGGGCCGCGCGGTTCGCCTGGCCGCAGGGCATCGCCGGGGGCGCCTGGGGCACGGACGGCGCGGAGCTGGACGCGATCCGGGTCGATCCCGGCTGGACCGGGGACCTGGACCTCCTGCGCCGCAGCTGCCGGATCGCGGGCAAGTCCCCGATCGAGTACCTGCTCGCCGCGGGTCGGATCGGCCCCGAGATGGCCGCTCGGCTCCGAGCCCGGTCGATCGGGCTCGCGCTCGCGGGCCAGGCCCGGCTCGACGAAGACGAAGGCAACGAATGGCTGCCCCCGGGGCTGGCCCTTCGCGAAGACATTCAGCTCGTGGACATCCGTCCCGGCATGTTGGTCGTCGCCGCCCCGAAGCCGAGTCCTCGGCTCACGCGGCAGGTCGCGGCCCTCTTCCCCGACGTCGCCATCGCTTGGAGGGTCGCCCCGTACGGGCGTACCCTCATCGAGGCGGCTCATGATGTGACTGTGCAGAAGAACCCACAGACGAACACGGTGGTAGCGACATGAGTACCAGGACTTTCCGGAGCCGGCCCTCGGCCCTGATGGCGATCCTGCTGGGCGCGGCCCTCCTGATCCCGAGCCTCGCTTCGGCGCAGACCCGCTCGCGGATCGTCAAGAGGACCAAGAACCCGCGCACGGCCCAGGTCGACGCGAAGGAGAAGGCGCAGAAGGAGAAGAAGGACAACGTCCTGACGCGCGACATCTCCTTCGGCAAGGACCTCGCTCGAGAGGGGGACGTGTCCCTCGTGGGCCTGTTCGCGCGCCAGGATCTCTACTTCGGCATTCCGGAGTACTGGGAGGTCCAGGGCAACCCCGAGCTGCGCCTGCGCATCGCGCGATCGGCGGCGCTGATCCCCGACATCTCGTCGATCACCGTGTGGGTCGACGGGCACCCGGCGGGCACGCTGAAGCTCGACGGTGATCCCGGCGAGGTGTTCGAGAAGGTCCTGAGCGTCCCGCTCGTGGCGAAGGGCGGCTACCACCACGTCTCCTTCGTCGCGTACCACCGCTCGCGCCTCCCCTGCGAGATCAGCGATCACCCCGGGCTGTGGAGCCGGATCCTCGAGGACTCCGTCATCCGCGTGAACTACAAGCCGGTGGCGCCGGATCTCAGCCTCGCCGACTGGCCGTACCCCTTCCGCGACGATCGCGACCCCGACGCCGGGCGCGTCGTGCTCGCCGTCCCCGAAGACGCGACCACCGAAGAGCTGAAGGCCGCCGGGTACGTCGCCTCCTACCTCGGCCACGTCGCCGGCTGGCGTCCGCTGGACCTCTACGTGCACCAGGGCAGCCCGCTGTCCGCGCCTCCGGGCCACATCATCTCGGTCTCGCGCCTGGACAAGGCGTCGGCGGTGCGCGACGGCGTCGTGCAGATGCTCGACGGCTCCGACGACACCGAGATCCGCGCCTTCGCCGACACCCTCCGGTCCGCTCCGTCGGGCAGCAGCGGCGGCCTCGCGCTCATGGGCCGACCCGGGGACAAGCGTCGGGCGATGCTGTCGCTCGTGGGCAAGGACGGGCAGGGCATCGTCGAGCTCGCACGCCTGCTCTCCAACGAAGAGTCGAGCGCGCTCCCCGTGGGCAAGACGGAGTGGGTCGACGACGTGGGCGCCACCGCCCAGATGCCCGAGCGGCGCTGGGAAGGCACCGTGCCCCCCGAGACGACCTTCACCCTCGCCGACCTCGGGTTCGAGGACCGCATGGCCGTCGGCTACCGCGCGGGCGTCGTGACGGTCCCGCTGCACCTCATCCCGGACGATCACCCGATCGCGGGCGCCGCGCGGCTCGACCTGTCCTACTCCTACTCGGCCCAGGCCGCGCCCGAGCGCTCGCGCCTCGACGTGTACCTCAACGGCACCGCGGTGGGCGGCGTCGCCCTCAAGGACACGGACGGACGCAACCGGGTGTCGCTGCTCCTGGAGCTGCCGACGCACGAGATGGGGCCCGAGTCCCGCCTCGACGTCGCGTTCACGCTCTACCCCATGGAGCCGCCGACGTGCATCGGTTCGGACCGCATGAACGAGCTCTGGGGCACGGTCCACGCCGACTCCAAGCTCGTGCTCCCGCGCGACCGCTGGAGCCGCATGCCCGACCTCTCGCTGCTCCGGTTCGGGGCCTACCCGTTCGGCATCCACCCGGACCTCAGCGAGACCCTGTTCGTGATCCCCACGAAGCCCACGCGGACCGAGCTGCAGCTCTACACGTGGCTCGCCGCCGAGCTCGGGCGCGTCGCCCGCGGCGATCGCTTCGGCTACGAGGTCAAGGTCGGCTCCATCAACCGCGACAAGGACGCGGATCGCGATCTCGTGATCATCGACAGCGGTCCGGAGGGCTCGCTGATCAAGAAACTCGGGCTGCTCGACAAGATGTCCTTCACACCGAGGGCACCGGCGGGCGTCGGGTTGGCCCTCGCGAGCGGCGGGACGGTCGCCCTGGGGGCGGATCCGCGCGTCGCCTACGTGGAAGAGATGGCCCTGCCCTGGGAGGGCAACCGCACCGCGATCGTCGCCTACGCGGCGGACGCGACCCTGTTCGAGCGGGTCGGGCGTTGCCTCGACGGCAACTCGCTGTTCGATCGCCTCTCGGGCAAGGTCAGCCGGATCGCGTCGTGTGTCGACCTGGCCGCGATCCCCGCCGAGGAGCGGGAGATCCTGGGCAAGCGCCCCGTGCGCGAGGCCGCCTACGAGCCGATCCGCAACAACTACTGGCCCATCTTCTTCGGCGTCCTGCTCGGCGTCGCGCTGGCGCTGCTGGTGCGCGCCGCGTTCCTGGCCTTCGGCCGCCGCGAGGAGTACGTCTTCGAGGACGAAGAGGAAGGCGCCGGCTGAGCTAGACTCACGTCCTGATGGCGGACGAAACCCTCGGCGAAGACTTCACGTGGACGGCGCTGACGCAGACCAAGGCGCCGCCCCCGGGCGGGGTCCGCGTGCTGCACGTGGAGCCGGACGAAGAGTTCGCCAAGCTCGTCCGCGGGTACCTCGGCAGCAAGGGCTGGGACGTCCAGTGGCTCGATGACGGTCGCAAGGCGCTCGCCGCCTGGGACGACTACGCGCCGGACCTGCTGATCACCGAGCTGCAGGGCATCGATCTCGACGGGTTCGAGTTCATCCTCGAGGTCGCCAACCTGGCCGATCCCCCCGGGATCGTGGTGTGCACCGACCTGGTCGGCGCGGGCAGCTGGGACCGCGCGGCCCTCGACAGCCTGGGCGTGCACGCCGCGCTCGTCCGCCCCCTGCGGTTCCCCGAGCTCGGCGCGACCCTCACCGAGGCGCTGGACATCACCCGCGAGCGCCGCAAGGCCCGCGCCAACGGTCACGCCCGTTAGTCGGGCGCTGCAGAACGCCTCCCCTCGAACCTGGAGGGCTCGCCCCGCCGCCGCCGCCGCGGCTCCGCTCGCTGCGCTCGCTCCCTGACGCCGCGCGGGCGGCAAGAAATCGGTCGTTTCACGGAACCGGGCCGGTTCTTGCCGGGTTTGCGGCAAGAACTCGGTCGTTTCAC
>CAZEKB010000055.1:0-18752 GCA_964512225.1 uncultured Rickettsiales bacterium | reverse complement strand
TCGGTCGTTTCACGGAACCGGGCCGGTTCTTGCCGGGCACGGCTCCTAGTCGACGAACGCCCGCAGCGGCAGGTCTCCCCCTTCGTCCACCACCACGCCGCCCGTGAGGATGCGGCCGCGCACTTGGCCGTGCACGACCGCGGTCGCGGGGTGCGGGACGACCTCGGGGTCGCCGCTTCGCGCCTCGGGGGGGGCGGCCGGTGCGTCGCCGAGGTGGTGCACGATCAGCTGACCCCCGCGCAGCGCGGGGAGGCGGGCCGGGCCCACGTCGTGGCCGTCGAGGGCCGCGAGGTGGTCGGCGAGGAGCCGAGGCTCGAGGCTCGCGTAGAGCGCGAACGACGCCGTGAGGCGGGGGTTGATCTCGATGAGGACGCACGCCCCGTCGGCCGGGACCACGAAGTCGAGCCCGAACGCGCCGCGATAGCCGCGGGCCGCGAGGACCGGGCCGAGCGCCTCGGCGACGACGGCCGGTGCGTCGCCGGGGTGCGGGGCGGGCCGCCACGTGAAGTCGTTGCCGCAGGACCCCAGCGGGAACGGGGTCAGCGCGGGGTCTCCCGTCACCTGGACGATCGGCGCCGACACCACCACCGCGCCCCGCGCGTCGACGATCGCGTGCAGCGTGCCCGGGCGCCCGCCGACGTACTCCGCCACCTTGGCCGGGCGCCCCGCGAGCCGCGACCGGAGGCCGATCCAGGTCTCGGGATCCCGCACCACGAACGTCTTCTTGCCGCTGAATCCCCGGGGGCTCTGAACGACCGCGTCCGCCCCCACGGCGGCGACGATCGCGGCCCACGGCGTGCCCTCCGTCACGTCGATCCGCGCCTGCCGGGGGATGGGGACGCTCGCCTCGGCCGCCAGCTCCGGCAGCAGCAGCTTGTTCTCGAGCCTGCGGGCCAGGGGGGCGGGGGCCAACGCGACCTCCGCGCCCAGCGACCGGGCCGCCCGCTCCACGCGCGTCGACGGCTTGAAGCACACGATCCGGGACGGCTCCTCGGCCACCATCGCGGCCACGGCCGGGTCCTCCAGCAGGCGCAGGGTCGTGAGGTCCCCCTCGGTCTGCTTCAGGACGATCGTGTCCGCGCCCGCGCTCCGCAGCCGCGCCTCCTCCGCGGGCCCGCCGTACGTGGCCGTGGGGGTGCCCGGCAGGGCCCGGAGCAGGCAGGCCGCCATGCCGGGATCGTGCAGGACGAAGACCGTCCTCACACCGGCTCCAGGCCCAGCGCGATCAGGAACGCGCGGACCTCGAGGTAGGAGGCGAGGCGCACGGCGTCGTCGTCCGGCGGGTCGGCGTCGTCGCTCGGCCACTGGTCGGCCGCGCCGGTGAGGATCGCCACGACGTGCCCGCCCGCGACCCGGTCCGCGACGCCCTCGACGCCCGCGAGCACGGCGCACCCCTCCGCCGACGTCTCCACGCCGATCCCGCGGAGACGCCCTCGCCACCGCAGGATCGCCTCGGTGGTGACGGCGACGGCGCCCCCGCCGGTCTCGAGCAGGCGAGCCGCGAGCGCGGGCGCGTCCGGAGGGTTGCGGATGCCGAGGCGGCCCGCCGGGCACCCCGGCTCCAGGGGCGTGTCCGGGGCCGTCTGCCGCACGATCCCGAGGCACTCCCCGGCCTGCACCGACCACAGCGCCGGGGCGACTCCGAGCCGCTGGAACCCGTCGTCGAGGCCCCGCATCGAGATGCCCGACGACGAGAACGTGAACAGCGCGTCCACCGGCCCGGCCTCGTGCAGCTCGCCCGCGAGGCTTCGATAGCCCACGGACGCCAGCGGGTCCTTGGTGCCCCGGAGGTCCACCAGGCCGAAGACGCGGGCGGCGTACCTCGCGAAGTTGATGGGCTTGACCGTCTCCACGACGATCGCGTCCCGGGCCAGCAGTTTCGTGCGCTTGGCGTGAGCGGTCCCCGGCGCGACGAAGGCGATGAGTCGGTCCCCGCTCCGGGCGCACGCGGCCGCGGCGGCCACCGCGGCGTTGCCCGACGAGGACAGCACGAACGTCCGCCGCTCCCCCGGCCGATGGTGGCGGGCGACCTGGTAGAGCACGCCCCGGTCCTTGTGGGAGCCGCTCGGGTTGTGGTCTTCGCGCTTCAGGGTCAACGAGCCGAGCCCCAGCTCGACGGCCAGATCGGGCGCCGCGAGCGCCTCCGTGTCGCCCTCTCCGACCGTGATCGGCGCCGTCTCCGGCCCGTCGAAGAGGTGGGCGAACCGGCGGATCCCGGACGTCACCCCGCCGCCTCGTCGAGCATCCGGGTCACGCGCCTGGCGAAGGTCGGGCCGCCGTCGATGTACTCCCGGTGGAAGAAGGCGCAGCCCGGGGAGCACAGGACCGTCCACCCCGGCCGGGCGATCTCCCTCGCGGCCGTCAGCAGCGCGTCGAGGGACTCGTGCCGGTCGGAAGGGACCCGGCCGGCGAGCGCGGCGAGGAAGGAGTCGGTGCCCGAGCCCGGCAGGGCGAGGACGTGGCGCGCGCGGCGGGCGGCGGCGCCCGCCATGCCCGCGTACTGCATGCCCTTGTCCTCGCCGCCCACGATCAGGAGGAGCGGTCGCTCCGCACCGATCGCCTCGATGCCCGCCTCGGCCGCGGGGGCGGTCGTGGCCTGGATGTCGTAGACCCAGCGCACGTCGTCGCGGTCGGCGACCAGCTCGAGGCGTCCGGCGAGGGGCGCGAAGGTGCCGATCGCGTCGCCGAGGCCCGCAGGGTCCGTGCCCGCGGCCAGGGCGGCGGCGACGGCCGCGCACAGGTTGAGGCGGTTGTGCTCACCGGGCAGCGCGAAGCCGGCCGCGTCGACGCTCCCGTCCCCGCCCGGGCCGACGAAGCGCACGACGTCGCCTTCGCTCCATACCCGGGGGCCGGTCCCCTCGGCGCTCCCGAACGTCCACAGCGTCTTCCCCCGGGCCCGCAGCTCCCCGAAGAGGTCGCGCGACACCGGGTCCGCCGCGCTCAGGACGGCCACGGGCGCGCGCCTCGGCAGGCGCGCCTTGGCCGCGACGTACGCGTCCCAGGAGCCGTGGTCGTCGATGTGGTTGGCGGTGATGTTCGTCACGACGGCGATGTCGACGTCCACCGGGCGATCCCGCAGGTGGCGGTTGGAGACCTCCCACACGAGCCGCTCGTCCGCCGTCGCGTCGGCGAGGCGCGCGAGCGCGACCTGCCGCTCCCGGTCGTTGCCGCCCTGCAGGACGGGGGCGGCCGAGGTCGCGCCGAGCAGGTGCGTGAGCAGCGCCGAGGTCGTGGACTTCCCGTTGCTGCCGGTCACCCCGATGCGCAGCCCCGGGAACAGCGCCATGGCCAGATCGACCACGCCGTACAGCGCCGCTCCGGCCGCCACCGCGTCCGGGATGGCGGGGACGTTGGAGGCGTAGTTGAACCAGTTCTGGCCCGCGAGCACCACGTCCGCCCCGTCCAGGTCGGCCAGGTAGCGCTCGCCCAGCTCGAAGCGCACGGGCAGTCGCCGCAGCGCCTTGAGCATCGCCTCGCGCTCGCGACGCTCCCAGCCGGGGTTCGCCCGCCGGAACGACCGGGCGAAGGCGCGATCGTCGGCCGAGAAGTCGTGCGCGACGACGCCCTCGAGCCCGCACCGGCCCACGAGGAAGAGCAGCATCGCCACCCCCTCCGCGCCCGAGGCGCCGACGACGTGCACCGACTTGCCCCGCAGGCCCGCGATCGCCTCCCCGCGGGGGATCACGGCTCGCCCCAGGCGACGATCCGACGCGCCCCCACGAAGCGGTAGCGGCGGAGGAACTCCTCGCGCGACTCCTCGAGCACGCGCCCCCGAGAGAGGCACGAGTGGATCACGCTGACGTCCCCGTCCGCGGGGAGCGCGAGGCCGACGTGCATCAGGCGCCGCTCGCGGCCCTGCACGTAGACGAAGTCGCCCGCCGCGATCGCCCCCGCGGCCACCCGGGCCCCGCGGCGCAGCTGGTCCTTCGTATTCTTGGGGAGCAGCACGCCCGCGGCCTCGTGGGCGATCGCCTGGACGAACCCGCTGCAGTCGGCGGCGGCCTCGGTGTTCCCGCCCCACAGGTACGGTCGATCGAGGCGACGTCGGGCGATCCGAGCGGCCGCTGTCAGCTCCCCGCCGGGGACCGCCGCCCCCGACTCGGCCCGAACGATCGCGGCCCACGGGTCTGCGTCCGGCTCGTCGCGCTCGAGGCGCGCGCCGCTCAGCCAGCCGACGGTGCCGTCGGGCAGCTGGACGAGCGCCCGGGGCCCGCCCGCGGGGTCCGACGCGAACCAGCGCACCCACGCGGGGGGCGACCACTGGGTCTGGAGGTCGTCGGCGCCCGGGTGGCGGTGGAGGTCGATCGGCGCGTCGCGCGCGAGCGCGGCCCATCGCTGCTTGTGCCAGTCGGTGTCCAGGGCGGTGAGCACCACGGGGCGCACGACGGGGCGATCGTCGGGGGAGAAGCGCGCGAGGGCCTTCTGGTACGCGTCCGCCTGGGCGGCCACGAGCACGGCGCCGCCGACCATGGGCCGGCCGTCGAGCAGGGCCCACGCCGTCGTATCCACGAGCACGGGGTAGCGCGCCTCCGCCTCCGCGCGGACCGCCGCCGCGGCCTCTCGCAGCGCCGCCTCCACCCGCCTACTTTTCCTCTTCCTCGAAGAGGTCCAGGACGACCGGGTCCTTGGACTGGAGCTCGAGCTCCACGCCGCAGTGGTCGCAGAAGATCAGCTCGCCGGGGATGGCGTCGTCCGGCACGGCGACGCCGGAATCACACTCGGGACACGTAGGCGACACGGTCGCTCCAAACGGGGGGCATCAGGCGATCCCTTCGGGGTGCAGGATCGCGGTGGGGTCGGACTGTACCGGGGTTGTCGCGGCCGCGGCGAGCCGCTCCGCGAGGGCGACGTGCGCGGGTGGCCGGAAGGCGCTCGAGAGCTCGTCGAGGGGCGCGGGCCGGGGGGGGAACCGACGCGCCGCCGCCTCGATCCGGCCCCGGGCTTCGCGGCAGCGGGCGGCGAACGCGGGCTCCGCGCGGATCGCGTCGGCGAGGGCGCCCACCGCCTCCTCGATGCGCGCGAGCCGACGGCAGATGAGGACCCCGTCGACGCCCGCGCGAACGGCCTGCACCGCGGCCGCGCCGAGGCCGTGGTACTCGACGATCGCGCCCATCTCCATGTCGTCGGTGAACACCGCGCCGTCGAACTGCATCCGGCGGCGCAGCACCTCGCCGATCCAGGTCGGCGAGAGGGTCGCGGGGCGGTCCGCGTCCACCGCCGGGTAGACGACGTGCGCCGACATCACGGAGCCGACGCCCGCCGCGACGCACGCCTCGAAGGGGGCGAGGTGCACCGACTCCAGGGTCTCGCGGTCGAGGCCGCAGCGGGGGAGGTCCAGGTGGGAGTCGACGTCCACGTCGCCGTGGCCGGGGAAGTGCTTGGCCGACGCCAGCAGCCCCTCCGCCTGGAGCCCGCGCAGGAACGCGGGGGCGAGGCGCTGCACCGGCCCCGAGGTCGCCGCCAGGGCGCGATCGCCGATCACGGGGTTGTCCGGGTTGCTGTTCACGTCGACGCAGGGCGCGAAGTCGCAGTTGAAGCCGACGGCCCGGAGCTCCCTGCCGATCGCGCGACCCAGGGCTTCGGCGGCCGCGGGGTCTCCGAGCCGCCCCACCCGATCGAACGGCGGCCACACCGTGAGGGGCGCCCGCAGCCGCGCGACGCGCCCGCCCTCCTGGTCCACGCAGTACAGCGCCGGGCGGTCCCCCGTGGCCTCCCGCAGCCCCGCGAGCAGGCGATGCACCTGCTCCGGCGACTCGACGTTCCGGCCGAAGACGATGTAGCCGCCCACCCCGAGCGCCGCCACGGCGGCCGGCCCGGGATCGTGCGCCTCGGTCCCGTCGAAGCCGGCGAGCAGGACCGACGCGGCGAGGCGGCGCGCTTCCGTCATTCGTGGTCGTCCCCGGCGGGGAACTCGTTGAGCTCGATCAGCACCCGGCCCGTGTCCTTGGGGTGCAGGAACGCGACGCGGGAGCCGTGCGCGCCGGGGGCGGGGGCGTCGGCGGTGAAGCGGAGGCCGAGGCCGCGCATGCGCGCCATCTCGGCCTCGATGTCGTCGACTTCGAAGCAGATGTGGTGGATGCCGGGCCCCCGCTTCGCGAGCGAGACGCCCACCGGCGAGTCCGCGCCCATGGGCTCGAGCAGCTCGATCCGCGACTCGCCCACGGGGAACATCGCCACCCGGGTGCGGGCCGAGACCACGTCCTCGCGCCCCTCCTCGGTGAGGCCGATCCCGTCTTCGCCCCAGATCACGGCGCCTTCGTCGAGCGTGGGCACCGCGATGCCGATGTGGTGGATGCGCTTGAGCATGGCCTCGGACTCCATAACCCCCGCGGTCGGCGGGCAGTCCCGCGAGCGACCCGCCGGGTCGTCGCCTACACTTGCTGCATGTCCCGCTACTCGCTGCGCATCACCCGGTTCGACGACCAGCGGAGCTTCCGGCGCGTGGCGGATTTCCTCGCCGCACTGTACCCCGAGACGGACCCGGAAGACTTCGAGACGGGCCTCGCGCGCCTGCCCTGCGTCGTCACCCACGACGCCGACGAGGCGGCCGCCCGGGATCTCGAGCGGGCCCTCATCGTGCGCGGCGCGAGGACCCTGATGACGCCCGTGGGAGCGGTGGACGTGACCCCCGGGACCGGGGACGACGGCACCAGCCAGGAGGTCGACGTGGCCTTCCTCGCCGCCACCAAGCCGAAGCCGCCCAGGAGGAAGGCGCCCCAGAGCGCGCGGGCCCCCAAGCGCGGCGTGCGTCGGCTCTTCAGCAAGAACTCGACGCTCGCGCCCTGGGAAGACGATTGATCCCGCCCCGGGCCCTCACGCCCGCCCTGCCCGCCCGCGACGGAGACGGTCCCTATCCCTTCGCCCCCGGCCCGTCCCGGGGCGGCGTCCGGGGGCTGCTCTCCACCGTCGTGGTGCACCACCGGGGCGCGGACGACCTCGTCGCCTGCCTGCGCTCCGTGCTGGCCGCCGAGGTGCCGGGCGCGCTGGAGATCGTCGTCGTGGACAACGGCGCCGAGGACGATGGGCCCGCCCGCGCCGCGGCCCTGGATCGACGCGTCCGACTGGTCCGGCTCCCGGACAACCGGGGGTTCGCCGCCGCCGCGTCCGCGGGCCTGCAGGCCTCCCGCGGCGACCGACTGCTGCTCCTCAATCCCGACGCCGTCGTCGATCCCGACTGCCCGGCGACCCTCCTCGAGGCCACCCGGGACGCGGACATCGCCACCGCGCGCGTCCTCCTGCTGGACGATCCCGAGCGGCTCGACAACTGCGGACACCGCCTCTACGCGGACGGCCTGAACTGGTGCCGGGGGCGAGGGGAGGCCGCCGCCGGGGCGTACGAAGCGGGGGAGGACGTGCTGCTGTTCAGCGGCGCGGCGGTGCTCTTCCGGCGGGACGCGCTCGCCCGGGCGGGGGGCTTCGACCCGAGCTACTTCGGCTACGGCGAAGACGCGGACCTGGGCCTGCGCGCCGCGCGCCTCGGTCTGCGCTGTACGTACGTCCCGGGCGCCGTCGTACGCCACCGGGTGGGGGGCACGTTCGGCGCCGCGTCCCCGCTCAAGGTCTTCCTGGTGGAGCGCAACCGCGCCCGCGTGGCGATGACCCACCTGCCCCGACGCCGGCTCCTCGCCTCTCCCTTGTGGACGCTCGCCCGCCACGCCGCCCTCGCGGCCGCCTCGATCCGGCGGCGCGGGCCCGTGGCCGCCGCCCGCCCCGTCGACGCGATCCTGCTCCCCGCGAGCGTGCTCGCCGGTCACGCGGCGGCGCTCCTGGACGTCCCCGGTGCGTTCGCGCGCCGTCGGGCCGTCGGTCGTCGTGTGCGGGCCTCGGGGGGGCTGACCGATGCGGCCTGGCAGGCGCGACTCGACGCGGATCGCGTGGGCCTGCGTGAGCTCGTGGGCTCCGCCCCCCGCGCCTAGGCTCCGCCCGCCTCCACCGCGACCGACCGACCGCTCCGCAGCGCTCGGTCCACCGCCTCCAGGATGCGGACGATCCGCACCGCGTCGGCGCCGTCGGACCGGATCGGCGCGCCGTCGAGGACGCCGTCGACGAAGTGCTTGACCTCCAACGCCAGCGGGAGGCCTCCTCCGTGCGCGGGGGCGGTCGCGCCGCCGGTGAGCAGCCGCAGCGGGGGGGATCCCAGGTCGTCGAAGCGGGCCGCGGCGCGGGTGCCTTCGACCCGCACGCGACGGACCTTCGAGCGGCTGCCGAACGCCACCCGGAGGCGCGCCTCGCCGGTGGCGAACCGCAGGCCTGCGCGCACCCCGTCGACCCCGAACCGGGAGGCGCGGACGCTGTGGGGCGAGGCCCCGAAGAGCCGGCAGGCGACGGACACGTCGTGGGGGCCGAGGCTCCACCAGGGGTCGTCGTCGGCGGGGCCCGGGGCCGGGTTCATGCGCACGGTGTCCACCCGGGCGAGGGTGCCGAAGTCGCCCCGCTCCACGGCGTCCGCCAGGGCCCCGACCGCGGGGTGGTACTGCATGAGGTGGCCGACCATCAGCCGCAGCCCGCGTCGCTGGGCCAGGGCGTGCAGCTCCCGCGCCTCGGACGTCCTCAGGGCGGGGGGCTTCTCCACGAACACGTGCTTGCCCGCGTCGAGGGCCCGGCGCGCGAGCCCCGCGTGGGTCGCCCCGCCGGTGGCGATGACGATCGCGTCGAGGCCCGGGTCGGTGATGAGATCGCCCACGTCCGTGGTGGGGCGAGCGCCGCCGTAGCGGGCCGCGCGGGAGTGGAGCACGCCCTCGTCGCGGTCGCAGATGGCGTCGACGGTGCAGCGGTCCGCGTCGTGCAGATCCCGGAGGAGGTTGGCGCCCCACCGGCCGAGCCCCACGACCCCCACCCGGAGGGTGCGATCGCCCGACGCGGTGGTCATCAGAAGCCGAGCTCGGCGCCGAACGTGAACGCGATCCGGTTGGCGTTCTCGGGCCGGTCTTCGCGCAGCCTCATCGTCATCTCGCCCGCCTGGATCCGCATCGCCCAGTCGATCCGCAGGCGGTTCAGGGTGAACCCGAGCCCCCACGTGACGTAGTGGTCCGTGAACTTGCGGTCGCCGTAGTAGCCGAAGCGGATGCCCAGGAACTGCGCGGCGACGATCTCCGCCCCGGCGCGGATGTCGATGTAGTTCTCGACGCTGCTGCTCGTGAAGTCGATCACCGCGTCCAGCCCGAAGCGGAACAGCTCGCCGAGCTTGAGCGCGAACCCCGGGGAGATGCGCACGGGGAACCGCCCCAGCGTCGTCGGGATGAGGTTCTGGGCCGAGAAGCCGAAGCCGACGATCTCGATCGGCCAGAACGTGACCCCCGCGTCGAGCGTGAAGCGCGTGAGGCTCTCCCGGATCTCGTTGTCCTGACGCAGGACCCGCGCCGTGACCCCGAGGTTGATCTTGCGGTCGAGGAAGCCGTAGGCGACGGCGATGTCCCAGCGATGCGTGGTGCGACGGTCCTCGAGGTCCACGTCCCCGGGCTGGTACCAGCGCACGTCCAGCGCGGGCTCGAAAGGCGGCTCGTACGTGTGGATCGTGTACTTCGTGCCCATGCCGAAGGCGCTGGTCTTGCCGTCGGAGGCTCCGATGCTGAAGCGGTGGCCCTTCTCGTTGACCGTGTGGCCGTAGGACGCGGAGCTCAGATACACCTGGTTCTGCGCGACCAGGGCCGGGTTCAGGTGCACCGCGGAGGTGTCCCCCCCGAGGATCCGCACCGCGCCCGCCATCCCCAGGGCCCGGGGCTCGAAGAAGTCCTCCGTCGCCTCCGCGGCCGCGGGGACGCTGAGCGCGACGAGCGCGGCGAGCGCGATGGTCGAGGGGCGAGAGGACATCGCGCCGACTATGGCGACTGGACCTCCGGGTGTCGAGGTCATGCACGGGTGGGCGGAAGTCATTGTAGGGCGCAAGTTCCTCGGCAACTTATGGTAAGAAACGACAATATTGACGAACCTGGGCGAGGTTGGAGGGCTCGGGGCGCCGGATTTCAGGAGGATTTCGATGGATGCACTGCGGTTTTGGGGCGAGTGGATGGCGGAGCGCAGTCCCCCCTCGGCGTCGGCTCGCGCCAGCTACGACGCCGCCCTGACCGTCGTGGAGGCGGGCGGGGTGGCCGGGATCGAGGAGCTCTACGTGGGGTGCCTGACCGAGCTGGAGGGCACGGACCCCCACCTGGCTGCTCCCGCCAACCACAACCTGGCCGTGGCCCTGCAGCAGCGGGGGGACCTGGACGGCGCCCTGTTCCACTGCGTGCGGGCCCTGTTCCTCTACCACCGCGTGGGGGATCTGCCGGGCACGTGGGCGGGGCTGCGAAACCTGGCGGTCGTGTTCCGGGCGCGCGGCGACAACGCGCGGGCGATGGACTCGCAGCGGAAGGCCGCGCACGTGCGCGGCCGGATGGTCGAGTCGGGGTTGTATCCGGACCTGGAGGACGGTCGGGACGGTCGGGACGAGCCGCTGCTGCTGCTGGCCGTGAGCGCGGCGCGCCGGCTCCGGGCCGTGGGGGACTGAGCCCCCGGCGCCTACATCTGGAAGATCCAGACTCCTCGGCCGGTCTCGCCGGACGACTCTTCGCTCTCGCGACGACGCTCCTGCTCCTCGATCCACTCGGGCGGCGGACGCTGGATGTGAAGCGGCTGGGGTTCCCACTCGCGCTCACGTCGTTCCTGCTCGATGCGTTCGATGATCCAGGGCTTCATGGTCGTCTCCTGCGTTCTGCCTCCAAGGACACTCATCGGACGTTCGGCCGAAGCCTTTTGTTCGATTCGTAGGTTCTTGCTCTCTCACTTGGTAACGACCCCGGGGGGGTCGAGATTGTTCCCGGGATCCATGTGCCCGGGCGACGTCCGCGTCGGCTGGTAAGGTGCCCGCGCGTCGCCCGCCGGGCGCTACCAGACGCACTGGAGTTCGTCGGAGATACGATGCGCAGCGCCCTTCTTCTACTGACCTCCGTCCTCGTCCTGCCGGGCTGCTTCTACGGCGAGAACGAGGCGACGGTCGACTTCACGATCAGCAGCGCGAACTACGAGTTCTTCAGCGGCCTGCTCTACCCCACCGAGGTCGAAGAGGGCTGGCGCCAGATGTTCGAGGCGCGCCAACGCCACTGCCCCGACGAGACGGATCCGGACGACTGCGACGCGGACGACCGTCAGGAGTCCGGGATCATCCAGTACCCCGTGCCCTACGACACCACGCGCGTGCGCGGCCTCTTCACGCAGAAGAGCGATCTGCAGGTCACGGCGCACCTGGACATGGGCGACGTCTACAAGGCCCTCGAGACCGACGAGTTCGGGGACTGGGGCCACTTCGAGGACGACTCCGAGGCCTGGGGCCGCGCGGGCGACGGTTGCGCGTCCACCCTGGGGCCGTACGAGCGGACCGGGGTCGGGCCCTGCCTCAAGCAGTCGGTCCAGGACAACATCGGCGCGTACCGCGGGCTCGGCGAGGATCTTCGGCTGGTGATCCTGATCAACCTGCCCTCCGTGGACGACGTGCGTTCGACGATCTGCCAGACCGCCCCCCTGGAGTTCACGTCCACCGACTGGGACTACCCGCGGACCCTGAAGATCAACCACAACGCGCGCATCCCCGCCGAGGGGACGGAGTTCTACGACCACGAGGACACGCGGCCCCTGTCGGCGTGCGAGATCGAGGCGTTCGCCCAGCTGAAGCTCGGGATCGAGGTCTTCGGGGCCGACTACTACGGGGAGGACGAGCGGGACCTCGACCCCGACTTCCGCGAGCTGACCGTGGGTCGCTCCAACGAGGCCGACGAGACCCTGCTGGGCACGGTCGAGCTCGAGTCCCTGACGCTCCCCGGCGAGGGCGGCGAGGCCCGGGCGACGGGCCGGTACAACATCGCCTTCACGAGCAACCGCTTCGGCAACTTGGACGGGGCGGTGACCATCTCGGGCTCGTTCGACACGGAGATCCGCAGGGACGCCGAGGAGCTCGAGGAGCCCGAGCGCGAGGTCGATCTCGAGTCGGCCGAGGGCGGCGAGTAGCCGCGCCCGGCGGGGTTCTCGATCGGTCGACGTCGACGGAGTGGGGTGCTCGCGACCGGTTCCCGCGTTCCAAAACCCGCGCCCGGCCCAACTCCAAGATTGACAGCCCCGGGGGCCGATCCTAGATTCAGGCCATCCCGTGGTGAGAAAACCAAGGGACGAGGCGCGAAGCCGTTATGGCCCGAGCCCTCTTGACTGTCGAGTGCGACCCCCCCCCCCACATTCGGCAATCGAGGGCTCGGGTCACCTCGTTCCGGAGTGCTTCGTCTCCCAGGGTCCGGGGCCGCCCGGGCGGCCGGCAGGGCGCGTGCTAGCTTCGCCGGCATGCGTTTTCGAGCCCTCCTCATGCTCCTCGCCGGCGCGCTCCTCGCGGGCTGTCCCGGCTCCATCAGCATCACCGGCGACGCCGTGGACGCCTTCACCCCCCAGTCGGCGGTGTGGCTGACGAAGGGGTCCGCCGACGGACGCACGCACGAGTTCGTGCTCTCGAGCGTGGCCGACTACTGCCGCCTCAAGCGGGACGCCGAGGCCGCGCGGATCGCCGCCCAGGCCGCGTACCAGGAGCGCGTGGCCGCGGGCGACCCCGAGTGCGAGTCGTTCGACCAACTGGTGGACGACTTGCGGGACGCCTACCGAAACCTCGAGAAGAACGGCGCCAAGCAGCTGCGCATCGAGCTCGATCGCGCGGACGTGGGGACCACGCTCGAGGCCCGAACCGCCCCGGTCGCAGGTCGCTACGCACAGGTCGGAGGCGGCGCGATCGGCTCGTTCACCGCGCAGCTGCAGTACTGGGAAGACGACTACTGGGACACGTACGCGGACGCCTACGCGTGCATCGATCCCGAGAACCTCGACCAGGAGGCGCTCACCGCCTTCCTCACCGAGGTCAGCCCCACCGCGATCCGGGTCTACCCCCTGAGCGCGGGTGAGGTGGAGCTGTCCGGCGGCGACGACGGAGCCTGGGACGTCGTGGTCAGCGGGGACCTCCTCGAGGGCTCGAATACGATCGGGACCCTGACCGCCGAGTTCACCACCGAGGAGTGTGCGATCGAGGTCGCGGACGAGGTCCTCTAGGGAGTCGCTGCGGGGGCGAAGGCGTCGGCCCTGTCGACGCTGAAGAGGTTGCGCTGGACACGAGCGGCGACCTCGTCCGTGACCACGCCCGCCCAGTCCGTCCCCTCGATCCCCGGGGGCATCCACCACAGCTGGGTGTAGTGGACCGACTGTCCCGCCGAGTCCGTGGTCCACAGCCCCCTCTCGTGGGCGGTGCGAGGAAACCCGAGCACCCCCGCGACCGCCTCTTCGGCGGCGAGCAGCCTCCTCCGGTCCTCCGGACTCGGCCCGTGGTGCTCGTCGGGGGGCTCGGTGCGGGCCCGGAGCACGACCAGACACGGCTCGGGCGGGCACGCGACGTCGGCGAGGACGATGCCCTCCGGCATGCCCGGGATCTCGCCGTCGAGGGCGGCCCGGAACGAGTCGGCGCGGTGCTCCGACGGGAAGTGCTCGAGCCAGTCCGGGGGCTCGCCCAGCAGATCCTCGACCGTGTCCTGAAGCGCGTCGGCGCGGGCGCGGAGCGTGGGCACGTCGCCGAACACGGCGAGGAGTCGGGCGTGCTCGGGGCTCGCCGGCCCCTCGGCGGCGCTGTAGGGGAGGGGAGCCCGGGAGGCGGCCGCGGTCGCCGGGGTCGGGCCCTCCACCGGCGGTGGGTCGAGCGGGGGGAGGGGAGACGACGCCCGGGCCGCCGCGAAGCCCGCGACGAGCCCGAGCGCGGCGGCCACGGCGAGTCGGTGGACGTGGGTCACGGCGCCACTCCCCGGTCCCGCTCGTCCGCGGCGCGGATGCGTCCCCAGGCGGCCTCGCGGACGCGCTCTTCGAACGTCTGGAAGCGTCCGCTCGGCAGGGGGAGCCACCAGTGCATGCGCCGGACCCACCGGTCGCCGACCACCGAGCAGCAGTGGGTGGCCGACCTCCCGTACCCGGAGGCCCGTCCGAGCCCCTCGTTCAGCGCGTTCACGTACGCGTCATCCTCGTGGACTGCCTCGAAGGGGTCGTCGGGCCCGAACGCGACGTCCACGGAGACGAGGCAGGGCACGGCGGAGCAGTCCACGTCGGCGATCCGGGTCTCGCGGCTCAGGTCCGCGTCGGCGAGCCAGGCCCGCGCGGCCTCCATCCGGCGCTCGAACACTTCGGGCCGGTGGTGCGGGAGGATCCGCTCGTCGTCGAACCGCGGGAAGGCCGCCAGCGGATCGTCCGCGAACCGTCGCCGTTCGGCGGCGAGGTCACGGAGGCGCGAGGCCTCCGCCTGGAGCCGGAGGATCCGGGTCCGCAGGCGCGCCGCCTCGGGCCCGGGGGCGATCGTCGGGGGCTGGGCGCGGATCGTCGTCGGCTCCGGCGCGGGTCGGGCGGGGGGCGCGGGGGCGCTGCGCGCGGGAGCAGTGAGGGCGGGGCTCGGACTCGGGACGGCGGCGACGGGGGTCGCAGAGGGGTCTCCCGTACCCACCCCCCAGCCGACGACGCAGCCGAGCGCGCCGGCGGCCACGACCTCGGCGACGGCTCGGAGCGACACGGGTCAGCCCGCGGCGGCGTACGCCGCGAGGCGCAGCTGCTCGGCGAGGAAGACGAGGTCCTCGCGCCGGTAGAACGGCAGCAGCGGGAGCAGCAGGAGGCGGGACGCGGGCTCCGCGGCGACCGGGCCCAGCGCGCCGTCCGGGCGCAGGGATCCGATGCCGTCCCCGACGACGGGGATGCCGCGCGCGCGAAGCTCCTCGGCGAGGGCGTCGCGGTGGTCGACAAGCAGGGGGAAGGTCCCGCCCGCCGCCTGACACCCGGGGGGATCGGGGACCAGCTCGACGCCCTGGACGTTGCCGCAGTGGGACCGCAGCGTGCGGGCGTGCAGGGCTCGCTGGGACGCTCGGGCGGGGGACTGGGACAGCCGCACGGACGCGGCGGCGCAGGCCCAGCCCGGGGGATCTCCGTCGCGCTCCTTCTCCGCCGCGGCGCGGGGCGCGGGCAGGAAACGCCTCAGGCGGGGCTCGTCGCGGATCGACGTCAGCACGAGGCGCAGGGCGTGCGCGGGGGCCTTGCCGTTCGCGCCCCGGGGGCCCTCTCCGCCGGTCCCTTCGCCCGCGAGGATCGCGCCCCACAGCGCCGCGGGGCCGGGCTCGCCGTCCACCGGGAGGAGGACCAGCTCCCCGAAGTCGGCGACCACGCGGTCGCGCACCCGGCAGCCGGGGGAGGAGCGGGCGTCGACCGCGAGGAGGGCGCCCGCGTCCGCGCACCGGCGGGACACCCCGTCGAGCGCCCCGCCCTGTCCCGCGATCGGCGACGCCACCACGGCCCGCGCTCCGCCTTCCAGCGCGGAACGGACGGCCTCCTCGCCGGGATCGAGGCGACCGGGCTCCGGGTCCATCCAGACCATCTTCGAGAACCGGGCCGCGAGGGCCGGGCCGAGGTCGGCGCGGCCGAACGCGGGGGCCGCCACCGGGACGTCGCCGAGGCGGGCATGGATCGCGTCGGCGAACGCGGCGGGCGCGTCCGGCACCCAGCGGCCCTCGGTCCGCCCCACGGCCGCCAGGACCTCCGCCGCCAGGGCCTCCGGGGACCGGGCTCGTCGGCCGCGCGGGGCCGCGATCGCGCGCAGGACCTCCCGGTCCAGGATCGGTGGATGCGCGGGCAGGGAGCGCGGGGGGAGCACGGGGTCAAGGTAGCAAGGCCGCTCGGCGGCCGCCCCGGCGGGGAGTTCGGCCGGGGTTGTAGACGAACCCCGTCGGGCACCGTATAGATCGCGCCATGGCGATCCTCCCGATCTACGAGGTCCCGCACCCCGTCCTGCGAAAGCAGGCGGCGCCGGTGCAGGACGTCGACGACCGCATCCGCAGCCTCCTCGACGACATGGCCGAGACCATGTACGCGGCGCCGGGAGTCGGCCTGGCCGCGCCCCAAGTGGGCGTCCTCGAGCGGCTGCTCGTGGCCGCCGTGCCGATCCGCGACGGCATCGCCGAGGAGCACGAGGACGACGAAGAGGGCAGCAAGGCCTTCCTCACCGAGCTGATCAACCCGGTCATCGTGTCCACCGAGGGGACGATCGTGTGGGACGAAGGGTGCCTCTCCGTCCCGGACATGGTCGTCGAGGTCGAGCGGCACGAGACGATCGTCGTCGAGGCGTTGAACCGCCGCGGCGAGCCGTTCCGGTTCACGGCGAAGGGGTTCTACGCCGTCATCTTCCAGCACGAGATGGACCACCTCGACGGCAAGACCCTGTACGACCGGCTCTCCGGCCTGAAGCGGACCCTCTACCTCAAGAAGCTGAAGAAGCAGCGCAAGCATGGCCCTGGACCCGAACAAGGCTCTACCCCGCCGCCCATCTACTGAGCCGCTGCGGGTCGTCTTCTTCGGCACCCCCGCGCTCGCCGTCCCCACCCTCGACGCCCTCGTGGGGGCGCCCGACGTGTGCGACGTCGTGGCCGTGGTCGCTCAGCCGGATCGACCCGCGGGCCGCGGCAAGAAGCTGCGCTCCCCCCCCGTCGCCGCCCGGGCGAAGGAGCTTGGCCTCGACCTCCGGCAGCCGAAGGGAGTGCGTCGGGGCCCGTTCCCGCGACGGTTCGCGGAGCTGCGGCCGGACGTGGCGGTCGTCATCGCGTACGGGCGCATCCTCACGGCGGAGATCCTGGAGACGCCCCGATTCGGGTGCGTGAACGTGCACGCCTCGCTGCTCCCGAAGTACCGGGGGGCGGGCCCCATCCAGTGGGCGATCATCGAGGGCGAGTCCGAGACCGGGGTCACCACCATGTGGATGGAGGAGGGGTTGGACACCGGGCCGATGCTGCAGGTCGCGCGCACCCCGGTCGCCGACGACGACACCGCCGCCACCCTCGGCGACCGCCTCTCGCGCCTGGGCGCGGACCTGGCCGTCTCGACGCTCCGCGCGATCCAGGCGGGCACCCTCACCGCGACGCCGCAGCCCGAGGGGGCGACGTACGCCCCGCTCCTCACGAAGGACGACGGCCGCATCCGGTGGGGCGCCCCGGCGGCCGCCATCGACCGACGGCGCCGGGGAACGACGCCGTGGCCCGGGGCCTTCTGCACGTACCGAGGGCGGTCCATGAAGGTCCACGACGCGGACGTGCTGGGGCCCGAGGCGTGCGGCGTCGAGGCCGCTCCGGGCACCGTGGTGGAGCTCGACGACCGGGGCATCGTGGTGGCCTGCGGCCGCGGCGCGCTCCGGTTGACCGTGGTGCAGCCCCCCGGTAAGAGGGCGATGCCCGCGGGCGACTTCCTGCGCGGCTACGACCTCGAGCTCGGCGAGTCGCTCGCCCCCTCCCCGGAGCCCTGATGTCCCACAAGATCGCCCCGTCCATCCTGTCCGCCGACTTCGGTCGGCTCGGCGCCGAGATCGGCGCGGTCGTGGAGGCGGGGGCCGACTGGATCCACGTCGACGTCATGGACGGGCGGTTCGTCCCCGTGATCACCCTCGGCCCCGCGATCACGGCGGCGGCGGCGGCGGCATCGGGCGACTGCGCGGTGGACGTGCACCTGATGATCGTCGAGCCCGACAAGCACCTGGAGGCCTTCGCGGAGGCCGGGGCGGACGTCATCACCGTGCACGTCGAGGCGTGCCCCCACCTGCACCGCGCGGTGTGGCGGATCCAGGACCTGGGCTGCAAGGCGGGCGTGGCCATCAACCCGGGGACCCCGCTCTCGGCCCTGGACGGGATCCTCGAGCACGTCGACCTCGTGCTGGTGATGACCGTCAACCCCGGCTGGGGCGGCCAGTCGGCCATCCCGTCGGCGATCCGTCGGGCGGGCGAGCTGCGAGCCGTCCTCCGGGAGCGCGGCCTCGGTCACGTCCTCATCGAGGTGGACGGCGGGGTCAAGGTGGGCAACGTGACCGAGTTCGCGGCGGCGGACGTCCTGGTGTCGGGGTCCGGCGTCTTCAAGGCCGACGACTACCGCGCGGTGATGGACGCGATGCGGGCTCGGTTGGCGGAAACGGCCGCGTCTTGACACCCCCGGGGGCGGGGTCGTAGCTTCCCGCACCGACCTGACGGAGCGTAGCGCAGTTTGGTAGCGCACCTGCTTCGGGAGCAGGGGGTCGGAGGTTCAAATCCTCTCGCTCCGACCACGATCTGAAGAGGCCGCTCGGAGCTCTCCGGGCGGCCTCTTCGTCGTCAAAATCGGAACTGCTCGCTGCGAGGATCCCAGAAGGGGACTCCGGCTCGGTCGCCTCCGAAGTCCTCATAGAGCCGTGCCACCAAGGGGTAGACTTCGCGGTCGGGCCGGGAGCGAACTGCCTCCCAGGTGGAGTCGCGCGCTTCCGCAAGGGAGTCAGCGGGGGATGGCAGCCACTCCCGCCCCGGATCGCCGTACTGCCATGCGTACGACCCTGGAGCGCCTTGTCGGATCCCCCACTCCCCAACCCTCCAGAGACCGAGCCCCAGACGGAGCGAGCCGGTGCGGTCGAAGGCGTCGCCCAGGATCGCGAGGAGACGGGCAAAGCTCGCCGGTCCCTCCGTCAGCGCGTAGGGATAGATGATCGGTCCGGGGGCGCCGTCGGGCTGCAGGTGGGAGAGGAACCGGGCGCTCCCCAGGAAGCGTGCGTCGAGGTTTCGTTCGATGCGCAGTTGTCGTCCCGCTCCGGGCATGTCGACCCCAATAGCCCCGCCGACGTTGCTCAGGGTCCCAGGGTCGCGGAACACGGTCCAGCCAATCCGGTTCCCGGCGACTCGGCTCGCGCCATCCGACACCGTCAGGAGGAGGTCGTCCAACTCCACTTC
>CAZEKB010000054.1:0-43260 GCA_964512225.1 uncultured Rickettsiales bacterium | reverse complement strand
AGTGATCTCAGCTACTTACAGAACACCCTTGATCACTCGCGGCTTACATGATCAGGGGGCGACCCGGGGCTCGATCAGGGGCTGCACTGCCCGAAGTCTTCGCCGGTGCAGCCCCAGCACACGATGCTGCCGTCCGGGCGCACGCCGCAGGAGTGGAACAGGCCCGCGTCGACCTGGTCGAACTGGCCGGGTGCCTCGCTCGACTGGCCGTGCCCGTTCGCGCCCCAGCAGGTGACGAATCGGTCGGCGTCGACGGCGCAGGTGTGGTTCGCGCCCGCCGAGAGGGCCGTCCAGCCGGTGCCGCCCGGGGCGGCGCCGACCTGGTTCTGGTCGTTCGCCCCGAAGCACTCGATCGAGCCGTCCATGCGGATCCCGCAGGCGTGACCGTCGCCCGCGGCGACGTCCATGAACTGGCCCGTGGGCACCGAGTAGGGCGCGTTCCAGCAGGCGAGCGTCTGGTCCACGCGCACCATGCAGGAGTGTTCGTGGCCCGAGGACACCTCGCGGAAGGGGCCCGCGGGGGCCGCCGTGGGCCAGGTGAGCGCCGTGCCCCAGCAGGACAGGGTGCCGTCCGTCGCCACCGCGCAGGTGTGGTCGGTGCCCGCGCTGATCGAGTGGTAGGTCCCCAGCGGAGCGACGGTCTGGTTGTGGGTGTCGTCCCCCCAGCAGTCGAGGGTGAGGTTGCCCTCGGCGGCGCACGTGTGTCGCCCGCCCGCCGTCACGAGGTGCCACGCGCCCTGGGGCGTGTCGGAGACCTGCCCGGCGTCCTCCGTCGCGCCGCTGGTGATGCCCCAACAGATGAGGGTCGTGTCGATCGCGACCCCGCAGGTGTGCCGGGCGCCCGCCGAGACGTGGGGGAAGAGGTCCTGGTGCACCAGCACGCTCCACTCGCCCGCGGGGCCGTCCACCGTGCCGTCGTTGGGCACGACGCGGCAGGTCCATTCGTCGTCCACCGACGTGTAGAGGAAGTCGAGGGAGTCGCCGGTGATCCCCGAGGGGACGTCGTCGACGAGCCACTCGAAGCTGTAGTCGGGGTTGTCGCCGTCCGCGTCGAAGCTCTCGGTCTCGATCACGCAGGTCAGGTCGTCCTCGAGGCGCGGCGAGCCCGGGTGGATGCTCACCTCGGGGGCCTCCGGGGGCGTGTTCGCGATGACGACCGACGCCGTGCCGCCCGGGCCGTACTCGTGCCCGTCGTGCGCGTTGGCGACGCAGGTCCACGTCTCCTCGCGGGTGGTGCGCTCGGCGGGGACGGCGCTCTGCTCGCTGTCCTCGATGCCCGCGTCCACGCCGTCGACCTGCCAGCCGAACGCGTAGGTGATCGGGTCGCCGTCGGGGTCCTCGGCGGGGGTGGTCATGGTGCAGGCGAGGCCGTCGACGGTCGTCGGGTTCAGCGGCGTCACCTCCACGACGGGCGCGGTGGGGGGCTCGTTGGGGGCGCACTCGGGGTGCAGCGAGCAGTCCGGATCGTCGCAGTCGAAGAGGCCGTCCTCGTCGTTGTCGCCGTCGTCCGAGCACTCCCCGGGGTCGTCCCCCTCGTGCTCGGGTTGTTGGACGATCGCGACGTCCTGACACCCGAAGACGAGCAGGAGCAGGGGCGCGGTCGGGCGGAGCAGCGGAGGAAACGACATGGGCACCACGCAGGCGGGGGGAGATCGGGACGATATCCCACCGGATCGCGGTCCGCTTCAGAGGCCGACCCGGGAAGGCGAGATCACCTCATCGAACGACTGTGCGGCCGCGCAGGAGTCGAACCCGCGGGCCGACGTGCCGAGCTCGAAGTGGAGGTGGCGGACCTCGCTGCGTCCGCTGTTCCCCATGGCGCCCAGCGTCGTGCCCGCGTCCACCGCGTCGCCGACGCGCACGGCCACGGTCCCCGGGTCGAGGTGCGCGTAGCGGGTGAACACGCCGTCGCCGTGGTCCAGCACCACGTGGTCCCCCCACCCGGCGCCGCACTCCCGGCCGTCGAGGTTGCGCTCGAACAGGTCCGACTGGCGGCACCCGAGCCGCACGTAGGCCACGGTCCCGGGCGCCGCGGCCCCCACGCGCACGACGGGGACGCTCGGGTCGTCGTGGATCCAGTCGATGCCCTCGTGGGTGGCGGGCTCGCCCGTCGTCCCCTGGAAGTCGACTCGGCGGGTGAACGCCGTCGGCGGCTGCCAAGGGAGGGCCTCGGCGCTCGGGGGGAGGGCGTCGCCCGTCGTCTGGACCGGGGCGCCCTCCGGCTCGTCCGAGGTGTAGTCCGAGCAGTCGCCCGGGGCCGACGGGCCCTCCGTCGCGCACTCGACGTCGAGCGTGAACGCCCCCTCGTCGCCGTCGAACCCGTCCACGACCACGTAGTAGGTCACCCCGGCCTCGGCCACGAACTCGACCCGGTTGTGACCGCGGGCGAACGCCCGGGCGGGGTCGCAGCGCCCGTCGTCGTCCTCGAGCACGAAGATGTCCTGATCGAGCTCGGTGGGGTCGGGGTCCACGAAGCGCAGCGTCACGGGTCCGCCGTCGCCCACGAGCGAGTAGGTCAGCTCGGGCCCCGAGAAGTTGCCGACGGCGGCGGGGTAGTTGTCGATGGCCGAGGTCGCTCCGCCGCCCCGGCTCGCCGTGTCGCCGCGCGTCGACGTGCCGCAGGCGAGCGCCTCGACGGGAGCGCACGCCGACGGCTCGGCGTCGGACGTCCGGCCCGCGGGCGCGTCGAGCTCGGTCGACGCGGATGCGGCGAGGTCGTCGGGCGGCGCGCACTCGGTGCTGCCCAGCGAGCAGAGGGCGAAGAAGGCGACGGCGAAGCGGGGATGGGTCATGGCGCGGCTCCTGACGGGTGTCGTCCACGTCAGGAGAGCGGCGGCCGGGTCACGCCGGGGACACAACCGGGTTCGGGGAGGTCACGACCGGGTTCGCGACCCGGTCAGTCCTCGCGGACCTTGCCCCGCGACTCCTTGAGCTTGCCGCGCTTGGACTTCGCGTCGAGCCGACGTCGATGCACCGCGCGGGACGGCCGCGTGGGTCGTCGGGGCCGGGGGGGGACGAGCGCCTCGCGGACGGCCGCGGCGAGGCGACGTCGGGCGTCGTCGACGTTGCGCTTGCGGGACCGGTGGCGGTCGGCGGTGACCTGGACGTCGCCGTCGCCGAAGACCCAGGCCGGGTTGGCGGTGCGCAGCCGGGCCTTCACGGCGTCGGCGAGGGCCCGCGTCGTGGACAGGGCGAAGGTGAGGCGCACGCGCGTATCGGCCGTATTGACGTGCTGGCCGCCGGGCCCCCCGCTGCGCGAGTAGGTCAGGGTGAGCTCGTCCCCGGGCAGCGTGACGTGGTCGTTGATCTGGAGGGGATCGGGCATCGGTGCGGCCGGGTCTAGTCGAACCCGAGCTCCCGCCTCCGGGAGGCGTAGGACTCGAGCTGTTTGCGCTTGCGCTCCTGCATGCGCAGCTGGCGGATGATCTCTTCGCCGATCCACCGATTCGCGAGGACGGGGAACAGGCGCTTGAGACGATCGATCGTTCGGGAGCCCTTGGCTATGAAGATTCGCTTCTTCCCTGACAGGACGCCGCGCACGATCTGCACGCCCGCGCGCTCGGCGGACATCCCGGCCTGGGAGAACTCGCGGATCATCCGCTCCTTCTCGTCCGGGGCGTAGCTCTTGGAGTTGGCGACGATCGAGGTGTCGACGCCCGCGGGGTGCACCACGGTGACGCCGATGTGGGTGTGGTCGGTCTCCTCCCACAGGCTCTCGGAGAGGCCGCGCACGGCGAACTTGGACGTGGCGTAGCTCGACTGGCCGGGGGGCGCGACGATGCCGAACACGCTCGAGATGTTGACGATCCAGGCCTGGTCGACGCCCATGAGCGCCTCCCAGAAGACCTTGCACCCGTGCACGACCCCCCACAGGTTCACGCCGAGCATGCGGTCCCAGTCCTCGAGGGTCTGGTCCTCGAAGGTCCCGTCGATGCTGATCCCCGCGTTGTTCACGAGCAGGTGCACGCCGGGACCGTGCGCCGCGGCCACCGCCTCGGGCAGGGCCCGCATCGCCGCCCGATCGGCCACGTCGACGAGGTGCGCCGACACGTCGGCGCCGAGGGCGCGGGCTTCCTCCGCCGTGGCTTCGAGCGTCCGGGCCGTCACGTCCACGAGGGCGATCCGGCTCCCGCGGCGGGCGAGCTCGAGCACGATGCCGCGCCCGATGCCGCTCGCCGCCCCGGTGACGACCGCGGTGCGGTCCTTCAGCGTCTTCAATGCACACCTCCCGATCGGAGCACGCGCGCCGATCCGATCGGTAGGCTACCGAGCCGTGGAGACGGAAGGACGCATCCTGGTGATCGGAGCGGGCCCCGTGGGCCTCGGCGTCGCCAAGGCGCTGGGCGAAGCGGACGTGCCCTACGAGGTCGCCGAGGCGACGGACCACGTGGGGGGGAACTGGGCCCACGGGGTCTACACGACCGCGCACATCATCAGCAGCAAGCGCACGACCGAGTACCCCGACTGGCCCATGCCGGACGAGTACCCGGACTTCCCGTCCGCGGACCAGATGTGCCGGTACTACAACGCGTTCGCCGACGCCCACGGCCTGCGCGAGCACATCCGCTTCGAGCGACCCGTGACGGCCGTGGAGCCGCTGGGCCGGCGCTGGCGGGTGACGTTCGGGGACGGCAGCGAGGCCGAGTACAAGGGCGTGGCCGTCTGCAACGGGCACCACTGGGCGCGGGACCTGCCGGACTGGACGTCCGAGTACGGCGGCGCGGTGATCCACAGCAAGGACTACAAGGACCCCGACCAGCTGCGGGGCAAGCGGGTGCTCGTGCTCGGGGGCGGGAACTCGGGCTGCGACGTGGCGGCGGAGGCGGCGCGCGTGGGGGCGTCGTGCGACTGGTCGCTGCGGCGCGGCGTCTGGATCCTCCCGAAGACGATCTTCGGCACCCCGTCCGTGGAGCTCACGCGGGGGTTCGTCCCCCTGTTCGTACAGCGCCTCGTGCTGCGGCTGCTGCTCTGGATCCGGGTGGGGCCGCCGTCCGCCTACGGCCTGCCGCGGCCGGACCACCGCCTCTTCGAGGCCCACCCCACCGTGAACGACGAGATCCTCCACTACCTCAAGCACGGCCGGGTCACCCCGCGGCCCGGGGTCGCGAGCGTGAGCGGCGCGTCGGTCACGTTCACCGACGGGACCGTCGCCGAGTACGACCTCGTGGTGTGCGCGACGGGCTACCGGGTGGCGTTCCCGTTCCTGCCCGACGGGTTCGTGAAGATCGTGGGCAAGTGCCCCGAGCTGGTGGCCGCGACGTTCGTGCCGCACCACCGCAACCTCTTCATCGTGGGCGCGTACCAGGTGCGGTACGGCGTGGGGCCGCTGATCCGGCCCATCGGCCGCGTCCTGGCCCGCTGGGTGCGGCTGCAGGACCAGCTCGAGCTGCCCCTGTCGAAGGTGCTCCTGCGCCTCGGCGCGAAGCCGCCCACCAGCCACCTCGTGGAGCCCCACTCGAGCATCCGGCGGCTGCGCTGGGCCATGCGCATGGACCCGATCGTGCGGTGGGTCGAGCGTCGGATGCGGCGACGCTCCTGACGCCTCGGGCCCGGCTCAGAGCGCGAGCAGCGCGTCCACGACGGCCTCGGAGGCCCGCCCCCCGCCGTACAGCGCGTCGGGGTCCGTGACGGTTCGACCGCGCATCGCCTCGAAGGCCGCGAGGATGACGTCGCGGTCCGCGCCCGCGAGCTGGTTGCAGCCGAGATCGACGAGCTCGACCCACTCGGTCTCGTCCCGCATGGTCACGCAGGGCGAGCCGAAGAAGAACGCCTCCTTCTGCAGCCCCCCGCTGTCGGTCATGACGAGCGACGCGCGCTCGAGCAGCCACACCATCTCCAGGTACCCCACCGGGGGAACGACGTGCACGTCGAGGGAGAGCCCGTTGCGGGCGAGGGCGCCGCGGGTGCGGGGGTGCAGGGGGAGCACGACGGGGACCCGGGCGTGGACGGCCTCCAGCGCCTCGACGATGCCGCGGAGGCGGGCCGGGTCGTCCGTGTTCTCCGCGCGGTGGGCGGTGGCGAGCACGAACCCGTCGGGGAGGTCGGGCAGCGAGGTCGGCCGCCGCGCCCGGGCGGCGTAGAACATCGCCGCGTCCTGCATCACGTCGCCGGTCTTGAGGACGGTGGACGGGAACCCGTCGAAGCCCTCCGCCTTCAGGTTCGCCACCGCCGTGTCCGTGGGGCACAGCAGCAGCGTGGCGATGCGGTCGGTGAGGATCCGGTTGATCTCCTCGGGCATGCGCAGGTTGAAGGACCGCAGCCCCGCCTCCACGTGGGCGACCGGGATGTGCAGCTTCGCGGCCGCGAGGGCGCCCGCGATCGTGGAGTTCGTATCGCCGTAGACGAGCAGCGCGTCGGGCCGCTCGGCGATGAGCACGCCCTCGATCTTCTCGAGCATTCGCCCCGTCATCGCGCCGTGAGGCAGCCCCGCGACCTCGAGGTCGTGGGCCGGGCGGGGGATGTCCATCTGGGTGAAGAAGACGTCCGACATGTCGGCGTCGTAGTGCTGCCCCGTGTGCACGAGCAGCTCGGACACCCCGTGGCGGCTCCGCAGCACGCGGCTCACGGCGGCCGCCTTGATGAACTGCGGGCGCGCGCCCACCACCGTCACGATCTTCATGGGACTCCCTCGTGGCGGCGGACCATACCGGGCCCACCCCGTTTTGCGCGCTCGGTCGGGTGGCTGCTCTGTATCATCCCGCCATGTTTACGTTTTCGGCCTCGCGAGCAGGAGCGATCACGGCGGCCGCGGGGATCCTCCTCGCGGGCTGCGTCGAGGAGGAGGAGGTCGCCGAGGTCTGCGTCGTGGAGTCCGCGCCCTGGGAGCCGGGCGAGGCGGCCTTCGTGGAGGCCACGGACGAGTGGGGCATCGGCGACGTCGGGGCGATCGCGCTGCGCGTGTCCGCCCTGGACGTCGACGGGGACGGCTGGACCGATCTGCTGGTGCGCGCGGGCGGAGGGCCCGATACCTTCGGCCCCGACGGAGACCGCAACCGCTGGCTGCTCCGCAACACGGGCGAGGGCACGTTCGAGGACATCACGGAGGCGAGCGGCCTCTTCCGGTCGCGTCTGGACGGGACGCCGGGGGGCCGACCGGTGGAGGTCGTCGCGTCCGCCGACGTGGACAACGACGGCGACCTCGACGTCTTCACGGCCCGCCCGGTGCAAGACCCGACGGACCCCGACCAGCACTTCTCGGAGCTCATGCTCAACGACGGCGCGGGCGTCTTCGAGTTCGAGCGCGAGGCCTCGGTCATCCGCTCGGACTACACCGCCACGACCGACGCCCGGCCGACCGTGCCCGTGGGCGCCACCTTCACCGACGTCGATCGCGACGGGTTCGTGGACATCTTCGTATCCAACAACAAGCGCGGCGACGACGGCTCGCCCCTGCAGGACCGCCTCTTCCTCGGCGACGGCGACGGCTGGACGGACGCGACCGAGGCCCTGGGGCTCACCACCAACCTGTGGCGCGACATCGACGATCTGAACGAGGCGGGCGGGCACTCCTGGGGCTGGGGCTCGACGTCCTGCGACCTCGACGACGACGGCCTGCCGGAGCTGCTGTCGGCGTCCTACGGGCGGGCCCCGAACCACCTGTGGCAGGCCGTGGGGGTGCCCGGGGACGTGGGGTTCGTCAACGAGAGCGTCGCGTCCGGGTACGGGTACGACCACCGCGACGACTGGACCACCAACATCAACGCGCAGTGCTACTGCCGCGACAACCCCGGGGCCGAGGACTGCGACACTGCGCCCCCGCCGCCGGACACCGGCATCTGCGAGAACCTGGCGGCGAGCTTCGGCGGCAACTACCGCTGGTCGCACAGCGGCGACCGCGAGCCCTGGCGGCTCGGGGGCAACTCCGCCACCACCACCTGCGCCGACTTCGACAACGACGGTCGGTTCGACCTCCTCACGGGCGAGATCGTCCACTCGGACGTGGGCGAGACGTCGGACCCCGCCGAGGTCGCGTTCAACGCCACCGCCGGGCCCGGTGAGCCCGTGCGCTTCGAGCGTCCCGGGATCGAGGAGCTCGGCCTGATCCGCGACCGCGGCGGGGCCACCTACTACGACGACGGCGACATGAACAACGCGGTCCTCGACTTCGACAACGACGGCTACCGGGACGTGTACATCTCCAGCAGCGACTACCCCGGGACGCGGGGGCGGCTGTTCCACGGGCTCGGCGAGCGCAGCTACGAGGCGGTGGAGCCGGACGACGGCGTCGACCACCGACGCTCCGCGGGGGCCGTGGCGGCCGACCTCGATCGCGACGGAGACCTGGACCTCGTCGTGGGCACGTCCCGCATGCGGTGCGGCGGCAACTCCGGCGCCGACTGCTACGACACCCTGCGGCTGCGGGTGTTCGAGAGCGTCTCGGCGGGCACCGAGAACAACTGGCTGCAGCTGCGTCTGTTCGGCACCGGCGGGTCCAACGCCATGGCCGTGGGCGCGAAGGCGACGGTCGCCCGCTGCGAGGAGCGCTCGGCGGCCCAGGTGGACGGCGGCCACGGGCACCAGGGCACCCAGGAGGACCGCGTCCTGCACTTCGGGCTCGGGATGGTCGACGGGCCGGTGGAGGTCACCGTGCGCTGGCCCGACGCCGCGGGCACGACCGAGGTGTTCCAGCTCGAGCCCGACGCGATGTACGACGTCGTCCAGGGCGACGGCGCCGAGGTCTGGAGCCCCTGACCGCGGGTCGGCGACGCCCGGGGGTCAGCGGCGGTCGGCCGACAGCGCCTTGATCGCGTGAGCGGTCGCGCGGCGCACGGACCAGTCGGGGTGGTCCTCGAGGCCGTGCAGCGTCGGCAGCGCCAGCGAGGCGCCGAGGCGCGCGAGGAAGTCGATCGACGCGAGCAGCTCGTCCGCGGGCCCGTCCGCGGCCCGCAGCTCTTCGATGCGGCTCACGTGTTGGAGGATCGTCTCGCTGAGCGGATCCCACGACCGCTCGGGATCGATCGCTTGGATCGCGTCCGCGGCGGCGCGACAGACCTCGGGCACGGGGTCGCACAGGGCGGCCTCGATCGTGGACAGCAGGCCCGAGTCGCCGAGCTTCGCGAGTCCTCGGCAGGCGACGATCCGGTCGCCCGCGTCGGCGGCGAACAGCCACCCGCACAGCGGGACGGCGGCCCGAGCGTCCCCGCACGCCGCGAGCGCGCCGAGGTCTCCCCCCGTGCTCGCGAGCACGTCCAGGCGCAGCCCCGGGTGGGCGCGGTGGACCGCGAACAGGGCGTCCGCGGCGGCGACCCGCAGGACCTCGTTGCGGACGTTCCCGAGGGTCTGGATGAGGCCGTCGGCGGCGGACGGGTGGCCGATGCGCCCCAGCGCCCGCATCGCCGCCGGGGAGCGCACGCGCAGCAGGCGCTTCACCGCCGGGCGCCCGCCGACCTTGCCGAGCGCCCCCGCGGCGAGGTCGGACACGCTCCGGTCCGGCTCGACGACGGCCTGGAGGAGCACCTCCACGGCCCGCGGGTCCTTGAAGCCGCCGAGGGCGGTGATCGCGGCCCGTCGCAGGAGGTGCCGGGGGTCGCCCGCCATCTCCACGAGCACGGGGAGGACCCGCACGTCGCCGAGGCGGACGAGCTGCGCGAGCGCGGCCCCGCGCACGTCGCGATCCGCGCCCCGCAGCGCCTCGAGCAGCGCGTCCACGGCGCGCGGGCCCTCGATGTTGCCGAGGGCGTCCACGGCTTCGATGCGCACTTCGGTGTCGTGGTCGTTCAGGGCCGCCTTGAGCGCGACCGTCGCCCGCAGCCCGCCGAGCCTCCCCAGGCTCGCCGCTGCCAGGCGTCGCGTCGGGGCGTCGCGGGCGGTCCCCAGCAGGTGCGCCAGCCCCTCGGAGTCCTCGATGGCCTCGAGCTGCGCCGGATCGGCGCCCTTGCGCTTCTTGCCCCCGCGGCCGAAGGCCATCAGGGGTCCCGGGGCTTCCGGGATCGGAGCATCGCCTGCCCGAGCTCCGTGCGGACCAGCACGCCCTCGGCCGTGCGCCCGAGCTCCGCCGCGTTGGCTTCGTCCGTGTCGATGTGCATCTCCAGGGCGTACTTCGGGCTCACCCGGATCGTGACGTCGCCGAAGACCAGGTCCCGGTCCCCGCCCGTGATGGCGACCTCGACCGAGTCCCCGTTCTCCACCCCGAACGTCTCGGCGTCCTCCGGGCGCATGTGGATGTGGCGCCAGGCGCAGATGAGGCCCTCCTCCAGGTGGATCTTCCCCCGGGGGCCCTCGATCGTGATCGGGGCGGAGCCGTCGACCTTGCCGCTGGGGCGCACCGGCGCGTCGACCCCGAGGTGGAACTCGTCGGTGCGCGAGATCTCGATCTGGTTGCGGCCGCGCAGGGGGCCGAGCAGGCGCACGCCCTCGATGCTCCGCCGCGGTCCGTGGAGCGTGACCGTCTCCTCGGCCGCGAAGATGCCCGGCTGGGTGAGGTCCTTGCGGTGGGTGAGCGTCTTGCCCTCGCCGAACAGGCGCTCGAAGGTCGGCAGGTTCAGGTGGACGTGCCGCGCGCTGACCGAGATCGGGACGCCCTCGGGCGCGGAGATCGCGGTCCTGCCCGCGACGACCTTGCGGGTCTCCTCGGCGATCATGCGCTCCTCGTCCGTGGCCACCACGAGCGCCTTCACGCGCGAGTGCGGCGCGGAGATCTCGGCGACGCGGTTCTCGTCGCCGACGCGCGCGGCCTCGTTGCGGTCGTCGTCCAGCACCAGCCCCAGGAAGTCGAAGCGCTGCAGGATCCGGCGCCGCATGCCCACCGCGTTCTCGCCGATGCCGCCGGTGAGCACCACCGCGTCGACGCCCCCCATCGTGGCCGCGTAGGCCCCGATGTACTTGCGCACCCGGTGGGCGAACACCGCGATGGCCAGCCGGGCGCCGTCGTCGCCGTCGGCGGCCCGCTGCTCGATGTCGCGCAGGTCGGCGCCCGCGCCGGAGACGCCCGCCAGCCCGCTCTTCCGGTTGAGCATCGTGTCGAGCTCGTCGACGGTCACGGCGCCGCGCTGCAGGAGGAGCAGCAGCGCGCCGGGGTCCACGTCCCCCGATCGCGTCCCCATGACCAGCCCCTCCAGCGGGGTCGTGCCCATGGACGTCTCCACGGACGTCCCGAACTCCACGGCGCAAGCCGACGCGCCCCCGCCGAGGTGGCACGTCACGATCCGGAGCGCCTCGAGGTCGGCGCCGAGCCGCCGACAGGCCTCGCGGGCCACGAAGGCGTGGGAGGGGCCGTGGAACCCGTAGCGGCGCAGGCCGTGCGCGGCGGCCACGTCCCGCGGGAGGGCGTACGTGTGGGCGCGGCGCGGCAGGTTCGCGTGGAACGCGGTGTCGAAGACAGCCACCTGGGGGACGCCCGGGAACGCCGCGCGCGCAGCCCGGATCCCCGCCAGGTTGGCGGGGTTGTGCAGGGGGGCGAGGGGCACGCACGCCTCGATCCGGGCCTCCACGTGGTCGTCGATGAGGACGGCGTCGGAGAACGCGTCCCCGCCGTGAACGACGCGGTGTCCGACGGCGTCCACCGCGAGGCCCGCCTCCCGCAGCTCGGCCACGATCTTCTCCACGGCCTCGGACGACCCGTCCCCCGCGGCGAGCCGCTCCACCTTGCCGGTGCGCAGGGAGCGGACGGTCGCTCCGAGCTCGAAGACTTCGTACTTGAGGGACGTGGAACCGCAGTTCAGGACCAGGACGTGCACAGAACCTCCGCGTGGACCCGGGAGGCTACCGGACCGGGGCGACCCGCTGGGTCCAGGGGCCCGGGAGTGCCCGAACCGCCGCCGCCACCGACTCCAGGTAGGCGTCGGTGATTCCCACCTCCCGCAGCGATCGCCGCGTGCCCTCCAGGTACTCCAGGCCGGGCGCGCGGGGCCCGCCGACGGGCTCGATCGGCGTGGACCGGATCAGGATGCGCGCGGTCGCGTCCGGGTCGGGGGGCGGGTCGAGCGTCCACGTCGCCCCCGGGTTCGTGAGGTAGGTCCGGGCCACGACGACCTCGCCGTCGACGTGCACGTCCACGTCCCGGGGCCGGTAGCCCGGGTCGGGGTCCGCGGGGTCGAAGCCCTCGCGCGCGTCCAATCGGGGGAGGAGCTCGGCCGCCGTGGACCGCGGGTAGGACGCCACGAGGCCCTCCAGGAAGTCCCCGGGGGCGGTCCCCAGCGTGATCGACACGCGCCGTCCGCCGACGGTCCAGCCGTCCGGCGCGCCCCCCACGTCCCAGCAGGCGCCCGCCGGAGCGGACCGCGAGCGACTCCGCTTGTTGAACGCCCGCCGCAGGCCCTGAACGCGGCCGCGGCGCAGGCTCAGCAGGAGCTCGGGGAGCTCGGGGGAGAACGTCAGGGACCCGTATCCGAAGACGTGAAGCACGCCGCAGCCTGACACGGCGGGGTCAGCGGCGGTCCGTCTCCTCGGCCAGCAGCTCGACGATCAGGGCCTCCATCTCCTCGGGGTTGAAGGAGTTCTTGATCGACCGGACCCGCAGGTTCTTGTCCACGACGATGTCGCGCGGGTACGGGTACCCGACGCCCGCCGGGAAGGCGAACCGCGACAGCGTCCCCTCGTCGCGCACGAGGGGGAACGTCACGCCCGTCTGCTCCTGGAAGTCCGCGAGCAGCTCGACCGGTTCATTGGTGCGGTGGATGCCGTATACGAGGACGCCCTGGTCGGCGTAGGGGATGTGGATCGTGGCGTCGAGGTCCGGCAACTCCAGACCGCAGATCGGTCAGAACAGGGCGAAGTAGGCGAGGACGGTGACCTTGCCCCGGAGGTTCTCGATGTCCCGCGCGCCCGTGGGATCGAGGAACGCGAAGGCTCCGTCCAGCACGTCGCCCACGTCGAGCCGGCCGGACTCCGTGGTGACGATCGGGATCTCCAGGGGGGACTGCCCCGCGTCGGCGTCGTTGGTCTCGATCGCCAACAGCGTGGGGCTCGGGGCGGGCGCGGGTGGGGTGAAGGCGAGCGTCAGGTCGGTGGACTCCCCGGGCGCGAGCACCGCCGATCCGGGCGTGACCGTGAACCGCTCGGGGGCGGTCGTGGCGATGGGCCCGATCTCGAGGGGCAGGGGGCCCCGGTTGCGGACGGCGAAGGTCTTCGTGCGCGCCTCGTCGGCGGGGAACGCGAACATCTCGTCGGGGATCCAGATGTCGGGGGACACGTACCCGGGGTGGAATCGCAGGGCGTGCATGGCGCGCCACTCGGCCACGAGGACCAGGTCGCCGATCAGGGCCACTCCGAGGTCCTCCTCGAAGGTGGGGTACTCGCCGGTGCGTTCGGTGCCGAGGCGCAGGAGGGACTCGCGGTCGTACACCGCGACGTGCGACCAGGACGCGACGCCCAGGAGCAGGTCGTTCGCCTGCACCGCCTGCGCCGACCCGTCCACCGCGACCGTGGGGAGCGCGGTCGGGAGCCCCCCGGGGTCGAGCGAGGCGAGGTCGAAGACGGCGATCCCGTCGCCGCCCAGCGCCACGAACACCCGGTCGCCGTGGGCGTCGACGTCGCGGCCGGACCCGGGCAGGTCGAGCGTGCCCAGGCGCACGGGCAGGCGCGGGTCCGCGAGGTCGAGCACGTGCAGGCGCGTCCCGTCCACGACGTATCCGCGGCCCTCGTGGAGGTCGAGCTTCCAGGCGTTGTCGAAGCCGTCGAGCACGCGGACGAACGTCGGGGTGCCGTCGGCGGCGGTGCCGTAGACCCGGAGGCCGCCCCCGTGGGCGGCGGCGTAGAGCGTCGAGGAGGCGGCGTCCCAGGCGAGCCCCTCGAAGAGGACGTCCGGGTCGGCGATCACGTGCTCTTCGGTGATCCCGGCGGCGGGCGGATCGCCCTCGCTCGGCGCGAGGTGGTAGGTCCCCAGGAAGGGCGTCGCGACCCACCCGTCGCCGTGGTGGGCGAGCCAGAACACGCGCGTCCCGTCGCCCAGCACGGGGCCGATGGCGATCCGCTGACACCGCGGCGCGGCCCCCCCGACATACCGGGGGTCGGCGGGATCGAGCACGTGGTTGATGCGCACCCCGAAGCCGCCGCAGAGGTACGCGTACTCGCCGTCCGTCTCGATGTCGACGGCCTCGGCGGCGCTCCCCCGGGCGATGTGCCGCAGGTTGTCGCCGTAGGTGCAGCACGTGCCTTCGATGTGGGGCCCCTCGTCGGCGCAGCGCGTCTTCGTGGCCGCGCAGGGCAGCTCCTGCAGGGCGGGGTCCCAGGCGGGGGGCGGACCGGGGTCGTCGTCGTCGTCGTCGAGGGCGTCGCCCGGAGGGGGCCGGGGCGTCGGCTCGGCGGCGGAGGACCCGCACGCGAACAGCGCGAGGAGGGAGGCGAGGAGGAGGGCTCTCACGGAGGTTTGGAGTCGGCGGCGCGCGGCTCGGTCGCAGGGGACCCTCATTCAGGTAGCGTCGCAGACGATCCTGCCCGGGTCTCGCTGGAGTTCTCGTTGTTCCGTACCGCCCTGCTCTTCGCTTCGCTCGCGGCGCTCGTGCCCGGCTGCCGCCCCCAGCCCGCCGCCACGTCCGGGTCCACCGCCGAGCCCACGGCCTCGGAGACGACCGTCGAGGTCGTGGTCGGCGCCCCCCCCGAGGAGGCCCCGCGCTTCGCCTTCGACTGGCCCCGCGGGGGGCGGCTGGGCGTCCAGGTCGTCACCACGATGGAGTGGACGGCGCGGGACGCGGGCGATCAGAAGGGGTCGGAGGAGGCGAGCTGGACCTGGACCCTGGCGGGGGCGGACGGGGGAGAGCTCCGGATGGCCTCGTCGGGCACGCCGCGGTCGCTCGTGGCCCGGGCGGACGGCTCCCTGGTCTCGTCCAGCAGCGACGCCGAGGCGGACCTGTGGGGCCGGCTCGTGGGCCACTGGGCGGGGCGGTCGGCGGAGGTCGGCTCGACGTTCGAGTCCGACGGCGTCTTGAGCGTCGTGGGGTTCGACGGCGCCAACGGGCCCGCGACCCTGCGCAGCGCGGTCCTGGGGCGGGTGCCGTGCCGGGATCGATCGCGGGACCTCCGGTGCACGGAGCTCGAGGTCCGCGGCCGCCTGCAGGGCGACACCGACGCGCTGTTGGCGGAGCTGCGGGGGCGCGTCGGCGAGGGGCGCAGCCTGCGCGACGTGGAGGTGCTCGAGCACACGCGACTCCGCACCGTCGGGAGCTCCCTGCAGCCTCATCGCCTCCGCATCGAGCGGATCACGCGCCTGCGCTTCCGCGCGGCGGACGGAACCGAGGAGACGGAGCGCATCCGGGAGGACCGCGTCTACACGTTCGACTGGACGCGCTGATGGCGGTCCCGGTCGAGGGGTTCGTCGCCGAGCGGTTCGCGCACGACGGCGTGGAGCGGGACGTCTACGTCCGCGGCGAGGGGCCGGGCGTCGTCGTCATGCACGAGGTCCCCGGGATCACGCCCCAGGTGGCCGGGTTCGCGCGTCGTGTCGCCGACGAGGGCTTCACCGTCTTCATGCCGCGGCTCTTCGGCGCCCCGAACCGTCCGCTGGGGCTCGCGTACGGGCTGCGGTCGGCGGCGGGGTGCTGCATCGGGCGGGAGTGGGCGATCCTGGCCGCCCGTCGATCGAGCCCCGTCACCGACTGGCTCCGGGCGCTGTGCCGCTACGCCCACGGTCGCTGCGGGGGACCCGGCGTGGGCGCCATCGGGATGTGCATGACCGGCAACTTCGCCCTCGCCCTGATGGTCGACGAGGCCGTGGCGGCCCCCGTCCTCAGCCAGCCCTCCCTGCCCATGGGGGTGACCCGCGCGGCGCGCGAGGGGCTGCACGTCTCGGACGCGGCCCTCGCGGTCGCCAAGGAGCGGGCGGCGGCCGGGTGCCCCGTGCTCGGGCTCCGCTTCACCCACGATCCGATGGTCCCGCCGGAGCGGTTCGAGCGCCTGCGCCGCGAGCTGGGCGACGCGTTCGAGGGCATCGAGATCGACAGCAGCCCCGGCAACCCCCACGGGATCCCGCGGCTCGCCCACTCGGTCGTCACGACCCACCTGGTGGACCGCGACGGGCACCCGACGCAGGCGGCCCTGCACCGCGTCCTGGGCTTCTTCCGCGAACGGCTGCGGCCCGAGTGAGGGGCCATTACACTCCGCGCCATGACCTGCCCCTGCGGAACCGGAACCGCCTTCGAACAGTGCTGCGCCCCCTTCCTCGCGGGCGCGGCGTTCCCGGAGACGGCGGAGCAGCTGATGCGCTCGCGCTACTCCGCCTTCACGCGCTCGGACATCGGCTACGTCATGCGGACGCACCACCCGTCGACCGTCGGCGAGGTGGACGAGAAGGCCACGCACGATTGGATGCGCACGTCCGAGTGGCACGGCCTGGAGATCCTGTCGTCGAAGGGCGGCGCCGACGATCTCGCCGGTCGCGTGGACTTCGTGGCCAAGTACACGGACAAGCGGGGCGACCAGGAGCACCGCGAGTCGTCGATGTTCAAGAGGAAGAACGGGCGCTGGTTCTACGTGGACGGCAAGCCCGGCGGCGGCGGCGAGACGATCCGCCGCGAGGCCCCCAAGGTCGGGCGCAACGACCCTTGCCACTGCGGGTCGGGCAAGAAGTTCAAGAAGTGCCACGGCCGCCCCGGAGCGCGCGCTTAGCCCGTCGCGGGCTCAGAACACGAAGGGGACGAGGGCCCTGCGCTCGGGGGGGTAGTCGTCGAACTTCTCGCGGTACCAGCGGTGGTTGGCGAGCGCGCGAGGTGCGAGGTTCGCGGTGGTGAAGAGGGCGAACGACAGGCCCGCGAGGGACCAGGTGAGGATGGCCCACCCCGTCCACTCGAGGATCTCCCCCAGGTAGTTGGGCGACGTGACGAAGCGGTATCCGCCCCCGAACGGGATCTTGTAGCCGGTCTCGCCCGGCTTCCGCAGGTGGATCAGCACGCGGTCGCTGTGCACGTTGAGGGCCCAGCCGAAGGCGAAGAGCGCGGCCCCCGCCACGAACCGGGGATCCAGGAGCCAGCCTGCGTCGTACCCTCCGAGATGGCTGATCCACCGCGCGTTCACGTAGGCGTTCAGGCTGTTGAAGAGCAGCGCCGCGACCACGACCACCAGCGCCGTCCGCTTGCCCGACGGGCGGATGAGGAACGGGAAGACGAACGTGCGTCGGACGTAGTGGAACTGCCAGATCCCGAGCAGCACCAGGGGCACGAGCTCCGCCCGGTGGGCGCCCGCCGCGAAGACCGCCAGGAACACCAGGACCGTCGGGCTCTCCATGACGACCCACGACGCGCGCGCTCCGAGCGTCGGGCCCCAGCCCGCTTCGGCGTGGCGGCCGTACGGGGCTTTCACGAACAGCAGCACGAGGACGACCACGGGCGACGCCGCGATCAGCGCCCACACGACCCAGGAATGCAGCGCGGCTTCGCTCATGCGGCGCGGAGTGTAACGGGCTGCCCCCAGCGAAGACTCGACCTAAGCTCGAGAACCCGGAGGACCCCATGAAGACCACCCTCGTCATCCTCACCGTCGTCGCCCTCTTCGCCTTGGTCGTCGCCTGCCGGCCCGGGGTCGCCGCCGACGACGACAAGGCCGCCTCCACGTCCCCCGAGACCGCGCCCGGTGAGTCCGTCCCCACCGCGGAGGCGCCGAAGGTCGCGCCGAAGGCGGGGACGAAGTCGACCCTGACCGACGCCGACTGGAAGCAGCGCCTGACCGACGAGGAGTACTACGTGCTCCGCAAGCAGGGCACGGAGCGCGCGTTCACCGGCGAGTTCTGGGACCACGAGGGCAAGGGGACCTACACCTGCGGCGGCTGCGGCGCGCCCCTGTTCCACTCCGTGGACAAGTTCAAGTCCGGGACCGGCTGGCCGAGCTTCACCCAGCCCCTCGACGCGCAGCGCATCGGCGAGCACGTCGACCGGAGCCTGCTGATGGTGCGCACCGAGGTGCACTGCGACCACTGCGGGGGCCACCTCGGCCACGTCTTCAACGACGGGCCCGCCCCCACCGGGCTGCGCTACTGCATCAACTCGGTGTCCCTCGACTTCGTCGCCGACGCGGGGGAGTAGCGGGACGTTTCGTCCGGGATTCGGCGCACCACTCGGACTTGTGGCGCCGATCCGGGACGTTTCGTCCACGGCGGAGGTGTCTCGGAGTGTCTCGGAGTGTCCGTCCGGGGGTGTCCGGGAGTGTCCGGCGGGCGGGCCCGTGGCGGCGCGGCGATCGACGTGCGTCGGCGTCGCGGCCGGTGGGCACGCCCCTTGCGTGACCCCCTCCCATGCATCACTTCACGGCCCGCCTGACCCTCGACTCTCCCGACCTCACCGCCGCCGCGAGGGCGTGGGTGTGGATGCACCTTCGTCTCCTCTATCCCGCGGCGCTCGCGGTCGTCGTGATGCCCGATCACCTTCACGTGGTCGTGGACGCGCCCGCGCGGCGGGGTCGAGAGCAGCTGCGGCGGTGCCTCGGCCAGTTCGCGCGGTGGTTCCCGGGGAGGTGGGAGCCCGCCCCCGAGCCCGTGCCGATCGTCGGTCTGCGGAAGCTCCGACGCCAGGTTCGCTACGTCGCGCTCAACCCATGTCGGGCCGGACTGGCTCGGGACCCCGTCGCGTGGCTGTGGTCGACGCATCGCGACGTCGTCGGCGCGTCGGTCGACCCCTGGGTCACACCGAGCCGCCTCGCGAGGGCCCTCGGCGAGCGGGAGGAGGGATTCGGCGAGCGGCACCATGGGTACGTGTCGTCGGACCCGAGCGTGGACGTCGAGGGGACGCCCGTGCCCCGACCCAGCCCGGTGCTCGCCGCCGATCTGTCGAACCTCGCCCGCGCGGCCGCCCTCTCGACGCGGGGTGATCCCGTCGGGGTCTTCTTCCACGCCGGGCGCGCGGTGCGGCAGCCCATGACTGCCCTGGCCGCCTTCGCGGGCGTTCCCCGGAGCACGGCCTACGCCCGGTGGAAGACGCCGGCGCCCGTCGCGCCCGTCCTCCTCACCCTGAGCGACCGTCGTCTGCTCCACCCCGCCGACGCTCGAGCCTGGACACCGCGTCCCGGATTCGGCGCACGACCCGGGCTTGTGGTGCCGATCCGGGACGTTTCGTCCCGGGGGCTCAGCGCGACACTCGGAGCGCGCCGGTGGGCTCGATCGTGATCTCGCCGACGGTGAACGTGTCCTTCTGCTCGGCCAGCCGCAGGGTGATCGACTGCTTCTGCTGGGTGGGGCGCCCGTAGTCGGTGTAGAGGTCGACGTACAGGGTCACGGCCCCCTGCAGCTGGGCGGCCGAGCTGCCGAAGAACTTCGTCTTCAGCTCGTACGTGCCCGGCATCGCGCGACGGATCGAGTACTCCTCGGGGCCGTAGCCCTGCGTGAAGTCGCGGGACACGCGGCCCCCGATCCCCGTCTCGTTGTGGCCGTAGTACGCCTCTTCGCCCGACGGCTCGAGGACGTGCAGGTCCATGTCCGTCATGTCCGCGTCCCAGCTCATGACGATGCGCACGTCCATGTCCAGGTGCTGCACGAGGCGGGCGTCGACGGGGACGCGCACGTCGCCCAGCGTCCGCGCCTTGGGGAGGATGTCGTTGAGCTCGACGAGGGCGATGAGCTCGATCTCGGCGAAGCGGTCCCACTCGTCCATGACGACGTCCGCGAGCAGGTCCATCGCCCGCTGGTAGTCGCTGAGGGCGACCGCGCGGTTCGTGGGCCGCGTCGCGCGCTTGTCGGCGCGGGCCGCCAGCGCCAGGCCCAGGTCCCGGTGGGACTGCGGCTCCTCGGGGCGCAGGTCGCGGATGCGCTCGAAGGTCAGGATCGCGAGGTCCAGCTCCTCGACCTGCACGAGCCGGTGGGCGTACACCCGCAGCAGCGCCGGGTCCTCGAGGTCGAGCTCGACCAGGTTGGACAACACGCGCAGGGCCACCGCGCGGTCGTGGGCCGCGAAGAAGTCGGCGCAGTCCAGGAAGAAGGCGGGCGCCGTGCCCCAGGTCGCGCGCTCGGCCAGGTACACGTCGAAGCGATCCTCGGGCGCCGCGGCCTTCAGGGCGGCGATGTAGGGCGTCGCGGGGTCCCAGGCCTTCAGGGAGATCGACGCGCTCGGGCGGGCGTCGATCCCGGCCTCGGCCTTCTTGGCGGGGCGGCGGGCCGCGGCGGCACGACGGTCGTCCATGTCGTCGTCGTCCCGGTACGCGGCCTCTTCGGCGGGCTCCATCTCGGCCGCTCGCGGGGCCATGGCCGTGTCCGACGCCGCGCCCCCCCCGTACCCCGCGCCGAGGGTCCCGGCGGGCGTGATCGACGCCTTCGACTCCTTCTCCACGGCCGCGCTCCAGTCGAACTCGCGCTCCCAGTAGGCCACGCGCGTCTCCCACAGGGCGACGATGCGCTCGAGCTTGGCGTCGTCCTCGACCTTCTTCTGCGCGGCCCGGTCGGCCATGGCGCGGTCGTAGTCCCGGCGGAACGACGCGAGGGATGCGGGCGGTCGGACCTCGTGCTCGATGTACTGGTCGAGCCGCTCCAGCACCAGCAGCGACGTCCCCGGGGTGACGATGCCGAAGGCCTTGCCGACGGCCGCCATCGCGGGCTCGTTGCGGCGGCCGCCGATCGCCAGATCCGCGACCTTCTTGCCCGCCCAGAAGCGCTGGAGCAGGGTGCCCTCGGACGCTTCGGAGGCGTCGACACGGAACTCGCGCTCCACGACGGCGGCGCCCGCGCCCGCGTACTTCAGGCGCACGGAGGTCGACTCGCCCACGAGGCGGCCCGCGAAGGAGAAGGGCCCGTCGACCGGCTCGGCGACGCGGGGGTAGGACTCCCCGAGCCCCTCGGCGGCGGCGGACCGGAAGGTGAACGGCGCGCGGCCGATCGCGTCCACGGCGTCGGCGTCGCTCGTGGCGTTGAGGTCGATCCAGGCTCCCCCCGAGCCGAGGGCGACCGCGCGCAGGGTGTCGTGGGCCGCGATGTCGGCGTCGCCGAGCGCGTAGACGGGGGCCTCGAAGCGGGGCAGGTCGACCTCGCCGAGGTTGGAGATGCCGTCGCTGAAGAGCAGGTGGAAGTCGGCGCGCGCGTCCGCGGCGATGGGCGCGAGGCTCGCCATGCGCGTGCCGCCGTCGTAGTCGAGGTCCGCGATGTCGGCGAGCAGGCGGGCGCCGTCCCGCGGGAGCGTGTAGGGCCGGGTGGGCAGGGGCGCGTCGGCGAACACCGTGAGGTCCACGTCCACCCGACGCGGGCCGAGGGCGTCGATCCACGCCGTCAGGACGCCGAGCTCGCGAGCGTGGTCGCCGTCGCGGGACAGGGAAGCGTCCCACAGGATGCCGACGCGTCGGGGAGCGATCCGGCTCACCGACGGGGGCGCCTCGACGCGGTCGTGGATCGCGAACCAGACGGTGCCGTCGGGGGCCCGCTCCACGGCGACGGGGCGCGCGGGGAGGTCGGGCAGGCCGATCGTCACGGGGGCGTCGAGCAGCGCGTTCTTCAGCGTCGTCTCGGCGACCTGGCGGTCCTCCCAGGCCTCGAAGCCCAGGCCCTCGAGGCCTTCGCCCACGATCGTCGCTCGCTCGGCGCGCACGACGTCGACGCGCACGTGGACGTCGTCGATCGGGCGCTCGAAGCCGAGCGGCAGCCGGTACACCGGGGCGTCGCCCGCGGCGATCTCGGAGATCCAGGAGACCCGCACCGTGCGGGTGCCGCGCGCGGGGATGGGGAAGACGCGCGTGCGGTAGGCGGCGCCGGCCACCTGCTCCACGAAGCCCGGGTCGACGCCCTTGCGGACCTCCGTCTCGAAGACCCGGCGAGCCTTCTGCTTGTCGAGCACGACCCCGTCGACGAGGGCGCCGTCGACGTCCAGCCCGTATCCGCTGACCGTCGCTCCCGCGGGCAGGGGGAACGTCAGGTCGCCCGCGAGCGCGCGCGGGAAGGGGTTGAAGAACGTCATCGTCATCGACGTCTCGGCGAGGTGGCCGACGATGCGGGCCTCGACGTCGAGGGCGGTGATCTGCAGGTCGCGCGCGGGCCCCGCGTCGGTCACCCGCATGGTGGGCGGGGGCGCGGTCACGCGGGTCTGGGCGGCCGCCGGGGCGGCGGTCAGGGCGGCGAGGGCGAGGGTGGCGAGGGCGAGGGTCGGGCGCATGAAGTCCTCCGGCACGTTGCGGACGGACAGACCCGAGCGGGCGGGCGAAGTTCCCGGCGGGACCTTTCAGGTGCTTTCAGCGGCGCGGCCTACACGCCCCACCCGCCGTCGACCGTGAGCGACTGGCCGGTGATGTACGACGCCCGGTTCGACGCGAGGAAGGACACCGCCTCGGCCACCTCCTCGGCCGTGCCGAACCGCCCGAGCGGCGTCCGCTTCTTGGCGACCTCGATCCAGGACGGGTCGAAGCCCTTGTCCTGGAGGCGCAGGAACATGCCCGCCTCCACGACGCCGACGCGGACGGCGTTGGCGCGGACCCCGTAGCGACCCTCCTCCACCGCGACGGCGCGCACGAGCGCCTCGACCGCCGCCTTCGGGGCGACGGAGAGGATGTCGCGGTGGGGGTACCGATCCAGCCCGGCGGTGGACACGGCCGTGATCGAGCCGCGGGTCTTGCGGAGCGCGGGCAGCGCCGCCTGCACGAGGTGGAAGAACCCGTGCACGTCGGCCTCGATCGCGTCCCGCCACTGGTCCGGGGCGACCTTGCCGACGTAGGGCATGTCGATGTCGGGGCCGGACGCGAAGACCACCGAGTGCACCTCGAGGGACCCCAGCAGCTCCCCGGCTCCCTCGCGGTCCGCGAGGTCCAGCCGGTGGATCGACGCCTCCCGGCCGAGGTCGCGCACGTCGGAGGCGGCCGCTTCGGCGCCCGCGCGGTTGTTCCGGTAGGTCACGGCGACGTCGGCCCCGTCCCGAGCGAGGGCGGCGCAGATCGCGCGTCCGAGGCCTCCACTCCCGCCCACGACGAGCGCGACGCCGGAAGAGAAGCCGGGAGCGCGGGACCCGTTCATGCGCGCCACGCTACACTCCCGCCGCGCAGCCAGGGGTTCGCGATGGGTCGCTTGTACGTGTACCGAGGCCGACGCCGCGAGGCGGTCTACGAGCTCGAGGGGCGGTCGTTCCTCATCGGCCGCAACCTCGACGCCGACATCCACCTCGAGGACCCGCTCGCGTCGCGGAGGCACGCGATGATCCTGCCCGGGGCGGGCGGCGCGCTCGAGCTCAACGACCTCGGCTCCGACAACGGCGTCTTCGTGGACGGCGAGCGGGTGCGGAGCGTGCCCCTGAAGGACGGCACGCGCGTCGCGATCGGCCGACACGTCCTCTTCTACAAGGAGGCGGGGCCGGCGAGCCCGGCGACGGCCGCGGACCTGCGCACGATCACCGACTCGGAGCTGGGCCCCGTCGCGGGCGTCAAGGACACGGGTGAGCACACGACCGCCCACCTCCCCCAGGTCAAGCTCGAGGACATCCAGCGCCGCGCGGCTGCGCAGCTCCAGGCGCACCTCGCCTTCGACCCGAAGCTCCACATGGAGCCGCTCCTGCTCGAAGGGGATCGATACGTCCTCGGCTACACCGACGACTGCGACGTGCGGCTGCCGGGTCGGGCGCTGTTCGTGAAGCGCGCGGCCGAGCTGCTCGAGGACAAGCACGGCACCTGGTTCGCCGTCGCCCTGCACAAGCGGGCGGGTCTGAAGGTGCGCGGGGAGCCCGCGACGATGACCGCGCTGCAGGACGGGGACACGTTCAGCGTCGGGAAGCTGACCGTGACGTTCCACTCCCGCCTCGTCTGACGGCGGTCAGGGAGGGGCCGCGAACACCTGCGTCCAGTAGTGGCCGTACTGGTCGTCCCCGGTGATGGCGAGGCCCATGCCCGCCTCCACGACGTCCGCGTCCATGATGTTCTCGCAGTGCCCCGTGGTGCTCTCCATGAGGCCCTGCACGGTCGCCTCCGCCTCATCGAGGCCGGCGGAGATGTTCTCGCTCACCACCGACCACGCGTAGCCCGTGGCGTCGACACGATCGGCGGGGCCCGCGCCTCCGGGCGAGGTGTGGTCGAAGTAGTGCCGCTCCGACATGTCGACGGCGTGGCTGCGGGCGGCGCACCGGAGTCGGGACTCCATCCGCAGCGCGGGGACGGGCGGCATCGCGACCCCCCGGCACTCGGCGCCCGCCTCCCGGCGCGCGTTGACGGCGGCGAGCATCTCCTCCTCGACGGGGGCGTGAGCCTCGCTCCAGTTCTCGGCGTCGATGGCGTCGCAGTCGAGCACGAGCGTGCTGCACCCGAGCGCGGGGGCGGCGCAGACGACCGCGCAGAGGAGGAAGGGGCGCATCCGCTCCAGGGTAATGCACGCGGCGGACCGGGCGCGCGGGCGCCGGCTTGCGCGCGGTTCGGCCCGTGGGCAGGGTGCGCGGGATGTCCGACCTCGTTCAGCGGAGCGCCGAGCTCGACGCGCGATGGCGCCTGCGGGCGTGCCCCTCCTGCGGGGCGCCGACGCCCCGGGCGGACGCCGCGTGTGGCGCCTGCGCGGTGATGCACGCCGACCACGACGAGATGGTCGCGCTCATCGAGGGCGTGGAGGGTGCGTCCGAGCTGCTCGGTTGGACGGGAGCCACGGCCGCCGAGGCCGACCTCGAGTTCCACCCCGGGATCGTCGTCGAGCGCGAGTCCGAGTTCCGGGCCCGCGCCGACGAGCTGGGCGTCGATCTCGCCACCGCGGCCTTCCACTGGGCGGAGGGGCTGGTGGACGCCGACTGGCTCGCGGCCGCCCGCTCCGGGGCCGCCCCCGACACTCCCGCGGCCCGGGCGCGGGGGCGCACCGCCTCGGAGCTGTCGGAGCGCGCGATCCGCGACGCCGAGGCGGCCGAGGCCCGGGTACGGCGCGTGCGGGCCGCGATCTGGGTCGTCTCCGTCGCCGTCGCGATCGGGATCGGGGCGGTTGTCGTTAAGCTGCTGGGGTGACCGGCACGAAGCCCCGCGTGAAGCTCCGCCAGAGGCTGGTGCTGCTCTTCTTCGCCGCCTTCCTCGTCTCCGCCTACGCTTGGCGATCCGCGTCGCGCGTCCCCTGGGAGTCGGGGCGGGTCCGGGTGCTCGTCCTCGAGATCCTCCCCCCCGACGCCGAGGCGTCCGACCCCCTGCGCAAGCTCAACGGGGCGATCGACTCGGCCGACGCGACCCTGCGCACCGCCGAGGCCTGGCTCGCGAACGAGTACGCGAGCTACGCCCCGTCGCACCCCCCGCTGACGGTCTCGCTCGAGGTGTCCGGGCCCCACGCCGTGGCGATCTCGCCGCCTGACCTCTCCGAGCCCGACCTCGGCCGTTGGGAGCTCATGAAGCGGGCGTTCGCTTTCTACTGGTACTACCGCGGGCTCGCCCGGGACCTCGGCGCCGACTTCGGCGACTACGACGCCCGCGTGGTGGTGCTCCTCGACGGGGGCGGCGGCGACGCCGAGGCGATGTCCCTCGCCGACCGGAAGCAGCGCTTCGGGGTCGTCCACCTCGATCCGGAGGTCCCGGACCCGAACTACGCGCTGGTGACGGTCCTGCACGAGCTGATGCACGCGCTCGGCGCCACCGACAAGTACGACCCGGACACCTTCCTGGCGACGTGGCCCGAGGGGTTCGTGCAGCCCCACCGGGATCCGGTCTTCCCCCAGGAGTTCGCCGAGATCATGGCCGTGGACATTCCCCTGGCGCCCAAGGACGAGCGCGAGCCCGAGCGGCTCGCCGAGGTCCGGGTGGGGGTGCGGACGGCGGCCGAGATCGGGTGGATCCCGGCCAAGAAGGCCGACGCCCAGTACGAGGGACTCCCGCGGCCCGACTGAGGCCCATCGCCCGGTGGTGTAGCCTCGGTTCGCCGCCCGTTGCACCGCGGCAGGAGACGCACATGATCCGGTTCGCCAGCTACGCCCTTCGCCCCCTCGTCCTCCTCTCGTTCGCGGCCCTGCTCGGCCTCGGCTGCGGCTCCGACCGCGTCGAAGGCTCCGAGGCGGGCGACTGCAGCGACGGCGTCGACAACGACCAGGACGGCACGGTGGACTGCGACGACTCCGGCTGCGCCGGGGCCACGGACTGCGCCCCCGAGCCTGCCCCCGAGGCGACCCCCGAGGCGACCCCCGCCGCCGAAGAGGGCGCGGGCGAAGAGGGCGCGGGCGAAGGCGGCGCGGGCGAAGGCGGCGCGGGCGACGAGGCCGGCGCCGAGGGCACCGACGCGGCCGAGGGCGCGGGCTCCGAGGCGGGCGGCGACGCCGGGGGCGACGAGATCGCCAAGCCGAAGACCGGCGCCATCGCTCCGAGCAAGAGCAAGGAGAAGAGCCCGACCAAGGCCGAGATCAAGGCGGGCGAGACCGGGTCCGATACCAAGTCCCCGTCGGCCAACCCGGGCGGCAAGCCCACGAAGGCCGAGATCAAGGCCGGGACCGCCGAGCCCCGCAAGACCAAGAAGCAGATCAAGGACGGGGAGTAACCCCCCTCCCGCCGCGAGGCGGGCTCGGGCATTCTGGAGCCGTCGCGCCGGGGAGGCTGCGACGGGCAGGGAGGTGTCCGTGGACTTCAAACGATTCAAGGCGGCGATCCTGAGCGACGACGGAGACGCGGTCGCGGAAGCGGTGGACGAGCTCGCTCGTCTCGCCCCGGACGACGACATCACCGACGGTCTCCGGGCCGCGATCGACGACAAGGCGTTCGCGCCCCACCTGCCCGCGCTGTTCGACGCGCTGCTCGTCGGGGGCGCGGGCGTGGAGGTCTTCCTCGACCTCGCCGCGTCGCGTCGGCCGGCGCTTCAGATCGAGGCGGCTCGGGTCCTCGGGGCGCTCGGCGATCCCGCCGCCATCCCGATGCTCGAGAAGCGCGCGACGTCCAAGCGCGCCGCGCTGCGCGAGGCCGCCGAAGCGTCCCTGGCCGCGATCCGACGGGCGCCCGAGCCCGCCCCCGCCCCCCCCGCGCCGGAGCCCGTGAACATGGAGACCCCGCTCTCCATCGCGCAGCGCCACCTGGAGGCCCTCGCCGCGGGCGACGACTCGGTGCTCGAGCCCCTGTTCGAGTTCCTGCGCGACCGTCAGGACGACCACGACGAGCCCCGCCCCCCCGAGGAGCCGAGGGCGGCGCTCGAGGTCGAGGTCGTGGAGGCCCTGGCCGCCTTCGCGGCGGACAACGAGTCCCACCTCGTGGCGATCTCCGACGTGCTCCACGGCCTCCGCCGGGGCCGATTCGGCTGCTCCGTGGGCGCGGAGTTCGCGGCCAAGCGCGCGATCGACGACCTCACGGGCACCCAGCTGATCTCCGCGTACCGCGCCTGGAGGGAGGACCACACCGGCGAGGAGACCGTGGCCTCGGGCACGTCGCCCGTGGCGGCGCCGAAGAAGCCCGCCGCGCCCACCCCGGCCGCGCGGCGAGCGTCGCCGTCCGTCGCGCCCACCCCGGTCACCGCGACCCACCGCGCGGTCTCGCGACCGAGCACGGCCCGCCCCCCCCGGCCGACGCCCACGAGCTCGCCGAAGCAGGCCGAGGAGCCCGGCCAGGGGGCGCTGCCTCCCTCCGACTACTGGGACCGACCGCCGCGGCGCAAGAAGCCGTGGTGGAAGTTCTGGTAGGCGTGGATCCCAACCGGAGGGACGTCCTCCGGGGCCTCGCTGCGGCGGGCACGGCGGCGGCCGCGGGGTGCACCCCCGTGTACAAGGCCGAGCTGCTCGGGCCCGCCACGCCTCCTCAGGTGCTCGGCCCCTTCCATCCTCACGGGGCGACGCTGGAGAGCTGCTACCCGGCGGACATCACGAACGATCTCGCGACCGTCGAGGGCGCCCCTCCCGCTCAGGGGCTGCGCCTCTACCTCTCGGGCGTCGTCCGCGACGGCGACGCGCCGGTCCCGGGCGCGACGATCGAGATCTGGCAGACCTGCCACCGCGGCCGCTACGCCCACCCGGACGACGAGTACGGCCGCCGCATCCCGCGCGATCCGGGGTTTCGGTACTACGGCACGACCGTCACCGACGCCGCCGGAGAGTACGTCTTCCGCACGGTGATGCCCCGCCGCTATCCCGCGGGGTTTCCGGGCGACCGCGCGTGGTGGCGCCCGCCCCACGTGCACTTTCGGGTGGTCGTGGACGGGGAGCGTCGCCTCACGACCCAGGTCTACTTCCGGGATCCCCTGGACGTGGACGACGCCTGGAACCACGTGGCGGCGCAGGAGGCGGATCGCCTGCTGGCGGGTCTCCCCGAAGAGCGTCGCGGGGAGCTGATCTGTCCGGTCGCCGCGGCTGCGGACGATCCCGATCTCGCGCGTCTGCGCGTGGGTCGTTCGCTCGCCACCACGGGGGACGACGGGCCCCACGGCGTCGCGCGCTCCGGCCGGTTCCACCTGCGCATCGACCGCCCCGGTCCCGGGGAGATCCTCTACCCCGAGGTGCCCGCGGGACACCCCCGCTCCACGGGCCGCACCCGCTGCTGAGCTACTCGCCCTTGCCCGACGCCAGCCAGTTCTCGACGGTGGCGAACTGCGCCTCGGTGATGCACCCGTCGTCGCCGGGGAAACACGCGCCGTCGTCGGGCATGGAGCCGTCCTCGAGCCGCACGACGATGCAGTCGGCGACCTCGGAGCCGTCGCACACGGGCGCGAAGGCGTCCGCGGTGACCTCTTCGTAGCTGTTCAGCCACGGCACGCCGCTCGCCGTGGCGTCCCCTTCGTGGCAGCGGCCGCAGTAGGCGACGAGGATCGGCTGTACGTCGGTCGTCCAGCTGGGATCGGCGACCTCTTCGTCGTCGAGGTCTCCGGGGTCGACGGTCGGGTCGGTCTCGCAGCTGATCGCGAGCGAGGCGAGGAGCAGGAGGGCGGACAGGCGTAGGAAGTGCTTCATCGCGTCAGCCTAGATCGACCGGCCCGCGAGGCGAAGGCCGGCGCGCTTCCGCTCGCCTGCCGCGTACTCGCTCCGCGCCCGCTGGTGGGCCTTGAACAGCATCATCTGAACGCGCGACTGGACGTTCACTTCGCCGTCGCCGCTCGTCTCGATCGGCAGGAAGATCGCGTGGGGGTATTCCGACTGGATCTTCGACTGGACCCCATCGCTGATCCCGCTGCTCGGCATGCAGCCGAAGGGCTTCACCGAGAGCACCATGTGCGCGCGGGAGTGCAGCACCGAGTCGATCAGCTTGCCCACCTCCATGTGCGCCTCGCCCCCGCGCTGCTCCGTGTCGTAGTAGGGCTTGGCCAGGCGAGCGATGTCGTCCATGTCGGGCAGGTGATGGTCGAACAGCCCGATCGCGTACGCGAACGACTTGAACACGCCGACGATCAGGGGCTTGGCCGCCTTGAGCATCATCAGCTTCTTCCAGCCGTCCTTGCCGCGCAGGCCCTTGCGAGCGTCGTCGTCCCGGCGGAGGGTCAGGCGGCTGGCGGTGTCGTGCGACTGCTCCCACAGGATGAAGAGCAGCCAGTTGATCATCGGCTGGATGTGGACCTCGGCGCCCTCCTCCTCGAGGAAGCGCTGCAGGCGGTAGTTGCCGTCGCCCTCCGTGGTCATCGCCCAGAACTCGCCCATCACCGCGACGATCGGCTTGGGCTGGTCGTAGTTCACCGCGACCTTGCGCAGCTCCCGCCCCGAGCGATAGAGCGCCCGGTGGACGGACCGACCCTCCTCCAGGGCGGACGAGATCATCGCGCGGGCCGCCTCGATGGCGGCGTCGGTGGCCCCGGGCTCCACCTCGTAGGGGCGGATCCGGTAGCCGAGCAGGTTGAGGACGTCGCCCACCAGGAAGGCCGTGAGCAGGGCCTTGAAGAAGGTGGCGTCGATCTCGAGCCCGTTCTCTTCGCCGGTGGCCTGGCGCACGCCGCCCTGCTGCTGGAACAGCATGACGCGGAAGCCGTCGAAGCCCGCGTCGCGCAGGGCCTTGCGGAACTCGGTGACGTACATCCCGAACCGACAGGGGCCGCAGGCGCCCGCGGTGAGGAAGACGTGTCGGTCGATCAGCTCCTGCCGGGGGACGCCGTCCGCCTCCAGCGTCTGGAGGTGCTTCACCAGGTTGCCGACGGTGAAGTAGGTGGGGTTGCACTGGCCGCGGTTGCCGAACTCCTTGCCCACCCGCAGCGACTCGTAGTCGGGCACCGGCAGCGGCCTCACGTGGTAGCCCACGCCCCGCAGCGCCGCGGCCACGAACAGGTCCTGGCTCCAGCTGAGCCCCGAGACCCACAGGTTCATGTGGGGGCGCTCGGCCTTCGTGAACGGCGCGCGGACGTTCTCGTGCCAGTGCGTCGCGGCCTCGGCGACCCCCAGGGCGGTCGCCTCGCCGACGGAGAAGTCGAGGAGCTCGGCCCGCTCCTCCTCGGTCAGGTCCTCGGCCCCCGGGAGCTCGTCCATCCACACGTCCAGCTTCATCGTCTCGTCTCCTCGGCGCCGCTCACGGCGCGGCCGCGACCCCGCGACGGGGCCTCCCGATGGTCACCACCTTCGGCCCTCGACGCGCGACGATCTCCGCCATGCGCGCCCGGATGCGCTGCTCGAGCTCCTCGAACGTGCGCCGCCGGTCCGCCAGGGACTCGCGGTGTCGGTCGAGGCTGTAGGCGAACGTCTTCGTGCGGATCGCGATCGACCCGCCGGGCTTGTTCGCGTCGATGTCGTGCATCACGAGGCGGGGGGTCCGTCCCGCCTTCATGAGGTCGTCCATCAGCCCGTAGGTCGGGGCGTCGTGCCCGCACTTGAAGGAGCTCAGGTCGAGCGCGGACAGGTTCGGGTGCCGCGCGACCAATCGGCCCGCCCACACCTTCTGGGCGGAGTTGGTCGAGTAGTTCTCGGGCCACACGTCGTTGATGTCGAAGACGTCCGCCACCGCCCCCGACGCGAGGTCGTCCTCGAAGAAGCGCCGCAGCCACTCCGCGTCCTTGGGCAGCGCGCGCAGGGACAAGATGGGGTAGCCCAGGGCCTGCAGCTCCTCGGGGATGCCGTGGTTGAGCCCGGGATCGTTGTGGTAGGGCCGACCCAGCACGACGACGCCCAGCTCCCCCGTGCGCTCGAGCTCCTCGATCACCTCGCGGCCCCGGGCCTGCACCCGCCGGTCGAACTCCTCGAGGGCCGCGTGGGCCTGCTCCATCGCGTGGTCGTGCTCGTCGCGCGTGATCCGCAGCCGCTCGCCCCACGCCTCCCACATGCGCTGCTCGAAGAAGTGGCGCTCGTTCATCGCCAGCGACGGGTCCACGTACTCGATGCCCGCGCGAGCGAAGAAGTCGACCTCCTTCGTGAACGCCGCCTTGATGACGTTGGGGGTGCCCGCGACGATCGGGCAGCTCGTGGTCTCCATGACGTCGACCAGGAAGGTCGGCGTATGGGTCAGCCCGGGGAAGAAGATGTAGTCCAGCGGCCCCTTGCGGCGGTCGGCGTGCCCCGTGAAGAGCAGGTTGTGGATGTGGGCCTGGGCGACCTTGCTGGGGTAGCAGGGGTCCACCGAGCCGTACTTGCCGCCCTCGGCGAACATCTCCTCGGACGAGTCGTCCGACCACACGATGTGCCGCTTGTTCACCCCGAGGGTCTCGAAGTAGGTCCGCCACAGCGGCCCCGTGGCGTGCATGTTCAGCACCTTCGGCATGCCGATCTTGAGGCGCTTGCGCCGCTCCGCGTCCGCCGCCGACGAGCGCTCGAACCCGCGGGTCGTGAGGCGCCGCTTCACCCGCCCCAGGAAGCCGCGACGGACCTCGACGTCCCGCTTGCGAGTCCCCGCCCGGGGGATGGGCGCGGGCTCGAAGAAGTGCTTGAAGCAGAGCTCGCGCTCGAACTCGAGCACGTTGGGGAACGCCGCCGCCCGCTCCCTCTTCGCCCGCGTGAGCGCCCGCAGCGCGTCCTTGCTCTCGACCGTGCCCTGGTCGCAGGAGAAGCCCGAGATGTACCGCGACGTGCGCCCGCCGGGCGTCTGCGTGTCGATGAACGTCCGCGAGCACTCGTTGGGGCAGAACCGGCAGACGGTCGTCTCGTCGTTGAGGGTCGTGTACTCGATGTCGATCGCCGCCTGCAGCCCGATGAACGTGCTCGACCCCCGCCGCTGGACGGTCCGCAGCGTCTCCATCGCCGCCCCGATCGCCCCCGCCTCGCCCGTGTGCGGGTGCAGGTGGACCACCCCGTCGGGCACCCGCTGCTTGATGTAGTCGACCTGCGCCTTGAGGGCCGCGAGGTTCTTCTGGGTGCCGCCCTGGAGCACGAACGTGCGCCCGAGCTCCGACAGCCGGGGCACGCCCACCACGTACTGCCATACGTTCTTGGGCAGGACCTGCGCCAGCCCCGCGAGCAGCTCCTCCTTCCCCCAGCCCTCTTTCTGGAAGTTGACGCGGTCGGAGTCCAGGAAGACGGCGCAGCCGTAGCTGAACCGGGGGGACAGGGCGGCCTCGAAGGCGACGTCCGCGTACTCGCGGATGTCCACGCCGAACTGGTCGGCCATCGCCTGCAGCAGCATCCCGTTGCCCGCGCTGCACTGGTTGGACAGCTTGAAGTCCTTGATGTCGCCCGCGGCCATGAACAGGACCTTGATGTCCTGGCCGCCGATGTCGCAGACGACGTCCACGTCGGGGAAGTACGCCCGCGCCGATCGCATGTGGGCGATCGTCTCCACGATGTTCACGTCCGCGGCGACGGCCTGCTCCAGCACGGGGGCCGCGTACCCGGTGGCCCCGAACCCCGAGACCCGAAGGGTCGCGCCGTCCGCCTCCACCGACGCCTCGAGCTCCGCGAGGATCTCCTTGGTGTCCTGGATCGGGTTGCCCCGGGACAGGCGGTAGGCCTTGCGCAGGATCGTGCCGTCCGCGTCGACGAGGACGGCCTTGCTGCTCGTCGATCCGCCGTCGAGCCCGATGAAGCCCTCCACGACGGTCCCCGGCGCGAACCTCGGGGGCTCGAAGACGGGCGCGCGGTACTCCTCCCGGAACGCGGCCAGCTCCTCGACCGACGCCACGAGCGGGGCCCCCGCCGTGTCCGCGAGGCGGGCCGCGCGCCCCGAGGTCGCGTACCGCTTCAGCAGGTCGATGCCCCGGTAGGCGATGTCGACGGCGGTGGGGTCGTCGAGGCCGAACAGCACCGCGCCGTAGGCCGCGTAGTACAGGGCGTCGTCCGGCACGACGATCAGCTCGTCCACCGGCACGCTCCGGTCGAAGTCGTACCCGCGCTCCTCCCACGTCTCGGGGATGCGCAGGCGCCAGCACTCCCGCAGGAACGGCAGGTAGGTGTTGGGTCCCCCGAGCAGGAGGACCTTGCTCCGCAGGGTGTTCCCGCGCGTGAGCACCGACAGGTTCTGGTGGACGATCGCGTCCGCGAGCGAGTTCATGATCTCCGTGCCCGGGATCCCGGACTTCACCAGGTTCACGACGTCCGTCTCGGCGAAGACGCCGCACTTCGCCGCCACGTGGTGCAGCCTCGCGGGGTCGAACGGGATCTCCACCACCGCCTCGGCGGGCATCCCCACCTTGAGCATGCACTTGTCGATCGTGGCGCCGGTCCCGCTGGCGCACTTGTCGTTCATCGACGTCAGGGCCGTGCGCTCGCCGGTCTCCGGGTTCTGCACGAAGATGATGATCTTCGCGTCCTGGCCGCCGAGCTCGATCACGCTCCCGACGTCCGGGTGCAGCTCCTCGACGGCCATCGTGACCGCGTTCACCTCCTGCACGAAGCGCCCCCCGACCGGTCCGCACAGCGGCTTGCTCCCCGAGCCCGTGAGGAAGACCTGCAGATCCGCGGCGTCGCGGTCCGGGAACGCGCGCCCGATGGCCACGAGGAACTCGATGACCTTCTGAGGCTGGCGCGTCTCGTGGCGCTGGTAGTCCTTCCAGAGGATCGCTCTCGTGGCCGGATCGACGACGACGGCCTTGACGGTCGTCGAGCCGATGTCGATGCCGACGTAGAGCCTCCCCATCGGACCTCCACCGGGGCCCCTGCGCGCCCTCCCGACGCGGTTCCCGGTCCCGAAAGCTAACCCGGACTGACACGTCAGTCTAGGAGTTCGGCCAGCCGGCGTGGTCCCGCCCGAGGGCCCCGCTAGGATGCACGCGATGCCCCGCGCCACCCCCCTGCAGCCCGAGGAGCGGCGCCGCCGGCTCCTGTCGTCGGCGCGGCTGGTATTCGCCGACCAGGGCTACCACGCCGCCTCGGTGGACGACGTGATCCGCGCCGCCGGGGTCGCCCGCGGGACCTTCTACAACTACTTCCCGAGCAAGCGCGCCGTCTTCCAGACGCTCCTGGAGGACTTCTTCTCCACGATCATGGACGGCGTGCGCCCCATCCGCCGCGCGCCGGTCGCGGCCATCCCCGAGCAGATCGAGCTGCTGCTGGCGTCGCTGTGCGGGCTGATGGAGTCGAACCGCGAGGGGGCGAGGCTGCTCTTCTCCGAGGCCGTGGGCCTGGACTCGGAGGCGGACGCCGCGCTCGCCGCGTTCTACGCGCGGGCCCGGCTTCGGATCGCCACCGCCCTGCGGGAGGGTCAGGCCATGGGGGTCGTGGGCGGCGGGGACCCCGACGTGCTCGCCGTGTGCCTGCTCGGGATGTTCAAGGAGTACTGGTACCAGGACATCCTCGGCGCCCCCCCCGCGACGGTGCAGGCGTTCACCGCGCAGGTGTTCGCGCTGCTGGCCCGGGGGATCCTCGGCGAGCCCTGAGGAGCTCGGGCGCGGCTACTCGATCGTGAGGGTGTAGTTCGCGACGGCGCCGTTGTAGCCGTAGACGCGCAGGTAGCGGACGCCGGCGGCGGAGGTCAGCTCCTCGAAGTCGCCGGTGCTCGTGCTGTCCTCGACGAGGTCGCCGTTGCTGCGGTGCAGGCTCATGTCCAGGTCGGCGCCCGTGAAGTCGATGCGCACGGTGAAGTTGCCGGTCGTGGCGGGGATGCGGAACCAGTCGTCGTCGTCGCCGCCGCAGATGCGCAGGCCCTGGTACACGCCGATGCCCAGCTCGATGGCCGTCGCCTGCGTCTCGTTGTCGTCGTCGCAGGGGTCGCCCAGGTCCACGCCGCCGTCGACGATGACCGTCAGGGTGTAGGAGCCGGCGCCCGCGACGCGGACGGCGACGTTGCCGGTGCCGTCGAACACGGTATCCACCGAGGCCTCTTCGCCGCTGTGCAGCGACGCGGTGTCGACCGTGCTGCCCTCGGCGACCATCTGGAGGTCGGCCTCGCCGCCCTCGCCGATCATCGTGACCGAGAAGCGGACCGTGCTGCCGGTGGGGGGCACGATGGCGAACCAGTCGTCGTCGCCCTCGGAGACCCAGGCACCCTCGTAGACGCCGGACTTGACGGCGAACGCGGTCGCGAACGTGTCGTTGTTCTCGTAGGGGTCGTCGCCCTCGGGGACGTCGACGTCGTCGCCGCCGTCGCGGGCCGCCTCGAGCTCGCACCAGGGCGTCCAGCCGTGGGCCGCCTCGGTGTCGGTCGTGACCGTGTTCTGCTGCGGGCAGCTCTCGTCCGCGCTCCAGGGGTTCCAGGCGCCGGACAGGTTCATCTCGTCGGCCTCGGCCTCGAAGAGGTCGTAGCCGCCGTCGCGCATCATGAAGACGGTGGGGGAGACGCACGTGTTCGCGTCCTTCGCGTCGGCCTGCTCGCCCTCGGCGAACGCGACGATGACGTCGTACATGTCCGTGTTGCTGGAGTTCCAGCAGCAGGTGCGGCTGAGGTCGTAGGTCAGCTCGGCGAACACGTAGTCGTCGATGACCCGGTACTCGAGGTCGGCGGCCTTGCGGTCCATGTCGAACTCGCGCTCGAGCAGGTCGTAGAGGTCGCTCCAGAGCTCCTCGCGGGCGATGCGGGCGCTGCAGCTCGCGGGGTACTCGCGGAGGTGGGCGCGCTTGGCCTCGATGGCGGCGAGCAGGTCGTCGCGGAGCAGCTCGGGGCTCGGCGTGGTGAGGAGCGTCTCGAAGCGGGCGGGGCGACCGGCGCGCTCGTCCTTCATGTCCCAGTGGATCCAGTCCTCGCGGACCGTGCTGTGCACCTGCGCCGTCCACTTGCCGCCGAGCACCTGGTGCGTCATGAAGCGCTTCGCGCCGCCCCCGAGGTTCACGTACTTGTCGCCGTCGTGGGTCTCGCCCTCGCCGCCGGTCTTGTTGCTCGTGTAGGTGCGCTTGGTGCTCGCCGGGGTCTCCCAGACCGCCTGGCGGCGGGGCATGGAGCCGGACGCGATCTCGATGCTCATCTGGTTGGACGCGGTGAAGTGCTCGACGTTCTTGACCAGCATCACGTGGCCGATGCCGCGCTTCTGCCAGCGCTTGAGGAGGATGTCGCCCTCGTGGACCGACTCGGGCTGCACGTGGAAGGCGTTGATGTCGTCGGCGAGGTTCGTGCTGCCGAAGTAGGGGAGCAGCATCATCAGGAAGTGACCGACGCGCTTGTTGAGGAGCAGCTCGTCGAAGTACCAGCCGGCCTTCGCGTCGGCGTGCAGGAACTCGTTCTCGTCGCCGCCGCCGTAGAGGCTGCGGCCGCGCAGCGAGTTGTCCTTGGGCCACGTGGCCATCGCGTCGGCGTTGCTCAGGTGGCTGTAGTCGTTGTAGCGGGTCTTGTACTTCGGGGTGTTCTTGTAGCGGCCCGCGGAGGTGCGGAAGCCGAAGTGGCCGGCGAAGAGGCGCTTGCGGTCCGAGTCGACGGCCTCCATCACGAACGGCAGGCCGTACCAGCTGGCGAAGATGACGCGCATGGCCATCAGCAGCTCGGCGCACTCGAGGGCGGGGACGGGGAGGACCTTGCCCTGGGGGGTGGTGATCTCGAAGGTCTCGCCGTAGCCGCCGTGGCGGTCGATCTTGGCGCCCATCTCGACCCACGCGCTGTACTTCTGCTCCCAGGTCAGGTCGCTGTTCGCGTCCCAGGCCACGCCCGCCGCCGGGTCCGTCTCGTGCCAGCGGTTCGGGGCCGCCCACACCTCGGTGCTCGAGCCGCGCACCGACGCCGCGGAGAGGCCGGCCGGGCCGCGGCCGGTGGACGTCAGCGCCAGGCCGCTCTGGCCGAGGACGCCGAGGTCGGTGGTCTCGTCCTCTTCGCCGACGCAGCCGGTCTCGAAGACGACCAGCATGCCGAGCGACGCGACCAGGACCATCAAGGTGGCCAGCTGGGAGGAGCGGAGGCGGCGGGAAATCGAAGAAGACGTGTACATGCCCTCAGAGAGAGCAAGGCGCGTGCCGGCCGACGGCCACAGGTGCTCCAAATGTCAGAGAAGAGTGAAATCGACGTACGCCTCGCCATCCCGGCGGAGTTGTAGACCGGATGTGTGCGCCGGGTCGGTCGGCGACGTTACAGCTGTAACAACGGTGTTGCATATCGGATACACCTCGATCGTCGACACCGGCTCGACGCCGGCGGGCGTCCGTGCTTGTCTCCGGATGGAGGTTCGACCATGCCGACCGTTGCCGAGTTGATGACCGCCGAGCCCGTCACCACCACCCCGAACACCCGCCTCGCGGCCGCCATGGACGTCTTCGACCGACGCCGCTTCCGCCACCTCCCCGTCGTGGACGACGACGGCGTCCTCGTGGGCGTGCTCTCCCAGCGCGACGTGGTGAAGGCGGCCTACGGGCACCCCCACATCGAAGACGCCACCCAGCTGAGCGCGACCGTGGAGGAGGTGATGAGCCGCCGTCTGACGACCGCGGACCCCGGCGCCGACGGGATGGCCGTGGCCCGCCACATGCTCCAGGAGAAGCACGGCTGCCTGCCGGTCGTGGACGACGGGGGGCGCGTGATCGGGATCATCACCGAGGCCGACTTCGTGCGGGCCTGGATGCGGAATCAGAACCCCTGACGGTGGCCCCCTCGCGGTTCGGGCTCGCGGTTGCATGACCGGGGGAGACGCGCCCCGGATATCGTGAGATGTGGATGGAGCCGACGAGTCGGCCGGAGGGAGCGCCGTGGCTGGACGGGTGGTGAGCTGGACGCCGATCGGGGCGGCTCTCGCGGCGCTGTTGGTCGCCCCCCCCGCGCCCGCCGCCTACCTGATGCCGGTCGCCCCCGCGGAGGCCGACGGCGACGCCGAGTTCGAGGGCCTGGGGACGGCGCTGGCGGTCGCGGACTTCGATCGCGACGGCCGCGTCACCATCGCCGTGGGGCGCCCCGGGTTCGTCTTCGGCGGGGCCGGGGCCGGGTCGGTCGACCTCTGGGCGACGCACCCCCTCACCTACCTGCTGGGCCGCACGACCGTCGGCATCGGGGGAGACGCCTACCACTTCGCGGGCACGTCGCTCGCCACGGAGGATCTCGACGGCGACGGGTACCCGGACCTGGCCATCGGGATGCCGGGGTTCGACATCGCGGGCGTGGACGTGGGCGCGGTCGCGGTGCACCGCGGCGGGCCCGCGGGCCTCGACTCGACGCCCTGGGCGCTCATCGTCGGCACCGTCCCGCAGGGGGCCTTCGGATCGTCGCTCTCCGCCCTCGGGGACGTCGACGGCGACGGCTTCGGAGACCTCGCCATCGGCGCGCCGATGGAGGACGCGGACTCTCACGGGGGCGCGGCCCACGTGGTGCTGGGGGGTGAGGAGCCGCCCACCGGCCCCGCTTGGAGCTGGTCCCCGGGCGTGCGAGACGCCGAGGCGGGGTTCGCGGTGCTGGGGCCCGGCGACCTCGACGGCGACGGCTTCGACGACGTCCTGGTGGGGGTCCCCGGAGCGGGCGTCGGGACCCCCACGCAGGGGGCCGCGTACCTCTTCTCCGGGGGTCCGGCGGGGCCGTCCACGACGCCGAGCTGGGGCCACGAGCCCACGACCGGATCGGGCCGGTACGGACAGGTCCTCGCGGCGCTCGGCGACGTCGATCAGGACGGGATCCCCGACGTCTTCATCGGGGCCCCCCTGCACGATCCCGGCGATCTCCAGGGCGCCGGTCGGGCGGTCCTGTACGGCGGCGTCGGCGCGCCCCCGGGCCTGCCGCTCGCCCCGGACGAGGAGTGGGTGGGGGACCTGCGGGGCCAGGCCCTGGGCAGCTCGGCCGTCGCGGGCGACGTCGACGGCGACGGTCTCGTCGACCTGGTCGTGGGCGCCGCCCACGCCGACTTCGAGGTCGGGGGCGACCGGGGTGCCGTGTACGTGTACGCCGGGACGGCCGCGGGGATCGCCCCGGGGCCGCCGATCGCGACGGTCGTCGGCCCCCCGACCGCGGGCCGCTTCGGGGCCCGGGTGGCCTCCCTGGGCGACCTGGACGAGGACGGGCGGATCGACGTCGTGGTCGCCGCCCCCGCGGAGAGCTTCGACGACGCCCTGGACGGCACGATCCGCGTCTACCCCGGCCTCGACGCGACGATCGACGTCGACGGCGACGGCTACTGCGCCCCGGCGGTCGTATGCCCGCCCGCGTTGAGCCCCGACGACTGCGACGACTCCCACGCAGGCACCTTCCCCGGGGCCCCCGAGGCGTGCGACGGGGCCGACAACGACTGCGACGGCGTGGTGGCCCCCGAGGAGTCCGACGGCGACGTGGACGGCGTCCGCATCTGCGCGGGCGACTGCGACGACGCCGATCCGAGCACCTTCCCCGGCACCGTCGAGCAGTGCGACAACGTCGACCACGACTGCGACGGCCGGCCGTGGAACGGCCTCATCCCCGCGCTCCGCTGGCCCGACGTCGACCGCGACGGCTACGGGGACTCGTCGGTCGCCCCGTCGACGACCTGCCAGGGGGTCGCGGGCTGGGCCCCCAACGGCGCCGACTGCGACGACACGGATCCGACGATCCGCCCCGGCGCCCTCGAGGCCGTCTGCACGGGCCGCGACGAGGACTGCGATCCGGCCACGGTCGACGTGATCGACGGGGACGGGGACGGGTGGCTCCCGTGCGCGGACTGCCGCGGCTACGAAGACCTCGGGTTCGAAGGCTGCGGCGACTGCGACGACCGGAACCGGGCGGCCAGCCCCGCCGCGGGGGAGCAGTGCGGGGACTTCGTCGACCAGGACTGCGACGGGGAGGACCTGCCCTGCGCTTCGCCCGCCGAGTGCGATCAGCCGGACAACCTCTGTGAGGAGGACGGCTGCACCTGCGATGCGACCCCGATCGAGCCGCGGGGCGCGCTCGCCCTCGTCCTCGTCCTCGGCGTCGCCGGCGTCGCGTCGCGGCGGCGTCGCGCGGTGGTCGTCGTAGTCGCGGTTCTGGCCCTGGGTCCGGCGCTCCCCGGGGCGCCCGCCCACGCGGCCGAGGGCGATCGGGATCTGGACACGCAGCAGCTCCGGCCTTCGATGCTGCCGTCGGGTTTCCTCTCCCACCCGGGGGCCCGGCGCGTCGAGCCCGTCACGTTCCGCGCGGGCGCCTTCGTCATGTACGAGCGGGCCCCGATCGTCCTCACGTTCAACGAGCAGCCCGACGGCGAGATCGTCGGCCACCGCATCTCCACGACCGTCGGGGGGTCGATCGTCCCCCTGCGGAACCTCGGCGTGGGCCTGTCGCTGCCGATCTACGCGAACCTCCCCGACGGCCCGAACCCCGCCACCGGCGACCTGAGGCTGGAGGCGACGTACACGCTGCTCGATACGAAGCACCTCGCCGTCGCGCCGCGGGCGGAGGTGTTCTTCCCCACGTCGGTGCGCGACGCGTTCACCGGCGAGCCGATCCCCCGGGTCCTCTTCGGGGTCACGGCCCAGGGCGACATCGGGCGCCTCTCCGGCTTCCTGGGCGTGGACTTCCTGGTGCGCAAGAAGGTCGTCACCGGGTACGACGTGGAGGTCGGCCACGAGCTGGGCCTGGCCACGGGCGTGCGGATCGCGCTGGTGCCCGAGCGGCTGGCGCTGCTCGGCGAGTTCCAGGTGAAGGGCGCGGTGGCTCGGATCTTCTCCGGTGAAGCGGAGAACCCGGCCGAGGCCCGCGTCGCGCTGCGGGCGTTCCCCCACTCGCGCGTCCGGCTCGACGTGGGCGTGGGGTTCGGCCTCGGCGCGGGGATCGGATCGCCGATCGTCCGCGGCATGGTCGGCCTGTCCGCGGTGGTCCCCCCGGGGCCGCCGAAGCCGGAGCCGAAGCCCGAGCCGCCGCCGCCTCCGCCCGTCCGCGAGCGTCCGCCCGAGCCCGAGCCCGACCCGCCGCCCGAGCCGATCGAGGAGATGGAGCTGCCCCCCGAGCCCGAGCCCGAGCCCGAGCCGGAGGAGCCCTCGGCGGTCATCACGGGCGAGCGGATCGTGCTCAGCGAGCGCATCCAGTTCGCCAAGGACAGCGACGAGCTCCTGGAGGTGAGCCACCCGGTGCTGGGCGCGCTGGTGACCCTGCTCGAGGAGAACCCGAAGGTCGCGCACGTGCTCATCGAGGGCCACGCCTCGGCCGAGGGCACGGTCGTCTACAACTGGGACCTGAGCAACCGCCGCGCCGCGTCGGTGTTCCGGTACCTCGTCGAGAACGGCGTCAACTCGCGCCGGCTGTCCTACCGCGGCATGGGTGAGGCCGTGCCGCAGGACGCCCCGGTGCGCGCCGACGACCCCCTCGACCGCGACCGGCGGGTGGAGCTGCGCATCGTCCGCGTGCTCAGCGAGTGGGTCGACGACATCCCGGACTGGGAGCGGACGGCGCCCCCCGTGCCCTGGCAGATGGACGAAGCGGACGAGCGGGCCGTGGACGAAGAGACCCAGCCCCAGCTCGACGAGCCCGGCGACGAGCTCCCCGCCCCCGAGCCGGAGCCCGAGCCCGAGGAGGAGGACGCCGAGCCCACGCCGGCCCCCGACTGGGACGAGATCTTCGACGACGACGACGGGGAGGACGACGAATGAGGTCGCTCGCCGCCGCGCTCGTCGCCCTCGCCGTCGCGCTGCCCGCGTCCGCGTCCGCCACCGATCTCAACTGCAACGGGATCGAGCAGGAGGCGGAGGTGCTCGTCGACCCCCTCGATCCTCTCTGCGCTTCCAACGTCGACCTCGACGGCGAGCCCTGGCCGTCGGCCGACTACTACGTCATGTACGACGACTTCGGCTGCCTCTACCCCGTGCTCCCCGCGGGCGATCCGGACCTCGACGGGTTCGGCTCCGGCGCGGTCACGGTCACCGATCCCGACACGGGGGCCGCCCTCACGATCCTGCTGCAGTGCGACAACTGCCCCTACGCCTTCGACCCGAGCCTGCTCGACACCGATCGCGACGGCACGGGGGACGCATGCGACACCTGCCCCGGGCTCAACGGCAGCGGCGGGGACATCGACGGCGACGGCCACGGCGAGTTCTGCGACGTGTGCATCGAAGACTTCGACCCCTCCCAGGAGGACGCCGACGGCGACTGGTTCGGCGACCTCTGCGACAACTGCCCCACCGAGCCCAACAGCGACCAGCTCGACGGCGACGAGGACGACACCGGCGACGTCTGCGACAACTGCCCGGAGGCCCCCAACCGCCTCCAGATGGACGCCGACGGCGACGGGATCGGGGACGTCTGCGACAACTGCCCGCTGGGCTACGACCCGCTCGCCCTCGACTCCGACGGGGACGGCACCGAGGACGCCTGCGACGTGTGCCCGGACATCGTGGACCTCACGCAGGGCGACCTCGACGGCGACGGCGTGGGCGACGTGTGCGACGTGTGCCCGACCGTGTTCGACCCCGAGCAGATCGACGGCGACGGCGACGGCGTGGGGGACGCGTGCGACATCTGCGCGACGGACGACGAGACGACCCCCGTGGACACCGACGGCGACGGCGTGGGGGACGCCTGCGACAACTGCCTGGTCCGCTACAACCCGTCGCAGAACGACTCCGACTCGGACGGGGTCGGCGACGCCTGCGACGTGTGCACCCTCGACGTGGACCCCGAGCAGGGGAACGCGGACGGGGACCTGTTCGGGGACGCCTGCGATCGGTGCCCGGAGGACTACGAGCGCACCCAGGGCGACCGGGACGGCGACGGGGTGGGGGACCTCTGCGACAACTGCCCCGACCACGTGAACGCCGACCAGGCCGACGTGAACGCCGACGGCATCGGGGACGTGTGCGGGATCGGGTTCGCGTTCCGCGGCGGCTCGGCGCGAGCCTGCGACGGCTGCTCGATCGGCCGCGGGGACGGGGCCGGGAGCCTGCTCGCGCTGGGGCTCCTCGGCCTCGCCCGCCGTCGTCGGCCTACTTGGGCGGGTCCTCGCGGTCGCAGTCGTCCGCGCTGAGCGTGCGGGTGAGCTCGATCGTGGCGGCGCCGACGGTCTCGGCGATCTCGACGTTCTCGACCCAGCCGTGGTTCGAGCCCTCGGCGCACGGCTCGCCGCCCTCCTCGAACGCGAACGCCATGACCGTGAAGGTGCCGTCGGGCACGCCCGTGATCGTGTCGGTGTAGCCGGCCGCCCAGGTGCCCCCCACGGGCTCGACGGCGGGCTCTCCGGCGGGCAGGTTGTTCTTGTTCACGTCCTCGGGCGCGAGGACGGCGATGACCACCTCCCAGCCGTCCACCGTCGCGGTGTCCAGGCCCTCGGCGGCGTCCGAGACGTTGACGTTCAGCCCGCCCACGGCGTCGTCGTCGTCGGTGGCGTCGTCGTCGTCGGTGGCGTCGTCGTCGTCGGTG
>CAZEKB010000053.1:0-43513 GCA_964512225.1 uncultured Rickettsiales bacterium | reverse complement strand
CCGCGTCGTCGTCGTCCACCGCGTCGTCGTCGTCCACCGCGTCGTCGTCGTCCGGAAGCGTGTCGTCGGGCTGCGTATCCGGGACCCCGTTGTTGGGGCAGGCGAGGAGGAGCAGCGCGGCGAGGGGGGAGAGGCGGGAGATCGACATGGCGCGGGGAGTCTATGGACTTCCGGCCACGAGGGGGACACGAATCTCCACCGTCCAGTGGGCCAGGCCTCGCCCCGTGCGGATGTAGGCGTGGTGGTGGGCGGTGCCCTCGCGGGCGAGCCCGCGGGCGTCGACCCAGGCGAACAAGTCCTCGTGCGCGCGCCGGAAGCGGGCGTCCATCGCGCCGTCGAACATCACGCACGCCGCGCGCACGCTCGGGACGCGACGGCACACGATGGGGCCCTCGCCTTCGGGGAGCCGCGTGAGGGGGATCATCAGCTGCGCGTGGACCTCGGGCACCGTCGGCGTCGCGCTGCCCAGGGCGTCGTAGGCGGCGATGAACGGCCCCGCCGGGAACAGCCCCCGGTCCGCCACCCACGTCTCCAGGCCCTCGAACGCGGCGCCCACCCCCTCGGGGGGCCCGACGTACTCGGTGCAGGCCGCTCGCATGGCCGCTACGTCCCGCACCTGGACGGGGCCCCCGGAGTCGATCACGCGTTCGCCCGCCGACGCAGCAGGGCCCGGACGACGATGAGGACCACCACCGCGAGCGCGATGCCCAGGAGCACGAACCGCAGGCGACCGACGGCGACCTCGATCGCGGCGTAGTTCGACGAGAACGCGTAGCCGATCCATACGAACAGGGGCAGCGATACGAGGGCCGCGAGCGTATCCACGAGGAGGAACTGCAGCGGCGGCACCTTGCTGGTCCCCGCCGCGAAGAAGACCGCGCCCCGCAGGCCCGGCAGGAAACGCCCCACGGCCACGGCCGCGACGCCGTTGCGACGCACCCGCTCGGTCGCCTTGTCCACCAGCTCCCGCTTCAGCACCCGCGCGGGCCACGGGTGCTCGAGCAGCCGCGTGCCGTACCGGTAGCCGAACGTGAATACGATCGTGTCGCGCAGGAGCACGAACACCCCGAGCGTCAACGACGCCATCGGCACCGACATCCCGCCGTGGTCGGCGAGGATGCCCGCCGCGATGAGCGGCACGTCCTCGGGGATCGGCAGCCCGAAGCCGCTGAGCAGCAGGGTGCCGAAGAGAATGGGATACCCGTGTTCGACGAACCACGGGAGGAGGTCGGTGAGCAAACCCGGGGACTACCTCTCCGGCGGGCTCTCGGGTCCCCGGCAGTACATGTCTTCGACGTTGTCGAACTCCTCGGGGAGCTCGCCTTCCTCGTGCACGTCGTAGTCGCCGCGCAGGGCGCACTCGTCGACCTGCACCGGGCAGTCGCCGTCGCGGAGCTCGAACGCGTACTTGAGCTCGTTGTCGTTCGTGGGCACGGAGAAGACCGTGATCGCGATGCGGTACTGCGTATCCGCGACCGTCTCGAAGGAGCACCACTCGGGCGTGCCGCGGCCCGCCGCCGAGCCGACGATCCCCCAGCGGTCCTCGAGCAGGCACGTGTTCAGGTCCACCCGACGGTCCACGCCGTTCTCGTCCGGGAAGGAGTTGATGAAGTCCCCCATGCGCTCCCCGGGCGACCCCGTGTAGTAGGCCGCGAGGCCCGCCTGCAGGTCCACGTCCCCGTCGTCGTAGGGGTAGTCGTACATGAACGGGTTGAGCTGCTCGGAGCCCGACTCGTCGATCCACCGATCGTCGCGCCACACGGACTGCGGGTCGATGATGAGGCAGACCCGTCCACCGGTGCCGGTGAACGTCGCGGTGGCGCCCGAGTGGTCGCCCTGGCCGATGTCGGACGGGCCGAGGGTGCCGATGAACGTATCGCCGTCGAGCTCGGGCGGAGAGTCGCCGCGGTCGAGATCGACGACGTCCGCGCCTTCGACCTCCTGGCCGCCGCCGTAGTTCTGGAGCAGCGGCTCGGCGTCGAGATCGCAGCCGACGAGCGCGAGGCCGAGCGAGATGAGGAGCAGGGACCGCATCGTCACTCCTTGATGTGGTCGACGACGACCGTGTAGCCGCTGCGCTCGCCGTCGACGATCGTCGCCGGGTCGGTGCTGAGCAGGTCGCCGGGGGTGATGTACTTGTCGGGGAAGTTGAGGACGTCGGCGAAGTTCGTGCCCTCGCGGAAGAAGAGGCCGTCCTCGCTGCGGCGCCGATTGATCGAGCCGTCGTCCTCGGTGCAGCTGGTGAAGTCGTTGTCCACGAACCCGAAGATCCGCGAGCCGTGGGGCAGCCGCGAGTGGATCACGTTGAAGGTGGCTTCCCAGTCGCCGTCGTCGTTCGCGGCGAAGTCCAGCTGCTCGGTGCCGATGAAGGAGAACTCCTCGATGGAGTTCCAGCCGTAGTACCACTGGCACTGGTCGTAGAGCTCTTCGACCGTCACCGACTCGCCGTCCGCATGCTCGACCGGGTTGGTCTCCAGCAGCGAGGCGAGGTCCTGGTAGCGGCCCGTGAGGACGTTGCAGCGCAGCGCCTGGAAGCACGCGTACGTGTACGCGCCCACGCTCGTCCCGCCGTAGGGCAGCGCGTCCCCGATCGGGTTGTCGCCGACCCGCGGGCCCGTGCTGGGGTAGGGGTAGCCGAGCTGCTGGTCGTCGTAGCCCTCGTAGACGCCGAGGTAGACGACGCCGATGTCCCGCGCGTCGTCCATCGAGTCCGCGGGCACCACGACCGTGCCCTGCAGATCCTCTTCGGGCAACGCCTCCACGAAACACCCCGCGCCGAGCGCGGCGAAGGCGACCAGGGCGGGGAACACCCGCGCCTCAGAATTCATAACCGAACCCGAGCTGAAGCTCCATCGGACCCTGCCGACCGGAGGCGTTGTATTCGCCGCGCGAGTCGAGCGCACCCTGCGAGATGCCGGTCGCTGCGCGGTTGTTGGTGACGTTGTAGAGCTCCGCGGTGACCGTGACGCCGCCGCGCGGGAGCCGGATGCGATAGAGCAGCTTGAGATCGAGCTGCCACCAGGCGTTGACCGAGTCGAACGTGCCGCGGGCGGCGACGAAATTATCGTAGCCCCCCTTGTCGTTGTAGAACTTCCGGTCGAAGCGGCTGCCCGAGAAGATCTGCAGCGTGCCGCCGACCACCAGCCCGAACGGCAGCCGGTACGCGGCCGACCCCTTGAACACGTGGGGGCGGTCCGAGTACAGCCAGCCGTGCTCGAACTCCTCCTGGGTCGGGTTGTCGAGCGCGGCGGTGATGGCGGTGGCCGTGAGGCCGCGGGTCAGCGACAGGGTGTAGTTGATGTCCAGGAGCAGGTTCTTGAACATCTTCCGCTCGAGCTTGAGCGTCAGGCTGTAGTAGTTGCGGGCGCCCTGGCTCGGCGTGCGCAGCCGGAAGAAGTTGCTCTGGACGCCGTTCACGACCCCGATCGTGTTCGTGCCGCGACCGTTCCAGATGTAGTTGATCTCGTCGTCTTCCCACAGGTGCCGGAACCACTTGGCCGTGCCCTCGATGCCGAGCTTCGTGGCCTTGCCCAGCAGCACCTCGAACCCCGCGTTCAGGGCGTAGGTGCGCGGGACCGTGAGGTTGTTCAGCGACTCGTAGTTGCTCTGACCGCGGCTGAACGAGTACAGGTCGTAGGAGTTGTTGATGTCCGCCCGGTCGAAGAACTCGGGATCCAGGTAGAGCTTTCGGCCGAGGCCGTTCTTGTCCAGGAAGCCGGAGATGCCCAGGCGGCTCTCGTCGATGATGACGCCGCCGCCGACGTACAGCTTCGCGCGGCGCTTGCCGGTGGGGTCCCAGGTCACGCCGCCGACGGGGGTCACCGAGTCGAACCCGACGATGCGCTCGCCTTCGTCGTTGCGCATGGTGCCGCGGTCGTACTTGACGCCGATGTCGATGGTCAGCCCGCGGATCGGCTCCCAGGTGTCCTGGATGAACGCGAAGATCGTGGACCCGTTGTGCCGCGAGAAGAGCTGCCCGCCGGTCTCGCGCCAGTAGTACCCGACGGTCGATGTGGGGTCGCCGGAGTCCTGGAGCCGCTCGACGTAGTAGATGTTGCCCGGGTACCCGAACGTGTTCTCCGACCGCACCCAGCTCAGCTCGGCGCCGCCCTTGATCTCGTGCGTGCCGATGGGGCTCTGTACGAAGCCGGTGAGCGTCGCCCGCACGGAGTCGCGCCAGCGGTCGTTCAGTGAGTACCGGTAGTAGTTGTCCCGCCAGAAGGCGCCGCCGCTGCCGATCACGCCCGGGGTCGTGAAGTCGATGAACCCCTCTTCCTGCCCCTCTTCGCACTGCTTGAAGCGCAGGTCGTCCTTGTGGGTGCAGGGCTGCGGCGTGACGTCGATCGCCGTCTTCATGTGGTTGTACTGAATGCGCGCGACCACGAAGGGCGAGATCGTCCACTCCTCCTCGATCGTCATCACGAGGGAGTTCTGGAACTGGTGGTTCTGCGCCTCGGGCGTGACCGTGAAGCTCTGGCTCCGGTTGCCGATGCTCGCCGTATTGCCGACGACGGAGAAGATCAGCCGGTGGGCGGGGTGCGGGTTGGCCGTCATCTTCCCGAAGAAGTTGAGGCCGTTGAACACCCGGGGGCTGCGCGCGCCCGCCGCCGTGGAGACGTTGTTGATGTAGGTCAGCGCGGCGAAGAGCCAGAGGCGGTCCTTCACGATCGGGCCGCCGAGCGACACGTTGACGTTCAGGTCGCGGTTGTCGCGATCGAACTCGCTGCTCTCGATCTGCCGCCCCTCGGGCGTGAACACGCCGTCCCGTCGCGGGGACCAGTTGCCGTTGCTCGTGTAGGCGTTGACCGAGCCCTCGACCCGGTTGCTGCCGGACTTCGTGCGGACGTTGATGATCGAACCCAGGGAGCCGCCGTTCTCGGCCTTGAAGTTCCCGGTGATGACCTCGATCTCGTCGATGGCGTCGAAGTTGAAGTTGAACGAGAACGTGCCGGTGACGGGGTCGGTCGTGTTCGCGCCGTCCAGCAGCCACTTGTTCTCGCGGCTGCTGCCCCCCTTGACGTTCGGGTTGCTGCCGCCGGTCACGCCGGGCGTCAGCTTCGTCGCGCCCTGGTACGACCGCTGGGTCGGCAGCATCTCGAGGTGCTCGCGGGTCACGATCGTGCCGGTGGTCGACGACGCGACGTCCAGGATCGGCTTCTCTTCGGCGGCCGCCGTGACCGTCACGCCTACGCCCGCGGCCGCGATCTTCATGCCCACGTCGACCTGGAGGACGGAGCCGATGCTCACCCGAATCCCCTCCCGCCGGAAGGCGACGAAGCCCTCCTTTTCAGCGCTCAGGCTGTAGGTGCCGGGGGGCAGGCCGGGCAGCCAGTAGAGGCCGGTCTTCGAGCTCGTGGCGGTCTTCTCGCCCTGCAGAGAGGGGGACGTCACCCGTACGAAGACGCCCTCGAGCGGCTCGCCCTCTTCGTCCGTGGCGTACCCGGTGAGCTTGCCCGTCTGCTCCGTGGCGAAGGCCGAGCCGGGCACCAGCACGACGGCCAGCAGCAGCGCGCCGAGGAGGGGTAGGAAACGATGTCGACTCGTCGTCATGTACAAATCCTCGGACCCACGCGCGCGCACGTGACTCTGAACAGAGTCGGCCCGACGGCCCCCGGTTTCGACCCGATGGGGCGGTCGCGACGACATGCTATAGCTTGCGCCACTCGGCCCCTGCAAGGATCGGAGCCTGCCCGATGACCCGCATCTCGATGGTGACGGCCGCGATGTTCGGCCTCCTCGTCGTCCCGACGATCGCCCACGCGACCTCGCTGTTCCCCATGACCACGTCCGAGCTGACGTTCATCGCCGACGTGATCGTCGAAGCCGAGGTCGTCTCGGCGGAGCCCGAGTTCATCCCCGGGACGTTCATGATCCGGACCGTCTCGACCCTGCGCGTCGTGGACGTGATCAAGGGCGAAGTGGAGATCGGCGACGAGCTCTTCGTCGCGCAGACGGGCGGACGCATCGGCGACTCCGAGACCACGCTGCCGAGCAGCCCGGCGTACAACCCCGGCGAGCGCGTGCTCAGCTTCCTCGAGTGGCGCGACCGGTCCGAGGACCTGTACCGCACCGTCGGGATGATCCAGGGCAAGTACAACCTCCTGCTTGAGCCCGACACGGGCAAGGACATCCTCGTCAAGCTGCCGCACCTCCCGTTCGGCCTCGAGCGCTTCGACGAGACCCGGGTCCGCCCCCCCGCCGTCCGCATGTACCGGGGAGACTTCGTCGCCCGCGTCCGCGACGAGATCGCTCTGGGGTACGTGCCCCCCTACGAGCCGATCCCGGGCGTCACCCGCGAGAAGGACGCCGCCTACCAGGCCGCCGCCGTCGCCGCGGGGCAGACGATCGACCCGATCTGGCTCGAGCTCCCGCGCTACGTCGAACGCGCCGCGCCCGCCCGGGAGGTGACGCGATGAAGCGCCTCGCGATGGCGGCCGTCGCCGTCTTCTTCTGGACGACCCTGACCGGCTGGAACCACCTCGGCTGGAAGTGGTCCCAGGACGACATCCCGATCACCTACCGCGTGGGCGACTCCAACCCCCCGGGCATGACGCACGAAGAGGCGGTCGAGCTGATCGCCGCGGCGTACGACCGCTGGGGCGACGTGCCCTGTTCACCGATCGACGGCGAGGACATCGGGCTGACGGACAACGGCCAGAACGGCTTCGGCAGCAACAACGCCTCGATCTTCACGTTCGACGGCGGGAGCAAGAACGACCTCACGGAGTCGGGCACGAACGCCGCCGCCGTGACCTACCGCTACGGCGGCCAGACGCTCACGAACAACGGGCTGTCGTTCGAGCGAGCCCGGGCCATGAACATCGTATTCAACGACGGCCGCACCTGGGGCACGCTGGCGGACGTCGACGCCCCGGACTGCCGCGGCATCAACGACTTCCTGTCCACGACCGTGCACGAGATCGGCCACGGCCTGGGCATGGCCCACTCCTGCGAGAACGGCGACCCGTGCGCCGATCCGGTCCTGCGCGCCGCGACGATGTTCTGGGCCGGTGGCACGTGCGAGACGCACCGCCGCGAGCCGAACCCGGACGACCAGGGCGGCATCACCGCCATCTACGGGCCCGCGATCGACTTCAAGCCCACCGACGACACCGAGACGCTGGTGGGCGCCGTGCCGCTGACGGCCTCGTTCCAGGTGCCGGACATCTACGGCGAGTCCCTCGTGGAGTTCGACTGGAACTTCGGCGACGGCAGCCCCCACTTCGTCTCCTCGAACCCCGAGTCCGTGACGCACACGTGGAACGAGGAGGGCCAGTTCACGGTCACTCTCACCGCCCAGGGCGTCGCGGAGGAGTGCGGCGGCGAGTTCGAGACCGCCCAGCGCAAGGTGGGCGTCGTGCTCGCCTGCAACGCGCCCGAGCCGACCTTCGAGTACGAGAACGACGGCGACTTCACCGTCACGATGCTCAACGGCAGCCGCCTCGGGGCCTTCGAGTGCGTCACCGAGTTCGAGTGGATCCTCGACGGCGACGAAGAGGGCGCGCTCCGCACGTTCGAGCCCACCTACACCTTCGACGCCGCGGGGACCCACGAGGTCACCCTGCGCGCCATCGGCCCGGGGGGCGAGGCCGAGACGACCGTCGAGGTCGAGGTGAAGCGCCAGTCCGACGAGGGCTGCAACGCCAGCTTCGCGCCCGCGGGAGGGTCCGCCGCGGCGCTGCTCCTGGGCCTGGTCGGCCTGGGCGTCCGCCGTCGCCGCGACTGAGCGCGCCTACATCCAGACGAGGGCGGCGATCCCGACGGGCCACAGGTACCACGCGAAGTGGTGCAGGCCCCCGCGCTTGACCAGCGCGACCAGCAGCACCAGGGCGACGTAGCCCACGACCGCCGAGGCGGCGAACCCCCAGCCCACCGCCGTCCAGTCGGTGTCGCCGACGTGGAGCCCGTCCTTCGTCTCCAGGACCACGGCCCCCAGGATCGCGGGGATGGACAGCAGGAACGAGAACCGCGCGGCCAGCTCTCGGTTCAGGCCCAGGAAGAGCGCGACGGCGATCGTCGAACCCGACCGCGAGATGCCCGGGGTGATCGCGAGGCCCTGCACGAGGCCGATGATCAGCGCCGTCCGCACGGTGAGGGCGGCGTCGTCCCCCGCGCCGTCGCGCCCGCGGGTGGCGAACAGCAGCGCTCCGGTGGCGAGCAGGGCCACCGCGACGCGATCGGGACTCGAGAACAGCGTCTCGAAGTGGTCCTTGAACACCACCCCCACCAGCCCCGTGGGGACGGTGCCCACGAGCACGAGCGCGGCCATGCGACGACCGCTCTCCGACGGCAGCTCGCGCAGGGAGTCCCGGTAGAACCAGAGCACGGGGATCAGCGTCCCCAGGTGCAGCGCGAGGACGAAGAGGAGGGGCTGATCCTGGGCGAAGAACCCGTCGCCCATCCAGGTCTGGAACAGGACGAGGTGCCCCGAGCTCGAGACGGGCAGGAACTCGGTCAGGCCCTGGACGATCCCCAGGATGATCGCCTGGAGCCAGGCGGCGAGGTCGCTCACCGCACGAGTCGACTGATCGCCTTGAAGACGTCGCCCTCGGCGCGGCGAACCCAGTCGAAGGCCACGGCCTCCACGGACGTCACGACCGCGCCCGCGTTCAGATACAGCGACAGCGCGGCCCGGTAGTCGGCGGTCCGGCGGGAGACGACCGCGTCCCGGGGGACGTGGACGGCGTGGCCACGCTCGGCCAGCGCCCGGACCGTCTGCCAGACGCAGATGTGCGCCTCCATCCCCAGGACGACGATCTGGCTGCGTCCGCTCGCGTCCAGCGCGACGTTGACCTCGTCCACGTCGGTGGCCGCGAAGTCCCGCTTCGCGATCACCGGGACGGGCGCCCCCGACGCCTGCTCGACGGCCGCGATCGCGTCGCGCAGCGACTCCACCGTGGGTCCGAGGCCCCGGGGGTACTGCTCGGTGACCACGACGGGGACCCCCGCCGCCGCCGCCGCGCGCAGCAGGATCTCCGCCTTGGACCGGTGGGCGGACTCGACCTCGGCGGGCATGGCCCCGACCAGGCGCTCCTGCCAATCGATGAGGAGAACGAGGGAGTCGGCGGGGGTGAGGGCCAGCGTCACTTCGCCGCTCCCAGCGGGGCGAAGACCGTGTCGCCGCCCACGTTCGCGGGCCAGAAGACCTTCGACCCCGCGCCCGGGAACATCATGCGCCCCAGCACCGCGGTGAAGCAGGCGTCCACGTCCTCGTCGCGCACGCTCTTGAACTGCAGGGAGAGGTCGGCGGGGCGGCCCTGCCCGTCGATGTCGAATACGAAGAAGGCCTTGCCGCGCAGCTTCGGGTTCTTGGCCGTCCACCCCGCGGCGCAGGCCTGGAACTTGGGGACCTCCGCGGCGAGGGTCGCGAGGATGGCGTCGGAGTGGGTGTCGGGCGTGACCTTCGGACCGGAGGCCATCGCGAGCGTCGACGAGCTGGGCACCGAGGGCGCGGGCCGGGCGGGGCCCGTCGGACCGTCCTCCGCGACGGGAGCGGCGACCTCGTCGGGGGCCTCGGGGGCCGCGACGGGGGCAGCCTCGGCGGCGATCGCCGGAGCGGTCTCGGACGCGGCGGGCGCAGGCGGAGCAGGGGGTGCGTCGTCACCCTGGGTCATGGCGATGTACGCGCCCGCGCCGAGGAGGAGGAGGAGGCCCGCGATGATCGCGACGGGCCCGAGGGATCCTGAGGGGGTGGGATCGGACATGGCCGCGCATGCTACATGGTGCGCATGTCCGGATGGCCGACATGTTCCACGTGACCGTCGAACGCACGATCTGCACCGCCCACGGCCCCGACGACGGGCTCCACGGGCACAACTGGCGGGTGCGGGCGACCGTCTCCGCCGACGCGCTCGAGGGGGGCCTCGTGGTGGCGCCGCGGGCCCTGCAGGCGCTGCTCTGGGAGGTCGTCGAGCCGCTCGATCACCGACGCCTGGAAGACCTGGCGCCGTTCGCCTCGGGGGGTCTCGCGCCCACGGCCGTCGCGGTGGCGGGGTGGGTCGGCCGGGAGCTCGGGAGGCGGCTGGAGGCCCGGGTGACGGTCACCCGCGTCGACCTCGTGGACGGCACGGGCGTCACGAGTTCGTGGACCCCCTGATCGCGAGGCGCGGGCGGGCCCGATAGACTCGGACCATGACGCCCTGCGTGTACTGCGGACTCGAGGCGTACAACGTGATCGAGGTCCGCTATGCCCGGACTCTCAAGCTCGCTGCGGGTCGCCCCAAGGCCGCCCAGGGCCGCCGCACCGCGCGCGACGACGACGAAGAGAACGCCCCCCGCGAGGTCCTCGGGCGCGGCTACTACGCCTGCGACGGGTGCCTCGCCCTGCTCGATTTTCGCACGCAGCACCACCTCGATCCGAAGACGCACTCGCTCTACAACGTGCTGAGCGTCGTCTACAACCTGTTCGTCGTGTGGGCGGCCCTGGCGGTCTTCTCCCTCGCGGGCGACACCTCGCGGCTGCTGGACGCGCGCTTCCTCACAGTCGGGCTCGTCCTCGCCCTCGCCTGCCTCGCGATCTGGTTCATCCGAGCGGGCGTGCACTCCCGCTTCTACGGCCAGTGGAGGGAGGCGCGCCCCGACGCGCTCGTCCCCAAGAACGGGCTCGGGGGCATGACCACCCTGCGCGACGCCCGCAACCCCGAGCTCGCCGCCTACCTGCCGATCCGCTTCGAGGACTCGCTGAAGGAGGCCGCGAAGCCGGGATCGCCTCCCCTGCGGTGTCTGGGGCCCAACGCCGAGCCGTGGGGGGCGGGTCCACAGACCAACTTCGAGGGGCGGGGCGACAACGACTACTACCGGCTGGTCTGGATCTCCGCGCGCCTGTGGCCCCTGACTCACGTCAACTCGCCGCACGTCCAGGACTGGCAGGAGCCCCCGAAGCCGTCGGTGTCGGAGGTGGAGGTGGCGACGGGCACCCTGTCCGGGGCGCTCGTGGTGCTGCTCGTGATGGCGTTCCAGCCCGCCTGGATGGGGGTGATCGCGGGCCTGATCCTCGCCCCCGTGGGCTACCTGGGGGGCCGGACCGCGCGGCTCAAGTGGGCGGAGCGGCAGGCTGTCCGGTACGGGGGCAGCGCCACGGGCTGAGCGCTCGATCGGACCGCTGCAGGACGATCGCAACGATCGGCTGCACCCCGGCTTCGTTGACACCCTCCCTATGGCGTTGTAGGTCAGCGCCCGAACTTGACGGAAGAGCACGAGAAAGCGGCAGCGAGGCCGGGCGAGGCGCTCCCTCCCCCGACGTCGCGAGGAATCCCTCCCGGAGCCCGTCGCATCGCCGCCCTGGCCGGCTTGCTGATGATTCCGACGATCGTCGGAGGGTTTCAGCTTTCCGGGGTCCCCGGGGCGACGGGGGTCGCCGCAGGCGGCCTTCTCGCGCTCGCGAACTTCTGGGTCCTCGCCCGCATCGTCGTGAAGCTGACGTCGGGGGAGGAGGTCGCGCCGGCCATCCTGATCGGGCGACTCTTCGCGAAGTTCGTCGGCCTCGCGGCCGTCCTGGGGGTTCTCGTGCTGGTGGTCGAGATCGACCCGATCGGGTTGCTGCTCGGCCTCAGCGTCGTCGTCGTGGCGGTGATCGCGGCGTCGGTCATGTCCTGGGTGCTGTAAGCCGTCTGCGGACGGGAGAGAAGGAGAGCGATGAACCCGGTCGTCCTGGCCTCCGAAGGCGCGTTCACCTGGCTCGGGACCCTGCCGTTCCTGCACGGTGAGGGCGCCCGCTTCCTGCCGGTGGCTCACGCCGCGGTCACGATGGTGTTCATTCTCGTGCTCGCGGCGCTGGCGCGCGCGGCCCTGAACAAGCGTCCCGAAGGTCGCGAGGGCCTCGTGCCCGGGGCCGACCTGAAGCCGCGCAACTTCTTCGAGATCCTCACCGAGGGGCTCCTGAACATGATTCAGGGCGTCATCCCGCACCACGCGGAGCGCTACTTCCCGCTCATCGCCGGGATCTTCGTCTACATCTTCTTCAACAACCTCATGGGCGTCTTCCCCGGCCTCGCGCCGCCTCACGCGGTGCTGTCGAGCAACGTCGGCATGGCCCTGGTCGTCTTCGCCTACTACAACTATCACGGCATCAAGGAGCAGGGCCTCGTCCCCTACCTGAAGCACTTCCTGGGCCCGGTCTGGTACCTCGCCTGGATGATGGTCGTGATCGAGATCATCAGCCACCTCGTGCGCCCCGCGTCCCTGGCCATCCGCCTCTACGGGAACATCTCCGGCGACCACCTGGTGCTCGACATCTTCCTGAACGCGCTGCCCGAGACCATCTCCATGGTCCTCGGCTTCGTCATCCCGGCGATCTTCATCGGCCTGGGCGTCTTCGTCAGCTTCATGCAGGCGTTCGTCTTCTCGCTGCTGGCCGCCGTCTACGTCGCCTTTGCGGTCGAACACGACCACTAAGTCCCCAAAAACCCGCAGCAAATGGTTGCGCCCCGCCGGCAACGCGGCGCGCAGTGTTTACTTCCCCACCCGACGGCACTGGAGGTCGTCGGAAACGGGCTCCCCGCCCGACAGGAGCAACTGATGAACCGCATCCGCACCGCCCTCACCGCTCTCACCACCGTCCTCCTCGTCACGATCGTCCCGACGATGGCGTTCGCCGCCGATGGCGGGATCGCCGCCGGCGATCAGGGTTGGGTCGGCCTCGGCGCCGGTCTCGCCATCGGCTTCGCCGCCCTCGGGTGCGGCATCGGCCAGGGCATCTGCGCCAACGGCGCCCTCCACGGCATCGCGCGCAACCCCAGCGCCGCCGGCAAGATCCAGACCCCGATGATCCTCGGTCTGGTCCTGATCGAGTCGCTGTGCATCTACGCGCTCGTCATCGGCTTCCTGCTCCAGGGCAAGATCGGCTGACCGAGCGTCGCGAGACACTCCGCAGGGGAGGCCTTCGGGTCTCCCCTGTTGCGTTCTGCCCCCGCCGGCGTGCGACTTCGGTCCTACCGGGCGCTGCGACGGGTGCGGTAGTCTTGCGCGCCCTCGGGAGACATCGATGCGACGTACCTGGACTCTGAGCCTCCTCCTCCTCATCGCGCTCGCCCTCGTGGCGTCGCCCGCGCTGGCGAAGAAGAAGAAGAAGAAGAGAGGCAAGAAGGGCGAGGAGCCCGCCGTCGTCGTGGGCCCGGTGAAGGTGGGCGACTGGACCTGCTACGCGCCCCCCGACTTCGCCGCCCTGAACGAGACGAACCGGCGACAGGCCCGGCAGGCCGGCTACGAGTTCGTGGAGAAGCTCGTCAACGGCAAGCAGCGCGAGGGCTTCAAGATCGACAGCTACGAGGCGCTCACCTACTTCGAGACGGCCTTCCTGGGTCGGCCGCAGCTGCTCGACACGTGGCTGCAGGAGAACTTCGAGCGCTGCAAGGCCGTGGGCGAGGGCAAGGCGTCGGCGGACGACTACCTCGACTACCTGGCGGAGATCGGGCGGAAGCTCGAAGCGGACCAGTGCTACAAGCCGTTCACGTACGAGTATCACAACTTCCTGGAGATCGCGGCCACGTGGCAGTTCCGGCTGCACGTGTGCAAGGGCAACAAGCTCCTGCTCGAGTCCACGAAGGAGGAGAACGGCAAGTACACGATCACGGACCAGGGGAAGCCCAAGAAGAACGTGTACATCATCTCGGACGGCTCGGTCGTCGCCGCGGGCATGCTCGAGAAGGACGACCCCGAGGGCCGCGTGGGGCAGATGTTCCAGGCCGAAGCGGGCGAAGGGGGGCTCGTGTCGGACATGCCGCTGGGCGCCCTGCTGATGCGCTTCGAGTCCGAAGACGAGTCCATGACGAAGTACTTCGTCCTCGGCCAGTCGATGGAGTTCGAGGCGCCCGAGCACGGGTACATCTCGTTCGCGATCAACGACAACACGTACTACGACAACAAGTTCCACGACGTGCGGGGCGCGATCGACTACCTCGGGCTCGACATCTACCCCCCCGTGGGAGAAGACAGCGTCTCCGGCGGATTGATGCCGTAGGCACCCCTCTCGACAAATCGGGGATTTGTCGCCGGGGGCCCCGCAGAGCCTCCCCAGTCCTCCGCTTCACTGCGCTCCGCTGCGCGGGCCTCGGGGGCCCTTGCCTCCCTCTCGACTCTCTCGCGTATCCCCCGCGCCGGCGCATTCGTTGTCCTCGGCGCTAGTCTCCCTCCGTGCGCGTTCGCAAGGCCCTGGTGATCCGTCCTCCCGGTGACGGATGGGCCGCGGAGTTCCGCTTCGAACCTCCCCACCTCGGCCGTCGGGTCCTGCCCGTCGGGTTGCTGGCGTTCGCCTCCGCCGCGAAGTTCGCGAGCCCCCACCGGGTCTCCGTCCACGACGCCGCGCGCGGCGGTCCGGGGGGGGACGCGGAGCGCGCGGTCGACGTGCATCGAGCCGACGCGGTCCTCGTCGCCTGGCACCCGGGCAACCGCGAAGCCGCCCGGTGCGTGGCCGAGGCCGCGGTGGACGCGAAGGTGGCGGTGGCGGTCGTGGACGACCCCGCCCACCGGGACGTCGCGGCCGCGGACGGCGCCTACGCGGGCGCCCTCTCCCTGTCCGACCCGAAGGGGTTGGTGGCGCTGATGAACGCCCTCGGCGAGAACGCCGACGCCGACGGGGTGGCCGCCGCGCTCGACGTCCGGGGCCGGCTCGACGCGCCCGTGATGACCGACCGCAAGCTCCTCGACTACGCCCGGTACCAGGGCAGCGTCGGGGCCCGGTGGCGCGCGGCGGTGCGGTCGTTCCGGCCGGTCGCCGAGCTGAGCGGCTCGCCGCTCTCCGACAAGGGTCGCTTCGCCGCGTCGGGCGTGCTCGTGGACGCCGACATCGACCGGGTGGTCCACGACGTGAACGAGTGCGCCCTGCTGGGGATCCCGTGGCTGGACCTGCGGGGCGCGGTCTCCGTCGACGTCTTCGCCGCGCTGCTCCCCCGCCTCGCGCGGCTCCGGGAGGAGACGCCGGGCCTCGACCCCGAGGTCGGCGGGGTGCGCTTGCGGGTCGATCCGAGCGACGTCGGGGCGATCGACGCGACGGTCGCGACCGCCGCGGGGGTCGCCGCCATCGACTTCGGGCTCCTCGAAGCGTCGGCGGCGCAGGCCGCGGTCGGGGCCGCCATGAGCGTCCGGGAGGCGGGTTGGGTCGCCACGGCCGAGCTGGCTCTCGGGAGGGCCGACGCCGACGCCGACGCCGACGCTCGAGCGCTCCTCGACCTCGAAGAGGCGGGGGTCGCCGTCCAGGGACGGGTGATGGTCGAGCTCGGGGCCGAGGACCTGGCGACGCCCGAGGCCCTGACCGCGGCGCTCGACGCCCGTCGACGCCGAGACCCGCGCACGGACGCGGCCCTGCGACTGGCGCGCGACGTGGACGCTCGGGCCGAGGCCGCCACGCGGCTCGTCCGCCCGCGCCGCCCCAGCGTCCGCCGGCTCCTGAAGCGACTGCTCACCTGACGCCCGCGGGCACGGCGCCCGCGCACGGCCGATCGCCGACCGCCCTCAGGCCTCGGAGCCACCTCCGACGGGCGCGTGCTCCCCCGTCTCGGGGAAGTCCCGCACCACCATCTCGGCCAGGATCGACGCGAGCCTGGACGCCCGAGCGGACGGGCGCAGCTCTTCGAGGAGCTGCTGTTTGTAGGCGGGCGCGACCGGGAGTGCGCTCGCGATCGAGTCGACGACGATCCCCGGCGGCGTCGACGTCTCGAACAACCGAGATGCCTCGGAAATGTCCACCCCGGGGACCCGGCTCAGGATCGTCGCGAAGAAGTGCCGCAGGGTGGGCAGGGAGCGCCGCAGCTCGAGCTCGTCGCCGTCCTCGCGCGTCTCGCCGAGCACCTCGGCCCGGACCGTGCGGAACGGCTCCTCGGTGGCCAGCTCGTCGAGCGCCCGGACACGCGCCAGACCCCGCAGCAGGATGTTGTACCGCCCGTTGGACAGCTCCTCGCGGTGCACCACCTCACCGAGACCCATGACGGCCGCGAAGTCCGGCGCGGAGTGATAGCGCGGGCCCCAGTCCCCCTGCAGGAGGGTCACCGCGAGCAGCGGCCGGCGGGCGGGCAGGGCCTCGATCATGCGGCAGTAGCGCGGCTCGAAGACGTGGAGCGGGAGGAGGGTGTTGGGGAAGAAGACGGTCTTGGGGAGCGGGAAGATCGGCAGCGCCGGGAGGACGGTGCCGGGGGCGGGCGCGTCGGGCGTTTCGGGGATCATCGCAGCTCCGGGAACGGCAGCGGGTCGGGGACCTGACCCCCGTGCCGCTCCGCGAAATCTAGAAGATCCGGCGCGAGGGGTGCTCGCAAACGCAGGACCTCGTCGACCATGGGGTGCTGCAGCACCAGGTTCCAGGCGTGCAGCGCGTGGCGCGCGAGCCCGAGCCGATCGATGTCCGCCTGCTCCAGCCGCCCCTCCCACTTCTTGAGGAACGGGCGACCGTCGTCGATGTAGAGCTTGTCGCCGACCACGGGGTGTCCCATGGAGGCCAGATGCACCCGGATCTGGTGGGTCCTCCCCGTGAGCGGGCGAGCCTCGACCCAGGAGAACCCGCGGCCGTGGTCGTGTTCCTCCACCCCGAAGTGGCCGAGTCGACGGAACATCGTCTCCGCGTCGCGACCCTTCTTGTCGACGCGCATCCGGATCCGGATCGGCCCGCCTTCGTCCTTGCCGATCCGCGCGCGGACCCGCTGCATGCCGCCCGGGAACTCGCCGCGCACCAGCGCGACGTACGTCTTCTTCACCCGCCGCTTCGCGAACATCCGCTTGATGCGCTTGTCCGCCTCGAGGTGCTTGGCGAACGCCAGCGCCCCGCTCGTGTCCTTGTCCAGGCGATGCAGCACCCGCAGCCCGATCACCTCGCCCCGGTCCTCCATCCCCGCCTCCGCGATCGTGATCGCCGCCACCGTCCGCACCCCCAGGGGGTAGCAGAGCAGGGCGGGCGGCTTGTTCACGCAGTGGAGGTGCTCGTCGTCGAACAGCACCTCGAGACGTCGGGGCGGGCGCGGCTCGAAGGGATCCTCGGGGATCCGGGAGTGGACGCGCGCGAGCAGGATCTCCCCCGCGCGAAGGCGGTCCTGTGCGCCGATCACGCGGCTGCGCGCCGGGGCGTCGTCGTCGCGGACGCGGAAGCACCCCTCGTCCACCGCCCGCCGAAACTCGTCCTCGGGGACGGACGTGAACATGCGCAGCAGGTACGCCAGGAGCGGCATCCCGTCCCCGTCCCGGCGGACGCGGTGCACGATCGGCGGCTTCGGCTCGGGGTCGGACACCGCGGCTGCTATACCCCGCGGCGTGTCGGTTGTCGTTCGCACCTGCGCCGCTTGCGGCCGAAACAGCGGACCGAAGCACGCCCGCTGCATGTACTGCGGCGGCGAGCTGCCCGAGCTCACCGCGCCCCCGCCGACCGACGACGCCCCTCCCGCGGCCCCGGCGCCGGAGCTCGACGACGCCGCGCGCGCCCTGCTCCAGCAGCTCGAGGATCGCGCGACGCCCGCCCCGAAGCCGAGCCTCCTGAGCCGCTTCGGCCGCAAGAAGTCGACCCCGGCCGCCCCGCGCCCCGCGCCCCGCGCCCCGTCACCCCCCACGAAGCCCGGGGGGCCCACCCTGTCCGCCCGACGCGCTCCCGAGCCCGTCCCCAAGAAGGGGAAGCGCGGCAAGAAGGGCGGGGCTTCCACGATCACGCTGCTGGCGGACGCGCCCCCGCCTCCCTCGACGTACGCCGAGGCCCTCGTCCGCGGCGGCGGCCCGTTCGGCAACCGCGAGTCGAAGGCCCGCGTCGTCCTGTTCCCGCACCCGACCTACAAGCCGAAGATCGCGTGGCTCAAGCACCGGCTCGTGAACACCCTCGGGGTCGACCTCTACACCGCGGTGCAGGCCCTGCAGCGCGATGTCCCCCGCGCCCTCGCGTTTCTGGAGGACGAGGCCGAGGCTCACCGGGCGGTCGAGCATCTGCGCGAGGGCGGCCTGTTCGCGGGTGTCCTCCTGCGGTCGCGCATCGCAGCGTGGGGCGGGCCCGAAGAGGTCGTGGCCATGACGCACAAGGACGCCGACACGGTGGCCTTTCGGCTCCGCGAAGGGGGCGAGGAGGCCATCCTCCGGAGCACGATCCGCACGGCCGTGCTCGGCCGCATCGAGCCGGACGCCCAGGAGCGCAGCGGGGGCGCGCTCGGGCGCACCGGCGGGCCCTACACCGCCATCGATCTGCTGATCCGGGGCCGCGATCGGCCGGTGCGCGTCCGCTCCGATCTCTTCGACTTCCGCAGCGTGGGCGAGCACGTGGGGATCAGCGCGCTCGTGAACCTCAAGAGCCTCGCCGCCGAGCTCGGCCCGGGCGGCGGACCGGTGCCGCTCGACGAGCGCTTCAAGCGCGTCCCCCACTTCGCCGCCCTGGCCCGGGCCGCGGACGCCGCCGAGCCTCCGCCGTTCCTGCGCCGGGAGCTCGAGTTCGCCGAGTACGGCCTGATCCTCGACCTCGCCGTGCCGTAGCGCACCATTCCCGGAGTCCCTCGGTACACTCCGCCCTCGTTTTCTCCGGGAGGCCTCATGTCCATCTTCCGCACGCCCCGCGCGCGCCTGTTCCCCACCCTCGCGGCCGCCGTCGCCGCGCTCGCCCTCGGCTGCGGCGGCGACCTCGACGGCCCCGACGGAGGCGACGCCGGAGGAGGCGGCGGCGGCATGGTCGACGTCGCCCTCGGCGCCGTCCTGCCGGTCTCGGGGCCCAACGCCTCGGTGGGCAAGGAGATGGCCGACGCCTCCCAGATGGCCGTGGACGAATGGTCCGCGCGGTTCGCCGAGAAGGGCTTCGACCTGCGCTTCTACCTCCAGGACGACGCGTCGGACCCCAAGCAGGCCGTGTCCGCGGCCTACGCCGTCACGGGCGACTCGGCCGTCTTCGGCCTCGTGGCGCACTACAACTCGGGGTGCTTCCTCCCCGCCGCCAACATCTACGCCCAGGCGGGCACGATGGCGATCAGCCCCGCGACGACGAACGTCGAGATCACGCGCAAGGGCCTCCCCCAGATCGCTCGCGTCACCCCCCACGACGGCGTGCAGGGCGAGCTGACCGCGGCCTTCGTCAAGGACCACCTGAAGCTCACGAACATCGCCGTCGTTCACGACAAGACGCAGTACGGCCAGGGCCTGGCCGAGGTCTTCCGCGACCACGGCAAGACGCTCGGCCTGGAGATCCAGTCCTTCGACGGCGTCAACGTCGGCGACAAGGACTTCAAGGCCCTCCTGACGAAGATCCGCGAGGCGAACCCCGAGGCCGTCTACTTCGGCGGGCTGTACGACGAGGCCGGCTTCCTCGTCCGCCAGATGCGCGAGCTCCAGATGACCGCGACGTTCATCAGCGACGACGGCAGCTTCGGCCAGGACTTCTTCGACGTGGGCGGGGACGCCACCGAGGGCGCGATCCTCTCGTTCCCGGGCACGCCGCTGGACAAGATGGCCACCGCCCAGGCGTTCATGAAGGCCTTCGAGGCGAAGTACGAGCGCAAGGTCCAGAACTACGGCCCGTACGCGTACGACACCGCGAACATCCTCCTCGCCGCCGCCTTCCAGTCCATCGAGGGCGGCCGGAAGGAGGTCGCGAAGATGCGCGAGGAGGTCGTGAAGAACGCCCGCGCCGGCGAGCACGACGGAGCCCTCGGCGTCACCAGGTTCGACGACAACGGCGACACGCTCAACCAGCAGTACTCCTTCTACAAGGTCGAGAACAAGGACTGGACCTTCCTCGGGACGGCGACGCGCGGGGGCGCGATCGTGACCGCCGCCGAGCTCGAAGCCCAGGCCGCCGAGGCCGCCGCCAACGCCGCCGCCAACGCCGAGGGCGAGGGCGAGGGCGCCGAAGGCGAAGCCGCTCCCGAGGGCGAAGCCGCTCCCGAGGGCGAAGCCGCTCCCGAGGGCGAGGCCGCTCCCGAGGGCGAAGCCCCGCCGGCGGCCGAGTAGCGGAGGTCCGGGGAAGGCACGTGGCGGGCTCGCGGGGCACCGCCGAGCGCATCCAGCTCGGCGTCGCGGCGCTGCTGGTGCCGCTCGCGGCGGCGCTGGCGCTCGCGGCCGCGGTGATGGTCTTCACCACCCCGGAGGTCTTCGCCCAGCACCTGATCAACGGCCTGACCCTGGGCGCGCTGTTCGCGCTCATCGCCCTGGGCTACACGATGGTCTACGGGATCATCGAGCTCATCAACTTCGCCCACGGCGAGGTGTTCATGGTGGGCTCGTTCCTGGGCCTGATCGTGATCCGCACCTGCTTCGGGTACGGCGTGACGTCGATCTGGTTCGTCGCCCCGGTCGCCCTGATCGTCGCGATGGTCGGGTGCGCGGCGCTCGGCGTGGCGCTGGACTCCGTGGCCTACAAGCCGCTCCGGCGCACGCCCACCTGGTCGGCCATCGCCATGGCCGCCTTCGCCGTCGTGGGGCTCGCGCTGCTGGTCCGCGGCTCGGCGGCGGGCCTGGGACCGGCCCGCATCGCCGGATACGTCGTGCTCGTGGGCGGCGCATGGCTCGCCTTCCGCCTCGACGAGCGCTCGCCCTCTCCCCCCCGGTCGACGCCCCGCCTCAACGCCCTGCTGTCCGCGATCGGGGCGTCGATCTTCCTCCAGAACCTCGTGATGCTGATGGTGGGTCGGGACACGCAGCCCTTCCCCCAGCTCGCCGACTTCACCGGCCTCACGACGGTGCACTGGGACATCGGCGGCATCCGACTGCTGTACATCGAACCGTTGACGCTGTTCGCGGCCATCGGCCTCATGGTCGCGCTCGACGTGTTCGTATCCCGGACCCGACTGGGCAAGGGCATGCGCGCCACGGCGCAGGACCCCGAAGCCGCGATGATGCTGGGCATCCCCGTCAACCGCGTCATCACCACGACGTTCGTGGTGGGCAGCGCCCTCGCGGCGGCGGCCGGGATCCTCTACGGGCTCCGCTACGGCGGGGTGAAGTTCAACGACGGGTTCATCATCGGGCTCAAGGCCTTCGTCGCGGCCGTGCTCGGCGGCATCGGCAACATCCGCGGGGCGATGCTCGGCGGGTTCCTCCTGGGGCTGAGCGAGACGGTCGTCATCGCGACGATGGAGTTCGGGTGGGAAGGTCTCGGCCATCGGATGGGCGACGACGACTGGCCCAAGGCCGAGTTCCACGACTACAAGGACGCGATCGCGTTCCTCATCCTCGTCGTCGTGCTGAGCTTCCGGCCCTCGGGGCTGCTCGGAGCGCCGGACATCGAGAAGGTCTGATGCAGGTCTCCCTCAAGCGTCGTGCCCGGCCCGGGCACCCCTGGATCTTCTCGAACGAGCTCGCCGACTCCCCCCGCGATCTCCCGCTCGGGGGCGAGGTGGACGTGTTCGACGGGCGCGGCAAGTTCGTAGGCCGCGGCTTCAGTCACCCGAACTCGCTCATCTCGATCCGGATCGCGCGACGCGACCCCGGCGAGCTCGACGCGGCCTGGCTGCGCGCCGCCCTCGCCAAGGCGAAGGCCCGACGGGAGCGGACGTGCCGGAGCCGCGCGGCCCACCGGTGGGTGCACGCCGCCGCCGACGGCATCCCCGGCTTGATCGTCGACCGATACGGCGACCGCGTGGTCCTGACGGCGAACACCGCCGCCATGGACCAGCGCCGGGACGAGATCGTCGCGGCCGTGCGGGAGGTGTCCCCCGAGCTGACCGGCGGGCTGTGGCGCAACGACGGACGCGGACGGGTCCTCGAGGGGCTCGAGGCCGACGTCGTGCCCGCCTGGGGCGACGTCTCCGGCCGGTGGACCGTCGACGACGACGGCCTCCCGATCACCTTCGACCCCGCGGGCGGGCAGAAGACCGGGCTGTTCCTGGACATGTGGGAGAACCGCCGCCGCATGGCCCCGATGCTGGGCGCGGGGCGGGTCGCCGACCTCTTCTCCTACGTGGGCCAGTGGGGGCTGCACGCGGCCCGGGCGGGCGCGGACGACGTGGTCTGCGTCGACCGATCGCAGGGGGCGCTCGAGCTCGTCGCGGTGAACGCGGAGGCGGCCGGCCTCCGGGTCGCCACGGAGGCCTCGGACGTAGCGACCTGGCTCGACGGGCAACCGGACCGATCGTTCGACGCGATCGTGTGCGATCCGCCCTCCTTCATCCGCTCGCGGAAGCAGGCGAGCAAGGGGGCGAGCGCCTACACCCGGCTGTTCCAGAAGGTGATCGGCAAGGTGCAGCTCGGGGGCTACGTCGTGCTGGCGTCGTGCTCGCACCACCTGTTCGAGGAGCGCTTCCACAAGGCCGTCGTGGACGCCGCCTACAAGGCGCGCCGCGAGGCGGTGATCGTGGTGCGCGGGGGCCAGTCGCCGTGCCATCCGGTGCCGGTCGGCTTCCCCGAGGCGCGCTACCTCAAGACCGTGTTGGTGGAGATCCGATGACGACGCTGCTGCTCGGCGCCACGGGGCTGCTCGGCCGGGCGGTGGTCGCGGCGGGCGACGTGATCGTCCCCGACCGGGAGCGCGCGGACCTCGCCGTCGCCACGGTCGACGACTGGAAGCAGCTCCTCCGGGCCGCGGACGCGACGTCCGTGCTCAACGCCGCCGCCATGGCGCGGGTCGATCGGTGCGAGAGCGAGATCGAGCGCGCCTCCGCGGTGAACGCGATCGGGCCCGGGCGGCTCGCCCTCGCGTGCGCCGACGTCGGTGTCCCCCTCGTGCACGTATCCACCGACTACGTCTTCGGTGACCACCGACGCCGCGGGCCCGGACCGTACGGCGAGCGGGCCCGCCACGGACCGGTCCAGTCCTACGGGGCGACGAAGGCCCAGGGCGAGAAGCTCGTGCTGTCGCAGGGGTGGTACACGACCGTCGTGCGCGTCTCGTGGCTCTTCGGACCCGACGGCGACCCCTTCGGCCGCTTCGTCCTGGGCCAGGTGACCGACGGGACGGTCGCGGTGATCAAGGCGCAGCAGTCCCGCCCCACCTGGGTGCCGGACCTGGCGCGCTGGCTCCTCGACGTCTGCGCCGCCCTGGAAGCGGACGCGGCCGGGGCCACGGATCGGGCGGGCGCCCCGCGCGTTCCGCCGATCCTCCACCCCACCGGCGGCCCCGCCGTCGACCGCGGGAGCTGGGCCCGCGCCGTGCTGGACGCCCGGGGGCTGACCGACGTCGTCGTGGTGGACCAGGGCGCCCCGCCGTCCACCCTCGTCGCGGCGCGACCCGCGGACAGCCGCCTGGACGGAGCGGCCACGGCGGAGTGGTGCGAGGCCCGGGGGATCGCCCCGATCCTGGACTGGCGCGACGGCCTCCGCCGCATCCACACCGAGCGGCATCCCGACCCGCGGTGATCGACGAGCTCCGACGCGCCGTCCGGGGCGAGGTCCTCCGGGATCCCGACGCCCTCGCCGAGTATGCGGGGGACGCCTCCCCCGCCACCCCGGTGGTGCCCCGCGCCGTCGTGCGTGCCGCTTCGATCGCCGACATCTCCGCGACGATGCGCTGGGCGACCGAGCACGGGGTCGCCGTCACCCCGCGGGGGGCGGGGACCGGCAAGGCCGGGGGGTGCATCGCCTCGCCCGGCGGGATCGTCTTGTCGCTGGAGACGATGGACCGCGTCCTCGCCGTGCGACCCGACGACGGCTGGGCGGAGGTCGAGCCGGGCGTGATCACCGGCGCCTTCCGCGACCGGATGGCGGACTGCGGCCTCTTCTACCCGCCCGACCCGAACTCGCTGGCGACCTGCACCCTCGGCGGCAACGTGGCCACGAACGCGGGCGGGCCGGTCGCGCTCAAGTACGGCACGACGTCGCGGTTCGTCCTCGGGGTCACGGCGGTGCTGGCCGACGGCCGCGTCATCGAGACGGGCAAGCGCCAGCCGAAGTCGGTGGCGGGCTACGACCTCACCTCGCTCCTGGTGGGCTCCGAGGGCACGCTCGGGGTGATCGCCGGGATCCGCCTCGGCCTGCTGCCCCGGCCGCGGGAGATCGTCACGGCCCTGATGGCCTTCGCCGACGTGGACGACGCCGCGCGCACCGTGAGCGCCGCCCGCTCGATCGGGATCACGCCCCGGGCCATGGAGCTCGTGGACGGCGTGGTGCTGCGGCGGATCCGTCCCCACGCGCCGTTTCCGGTGGACCCCGCTTGGGGCGCCCTGCTCCTCGTCGAGTTCGACGGGGACCTGGAGCGGCCCGCGGAGGACCTGGAGCGTTTCGTCGCCGCCCTGCCCGCGCCCGGTCCGATCGATGTGCGTCGCGCCGACGACCCGGACGAGCGCGAGCGCCTCTGGGCCACCCGGCGCTTCATGTCGAAGCTGGTCAAGCAGGGGGCCGTGGGCTGGTTCTCGGAGGACATCGCCGTCCCGTTGTCGACGCTGCCCGACGTGATCCGTCGGCTCGCCGACATCGCCGCCGCCCACGATCTCGTGATCGCGACGTACGGGCACGCGGGCGACGGGAACCTCCACGTGAACATCCTGTGGGAGGACCCCGACGGCGCCGAGCGCGCTCCCTCGGCCGTCCGGGCCGTCTTCGACCTGGCCCTCGCCCACGGGGGCACGATCTCGGGCGAGCACGGGATCGGGACCCTGAAGCGCCCCTACCTGTCGCTCGAGCAGTCGGCGGACGTGATCGATCTGCAGCGGGCGCTCCGGGCGAAGTGGGACCCTGCGGGCGTATTGAACCCCGGCAAGCTGCTTTGACCCGAGCGGCCGGCCCGCTTGATGCAGGTCTCTGGGGCACCACACCCCGGAGACCCTCATGACCCTTCGCCTCTTCCCCCTCGTCGCCCTCGCCTCCGCTTCGCTGCTCGTCGGCTGCGACTCCTACTTCGGCGTCAACGACGGCGGCATCGAGCCCTACCCCGTGGACGAGTGGGAGGACGACTGGGAGCGTCCCGAGGGCACCGCCTCCTTCGAGGTGATCGGCGTGTCCCCCACGACCGCCCGGGTCGGCGAGCAGATCGACATCTACACCGTCTCCACCGAGGACACGGCCGTCGACCAGTTCGAGAACGAGGACTTCTGGTACTGCTTCTTCGACGGCGAGTCCGCGATGGTCGAGACCGGCGGCGACGACTACGACCCCGACGTGCCGGTCTCCCAGGTCACCGGCAACCCCGACATCGACATCGACGCGGACGAGATCGACGGCATGACCGTCTCCACCACGACCGTCACCGTCCCCGCCGGCTCCGTGTCGGGCGAGACGCTGTTCATCACCCCCGGCGGCAACCAGTACTTCGACTTCGGCGTCTTCTAGCCGATCAGCTGTACCGGTAGTCCAGCCCGAGGCCCTTCGCCGCCGCGAACTCGTACCGAGCGGTGAGGGCCTCGAAGTCTGCCTCCAGCCACGTCGCGGTCTCTTCGGCGTCCGGGCCCGTGCCCACGACGGCGTCGATGGCCGCGTCGAGCGTGGGGCGGTCCACGAACGACAGCGCGCGATAGGCGTCCAGCACCGACTTCGGGGGTCGGTAGACCGGAGCGTCTTCCCAGGGCCCGTCCGCGAACACGGCCGCTCCGTCGGCGTCCTTCGGATGCTCGGTGCCCATCAGGTACGCGGGCACGTCCCCCGTCACGTCGTCGGGATAGAGGCGCTTGAGCAGGCCATGGAGCTCCGGCGAGAGGCGGATCGGGGCGCCGCGCTTGCCCATGACCGACCAGCGGATCCCCGCGTCCCGCACCTCGCCGAGCGATCGCGCCGCCAGGTCCGCGGCCCGTCGCCCCCGCCCGTGTTCGATCGCGATCCGAGTCTCCAGGTCGTCGATGAGCGCCTGGTCGGCTCCCACGTCCCGGAGCCGGCTCTGCTGCCGACGTAGGCGGTTCACCTCGTCCGAGTCCGGCTTGTAGTCCAGCGACAGCACCGCCCGGTGGAGGATCGCCCGATCCGCCCCCTTGAGGGCCTTGCCGTAGGCGTACAGCACCACGCCGAAGAGGCACTCGTGGTCCACGGCGACGAGCTGGACGTGTTGCTGTTCGTGCACCGGCTGCGTCATCGAAGCGACTCCACCGCGACCTCCTGAAGGCGGACCAGCGCCGGGCCCCAGTCTCGCAGGAACCCACGCGCGCGTCCCCGGTCGACGGCCTCGGGATCACCCCACGGCCGGCGACTCGCTCCGGATCCTACGCGGGCGAGAGCCGGATCGGTACGGCGGGCGAGCGCGGCCAGGATCGACGCCTGTGAAGCGTGAGGGTCGCCCCACCCCGCGTGGTGGATCGCGGCGGGCCACGCTCCGAAGACGAGGTCTTCGACGTCGACGGCTCGGGCGGACAGCGTCCAGGCCGTCGCCGACGCGCCCAGGAGCGCGGCGACCTCGGCCCGACGGTCGGCGTCCGACGCGTCGAGCCCGGGCGGATCGCCCACGGGGTCCGGCCCCGACAGGACGATCCGATGAAGCCGCGCGGCGAGGCGACGGAGGGGCCTGCGGAAGAGGCGGCCCGCGATCATCCCGTGCAGGGTCGAGGCCGTCACGACCACCGGCGCGAGCGGGGCGACGCAGGCGGCGACGGGGCGCTCGAGCATGGCGAGGTGACCCTGCAGCGCGTCCCGGACCGCCGCGGCGCGGTGGAGGGGGGCGTCGTCGTCGACGGTGGCGAGCAGGGTCCAGGCGTGGCGGGTGCCGACGGCTCCGGGGAGGAGCACCAGCGATCGCAGCGCCTCGCGGGTGGGGCCGCCGAGATCGGCCACGAGGGGGGCGAAGAGCGAGGCGACCGCGCGGGCTGTGCGGGCCGGCGCCTCGGCGACCGCGGCGGCGGCGAAGCTCGGCCCCGGCTCCTCCATCGCCGCCCCCGCGAAGGCGACGTGGGCGGCTCCCATCGCCGTCCGGTGCAGCTCCCGGGCCCGCGCGTCGCGCCCCGGGAGGGGCGGGAACCCGGCGGGCGATGCGACCCGCTCCAGCAGGGCGCGGAGGCGGAGCACGGCCGCGGTCGCGTCCGAGCGAGCGCCCGGTCGGCGCCCGATCCGAACCAGAGCGGCGGGGATGTCGTGGAGCAGCAGGCCCGAGGCGCGCCGGAGGGTGCGGCGGCGAGCGGTGACGTCGTCGGGGGCGGCCGTCGCCGGGAGCTCCCCCCAGTCGGCCGCGCCGCCGCCGGCCGCGAGCGCCCAGACCACGTACTCCCCCGGGGTGAGGACCGGCGTGCCCCCGCGGAAGCGTCCGTGAAACGACCGGAGCGCGGCCGCGCGCAGCTCGGGAGCGCACGGCCGAACGACGGCGACCGGGCGGGCCCCGAGTCGCACCCCCACGGGCTCGAGCCCCGCGTCCCGCAGAGCCTTGGCCACGAGCCGCGCCCCCGGACCGGCGGGGGTCGGGATGCGCGCCAGCAGGTCGGTCGCGCGGACCCGCACGAGATCGTTCACGGCGACGCCACCGGCGCGCCCAGGCCCGCCTGCAGGGCCCGCGCCGCCGTCACCGCCTGCCGGATCGGGGCCGGGCAGCCGGACGGATCGTCGACGGGGGCGCGACAGAAGAGGCGGTCGCGCCCCGAGACCCAGGCGTGGACCCGCTCGGAGCGGCGCTCGGGCGGGCACTGCCACCCACACGGGCTCGTCGAGAGCAGCACCTCGCGCGTCGGGGGCACGTGGTCCGGTTCGCGCGGGTGCGAGGCCTTGAGGTTCGGACCGTCGAGGACCGCGACCGAGTGGTCGAGGCCCGTCGTCTCGGGCGAGGGCGCGCCGAGGAGGGTCAGCAGCGTGGGGGAGAGGTCGGACTGCACGAAGCGCTCGGCGACGATCTTGCCCGCCCCTCGACCGTCGGGCAGGCGCACGAAGAGGGGGATGCGCGTGACCTCCGGGTGGGGCGCCGTGTCGAGCGTCGTGCTCGCGTGGCCGATCCCGTGGTGCTCGAGCAGCTCCTCGCCGTGGTCGGCGGTGAGGACGACGATCGCCCGCTCCAGCAGCCCCCGCGCCTCCAGGGCGGCGAGCACCTCGCCCAGGGCCGCGTCCGCGTCCGCCACCTCGGCCGCGTACAGGGCCGCGATCGCGTCCCTCAGCCAGTGGTGCCGGCCCGGGAACATCTCGCGCGGCACCGTGTGCGCGCCCCGGGCCCGCGCGAGGATGGGGGCGTCCGGCAGCTCCACGTCCAGGCCGAGCTCGGCCAGCCGCGCGGGCGTGGCGTCGTAGGGCGCGTGGACCTGCCGCAGGTGCAGCCACGCGAACACCGGGGCGTCCGGCGACGCGGCGGCGGCGACGTCCAGCCCCTGCGCCAGCGCTTCGGCGGGGGGGGCGTCCCGAAGCAGGGCCGTCTCGAAGCCGAGGTTCCGGTACGTCTCGCTGTCGTCCGCCGCGAACCCGAGCGTCCGGTAGCCCGCGTCCACGAGCACGTCCAGGGGCGTGAGGATCTCCGGGTTCAGGTCCACGCCGCGCACCTCGACCCCGTGCACCGCGGGCGCCAGCCCGGTGATCAGCGACACGATCCCGGGCGACGTCCACGCCGCCTCGGACAACACCTCCGAGAACGTGACCGACTCGGCCCGCAGCCGATCGAGGTGCGGCGTCGGCACCGGGGCCCTCCCCCAGGGCTCCACGTGGTCGGCCCGCAGCGCGTCGACGGTGAGGAGGATGACCGGCGCGCCCCGGTACGCCCCGGGCCCGAGCACGAGCACGGGAGCAGGCGCGGGATCGAGGCTCGGCAACGGCTGGGGGGTGGGGTCCGCGGCCGCCGTCGGGGTCGGCTCGGGGAGGGGCGCGGGGGCGATGTAGGGCGGGAACACGGCGAGCACCGCCCAGCACACGGCGAGGACGACGGGCGCCGCGAATCGAGCCCGGCCGCCCCCGAGGAAGAGCACGGCCGAGGCCCCGCAGCACGCGTTCGCGAGCAGGTCGCGCGGGTCGAACGTCCGGTTGGGGAGGACCCACTGCACGACCTCGTCGCCCACGCCGACGGCCAGGGCGAGGCCCAGGGCGAGCCCGACGCGACCCTCCGTCGCCCACCACATCACCAGCGCCACGGCGAAGTACTGGGGCAGGTGGAACCGCTCCTCGGGGAGGCTCCAGTGCATGGCGAGGCCGTAGGCCGCGGCCGCGAAGAGGGCCGCGCCGAGGAGGCCGCTCGGCCGGATCCCGCCCGCCACGTCGTCTTCGGTGAGGCCCTGCCGCACCACGACGAAGCCCAGCGCGAGGGCGAGACCGTCGACCGTCGCGGCGAGGCGGTGGGACTCCCTCAGGTACTCGGCGAGGCCCCGCGCGGGCCCGAGCAGCGCGTACATCACGCCCACGAAGACGACGACCCCCAGGACCCGCACCCCCGGCTTCATCGCGCCACCTCCTGCAGCGCCGCGACGAGCGCGGGACCGACGACGTCCCAGGTGTAGCGCGATCGCACCCGCGCCGCCGCGTCGTCGTCGGGACCGGGCCGAGGCGCGGCGAGCGCCGCAGCGACCGCCTCCCGGAGCGCCGACGGCACGCCCGCGGGCACGAACCTCGCCGACGTGTCCGCGAGGTATCGGGGCGCGCAGCCCACCTCCGTCGCCACCACGGCCGCCCCGCAGGCGGCGGCCTCGAGGCTCACGCGACCCACGACCTCCGTCCAGGACGCCAGCACGTGCACGTGGGCCCGGCGCAGGAGGTCGAGCACGTCGGAGCGGCGCAGCTCGCCCCGATACTCGGCGTGCTTCGCGGCCGCGACGGACGCCCGAAGCCGGGCGACGTACCCGGCGTGGCGAGCCCCGGCGGGGGGGCCCGCGAACACGACCCTCGCGCCGAGACCGCGGGCGGCCTCGAGCACCGCGAGCGGGTTCTTCAGGGGCTCGATGCGGCCCACGCAGGCCACGATCGGCTCCCCCCCCGCCGGCCCGGGGCCCGGCTCCACCGGGGGGATCGCCACCGGCACGATCGACGACGCTCGGTCGCGCACCCCGAAGGCCTCGGCCACGAGGTCGCGCTCGGCGGGGTGTACGAACAGGAGGCGGTCGGCGGCCTCGAGGACCTCGACCGCGCGCTCCCGGAGACCGGAGGTGCGGCCCCAGCGGAGGCCCGCGAACACGTCGGCGTCGGGGACGAGCCGCGCCAGGCCCGCGTCGAGGCCGCGCCGGCCGCGGCGGTGGTAGTCGTCGACGGGGTGGTAGAGCGGGCTCACCACCACGGCGGCCCCGGCCGCCCGGGCGCGCTCGGGCAGATGCCCCCAGTCGAGGACCCGCTGGATGTTGTGCAGGTGCACGACGTCGCCCGCCCCGACCACGAAGTCCGGACTCGACTGCACGACGGCCTCCCGCCCGGCGGCCCGCAGCACGGCCGCGCTCTCCCGAACCTGCAGACCATCGCCCCCGAGGCGTCGCTCCGCGCCCCGACGGCCGACGAGGTGGATCACCGCCGGAATCGCTCCGCGGCGACGGTGAGCGCGCCGATGGCCCCCACCGCGACGCCGTGGTCGCGCCGCAGGTACTGCACCAGCGCCTGGTGGGACCGCCGCGTGCGCTCGGGGCCCCACTCGCGGTGGCCGACGTGGAGCATCGAGACGGTCTCGAGGCGCACGACGCGGCGGCCGGCCCGACCCACGCGGGCGCAGATCTCCAGGTCGGTTCCGTGGAACCAGAACGCCTCGTCGAAGCCACCGATCTCCCGGAGGAAGTCCGTGGGTCCGAGGAGGAAGCAGCCCATCAGCCAGCCGACGTCCGTGAGGGGAACGCCGGGCTCGGCGTCCACATCGCGGGTGCGCAGCCGCAGACGCTCCTGGGCGAGGCCGACGGGGGTGGGCAGGCGCCACCCCGTGGGCTGGGGGTCGCCGTTCGGGTAATGCAGCTTCGGGGAGATGAGGCCGATCGCGGGGTCGTGGTGAGCGGCGTCCACCACGGCCTCCAGGACGTCCGCCGTGAGCTCGGTGTCGGGGTTCAGGAACAGCGTGTAGCGGCCTCGCGCCTCGGCGAGCCCGCGGTTGTTGCCGTCGGAGAACGACGTCTCGACCTCGGTGCGCAGCAGACGGCACTCCTCGAGCTGGAGGGCGGCGTCCTCGACCACGGCGGGGGTGTCGTCTCGAGACGCGTTGTCGAAGACGACGACCTCGACCGACGCGGTGCCGCGGATCGCGATCAGCGATCCCAGGCACCGACGCAGGTGGTCGGCGTCGTTCCGCGTGAAGATCACGATCGTCACCTGCGGGCGCACGGCCGACCACGCTACCTCGGTCGGAACAGTCCTGCGGCGTAGCCTGCCAAGGCGGCGCCGCAGGCCGCCATGCCGAGCGCCGCCTCCCGGGGATCTCCGCGGCGCACGAGCGCCGCCACCGGCGCCGTCACGGCCTTGCGCGTCATGCCCAGGACGAGGTCGGGGGGGCCGGGCTCGAGGCCGCGGGTCGCGAGGGTCGCGCGCATGCCCTCCCGGCAGTGGTGGTAGCAGTTGCGCACGAGCGTCCCCGCCGAGTCCTTCCGCACGTGACGCACGACGATCGTGGGGTCGTACCGGAGGCGGTGCCCCCCCGCGCGGAGGCGGCGGCCGATGTCCACGTCCTCGCCGTGCGTGCGGAAGCGGGGGCTGAAGCCGCCGACGTCGCGCAGCGCAGCCACCCGGTAGGTGGCGCAGGCGCCCACGAGCATCGGCGCGTCGATCAGGTCGCGCTCCCCGAGGCTCTGGGGGAAGAACCGCCCCCGCCATGCGTCGACCCAGTCGTCCCCGTCGTCGACGTTCCGTCCTCCGACCCCCGCCACGCGGCCCTGGGCCAGCAGCTCGCACACGCGCCGGAGGTAGTCGGGGGGCGGTTCCACGTCCGCGTCCAGGAACGCCACGGCCTGAAAGCCCCGCTCCTGCGCCCGCCGCCACAGCGTATTGCGCGCGGTGCCGAGGCCGGAGTTCACCTCGTGGGCCAGGACCTCGAACCCCGCGGATCGAAGCGCGGGGCCTGTGCCGTCCGACGAGCCGTCGTCCACCGCCAGGAAGACCCCGGGGGCGGGGTGCAGGGCCTCCAGGGCCGCCCGGAGGGCCGGGACCCGCGGGGCCTCGTTGAAGCAGGGCACCCCGATCGCGATCGCTCGGGACTCGATCGCCACCCTCAGGGGCGCCAGACGTAGTGGGGCAGCAGGGCCTCGACCGCGCCCACGATGTCGAGGGCGCGGGGCCAACGGTCGAGGTCCGCCTGCATGAGGATCCCGTCCCGCACGACCCGCTCCATCGCGGCGGCGAGGGAGGGCGCGTCGCCGGGCAGGAACAGCGTGCCGTTGAGCCCGTCCTCGACCCGCTCGGCGAGGGCCCCGTGGTCGGCGGCCACCACGGGCACGCCGAGCTGCCACGCGAGGTCGGCGGTGCGCCCGAAGGTCTCGCGCACTCGCGACGGCACGATCAGGGCAGCGGCGCCGTCGAGGATCGACGCGAGGTCGGGCGGCTCGTAGCGACCGTGGAAGGACACCGGGAGCCCCTCCGCGGCGGCCGCGAGCCCGTCTTCGAACCCCGTCTCGGGGGACGCCGGCGGCGCGGGCGAGCCGCCGTGCACCTCGAGCCGGGCCCGGTCGGGATCGAGGTACCGCATCGCCGCCACGGCGAGGTCGGCGCCCTTGGCCTCCCGAAGGTCCCCCGCGTAGACGAACCGGGCGGGCCCGGTGCGCCCCGGGAGCCGGGCGATTCGACCCGGGCTCGGCACGGCGGTGGGGACCACGTGCACGCGGTCCTCGCTCACCCCCTCGCTCACGAGGAAGTCGCGCACCCACGACGACGGGGCGATGTGGGCGTGGGTGAGGCGGCAGGCGTCCTTGAACGTGGCGTGTCGCACCGCGAAGACCGGAGCCGCGAGCAGGCCCTTCACCCCCCCGCTCACGCAGGTCCCGCAGGCCATGCCGTTGCGGGGACCGTCGCAGGCGGCGCCGTCGTGGCGACGAAGGTGCACGCGAGGGCAGAAGGCGAAGAGATCGTGGTGGGTCCAGACCACCTGGGCGCCGAAGCTGCGCGCCGTCTCGGGCAGCTGGGGGGAGAGCCCCTGCAGGTTGTGGAAGTGCACGACGTCGGGGTCGTCGACCCGCAGACGCTCCTCGAACTCCTCGGCCGCCTCTTGGGATCGGATCGTGCGCATCAGCCGCGACCCCGGGGGGCCCGCCGCGGGCTCGCCGATCGCGTCGGGGGCGTCGCCCGCGGCCGCCCAGGTGAGGACCCTGTGCCCGCGGCGCTCCAGCTCGGCCCCGAGCTCGCGCACGTGCAGGTCGAGGCCGCCCCGCGGGATGGGAGGGAGGGCGTCGGTGACGAGGAGGACGCGCATCGCGGCGGGCGGGAGCATAGACCAGCCGGGGGGAAGCCTCTCTGCGCGCGCGGCTTGCGGGCCCACGCGCGGGCGAGAACAATGACGTCGTGCGAACCGGCGGACGTCCCGACCTCTCGGTGATCGTGGTCGTCCATGACGACGGCCCGGCCACGGCCCGTTGCGTGGAGTCCGCGCGCCGCGAGGCGACCGACGCGGGCCTCGTCCCCGAGTTCGTCGTGGTCGACAACGGGTCCTCGGACGGCGGCGCGGACGGCCTCGGCGCCGCGCCCGACGTCGACCTCGTGCGCAACGCCGGCAACCGCGGCTTCGGGGCGGCAGTGAACCAGGGCTTCCGGCGGTCCACCGCCCCGCGCGTCCTCCTCCTCAACCCCGACGCGCAACTCGGCGAGGGCTCCCTGGCCCCCTTGCTCGACGCGCTGGACGACCCCGACACCGCCCTGGCCGCGCCCCGCCTCATCCTCCCCGACGGCACCGACCAGGAGTCGCCCCGGCGCTTCTACGACCTGCCCACGGTGCTCGCGCGGCGCACGCCCTTCGGCCGGACCGGCCCGGGTCGAGCCGCCTCCGCCCGCCACCTCCCCTCCACGGCCGAGTCCGATCCGGACGTGGACTGGGTCACCGGCGCGGCGATGCTGTTCGAGCGCGACGCGGTGCCCACCGCGGGGCCCTTCGACGAGCGCTACTTCCTGTACTTCGAGGACGTGGACCTGTGCCGTCGCCTCCGCGCCGCGGGGCGGCGAGTCGCCTTCCGCGCGGACTCCCGGGTCGCCCATCGCTTCGGGGGCGCGAGCCGCCGCCAGGTGCCGTGGAACCGGGCCTTCCTCCACCACGTCGCGTCCGGGATCCGCTACGGGCTGCGGTGGAGTCGACGCTGGTGGACGGGCCGGTGGTGGCGCACCGTCGCGGCCCGGGCCGCCGGTCTCGTCGCGCGCGGAGTCGCCTTCGCCGGGCTGGGGATCGGTCTGGGCCTCGACCCCGCGGCGACCGCCGCGGCGGCGACGGTGGGCGCCATGCTCACCCCGGGTCCCCGCAGCGTCGCGGTGGGCCGCGCGCCCCTGCCCGGCCTCGGGGTCACCGTCGCGGGGGTGATCTTCGCCGCGGTCGTCGGGGGCGCGATCTCCTCCTGGACGCCCGCCCTCGCCGCCTGGGCGCTCGCGGCGACCGCGCTCCTCCACGTCGGGCGTCGCCTCCGCGCGGGTCCGCCCCGACGCACCGCGATCCTCGCGGGGGAGCCCGCCGCCGCCGCCGCCGTGGCCCGGGCCCTGGCCGAGAACCCCGACGAGCGCCTCGACATCCTCGGCTTCGCCCCCCTCGCTCCGCTCGCGACCGGGGGCCCCACGCCGCGGCTCGCAGGTTGGGCCGCCATCGCCGAGACGGCCGCCGATCAGCGCGCGAACGTCGTCCTCCTCGCGGGCTCCCCCGAAGACCTCTCCCGCATGGCCGGGGGCGTCGCGGACCTCCGGGCGCTGGGCGTCCCCGCGGCGTTCGCGCTCACCGGTCCCACGGAGCTGCTGCAGTCCGACGACGCCGACCGGCTGGCGGGCCTCCCGGTGCTCGCCCTCGGCCCCGGCGCCGACGCCCCCGCCCTCGCCGCGGCGGAGAACGTCGCGCAGCGGATCGCGGCGGCCCTCGGCCTCGCGCTCCTCGCCCTGCCCGCCCTGCCCCTGCTCGCGCTCCTCGCGGCCCGGTTCGGCGCGCCCCTGATCGCCGTACCCCGCATCGGTCGGTCGCTGCGCCCGTTCTCGATGTGGCGCCTCCCCTCCGGCGCGGAGCGGGACGACCGCGGGGGCCGCCTCGGGGCCCTGCTGCGTCGGCTGCACCTCGACGAGCTCCCCCAGCTCTACAACGTCGTGGCGGGGGACATGGGCCTCGTCGGGCCCCGGCCCGTGGACCCGGAGACCGCGGCCCGCCTGGAGCCCTGGGAGCAGGCCCGCTTCCGCGTCCGCCCCGGCATCACGGGGATCTGGCAGCTCGACCGACTGCGACGCTGGCGGCTCGAGGAGATGGTCGCCTCGGACCTGCTCTACCTGCTCCGCTGGTCCCCGTCGCTCGACGCCCGCCTCATCGCCGAGACCCTGTTCGGCCGGACCCGGTAGCGCGTGCGGCTCCTCCCCGAGCGCCTCCCCGTGTCGGCGCTGCAGCTGGCCGGCTACTTCCACGGCACCCGCGCCTTCGCCGGACCCACGACCGTGCAGGTCGACCTCACCGACGCCTGCAACCAGAACTGCATCGTCTGCTGGCTGCACGCCCCGGACCTGCAGGAGCGGAACCGTGCCCGCATCGACCGCCAGGCGACGCTCCCCTGGGACGTCTACGTCCGCCTGCTCGACGATCTGCGGGCGCTGGGCACGGAGGAGATCTACTTCGCGGGGGGAGGCGAGCCCCTGGTCCACCCGCGGGCCTGGGAGGCCCTGCGCGAGGCGCTGCACCGCGGGTTCACGGCGTCGCTCCACACCAACTTCTCGCTCGTGGACGACGAGGGCGTGGACCGCCTGATCCGCCTGGGCGTCCACCACGTGACGGTCAGCCTCTGGGCGGGTACGCGGGAGGCCTACGCGGCGACCCACCCGGGCACGAAACCCGAGACCTTCGACGCCGTCGTCGATCGGCTGCGCGCGCTCAACGCCCGCCGCGTCGACCGCCCGCGGACGAAGCTGTACCACGTGCTCACCCGCGAGAACGCCGACGACGCCGCGGCCATGCTCGCGCTCGCCGACGACCTGGGCTGCGACGCCGTGGAGTGGGCCGTCGCCGACGTGGTCCCCGGCCACACCGACGCCCTCGGCCTGGGGGCGGATCAGGCCGCTGCGGTGCTCGAGGTGCTGCGTCCCCTCGCCGAGCGGGCCCCCTGGAGAGCGCCCCGACCGCTCGGAATCGACGCTCTGCTCGTCCGACTGGATGCAATCGCCCGAAATCGACCCGCGGATGCGGAGTTGGTCCACCAGTCCCCGTGCTTCGCGGGCTGGAACTATGCGCGGGTCATGGCCGATGGGCGGGTCGTGCCCTGCCTCAAGGCGCACCGAATCCCCTCGGGCAACCTGCACGACGCCTCGTTTACCGAGATCTGGGGCGGGGCGAAGCAGGAGGCGTTCCGAGAGGCCGCTCGCGCGGTGCGCAAAGAGGGGCCGCTGTTCGCGTCGATCGGGAACGACGAGGGGGTCTCCTGCGGGTGCGAGCTCGGCTGCGACAACTACGCGGAGAACCGTCGCACCGCGGAGCGGCTGCGGGGGCTGAGCGGCGTGGAGCGGACCCTCCTGCGGACCGCGGCGGCGGCTCCGGATCGCTTCGCAGCGCGGTGGTCGGTCGATTGACCGGGGCGGGCGAGACCTTCGCCTCGAGCCGCCCCCGGGCCTCGGTCGTCGTGCCGACCCACGAGGGCGCAGTCGAGTGGTTGGGCGAGTGCCTCGCGGGCATCCGGGCACAGGTCGACGTGGTCCCGGAGATCGTCGTCGTGCTCGACGGCCCGGCGCCCACCGCGGCGAACATCGCCCGCTCGGTCCTGCCCGCGGCGCGCCAGCTCCACCTCCGCGAGAACCGGGGCTTCGCCGTGGCCGCCTCGGCGGGGCTGCGGGCGGCGCGGGGCGGGCTCGTGGCCCTGCTGAACGACGACGCGGTCCCCGATCCCGGCTGGCTGGCGGCGCTGCTGGACGCGGCCGACCGGGACCCCGACGCCGGGTCCTTCGCCTCCCGCGTCCTCCAGGCCGACGACCCCCGCACCATCGACAGCGCGGGCCACGGCCTGACGCGCTGGGGGGAGCCGTTCGCGATCGGCCACGGGTCGGCGGACGGGCCGGAGTTCGCGGTCGAGCGTCGCGTGTTCGGCGCCCCCGCCTGCGCGTCGGCGTACCGCTCGGAGCTGATCCGGGACTGCCGCGGGTTCGACGCGACGATGGAGGCCTACCTGGAGGACGTCGACCTCAGCCTGCGGGCGCAGGCGCTGGGCTTCCCCTGCCTGTACGTGCCCGCGGCGCGGGTGGTCCACCGCGGGAGCGCCACCTACGGCTGGGGCCGCGGCAACGGTCGCGCGGAGCGGCTGCACGCCCGCAACCGGTGGCGGCTGTTCGCCCGCTCCATGCCCCGCGCCACCCTGCGCGCCGCCGCCCCCGCCTTCGCCGTCTCGGTCCTCTCCGACCTCGCGATCCGCGCCGCCCGCGGCGATCACCCGGTCCCGGCGCTGCGCGGGACCCTCGAGGGCCTGCAGGGGCTGCGCGACGCGGCGGCGGGGCGCGGCGGGGCGTTGGGCGCCCGACGGGTGGACGACGCCTGGATCGGGGATATCCTGCGCGACTCGGAGGCGCGCCTCCTCGAGCTGGCCGACGGCCCCGCGTCGACGGCCCGGCGAGGGAGGGCGGCGCTCGCGCGGGCCCTGGCGGCCTGGGTGGATCGACGAGAGCGGGCGCACGCGCGTCCGCGCTGGTAGGCGGCGGGTGCCGTCGTTGGGAGTACGGTGAGGGTCCTCGTGACCGGCGGTGCCGGGTTCATCGGAAGCCACGTGGCGGACGCCCTGGTGGAGCGCGGCTCCCACGTGGTGGTCCTCGACGACCTCTCCAACGGTCTGCGCAGCAACGTCCCGGCGGGGGCCCGGTTCATCGAAGGCGACGTGCGCGAGCGCGCCGACATCGAGCGCGCGTTCGAAGCCCTCCCCGGGATTCAGGCCGTCTGTCACATCGCGGGCCAGGCCAGCACGTTCCGGTCGTTCGCGTCCCCGTCCTGGGACATGGAGGTCAACGGCGTGGGCACGGCCCGCATGCTCGAGGCGTCCAACGTCCACGGGGTGAAGACGTTCCTGTTCGCGTCCTCCATGACCGCCTACGGACCCCCGGCCGCGCTCCCGGTGCGCGAGGACATGCCCTGCGCCGCCATCTCCTTCTACGGCGTGACCAAGTACGCGGCCGAGCGCGCCGTGCTCATCGCGGGCAAGGGGTTCGGGGGCGGCATGCGCACCGCGGCCTTCCGCATGTTCAACGTGTACGGGCCCCGGCAGTCGCTCACGAACCCCTACCAGGGTGTCCTCGGCATCTTCCTGGGCCGGATCCTGCGCGGCGAGGAGATCGTCATCTACGGCGACGGCGCCCAGTCGCGCGACTTCGTCTACGTCGGGGACGTGGCCGACGCGTGGCTGCGGGCGCTCGACATGCCGCCCGAGGAGCCCGTGGCCGTCAACCTCGGCACCGGGACCCGCATCACGATGAACGTGCTGTGGCGCAAGGTGGCCGAGGCCTGCGGGCGGGACCCGGCCTCGTTCCCGTTCCGCCACGAGGCCGTGCGGCCCGGCGACCAGCGCCACATGCAGGCGGACGTCGCCCGCGCGGCCGAGGTGCTCGGCTGGCGCCCGACGACCTCGCTCGACGACGGACTCGGTCGTACGGTGGCGTGGGCCCGCGGGGCCGTGCAGGAGACCGCCGACCGATGACCGATCCCGCCCCCGCGACGATCGACGTGCTGGTGCCGACGTACCGGCGCCCGGAGGCGCTGAAGCGGGCCCTCGCGAGCGTCGAGGCGGTGCGCGAGGCGACGAAGTCCTGGGCGGACATCCGCGTGCAGGTGGTGGACGAAGCCGAGGGGTCGGCCGACGGCCCGTCCGCGGCTCGGAACCGCGCCGCCGCGAAGGGGGACGCGGAGTTCATCGCGCTGCTCGACGACGACGACCTGTGGGAGCCGAACCGCCTCGACGCGGCCATCGCGGTGCTCCAGGCGCGGGAGGACGTCGGCCTGGTCTGCGGGGACGCCCGGCGCGCGTCGGGGGGCCTGTGGCTGGGGGCGGACCGGCGTCGCGGGGACCGACACCACCGCGACCTGACGCTCGACTCCTTCGTCTGCACCTCGACCGTGACCCTGCGTCGCAAGGACTGGGAAGCCGCCGGGGGCATGGACGAGTCCCTCCGCCTCGCCGAGGACTACGACCTCTACCTGCGGATCACCCGCTACGGCATGCGGATCCACGTCCTGGACGACGTGATCGCCACGTACACCGACACCGGCGACGGCATCGGGCGCGACTGCGGTCTGATGGCCGCCGCCACGCTCGAGGTCCTGTCCAAGTCCGGCTTCCCCGGGTTCACGAAGGACGAGCCCAACTGGGCCCGTCGCCTCGGCGTGCTCAACGCCGCCGCCGCCCACTGGGTGATGCGCGAGCGCGGCGACTTCTCCGAAGGCCGACGACTCGCCCTGCTCGCGATCGGCGGCGCCCCCCGTGACAAGATCGCGTGGACCGCGCTGGTGCGGTCCGTGCTGAAGACGAAGAGAAGACTCCGCCGATGATCCGCCCCGTCCTCCTCCCCGCGCTCCTCGCCCTCGCGCTGCTGGTGCCCCGCGCCGCCTTCGCCGTGGAGGGCTTCGCAGGCATGAAGTGGGGCATGAGCCGCGAGAAGGTCACCGAGATGTTCGGGTCGAAGGCGATCCTCGATCCGCGACCCAAGAACCCGCCCGCGGACACGTCGGGGGCGTCGGTGAGCATCCGGGGCGCGAAGTTCTTCGAGTCCGAGGTGGACGTGACCGCCTTCTTCGGCGACTCGGGCCTGTCGATCATCCGCCTCAAGTACCGCCGGGAGACTCCCCGGAACCTCGAGGACCTGGTCACCTTCTACGAGCCGCGGTGGGGCGCCCCGCTCAAGACGGTGGACCGCGACGGCAGCCGCAAGAAGCGGACGTGGTCGTGGCCCTGGGAGGGCGTGGAGTTCCGCGCGGTGGAGGACGACGGTCGCCTGCAGTACCAGCGGCTCGACTACTCCGCGGCCGTGATCGAGGACTGGCGACGCGCCGACGCGATCGTCTGCGCGATGCTGCCGCAGGGCAGCGGCTGCCCGTTCCCCGATACGTACTGCCCCCAGCAGGACTCGACGATGCCGAAGGGGCGAAAGTCCCAGGACGTGCGCCTGCTCCGGAGCAAGGGCGAGGCCGCCTGCGTCTACCGCGACTACTGGGTCCAGGACGCGCGCATCGTCTTCGAGCGGCCCACCGAGCAGGCGGCGAAGTGGCTCAAGGCCGTCCTCACGCGGAGGCTGGGCGCGGGCTCCGTGAAGCGCCGAGAGACCGCCTCGGAGGTCCACGAGATCACGAACTGGACCCAGCTCGGGGTGCGCCTGATCCTCATTCGGCGGGCCACCGCCAAGAAGAAGGACGGGACCTGGACGGGCCCCATCGACGAGGTGCGCCTCAAGCGGGTGTACGAGAAGCGGTGAGGACCGCGAGCGCGGGCACCAGCGCCACCGACGCCAGCAGGCACAGCGGCAGCCCGACCACGAGCACCAGCGACAGCGACTCCAGGCCCGGGTGATCCGAGATCAGGAACGCCAGCGTCGACGTCGACGTCGTGGCGGTCGTCATCGTGATCGCCCGGCCCACCGAGACGGCCGCGAGATCCGGGGCGAGGGACGCCTCGCGGAGGCGGTGTACGACGTGGATCCCGTCGTCGACCCCGAGCCCGATCAGCAGCGGGACCACCACCGTCGTCATCACGTTGAAGGAGACGCCCGCCCAGCACAGCAGGCCCATGCACACCGCAGTGCCGAAGACGACGGGGGTCGCCGCGATCACCACCCAGCGAGCCGACCGCAGGTCGACCGCGAGCAGGCCCACGACGAACAGGAGGATCCCCGCGAAGACCCACTTCAGCCACGGTCGGTCGCCGCCCAGCAGGTGCTCGTACGCGACGCCGAACCCCGTGACGCTCGGCGCGATCGCCTGGGCGGCGCGACGCTCGTCCGCGGCCACGAGCCCGTCCATCGTCGCCTTGGGGGCGTAGGCGCGCAAGACGAGCCGGCCGTCGGGGGATACGAGACGATCCCGGAGCAGCTCCGGCAGGCCCTCGATCGTGGGGGGACCGGCGGCGGCGGCGGCGGTGAGCTCGGGGATGGGCACGAACGCCCGCAGGTCCTTCAGGATCTCGGCGCGCTCGGCCATGTCCGCCGGGAAGATGTCCGCCAGGCTCTCGGCGCTGCCGAACGTCGGGTCGGCCTCGAACGCCGCGCCCAGGCGGCGAGCCTCCTCCAGGTCGTCGAGGAGGACGACCCAGGGCTGCGTATTGATGTCGAACTCGGCGGCGAGCCGCTCGGCCGTGCGCAGGGCGGGGACGTCGCGGCTGAACACCCGCTCGAGGTCCGTCTCGAAGTGGAAGTGCCGGAGCCCGCCGAGGGCGGTCCCCGCGACCAGGACGGCCACCACGACCACCGTCCAGGGTCGCTCCACACCGAACCTCGCGAGCCGGGCCAGCCCGGGCACGCTCAGCTCGGTCGGCGACGGGGACACTCCGCGACGCTCCAGCAGCACCCACAGCGCGGGGAGCAGCGTGAGCATGAGGCCGAGGCACAGCAGGAGCCCGATCGATCCCGACGTGCCCAGGTGGACCGCCCCGGGATCGGGGGCCATGGCGAGGATGGCGAACGCCCCCGCGGTGGTCAGCCCCCCCGCCACGATGCCGGGACCGGCGCCTCGCAGCGTGGCCGCGAGGGCGTCCTCGAAGGTCTTGCCGCCCGCCCGCTCCTCGCGCAGCCGCACCATCTGGTGGATGGCGAAGTCCACCCCGAGGCCGAAGATCAGCACCCCGAAGAAGGCCTCCATCGCCGAGATCTGGTCCATGAGCAGGCCGACGATCCCCACGGTCGCGCCCGCGGCGAGGACCATCGGCAGGGCGATCGCGGCGAGCTGGAGCGGCCGCCGCTCCACCAGGCGGAGCAGCGCGAGGACGATGAGGAACCCGATGGGGGTGACCCAGCCGATCTTGCGGAACACCTTCGCCTGGTCCTGGGCGCCCACCGCCGGGACGCCCGCGAACTCGATCGTCACGCCGTGCGCTACCGCGACGTCGTCGGCCGCGGCGGCGGCGATGAAGTAGTCCGCGCCGCCCATCGGCGCCATCAGCGGGTCGAGCGTCATCCGGATCTCGACGAGCCTGAGCCCCTCCCGGCGCGCGCGACCGAGCTCGGCGTCGACCTCGGCCAGCCCCTCGCGGAGGCGACCGAGGGCCGCGACGTCCAGCGGATTCCGGGCGATGGCGATCCAGGCGTCGAAGACCGAGCGGGGCACGACGTAGGGCTTGTTGGCTTCGACCCACGCGTCCGGCAGCTCGGCCAGCACGCGCTCGACGCCCTTCAGCGCCTCCAGCTTGGGACCGAGCTCCGCCACGGCGGCGTCGAGCACCTCCTCGGGCCCCTCGACGACCCCGATCATCCGCGACCCCAGCTTCAGGGCGCGGGTGGTCTCCAGGTAGCGCTGCACGTCCGGAGAGTCCTTCGGCAGCAGCGAGAGCATCCCGACGTCCACCGGGACGAAGGCGATGACGGCCGTGAGGACGACGCACGGGACGACGGTCGCGGCGACGAATCGTTCGGGGCGGGCGGCGATGGCGCGGGCCAGCCGCTCGAGCAGCCCCCGCATCACTCCCCGATCACTCCCGCCGGGCCCCGGAGCACGTACACCTTCCCCGCGTCCTCACCGCCCTCACCGTTGCGGGAGGCGGCCACGAGCAGGTCGTCGCCGCCGTCGCCGTCGACGTCCCCCGCCCCCGCGACGGACCACCCCGCCCGGTCGCCCCGCTCCTCGCCCCAGAAGCCGTGGTCGGCGTCGAGGACGGTCGGCAGCGCGCCCGCCTCGATCCCCCCGGAGAGGAACACCGAGACCGCGCCGGCGTCCGTGGGGGAGACCCGGGTCGCGACGTGATCGCCGAGGACCACGTCGACGCGCCCGTCGCCGTCCAGATCACCCGCGGGCGCGACGCTGCAGAAGCCCGCCCCGCTCTTCGGATCGCGCTCGAACCTCGCCGCGAGGGCGACGGACTGAGGCCCCGCGGCGACGCTCGCGCCGGACCAGACGTGCAGGAACGCGGGCCCCGGCTCCACGCCCGTCCGGGGGCGGCAGCCGCCCGCGAACAGGTCCGGAACCCCGTCGCCGTCGATGTCGCCGGCCGCGAGCGTGCGCCCGGCCCGGGCGTCGAAGGCGCTGCCGACCAGGAACATCGACGCGGACGACAGCGTGAGGGTGCTCGTGCCCGCGAGCACGGCCGCCCCGAGGTCGTCGCCGAAGACGACGGCCACCAGGCCCCCGTCGGTCGTATTGAAGTCCGATCCGGGGGCGCCGATCAGCACGTCGTCGAGCCCGTCGTCGTCCAGATCGCCCACGCCCGCCACGCTGCTCCCCACCAGGTCGTCCGGGTTCTCGCCCGTGTAGATCAGGTCGGCGTCGCACACGCTGAAGCCGCCGAGCCGCGCGCAGGGACCGACGTCCTCGCCGCCCTCCGCCGGACCCGCGGCGATCGTGGAGCCCAGGAAGACGTACGCGCGCCCCGCGTCCGCTCCGCCCGCGTCGCTCAGCGAGGCCCCGAGGAGGAGGTCCCCGAGCCCGTCGTCGTCCACGTCGCCCGCGGCCGCCGCCCCCGCCACCCCCGCCCCCCCCCCCCCCCCCCCCAAAGAGGCGGCCCCGGCGGGCCCGGCCCCCGGGGTGGCGCGCGCCGCCGCGCCGGCGGCGCCC
>CAZEKB010000052.1:0-45490 GCA_964512225.1 uncultured Rickettsiales bacterium | reverse complement strand
TTCGAGAATCGCTTCTCGCCCCCGGTCCGCCCACGCCCGCTCGGCGGCCGGGCCCACCCGGCCACCGCACCGGGCTCGCCCACCCACCGCACCGGGCTCGCCCACCCACCTCACCGGGCTCGCCCACCCACCGCACCGGGCTCGCCCACCCACCGCACCGGGCTCGCCCACCCACCGGGCCGGGCCCACCGGCTGCTAGCCGCTCGGCCGCTCGACGATCCGGATCGTGTCGCCGCGGCGGATCGTGCCGCCGTGGATCACGCGGGTGTGCACGCCTCGGAGGCGGCGGTGTCGGGTCTCCTTGTCGTTGACCCAGTCCAGCGCGCCCCGGCCGAAGCGTGCTTGGAACTTCGCGCACCCGAGGTGCGGCTTCGCGGTGACCTCCAGGAGGACGTCGCCCGCAAGGAGGCGGGTGCCCGTGGGGAGGTTGGCGACCGAGAGGTCGAGGTCCACCAGGAGGTTGTCCCCCACCCCCGCCCAAGGCCCCGTGCCGCGCGCGACGAGCGTCGCGACCGACCACTCCATCAGGCTGACCGCGGCGTCCGGATCCGCCTTGCCCGCGCTCCACCGATCGCCCTCGATGCCGCCCTCGACGGTGACCTTCACCGCCTCCGGATGCTCGTACCGCTCCCCTCCGAGGCGCACCACGAGCCGCTGCACCGAGCCGCGCTCCGTGGCGGCCGGGGGCAGGAGGGACCAGGCGGCTTCGAGGTCCTGCTCGCCGTTCACGCCGCCGGGGCCCGACCGCGGAGCTCGAAGCCGCGGTGGGAGTCGTCCGTGAGCCAGTAGGGCGCCAGGCGCCGGGGCACGCGGACCAGCTCGGTCGACTCGGCGGTCCGGAAGACGTAGTCCCACACCGGCGACGTGACGCCGTGGTTCACCTTCGGGTTCCGGAAGTGATGGTGCAGGTGGTGGCGTCGGAGCAGCGCGCTGTACCAGCCTCGGGGCGGGTGGGTGTGCAGGCGCCGGTGGACGATCTCGTAGCCCAGGTACATGACCGCGAACCCGCCCGTGAACGCGAGGCCGAGCCCGACCCCGGACACCAGGATCGATCCCGCGCCGAGGAGCGTGACCACGGGGAGGGCCGCGCGCGCCTTCTCCGTCCACGGCGCGAACCAATTGCCCTCGCTGTGGTGGCGCAGGTGCTGCTTGCGGAACGACAGCTTGTTCGGCTGCTCGTGGGCGCCGTACCGGTGCAGGAAGTACTCGACGAGTGTCCAGCCGACGGCGCCGAGGGCGGCGGCGGCGATGAGGGAGAGGATCATGGGAGGTCTCCGAGGATGCTTCGGGCCGCGGCGAGGGCGGCCGGGTCGGCTCCCCAACCGAGCAGGAGCCCGTCGAGGAGGGTCTGGGTGAGGCGGTCGGACGAGCGCGAGAAGCGCGGCTCGAGCCGATCGAGCTTGCCGAGCTGTATCAGCCCGTGGAGGGAGGCCCACAGCACCAGCGTGCGGTCCGTCGGGTCGCCGGGCGCGAGGGCGCCGTGGCTCTCGGCTCCGGTGATCGCGGCCGCGGTCGTGGCGAGCAGGGGACGCATCGCGGCGGCGACCTGCTCCGCCTCGTCGTCCTGGAGGAGGACGCGGGGGTCGCCCAGGAAGATGATGATCAGCGAAAAGCCGACCGTGTCCTCGGCCGCGAAGCGCCGGAACGCCTCCACCACGGCGAGGACGGACGCGAGCGCGTCGGCCGGGTCCTTCGAGCCGGCCGGGGCGGCGCCCGTGCGCGCCGCCTCGAGCTTGCGACCCAGCCGGCCCAGGACCCGCTGCTGCATGGCGACGAGCAGCGCGTCCTTGCCCCGGTAGTAGCGGTACAGCGCGCCCACGGACCAGTCCATCGCCGTCGCGAGGCGCTGGATCGTCAGGCCGTCGATCCCCTCCGAGGCGGCGATCTCGAGCGCCGCGTCCAGGATCTCGTCGATGCGGGCCTCTCGACGGGACGTGCGGCGAGGCGTCGACGTGGTCGAAGTGTGAATCACGTTCACATTGTGAACATGGTTCACTTCTGCGTCAACCCCTGTCGAGCCGCTAAGTTCGGCCGGTGAGGTCTCGCCCCCGCGCCCTCCTCGGCTGGACGACCTTGGCCGTGGTCACGGCGACCCTGGCCGGTGCGTTCGCGGTGGCCGCCTGGACGCTCGGGAGCGAGTCGTTCCGACCCTTGGCGGACTGCAACCCGCCCGCGGGGTTGCGCCTGGCGCATCGGGGGTGGATCTCCGAGCACCCCCCCAACAGCCTCGGCGCGCTCCTCGACGCCGTCCGAGAGGGCTTCGCCCGGGAGATGGACGTCGTCCTGCTGGCCGACGACGAGGTCGCCGTCTTCCACGACCTCGACATGCTCCGTCTCGCGGGGGTGGACCGGGAGATCGCCTCGGTGACTTCGGAGGAGCTGAAGTCGCTCCGCCTCCAGCGCGTGATCGACGGTCGCGACTACGGGAGTCGGGAGCCCATCCCCACGCTGAGGGAGGTCCTGCGAGCGGTCCACGCCGTCGACCCGGACGCCTGGATGTACATCGACATCAAGACCTCGTCGTCGGTCCCGGCCGCGGAGTCCGACCATCGCCTGGCTCGAGAGGCCCTCCGGACGTTCCGGGGGTCGCCGGCGGCGGCCCTCGGGCGCGCCATCTTCGGCACGGGCCATCCGCAGGTCGCGCGGACGCTCGCCGACGCCATGGACGAGCTCGGCGTCTGCCTGCCGCGGCAGCTGTACTTCCACCCCGGCTCCCTGCCGGGGGGCGAATACCTCGCCCTGAAGACGCGGGCCTCTCTGCGCTACACCCGAGCCCCGATCGTGGGCACTCACTGGAAGGTCTGGGAGTCCCACCCCGAGCTCGTCGCGCCGCTGCGCGAGGACGGCTTCGTGCTGACCGCGTACGGCAGGTCCATCGCCGCGGTCGAGGCGTCGCCGCTCCGCGAGGTGATCGACATCGTCAACGTCGACGTCCCCGGGGACGAGCTCGCGGGCCCGGGGCCCGAGGCCGAGGTCTCCTATCGACCCCGCGTGGGCGCCTACCGCCTGCTCGTCGCCGCGACGGTCTGCCTGGGGCTCTGCCTCCTGGGGACGCTCTCGCTCGCGGTCGTCGTCCTCAGCGGAAGTCGGCGGGGTCGAGCTCGTACTTCGTGAGCCACCGGTAGACCTGCTTGCGCGACCGCCCCATCGCTCGGGCCACCTCGGACACGACGCCGTCGTGCTCCCGCAGCGCGAACTCCAGCTCCTGCTTGGACGGGGGCCCCGAGCGCAGCGGGCGCATGGGCTCGACGTAGCCCACCGGGTTCGTGCCTCCCTCCACGGTCGAGTCGCTCCCGACCCGCTTCATCGCGGTGCCCCCGAACGCCCGCAGCCGACGCTCGACCAGGGCGAGGTCGAGCACGTCCCGGCCCGCGCCGCGCACCCCGAGCTCCATCGCGACCTTCTGCAGCTCGCGCACGTTGAACGGCCACGGGTGCATCAGGAGCCCGCTCGCGAGCTCCGGGTCCAGCGGCGTCGCGCCCCCCAGGAACCGGCGCAGGAGCGGGAGGATGTCCTCGCGGCGATCGCGCAGCGGCGGGAGATCGAGCACGAACTCGGCGAGCCGCGCGAACAGGTCGCCCCGGAACCGCCCCAGGCGGACGGCCTCCTCCAGGTCCACCGACGTCGCCGTCACGATGCGGATGTCGCAGGGCACCGGCTTCGTGGTCCCCACGGGCACGATCGCTCGCTCCTCGATCGCGTGGAGCAGCTTCGGCTGCAGCGCGGGGGGGAGGTCGCCCACCTCGTCGAGGAACAGCGTCCCCCCGTCCGCCGCCCGGAAGTAGCCCGCCTGGTCCTTCTTGGCCCCGGTGAAGGCGCCCGCCTTGTGGCCGAACAGCTCCGACTCCGCCAGCGCCTCCGGAATCGCGGCGCAGTTCACCGCCACGAACGGGCCCGCCCGCCGCGACGCCGCGTGGATCGCGCGCGCGGCCACGCCCTTGCCCGTGCCCGACTCGCCCAGGAGCACGACGCCGGCGCTGCTCGGCCCCACGCGGGCCACCGTCTCCCGCAGCCGCCGCACCGCGGGCGAGAGCCCGAACAGTCCGCGCTCGGGAGCTCCTTCGTCGCCCGGCGTCTCCAGACGCAGCAGGAGCAGCGTGTCGCCGAGCCGGAGCAGGTCGTTGTCGCCGAGCTCCTCCGTCCCCGTGATCCGGATCCCGTTGACGAAGCTCCCGTTGCGGCTGCCTTCGTCCGTCACGGACAGCGACGCTCCCCGGCGGTGGATCGTGGCGTGCGTCCGCGACAGGACGGGGTCTTCGGTGAGGCGGATCGACTCGACGGCCTGGGGGCGGCGACCGATCGCGGTGGCCCCTTCGGGCAGGAGGTAGACCTCGTCGATTCGCTCCGAGCCGCCCGTGAACAGCACGCGCAGCGTGGGCACCGGGCGCGCCGCGCGGGAGGCGGGGCGTCGTTCGACCGTGGTCGCGTCGATGGGCGGACTCGAGGTCACGATCCAGTCTCCTACCGCGCCGATCCGCGGTACTCGAGGCGCACGATCTGCGCCTCGTCGTTCGGGCCCCAGAGCGACCCGAACTCGATGAAGTAGAGCCGTCCGTCGGGCCCCACGTCGATGGCCATGGGCTTCAGCATCGGCACCGAGGTCGCGAAGGAGTGGATGTCGAGCACCTCGCCCCCCTCGTCGAGCTTCACGACCTTGATCCACTCGTTCATCCAGTCCGCGATGAAGAGCGCGCCGTCGTAGTAGGAGGGCAGATCGGCGAAGGCCCCGGTCGCCCGGTAGCGCGGACCCATGACCGCCATCCGCCCCAGGCTCCGGCCCAGCTCCGGGTGGTCGACGGCGTCTCCGTACGGGTACCAGAGCCACGCGGGCGTGGCGGGCGGCAGGTCGGTGAGCCCGGTGTTGTGGGGCGAGTCGTTGCGCGGCGCGTCGCAGTCGAACGGGCCGGAGGTCGTCTCGGTGGCGTAGTCGTAGGCCTGGTAGGGCCGGTTGTCCGCGATGCACAGCGGCCAGCCCATGTTCGCCGCCTCGTTCGTGCGGTTGAACTCGTCGAACCCCTTGGAGCCCAGCTCGGGGTCGTCCTCGAACGCGTCGGGACCCACCTCGCCCCAGTACAGCGTGCCCGTGGGGGCGTCCAACGTCATCGTGAACGGGTTGCGCGTCCCCATCACGTAGATCTCGGCGAGCCCGTCCTCGCCGTCGTCGAAGAGGTTGCCCATCGGCACCTCGTATCCGTCGACCGTGGGCCGGATGCGGATGATCTTGCCGCGCAGATCCTGCGTGTCGGCGGAGGTCCGGCGCGCGTCGTCGAAGACGCTGGTGGCGTCGATGGGCGCGTACCGGATGCGGTGGGGGTTCGAGTTGTCGCCGGTGGCGAGGTGGAGCAGCCCGTCGGCGTCCCAGGCCATGCCCCCGCCCGTGTGGCAGCACGAGTCCCGCTGGGTGGGGATCGACAAGAGGATCTCTTCGCCGGCGAGGTCGAGGCGGTCGTCCAGCACCTCGAACCGGGACAGCCGGTTCTCCACCGCGTCGGGCGCCGAGTAGTACAGGTACAGCAGGCCGGTCGCTTCGAAGTCGACGTCCAGCAGCAGCCCCAGGAGGCCGTCCTCGAAGTCCGTCGCCACCGGGAGCTCGGCCACGACGGTGGTGTCGCCGGTGTTCGGGTCGAATACCTTGAGCGCGCCGAACCGCTCGATGAACCAGACCCGCCCGTCCGTCGCCACATCGAGCTTCATCGGGCTCGTGACGTCCGCGTCCAGCACCTGCTTCTCGAAGACGTCGCCCCGGCCGGCCTCGCAGTCCCCTTCGATCGCCCCCGCGGACCACAGGAGCCCCTGCTCGACGTGGGTGAGGAAGGCGTCCTCGGTCCAGCTCGCCTCGGTGTGCCCCAGCGCCGTGTAGAAGGACCGCCCCCCCTGGTATTCGTGGCACCAGGCGAGGGGGTGGTCTCCCATGTCCCCGCCTTGCAGGGACATCAGGACGTGCGCGTCTTCGCGGGGGTTCGTGCGGAACGCGTACCACTCGTCGGTGCGGGTCCAGCGCTCGGGGAGGTGGGCGGACGCGGGGTGTTCGCGGTCCGCGACCGTGACCGTCCGCTCCACCGGGAGGGGGAGGTGGTCGCGGAAGTAGGCCCCCACGAGGTCGCCGTACCAGCCCCAGTCGTACTCGGTGTCCGACGCGGAGTGCACGCCGACGTACGCCCCGCCCGTGCGGATGTAGTTCTCGAACGCGCGCTGCTGGTCGTCGCTGAGCACGTCGCCCGTGGTCAGCAGGAACACGACGACGTCGAACTCGGCCAGCAGGCCGTCTCGGAAGAGCTCGGTCGACTCCGTGGCCTGCAGATCCCACCCGTTGATCTCGGCCATCCGCTCCATCGCCGCCGTGGCCACGGGGATCGAGAGGTGGCGGAAGGACTGGGTCTGGCTGAACACCAGCACGCGCATCGGCTCGGGCGGGGGAGCCTCTTCGGTGGGGCACCCCAGGGCGAGGACGAGGACGGCCGTGCAGAGCGCTCGCGCGGACATGCCCCGGACCATACGCGCGGCGAGCGTCATCGGTACGCCCTCAGCTCCACCGCGTCCAGCGTCCCGGACTTCGTGGACATGCGGAACGCGACCCCCGGGGCGACCGCCTCGGCGCCCCGCCACGTCCAGGTGACCTCGTTGTGGCCCGGCCCGTGGGTGGGCGACGCGGGCCCGAGATCCGTGAGCGCGCCGTCCTCGCCCACGGTCGCCGCCACCACGTACTCGGGGTGGTCCGTGCGCGTGACCAGCTCGAGGCGCCGGAAGCTCCCGGAGCCCGCGGCCAGCCGCGCCTGGATGACCCCGTAGTCGAGCTTCGCGCGTTCGCGCCACGCGCCTTCGGGGTTGCGGGTGGGGAAGTCGAGCGCGACGGAGGTCGCGGGCTCGGGCACGGGGCCGAATACGAACGCGTCGCCGGGGGTGTCCGGTCGGAGGTGGTGGTTGAGGTCGAACGCCCCGACGATCGGGGTCTTCGCCCGGGCTTCGTCGTACTGCCGCTGCAGGCGCTCGCGGCCGGGGGCGAGGCCGAGGTCGGCGGGCCCGAACAGCTCGATGTCCGCCACCACGATCGCCCCGGCCCGGCGGGCGCAGGTGCCGACCTGCTCGTAGAGCGCCCCCGCCAGCGACGCGTCGAGGTGACCCATCCCCACGCCGTCCATCACCACGACCCGCTCCGGGGCCGTGGCCTCGATGTACCGGCACCAGGACCGCGACAGGAGGTTCGCCTCCCCGAAGCTCGGGCCGAGGACGATGGCGACGGGCGCGTCGGGGCTCGCCGCGCGGATGCGCATCAGCGCCTTCTTGGTGGTCCAGGTGAGCGACTCCAGCCGCGACTCGGACGGGGGCTCGGGCCACACCGCCTCGGGCGTCCAGTACCAGCCCGCGAAGGCGGGGTGATCGTGGTACCTCGCGGCCACGTCCTCGATCAGGCCGGCCCCGAGCTCCGCGATCCGCCGCCAGATCTTCAGGGGGACGATCTCGCGTCGCCAGAGCACGGCGAGCTCCCAGGTGCCCAGCCACACCTTCAGCCCCCGCTCCTGGGCGAGATCGAGGAACCACACGACCGGATCCGGGTGCGTCGGGTCGCGGGGCGGGAGGCGACTGTCGCCGTGGGCGAGGTACTGGACGATCACCTCGGTCGCGCCCGCCCGCACGGCGCGGTCGAGGTCGTCGCCCATCACGCCGCGGTCGAGGAAGTCGATGTCGGGCTGCACGAAGAGCAGGTCGAGGCGGGGCCGCTCGGCCTCCGGCCGCTCCTCGGGGGCGACGGCCGGGCGCCTCGGGGGGGGCTTCGCTTCGACGTTCGGGGGGCTCGGCCCGAACAGCGCGAGGAGGGCGAAGGCGATCGGCAGCGACGCGCGGGCAGCGAAGGGGTGTGTCATGACCTATCGTTCAGTTTGCCGCAGAAGGAGCACATGAAACGGTCACGCCGCCACAGTCGCCGGGAGTTTCTGGAGACCGCCGCCGCGGGCGCCCTGGGCGTCGGCGTCTCGGGCTGCGCCCCGGCGCGCGATCTGCCGCCCGCGGGGCCGACCCCTTCGGGCCGCCCGCGCGACTGCAACCCGACCCCCGCCAACGCGCTCGGGCCGTACCACCGCGAGAATGCCCCCGAGCGCACCGACCTGAACGCCGCGGGCGACGAAGGAGACCGCCTCGTCATCACCGGCACCGTCACGGGTCTGGACTGCCCCGACCCGATCGGCGTCGTCGACCTCGACGTGTGGCACTGCGACCCGCGCGGCGACTACGACAACGACTCCGACGTCTTCCGGTTCCGCGGCCGATCCCGCACCGCGGAGGACGGCACCTACCGCATCGAGACCCTGCTGCCCGGCCGATACCGCGACGGCGACGAGTTCCGCCCGCGGCACATCCACTTCCTGGTGTCCGCGCCCGGCCACGAGCCGCTCACGACCCAGCTCTACTTCGAGGACGACGAGTTCAACGAAGTCGACGGCTTGTTCGACCCCGCGCTCGCACGGCCCCTGGTCGAAGACGGCGCGGGGGGCTGGACGGTGACCTTCGACGTGGTGCTCGCCGACCAGTAGATCACTCCGGGGCGAGTCGCCGGAAGTGGACGAGGTTGTACGAGTTCTCCCCGTGGTTGTGGAGGTGGAACACCACCGCCGCGCCCTCGGCGATCGGCTCGTCGAGCTCCCGCGTGGCGATCACCATCGCCCCCTCCCGCGGCTCTCCCGCGGGGACCGGGAGCCGGGTCTCCCACACGACGGCCCCGTCCACGGCCAGGGCGACGTGCGTCTCGGCGGGGTCCGCGGCCACCAGCTCGTCGTGCCAGAGCCTCACCTCCACGGTCTCGCCCACCGCCGCGTCCGCGATCGTGGGCTGGCCCACGGCGAGGTAGTCGCACGACGTGGTGTCGACCTCCAGCGAAGGGGCGTCGCCCAGGGTTTCGACGGTCCAGGCCAGGCGCGCGCAGTCGACGTCGTCGGGGCGGTCGTCGAAGGGGTCGTCGGCGGGATCGACGGCGACCCAGGCGTCGTGATCGACGAGCGCCGCCTCGTCGCGCGCGCAGCCCGCGGCGACCGCGACGACGGCCGCCACGCAGAGTGTGCGCCGGTGCACCGGGCTCAGCGCAGACCGCCCGGGAACGCGCCGTCGGGCCTCGGGATGAGCTCGCTCCCCACCACGGCCCGGCGCTCTTCGATGGACGTCTCGGCTCCGGCGAGCGCCGCCTCCACGTCCCACAGCTCGCCCGCGAGGGTGAACACGCCCTTGCCGCCGATCCCCTTGCCCAGCCGCATCTCGACGACCCGCACCGGGGCGGTCTTGCAGGCGGCGTCGCAGGCGACGATCGCCGCGCTCACGGTGGAGGTCTCGAGGACGCCGAGGGAGTCGCGCTCCGGGTCGAGCCGGCCGGCGGCGCCGCGGACGGCGTCGAGCGCGTCGCCGTGCACGCCCGGGAGGTAGAGCGAGTCCACCACGCGATCGGCCCCGTCGGCCACCCCGCCGCGCCACGCCTCTTCCACCTCGGCCTCGCCGCCGGTGATGAGGATCAGGTACTTGCCGGGGGACACCGGTCCCGAGAACAGGACCTCGACCGGGGCGCGCTTGACCATCGCGTCGCCCGTCCGGAGCGCACGCGCGATGGAGTCGAGCTCCAGGAGTGCGATCGCGGGCGGGTCGGGGCGTCTCACCGGCCCTGCGTCAAACGATCCGGAAGTGCCCCGCGAGGGTGCAGCGACGCTGGCGGCTGAACGACAGCGCGGTGGTCAGGCCCTCGCCCGTGGGGGAGGCGATGGTGAAGGACGTGTAGCCCTCGCCGCCGAGCGAGAGTCCGGCGTACGAAGGCGCGTTCTTCACGAAGATCGACGTGTTGATGACGCGCGCCATCTTGTGGAGGTTGTCGATGTTCTTGGACCACATCGTGGCCGTGTGGCCGAACCCGTGCTCGGCCTGGACGGCGCGGGCGATGCCCTCGTCCACGTCCGCGACGCGCACCACCGGGAGGATCGACGTCAGCATCTCCACCTGCACGAACGGGTGGTCCCAGGGCACCTCGCAGATGACGAGGCGCGGGTCGCCGCTGTAGGGGACGCCGATGGCGTCCAGGAACACCGAGGCGTTCTGACCGACGTACTGCTTGTGGATGTGCTCGCGGTCGTCCGTGAGGATCAGCTGCTCGAGCCGACGGATCTGCTGCCCCTTGATGAGGACCGCGCCGCCCTTCTCCATGGCCGCGAGCAGCGGCTTCGCCACCGACTCGACGACGAAGACCTCCTTCTCGACGATGCACACGACGTTGTTGTCGAGGCTCGCGCCCGCGACGATGCCCTTGCCGGCGGCCTCGATGTCGGCCGTCTCGTCCACGACGCACGGGGGGTTGCCCGGGCCCGCGGCGATCGTCTTCTTGCCGGAGTTCATGGCGACCTTCACCACCGCGGGGCCGCCCGTGACGCACAGCAGCCGCACGTTGGGGTGCTTCATCAGGGCCTGCGCCGACGCGATGGTCGGGTTCGCCACGGCCGTCAGCGTGTTCTCCGGGCCTCCCGCCTCCACGATCGCGTCGTTGACCAGCGAGATGCACAGGGCGCTGACCTTCTTGGCGGACGGGTGGAAGTTGAAGACGGCCGTGTTGCCCGCCGACAGCATCCCGATGCCGTTGTTGATGACGGTCTCGGTCGGGTTGGTGCACGGCGTGATGACGCCGAAGGTGCCGTAGGGGGCGTGCTCGATGAGGGCGAGCCCGTCGTCCCCGGTGAAGACCTTGGGCTCGAGGATCTCGGGCCCTGGCGTCTTGTTGATGACGAGCAGGTTCTTCTGGATCTTGTCCGCGACGCGGCCCAGGCCCGTCTCCTCGACGGCGAGGCGGCTCATGAGGTCCACCGCCTCCGTCGTGCGACGGCGGACGTTGGCGATCATGCGCTTGCGCGTATCGAGCGGGACGGTCGAGAAGACCTCGAAGGCCCGGCGCGCGGCGGCGACGGCTCCGTCCACGTCGGCGAAGAGGCCGCGTCCGGACGTGGCGACCTCCGTGGGCGGGGGGGCCGAGGCGTTGCCGCGGGCGGCGTCCTGGGCGACGTTCACGCCGCCCTGGCCGAGCCGTCGGACGACCTTGTCGACGATCGCCTGGATCTCGTTGGGGTCTAGTTCAGCCATGGGGCCTACCCTTCAGCCGCTTTGTCGTACAGGCGGTCTCCGGTCTGGAGGTCGATCGCGTCGATGATGGCCATCACCGTCGCGTCGCAGGGGCGCTTGTCGGTCTGGGTGGTCTGTCGGGCGGACGATCCGGACGCGTACAGGACGAGCTCGCCGACCCCGCACCCGACCGAGTCGGCGGCGACGACGATGGAGTCCTTGAGCTGAAGCTTCGGCCCCACGTCCTGGAGCAGGAAGAACTTCAGACCGTCGAGCTTCGGATCCTTCCGGGTGGCGACGACGGTCGCCACCACCCTCGCGAGCTTCACGGCCCGCCCTAGGAGCCGTCGCCCTGGCGACCGAGCGGGAGCGCGCTGTCCACGTTGGCGTGGGGGCGCGGGATCACGTGCACGCTCACCAGCTCGCCGACGCGCTGGGCGCCGCGGGCCCCGGCCTCCGTGGCGGCCTTCACGGCCGCGACGTCGCCCCGCACGACGGCGGTCACGTAGCCGCCGCCCGTCTTCTCGTAACCGACCAGCTCGACCCGCGCGGCCTTCACCATCGCGTCCGACGCCTCGACCAGGGCCGCGAAGCCGCGGGTCTCGATCATTCCAAGTGCATCAGCCATTTCTGTCTCCAGTTAGCGGGGCGGAAGGTCCACGCCGGTGAGGGATTCGATTGCGGCGATGGCCGCTTCTCGTGCCGAGTCGATCTCCGCCTCTTCGCCCGCCATGTACAGGCGGCCGAAGGCGCCGATGGAGCGCATCTCCACCAGGTTGACGTTCGCTGCCTTCTCCGCCTCGTTCGCCGCCAGCGTGATGTAGGCCGCGGGCACGCACTCGAGGATGAAGAGGCTCTCGCCGGGAACGATCATGTTCCCGTAGCGGAAGCGGTTGATGAGCTGGGTCTGGAAGGCTTCGACCGAGCGGATGATCTGGTCCGAGACGACCTTCGGCTTGACGCGCTGGTCCTCGGTGATGCCGACGTGGTCGAGGATCGCCTGCCCCGCCGCCATCACCTGGCCCTTGTCGTCGTGGTGCAGCTCGAGGGCCCCGAACGCGCGCTCGACGAGCTGGATGGCGGGCTGGCACTCGGTGGCCTTCAGGGCCACGTCCGTCAGCTTGTTCACGATCATCCCCGGCGCGGTCTCGATCCACAGCGAAGCCTGGCCGGGCGTGGGGAGGAAGCCCTTCGCCGTGGTGGCCACGAACGACGCGAGCTGCGGCTGCAGGCTGTCGAGGTAGCAATAGCCGCGCAGGGTGAGTTTCTTCGCCATCGAGGGCCCTCGGAACGCATGGAAGGTCGGAAAACGGAGCGCTATTCGACTCCTCGGACCCCCTCCCTGTCAAGGTCGGCGGGCGTTTCGTCCCCCGAAACCGAGCAATTGTTCGGATCTAGAGGGGTCGGATGGCGAGGTCGGTCTTGCTCACCGATTCGCTCAACAGCGGGATGCCCTGAATCCCCATGTCCATCGACGCGGACTGATCGGCCCACGACTCCCCCTTCACGTCGAGGGCTCCGCCGAGGGCGAGGTCCCACTCCCCGCCGCCCGCCGCCGAGAAGCCGGAGACGTCCTCGACCCAGCCCGCGGTGCCTCGACCGGCCCGGCCGGTCGCGCTCATCACCAGCTGCAGCCCGCCCCGCTTCTCGCCCGCGATCTCGAACCGCTCGGTGGTGAACGTCTCCACGCCGGAGACGCGGAAGTGGCGCTCCACCTCCCACACGCAGCCCTCGCCCACGGGCTCGGCGGGCAGGGGCATGCCGGGCTCGCCGAGCAGCTGCTCGAGCGTCGTGGCCAGGAACGCGGCCGTGCCCCGCTCCCCCCGCCCGAGCGCGCCGACTCCAGCACGACGCCCGATGGAGCGATCGTGGACCAGCCCTTCATCCCCTTCGTGGACTTCACCGCGCGCCTCCAGTCCTTCAGCCCCATGGGGCCGTCGGCCTGGTCGAGCAGGGCCTTGCTCTTCTTCACCTTCCACTCCCACCGGAACGAGCCGTCGGGGTGGACCGTGTCGATCTCGCCGCGGACGTGGAACGACGCCTCCCGGTCGACGGCCGCGAGGAGCTCCCCCGCCGTCTGCATGGTGCTCGTCTCGCCGATCACGAGCTCGAAGTCGCGCTTCGCCCCCTCCTCGGGGGCGTAGACGAGCAGGCGGCGGGGCTCGATCCCCCGGAACGCGACGCGCACCTTCGGGGGGGCGAGGACCTCGAAGTCCGTGCCCATGACGTTCCCGGCGGGCGCCGAGTCGTCGGGCGAGCACACCTGGAACCCGATCAGGGCCACCAGCCAGGCGACCATCCCGCCCAGCAACATGATCGGCCGTCGACTCATCTACTCCCCCGCGCCCGGAGGCTCCATGTCCACGTAGTCGACGAAGCACCGGTAGTAGTTGCCCCACATCCGGAAGCCGCCCGCGTCGTCGCCGTCGGCGTCCACGAGGGTGCCGTCGGTGAGGTCCAGGTCCCACGAGTGGACGGAGTCTCGCGACATGCTCGCCGTGCCCCCCGTCGCCCGGAACCACTCCCCGACGGCCTCGGGGTCCCACGCCGTCGAGAGCCCCTCGAACGCCTCGGGCGTCGTATCCGCGAGCGAGTCGGCCGTGGCGACGTAGGGGTTGCCCGCCCCGAGCCCCACCGCGGCGTTCCACCGCCACGCGCCCGGCTCGGCCGAGACCGGGTGGCCGCCCACCGCGACCTCGCCCTCGCCGTCGGCGGCGGGCGGCAGGGGGCTGTCGTGCTCCGCCCGGTCGCCCGCGGCGTACTGCGTGCCCCGGTGGAACTGCACGTACACGACGTTCCCGCTCTCCTCGAACTCGTCCTGCCACAGCTCGCTCGCCTCGGCGAGGTAGCTCCGCGAGCGGTCGAGCCACTCGGTCCGCACGGCGTCGTCCGGGGCGGCGCGGCCCTGCTCGGCGTCCCAGCCCACGTTCCGGCCCACCCAGCCCCAGTAGGCGTCGGCGGCGGGGGTCCGGGCGGCGCGGAACGCGGCGGTGCGTTCGCAGTAGTCGCCGCGGCTCGAGATCACGAACGTGTGGCTGTCGTGCTCGACGCCGTCGACGAAGTAGTTGCTGGTGAGCCAGAGGCGCGTGCCGATCCAGCCGAAGTCGCCGAGATCGTCGAAGGAGACGCCGCTCATGCAGCCGGACGCGAACACCGCCGCCGTCAGGACCCCGAGCGCCGCCCCCCGCACGTCAGCCCTCGTCGAGCCCGCGCAGGCCCGGGTCGATCCCGCTCGTGTGGCGCGCCGCGATGCTGTAGAGCGCCCGGCAGGACTCCACGACGCACGCGTGGTCGGAGCTGAACGGCTGGGCGACCTCGATCGTGAGGCTGGAGATCGCCTCCTCCCACTCGCCGTTGCGGAAGTCGAGAGTGAGCGTCAGCGAGTACTCGACCTCGCAGCCCACGTCGTCGGCCTCGAGGAGGGCCGAGAAGTCGGCGCCGAGGCCCGCGGCCTGCACGGAGATGGCGTCGTCGGTGCGGGCGCCCACGAAGTGGTGATCGCCGTCGGCCGTCGCCGTGTCCTCGGTGAGCTCGACCGTGAAGATGCTGCCGTCGTCGCGGATGTACTGGGCGAAGGGGCTGCCGCCCGCGACGCCGTCCTCCTCCCCCACCAGCATCTCCGTGACCAGGGACTCGCGCATGGCCGTGGTCCAGGCCGCGCCTCGCGTCTGATCGATGCCGGTGCAGGACGCCTCTCGGAGCTGGGCTTCGTCCACCCGGTACTGACCCACGACCGAGTCGAGGCAGCCCGTGAGGGCGATGGACAGGAGCGCGGCGGCGAGCAGGCGAAGCAGCATGCGCCGCAGTGTATCTAACCTCCGATCAGGTCACTCGCGGAGAAGCACGCCTCGCCCTGATCGATGCCGTCCACGGCCACCGCCGCGCAGCCGTCGCACACGTCGTCGAACGTGGCCGTGACCTCGGTGCGACCGGCTTCGTTCTCGAAGACCGCCGTGACCTCACCGCCCACGGCGTCGAGGCAGTCGCCCCCTTCCATGAAGCCGAGGTTGTCGGCCACGATGGTCCACTGGACGCCCGTGAGGGAGCTGAAGCGGCCGCCGAACGAGATCCACTTGCCGGGCTCGTTCACCATCGGAGTCCATCGTCCGTGGACCGAAGCGAGGGTGTCGTAGTCCAGCGCGCGGATGCCCACGTGGGCGCCGACCTCGCCGCCGGTGCTGTCGCCGTCGACGCTCACGGCGCCGCGCACGTCCACGATGCTCACGGAGTAGTCGGTGAACCGCACGTTGAAGTTGTCCCGGGTCTCCGGCATGTCGACGCTCGCCCGCTCGTCGCCGCCCCAGCCGTCCGGTACGTCGTTCTCCCAGCCGTCGGGCAGGTCGCCGTCCCAGTTCTCCCAGTCGTCCTCGTCCCAGCCCTCGGGGAGCTCGAGCGCGGACTCCTGGTCCACGTGCACGCGGCCTTCTCGGGAGGGGCACGAGTTGAAGTCGAACATCACCGACCCCAGGCCGTCGTCCGTGATGGCGTCCGTCACGGACACCGCGCTGCAGCCTTCTTCGTCGGGCGAGTTGCCGAGCGCGAGGGCGTTCTGGGCCACCACGGCGCGCTCGCCGTAGTTCTGCGCCTGGGCCACCGCGAAGCCGAGGGTGCCGACCGCCTCGGCGGGGACGAAGAGCGCCTCGTTGCGGGCGTTCTCGAGGTCGATCACGGCCTCGGCGCTGCAGCCGGCGAGGGTCAGGGCGATCAGGGAGGGGACGGCGCGGTGCATGGGTGCTCCGGGGGGAGTGCGGGGGGGAGGGGAGGGCTCGGGGTCTACTGGCCGCCGACGCAGGAGCGGCCGATCGGGGTGTCGTTGATGAAGAGGTCGGCGCAGCCGCCGCAGCCCTCCTGGTAGCGGACCTCGAAGCGCAGGGCGTTCGCGGGGTCGTCGTCGCTCCCGGCCTGGGCCAGCCAGCGGCCGCCGGACGCGACCGTGCAGCCCAGCTCGAGGCGCAGGGCGTCGGTCTGGACCTGCCAGGACGTGCCCTGGTCGTCCGTCATCGAGCCGGACATCGTGACGTCGGCGCCGCCGCCGTCCTGCGTCCAGATGCCGCTCATCTCGAGGTCGGACACCTGGCCGCCCATCGCGATCTCCACCTCGGCGGTGGCGACGCCGCCGGCGTGCAGCTCGAGGTCGCCGTTGAGGCCGAGGCCGCCGCTCGTGAAGTTGGCCCACAGAAGGCGGAAGCCGCGGGGCTGCTCGTCCTCGTCGACGGGCGGTCGCTCGTCGGCCTCGTCGGCCTCCTCGGTGCCCTGGGAGGGGGCGCCGACGACGCCGGAGGACGGCACGAACACGGCCTCGCCCTCTTCACCGAAGGCGGTCACGACCACCGAGTCCACGTGGACGTCGCCGCCCGCGTGCGGCATGTCGGAGAGCTCCATGCCGTCCTCGACCTGGAAGACGGTCACGTCCGTGAGGGCCATCAGCTGCTCCATGGGGGCGCGGGCCTGATTCATGACGGCGAGGTCGACGTGGGCGTCGCCCGTGGGGGCGTCGCAGCCCGCGGTCAGCGCGAGGCCGGCGACGAGGGCGGCGCGGGAGAAGGCGGAGACGAGGGTCGTGCGGGTCATGGGGTCCTCGGGTCTGAGGGGAGGGATGAGAGATGCCCGTCGGAGCGGGCCGGAGGAGGAGGCGAGATGCGACGCGAAGAAGAAAGACGACGAAGGGGGGCGACCGCGCTCGGCGGCCGCCCCCGAAGGGGTCGCTCAGTCCATGCAGCCCTTGCCGAGGAGGCTGCCGTCGACGATGACGGCGAAGCACGAGTCGCACTCCTCGCTGAAGTGCAGCACCGTCGCGCTGTCGCGCGAGGCGATCGTGATGGTGCCGCCCAGGGCGTAGCCGCAGGAGTCCGACACGCTCAGGCGGTCCGCGCTGATCGTCGTCTCACCGTCCGTGGCGCTGCCCCAGAAGGTGGCGTCGCCGCGGTCGGCGTTCTCCCAGGCACCGGAGAGGACCATGTCCATGGAGCCCTCGCCCAGGTCGAGCGCGCCGTACCAGGACGCGGTGCCGTCTTCGCGGAGCTGCACGTCGGCGTAGATCGCCACCTGGCTGTCCTCGGCGGCGTACATCACGGAGGCCCACTGGCTCGGGCTCTCGTCCACGTCGAAGCCGTCTTCCTCGTGCTCGGTCACGGGCTCCTTGTCCTCGTCGGACTCCTCGACCTGCTCGTTCTCCTCGTAGGCCTGCTCGGGCTCCTCGACGTCGCTCTCTTCGGCCGCGGGCTCCTCGGCGGGCTCCTGCACGGGCTCCTCGGCGGGCTGCTCGGCGGGCTCCTCGGCGGGCTGCTCGGCGGGCTCCTCGACCTCGACCGGCTCCTCTTCGACCGGGTCCGGCATGCCGGGGTCGTCGACGAGGTCGGCGTCGTCGATGTGGTCGCCGTCGTGGTTCTGCGGGGTCAGGACGGGCGCGTCCTGGTCGATGGCGTGGGCGAAAGAGGTCTCGGAGCTGCGCTCGAGGGCCTCGACGAGGACGTCGGCCGTCGCGGCGGACCCGATCGCCTCGAAGTCGGTCGTGCCCTCGGCCTGGAGGCCGACGGAACAGCCGGTCAGCGCGAAAATCGCGACGGCGAAGCTGGTGGTGGTGACGCGGGCGACGGAGAATGTGGACTTGGACACGGGGTGGACTCCCAGGGGGGGCGAGCCGGAGCTCTGCCCGGCGGTTCATCGGTGACGCACCGCGGACCATCCGCAGCAGGTCTCCGAGGTCGCTTCCTGAAAGCCTCTCGTTTCCGTTCGGCAGCCCTTCAAACCGTGGCGCGACAGCGCGTTAGGTCAGGGGCTTTGCGGACCCGGCTTTCGCTCGGGGGTGCCGTTTCGCGGAGACGACCTCGTTGTACGAAGGGCTTAACGTCCGTCCGGGCCTCAGCCTGAGGAAAAGCGCGATCCTGATCGGGTGCGGCCTACTTCGATCCCCGCGACGTGCCCGGGATCGGGCAGTCGGGGGCGGGGTCGTCGGGAGCGCGCTAAAGTGCGATCCGCATGGCGGATGCCTCCCGAAAGCAGCCGATCTCGCTGGTCATCCCCGTCTACAACGAAGTGGAGAATCTCCGCGACCTGCAGGCGGCCGTCACCGAGGCCCTCGACCCCCAAGGCATCGCCTTCGAGTGCATCCTCGTCAACGACGGATCGACGGACGGGAGCACCCAGCTGCTGGACGAGATCCACCGCGACGACCCCCGCTTCGTCGTCATCCACTTCATCCGCAACTACGGCCAGACCGCCGCCATGGACGCGGGGATCAAGCACGCCTCGCACGACGTGATCGTGTCGATGGACGCCGATCTGCAGAACGATCCGGCGGACATCCCGATGCTCCTGGACGTGCTGGACGAGGGCCACGACCTCGTCTGCGGCTGGCGCAAGAAGCGCGAGGACGGGTGGATCCTCCGGAAGATCCCGTCGAAGATCGCCAACCGCCTGATCTCGTCCACCACGGGCGTCGTCCTGCACGACTACGGCTGCACCCTCAAGGCCTACCGTCGCGAGTACATCGAGGACATCCCGCTGTACGGCCAGATGCACCGCTTCATCCCGATCTACGTGACCTGGGCGGGGGCGCGGATGGTCGAGGTGCCGGTCAACCACCGGGCGCGGACCAAGGGCACCAGCAAGTACGGCATCTCCCGCACGTTCCGGGTGATCCTCGACCTCGTCACCACCGTCTTCCTGCGGGACTTCTACAGCAACCCGTCCTACTTCTTCGGCTACTACGGCTTCGCGTCGGTCGGCGCGGGCCTCGTGTGCGCGGCGGGGGCCGTGTGGATGAAGTACTTCGAAGGCACGTGGATGCACAAGAACCCGCTGGTGACGCTGGCGGCGATGTTCCTGCTGCTGGGGTTCAACTCGGTGTTCATCGGCCTGCTCGCCGAGGTGCTGATCCGCATGAACTTCGAGATCCAGAAGAAGCACCCGTGGCGGGTCCGGCAGGTGCGCGGCGTCGAGCCCCGCGTGCGCCTCATCGGCGCTTCGCAGACCCCCGACGCCGACCCGACGCTCTACTCGGGGAGCTGGCAGACGGCGGGACACCCCGAAGGATCCGACGACGGCGAAGCGGACGCCGCGGCCGTCTGACTTCGGCTCATGTGCGGCATCACAGGGTTCTTCCGCCCGGGAGACACCGCTGAGCTGAGCGGCGACGAGCGCGCCGCCCTTCAGCGCATGAACGACGCGATCACGCACCGGGGCCCGGACGAGGACGGGTTCTTCCACGGGCCCGGGGTGGGGCTCGCGGCGCGCCGCCTGTCGATCATCGACGTCGCCACGAGCCACCAGCCCCAGCGCGGACCGTCCGGGGCGACGACGGTCGTCTACAACGGCGAGATCTACAACTTCGAGGCGATCCGGCAGGAGCTGATCGGCCTCGGGCACGAGCTGAAGACGAACGGCGACACCGAGATCCTCCCCCACGGCTACGAGGCCTGGGGCATGGAGGGGCTGCTGCAGCGGCTCAACGGCATGTTCGTATTCGCGCTGCACGACGCGCGCACCAACGAGGTGTTCGTCGCCCGCGACCGCCTGGGCATCAAGCCGCTGTACCTCGGCGAGTTCGACGGCACCGTCGTCTTCGGCTCCGAGCTCAAGTCCCTGATCCTGCACCCGGCCGTGCGGCGCGAGGTCGACCCGGACTCCCTGGCCCGCTACCTGGTGATGGAGTACGTGCCGTCGCCGCGGTCGATCTACCGCGGGATCGGCAAGGTGCGTCCGGGCTTCTACGCGCGCATCTCGGCCGACGGAGACCGCCCCCGCATCGAGCACCGGCGCTACTGGCGCCTCGACTGGACCAAGGACGCGCCCTGGGAGCACGACCTCGAGCTGCCGTCCGACGGCTCCGAGGCGTCGTGGTCGCGGGCCCTGCTCGCGGCGCTGCGGGACGCCGTGAAGGCCCGCCTGGTATCGGAGGTGCCGATCGGGGGGCTGCTGAGCGGGGGACTGGACTCGTCGTCGATCTGCGCGCTCATGGCCGAGCAGGTGCCCGATCTGCGCACCTTCTCCATCGGGTTCGAGGAGGCGTCGTTCGACGAGTCCGCACACGCGCGCGCGGTCGCGCGACACATCAAGTCGCAGCACAACGAGAAGATCTTCACGCCCGCGGACCTGCAGCCCGTCCTCGACACCGTCCGCGGCTTCCTGGACGAGCCCTTCGCGGACGCGTCGATCCTGCCCACGTGGTTCCTGGCGCGCATGGTCAAGGACAACGGCGTGACCGTCGTGCTGAGCGGCGACGGGGCGGACGAGCTCTTCGCGGGCTACCCCACCTACCTCGCCCAACGGGCGGCGCGGGGGGTGCGCCGGGTCCCGGGCTCGGGCGCCCTGATCGGGGGGCTGCGCTCGGTCGTGGGGCGGCTGCCGTCGTCCTACGAGAACATCTCCGCCGACTACAAGGCGCGCCGCTTCCTGGCCGGGGCCGCGCTGCCGCCCGCCCGGCGCCAGGTGACGTGGCTGGGCTCGCTGCTCGAGGACGAGATGCGCGCCGTCCTCGCCCCCGACGTCCGCGAGGCCCTCGCCGCGGACACCCCGTGGGCCGAGGTCGACGGCCACTACGACGGGGCGAAGGGCGCCGACCGGTACGAGCGACTGCTGCACCTCGACCTGCGCACGTACATGGGCGACGACATCCTCGTGAAGGTCGATCGCGCGTCCATGGCCGTGTCGCTCGAGGCGCGGGTCCCGTTCCTGGACCACCGGGTCGTGGAGCTGGCGGCGAGGATGCCGTTCTCCCTCAAGCTCAAGGGCACGTCGGGCAAGCACATCCTCAAGCAGACGATGGGGCCCCGGCTCCCGGCGCAGATCGCGGGCCGGGGCAAGAAGGGCTTCGGGCTGCCGGTGGCGAAGTGGCTGCACGGGCCCTGGCGCGAGCTGTTGATGGACACGCTCGGCGGCGGCGGGGCGGCGAAGACCGGGTGGCTGGACCAGGGCGTGGTCGACGGGATGATCGACGATCACCTCTCCGGTCGGCTGGACCGGCGCAAGCCGCTGTGGACGCTGCTGATGTTCCGGTGGTGGGAAGACGGCGCCTTCGGACCGGGGGCGTGACGGCCGACTTCGAGACCGTCGTGATCGGGGCGGGGGTGGTCGGGCTGGCGGTGGCGGCGCGGCTGGCGCGGCGGGGCCCGTTGTTGATCGTGGAACGTCGCGACGGCATCTGCCGGGAGACGTCGTCCCGCAACAGCGAGGTCGTGCACGCGGGCATCTACTACCCCGCCGGGTCCCTCAAGGCGCGGACCTGCGTGCGCGGCAAGCACCTGCTCTACGAGCGCTGCGACCGCCTGGGCATCGACGCGCCGCGGGTCGGCAAGTACATCGTGGGGCGGTCCGAGGCGGCGACTCCCGACCTGCGCGAGCTCGCGGCGCGGGCCGCCGCCAACGGCGTGGAGGACCTGGAGCTGATCGACCGTCGCGAGCTCCGTCGCCGCTCGGACGGCCAGGTCGACGGGGGCCCGGCGCTGTGGTCGCCGACGTCCGGAGTGGTCGACTCGCACGCCTACGCGGCGTCGTTCCTGGCCGAGGCCGAAGCGGAGGGCGCGAAGCTGGTCACGCGCACCGAGGTCGTGGGCGCGGATCGGGGGACGTCGTGGTCGTTGGCGACGCGGGGCCCGGAGGGCGGGGTCTTCTCGGTGACCGCCCGGACCGTCGTGAACGCCGCGGGGCTGGGGCAGCCCGAGGTCTCGGCGATGGTCGGACTGGACCTCGACGAGGCGGGCTGCCGCCAGCACCCCTGCAAGGGAGACTACTTCGCGATCGCGCCGCGGCACCGGGGTCGGGTGGCCGCGGCCGTGTACCCCGTGGGTCGGGCGACGGGCCCCGGCCTGGGCGTGCACCTCACCGTGGACACGGGCGGGTCGATGCGGCTCGGGCCCGACTGGGAGTACCTGGCCGGCGCGCCGCCGTACCCGACGTCGGTGAACCCGGCGAAGCGGCGGGCGTTCTTCGAGGCGTGCGGCTGGATGCTGCCCTGGCTGGAGGAGGACGACCTCACCCCGGAGCTGTCCGGCGTCCGTCCCAAGCGGCAGCCGTCGGGGGGGCCGTTCCACGACTTCGTCGTGCGCGAAGAGTCCGAGCGGGGCCTGCCGGGCTGGATCACGCTCGCGGGCATCGAGTCCCCGGGCCTCACGGCCGCCGCCGCCCTCGCCGAGGAGGTCGACCGCGTGTAGCCGGGGTCCGCGTCCGCTACTCGGGCGCGGTCGGCTCGGCCTTCTTCGCGTCCTCGACCTTCGGGGCGCCTGCGCCCGTCTTCGTGATGACGAACTGCACCCGCCGGTTCCGCGCGTGCTGCTCCTCGGTCGCCGCGTCGGGCTCGAGGGGCGTCGTCTCCCCGTAGCCCTTGGAGACGAGGCGCGATCCGGCGATGCCCTTGTCCATCAGGTACTTCTTCACGGCGTTGGCGCGACGCTGGCTGAGGTCGAGGTTGTAGTCGTCCGGGGCGCGCGAGTCGGTGTGGCCCTGCACCTCCACCGACTCGATCGAGGGGTAGCTGCTGAGCACGTCGAACACCGCGTCGAGCACCGGGTGCGACGCCTTCTTGATCGTGTCCTTGTCGAGGTCGAAGTAGACCTTGTCGAGGATGACGATCTCCTGCTTCTCGAGGTCGATCTTCGCGAGGCTCTCATCGGGGCAGCCGTCGTGGTCGTCGACGCCGTTGAGGACCTCCTTCTGCTTGGGGCACTGGTCGCACGCGTCGTGCACGGTGTCGCGGTCGTTGTCCCACTCGGGGCAGCCGTCGCCGTCCTCGAATCCGTCGAGGTCTTCGGGGTTGTACGGGCACAGGTCCTTCTTGCCCTTCACGCCGTCCTGGTCGGCGTCCTCGGGCGCGACCTCGACGATCTTCTCCACCACCTTCGCTTCGCCGTCGGCGCAGGCCGGGCACGCGACGTCCACGCCCACGACGCCGAATACGCGCACGTCCGGGGTGCCGAAGCCCGCTCCGATGCCGGGACCGGCGCCCACGCGGAACCACAGCGGGCCGCGGTTCGGGTGCACCAGGGCGGAGATGTTGAGCTCGGCGGGGGTGTGCGTGGGGGCGAACGGACCGACAGCTCGAACGAGAAGTGCGCCTGGTCCTCGTCCTGCCCCTCGGCGCCGAGGTCGGTGTCCCACGGTCCGCACCCGGGCTGGAGGCCCGCGCCGCCGCCGTCGTCCGCCCACTGGTCGAGGGGCGGCGGGTAGTTCCCGGCCGGGACCTGGTCCACGTCGCCCGTGAACAGGAACGCCATCTGGTCCCCGGTCCTCGCCTCGATCGGACCGAGCGTGGTCTTCACGTCGAGGGCTTGCACGTGCGACTGGTTCTGGATGTTCGTGGCGCCCACGACGTCCATGGCCGCGAGCACGGCGTCGATGTCGGCGGCGCCGAGGGCGGTGCCGGGGACGATGAGGAAAGAACTCAGGATCAGCGCGGCTCGACGGTACATGGGGGTTCCTCCTACCCTCCAGAGTACCGGACTGCACCCCGATCCGCGGCTCTCCGGGCCCCGACCGGGCGGGTCCTTTTAGGCATGATGGGGACTCGTCGTGGGAGAGCCGATGCTGAAGATCGCCCGGATCCTGGTGGAGAAGCGCAAGCCGGTGATGGGCCTGACGATGCTGCTCACGCTGGTGGCCGCCGCGATGCTGTTCCGTATGGACTTCAACGCGGACGTCACCTCGTTCCTGCTCGAGGGGAACGAGCGGGGGCAGTCGTTCGCCGGCCTGCAGACGAAGTACGACGCAGGCGACCCGATCACCGTGCTCTTGGAGCGCGACGACGGCTGGAAGAGCCGGGCGGGCCTGCGGGTGCTGCTCGACGTCCGGGATCGGCTGGCTGCGGTCGAGGGGGTCCACTCCGTGGGGACCCTGGTGCCGCCGCAGAACCCGCTCACGGGTTCGCCGTTCGACGCGGCCGCCCTCGAGGCCTTCCCGAGCATGTTCCTGGGTCGGATCACCGGCGGTCCGGCCGCGGGCCTGCTCCTCTCCGAGGACGGGAAGTCGACGATGGCGGCGGTTCTCCCCACGGGGGATCCCGTCGCCCTGGCCCGGCAGGTGAAGCGGGTGGAGATGCCCGACGGCGTGACCGCGACGTTCGCGGGCAACCCCGTCGTCTTCGCCAGCGTGATCGACATGCTGAGCTGGTTCCTGCTCGCGATCCCGCCCACCGTGCTCATCCTGCTGCTGCTGGTCTTCACGGCGAACATCGGCAGCCGCAAGCTGGCCGCGCTGTCGATCTTCCCCGCCATCATCGGCTCGGTGTGGACCTTCGGCCTGATCTTCGGGCTCGGCTACGAGGTCGACATCGTCACGGTCATCGTGCCCATCTTCGTGATCGTCATGGGCTCGGCGGACGGGCTGCACTTCGTGACCCACCTCCAGGAGGCGGCGCGGACGACGCCGGATCCCGTGGCGCGCACGGCGAGCGCGCTGAAGGAGGTGGGGATCCCGATGATCCTGACGACCGTCTCCACGGCCGCGGGCTTCCTCTCCCTCCTGGCCACGGACGTGGGCCCCATCCGTCAGCTCGGCGTGTTCGTCGCCATCGGGATCACCTTCGCCGGGGTCGTGTCCTTCTTCTCGCTGCCCGCGCTGCTGTCCGGCGTGGAGATCCCCCAGCCGTCGGAGCACGCGGTGGGAGGACGCATCACGGCGGGTCTGAAGAAGGCGGCGGGCAAGCCCGCGATCGCGGCGGTGTTCGCCGTCCTGCTCGTCGGGTTCTCGGCCGCGACCCTGCCCGGGTTGGCGGTGAACCCCGACCAGCTGTTCTTCTTCCAGGACGACCACGAGGCCCGGCGCGCCTTCGAGAAGCTGACCGAGACCTTCGGGGGGGCGACGCCCATGTTCGGCGAGCTGGCGGTCGACCCGGCGGTGCCCCTGGAGGACCAGGTCGAGTCGCTCCGGGCGGTCACGGACGAGCTCGCCGCGATGGGCGGGGTGCGCAAGGTGTTCTCGATCCTCGACGTCGTGGAGTCCGCGCCGCCCGCCGTGCGGCAGAAGATCCTGTCGGGCGAGCAGGCGGGGGCCATGGGCCCGATGGTGAGCGACGACGGCCTCCGCTTCGTCCTCTTCCCCGGGGAGTTCACCACCGAACAGCTGCAGGCGTGGCTGGCCTGGGCCGACGCCCGCAGCGAGGTGCGCGTCCTCACCGGCATGCCGGTCCTGTTCGACGAGATGAGTCGGCTCGTCCTCCGCGCCCAGCTGAACTCGCTGGCCGCGGCCTTCGCGCTCGTCTTCATCATGTTGCTGCTGGCGTACCGACGCCTGGGTCAGACCCTCGTGGCGATGGTCCCGCTGGCGCTCACCTGCGCGGTGCTGCTCGGCTTCATCGCCGTGAGCGGCATCCAGCTGCACCTCTTGACGGCGATCATCTCGTCGATCGTCATCGGCGTGGGCATCGACTACGCGATCCACCTCGTGGCGGCGATCGAGCACGCCCGGGAGGACGGGCAGGGTTACGTGCTTCGGGGGATCGACCACGCCGGGCGACCGATCGTGGCCAACGCGCTGGGCATCGCCGTGGCCCTGAGCGCGTTGTTCCTGTCGCCGCTGAAGCCGCACAACCAGATCGCGGCGATCATGTGGGTGAGCATGCTCACGGGCGCGGCCACCGCGCTGCTGATCATCCCCGCCCTGCACTCCAAGGAGGGGCGGACCGCTACTCCGACCGAGTGACCGGCTCGACCAGCTCGAGCTCCCGCAGGGCCGCCTCGGTGCCCTCGTCCAGCACGAGCCCGCCCGCGCGGCGCAGCCCGTCGACCCACGCCGGATCGATGTCCACGAGCACCGGATCGCCCGCGGCGTCGCGTCCGCACAGGTAGGCCGTGGGCCGGGGCGGCGGAGGGGGCGCGCCGCGCTCCAGGGCGTCGAGCGCCTCCGCGGCGTCCGTCTCGAACGCCAGGACCCGGACCCCCGGGGCGGCGCGCACGCGGCCGTCGGCGGGGCGTTGGGGCAGCGTCGCGCGAGCGCCCGCGGGGAGGCTGGTGACGGCGCCCTCGAAGCGGGCTGCGTCGGCGAGACCGGGGCGCGAGTCGGCGAGGAAGTCGGCGAAGCGCAGGGCCAGGGGGGTGCGCACCGGAGCGGCGAGATCGCCGGGGGCGAAGGCGTCGGCGAGCCCGTCCAGCGCGTCGCCGAGCAGCCACTCGATCTTGGGCAGCCCGGTCCTCAGCCCCTCGATGAACGCGTGCGACGTCGACCCCACCCCCGGGATCGCGTACCCCACGGCGAAGACCTCCTCGGGCGAGGGGATCTCCCAGGCTTCGTGGAGGGTGCGGTAGGCCCCGGCCACGTCGGACGCCGGGGCCCCCGCGTCCAGCGAATCGACGATCGCCTCGAGCTCGTCCCCCGCCTCTCCGTCCGTCTGGGCGCGCACCACGAGCAGCCGCCACGCCAGGTCCTGGCGCATCCACGCGTCCGCTCCCACCGGGGCGGCCGGGATGCCGTCCCCGAGGAGCCCGCCCAGCACCTCGAGCACGCGCGCCTCGAGCCCGTCGAGCGACCCCGCCGCGAAGCTCGGGGGCAGCATGGCGGCGTAGGTGTGCATCTCGGGCGAGGTCAGCCGGAGGCCGTGGGCCCGGGCGTACGCCGTCCCGTCCGACGACAGGTCGATCGTCGCCCAGCGGTGGGGCACGACGGCCCCCGTTCGCCGGGTGCGCGCGACCGCCGCGAGCTCCGCCTCCACGAAGCGCAGCCCGTCCCGGACCCAGCGGCGCCCCTCGGCGTCCGGGTCCGGCCTCGCGTCCTCGCACGCCGCGCACGTGGGTCGGAAGAGTGCGCCGTCGCCGTGGTGACGCGGGCACCGACGCAGGAAGGCCTCGTCGAAGAAGTACCAGAGCGCGACGGGCAGCAGCTCCGCGAGGCGCCCCGCCGTGGCGTGGAAGAAGGGGCTCGCGTGGGGCGACCAGGCGCAGCCGACGAGCCCGTGCAGCAGCTCGTGCGTGGACCACTTCGCGCGGTGGTGCGGGTGGAACGACCCGACGGCCTGGTCGTGGCGGAAGGACTGGTACTTGCGCTCGGGTCGGATGCCCGAGTCCCAGGCCGGGGGCAGCGCCCCGTCCTCCCGGCCGGGCAGGACCCACTCGTCGGGCAGCTCCTGCTGCGCCCGGTGCTCGAAGTGGAAGAGGAACAGCCCGGCCGCGGCGGCCGCGGCGGCCACCACCGCGGCCGCGGGGGAGCGCGTCGTCTCGGACTCGGGCACCCCGGCCGACGGGGGAGGGACGTCCCCCCCGACGAGGCGGCGCGCCCGCTCCCGCAGGCGCTCGGTCGCCTCGTCGACGTCGATGCCCAGGATCGTCTCGGCCATGCGCGGAGCCTACGCGTCGCTCTCCGTCGCCGCCCACCTCCCGTAGAGCCGGTTGCCGAACTCCTGGTGGTGCGCGATCTGCGCGTCGGAGTACCGTCCGCCCGCCACCGGACAGGCCAGCCGGGCGAGGCAGCGGTGGTTGCAGGGGGCGTCCGCCCGCAGCCGCTCGGAGAAGCACGGGGCCGTGGCGATGCCTCCCGTGCCTCCGATCGCGGACGCGGGACACGCCTCCGCGCAGGGCCGCGGGCAGTCGTCGCACGGGTGCGGCGCGGCGGGCTCGCGCACCGCGGCCCACTCCCCGTCCACCAGCAGGACGCCGCGGTAGCCGACCCACATCCCGAAGCGGGGGTGCATCCCGAGGCCCAGGAGCGAACGGCGACCCCACCCCGCCGCCTCGCCGAGCTTCGTGACCCGCAAGGGCGCCGCCTCGCGCCCCGGCGCCCCGGGCGGGCGCGGCCACGCACGTCGCACCCGGAACCCTCGGGATACGAGCCCCGACTCGAAGGCCTCGAGGGCGTCCGCGGCGTGCTCGTCGATCGGGTGGGGGCGCTGCAGGTACCCGCGCGCCTGCACGCTGCGCCACATCGCTTCGCCGGTCGAGCCCACGACGATCACGTGCGTGAAGCCGTCGACGGGGGCGAGCTGCGGGACGGCGGCGAGCGCCTCGTCGACGGTCAGGACACCGACGACGTTCAGGCCCCGCGCGGCCAGGTCGGCGAACCGGTCGCTCACCGAGGAGTCACGTCACGCTCGGTCGGCGGTCTCGGACGAGCTCCAGCCGCCGCGTCGGGAGGTGACGGTCCCGCCCCGGCTCTCGTCGTCGCCGGTCCCCCAGCCGGAGCGGTAGCCCCCGACCATCTCCGCCTCGGTGGCGATGAGGTCGAGCACGCCGTCCCACATGTCGATGCGCGCCTTGAGGGCGGTGCGGGCGGTGTCCGTGGCGGCCTGCCACTTGTCGGCGTCGTCGCCGCACAGCTGGGAGACGAGGCGCTGGCCCATGGGGCCGTGCTCTTCGCCGTCGAGGTGCACGTGGCGAGCGAGGTAGAGCCGGAAGAACTCGCGCGGGTCGGGGTGCCTGGCGGCGAAGCTGCGGGCCATCGGCCGGAGCCCGACCAGCGCCTTGCGGACCGAGCGGGGGAGCTTGTCGTCGAGCGACCGCATCGTGCGGACCGCGCGTACACCGGGGGCGGCGCGGGAGTCCATCTCCTTGAGCACCCGGTCGAACATGATCGGGATGAGGTCCTCACGTGCGAGCATGAGCGACGAGGCGATCTCGTGGGCGCGTCCTTCCATGGCCGTCTTGAGGGTCGAGAGCACGAACAGCTTCGTGTTCTCCGCGATGTCCAGGGGCGCGAGCGCCTGCTCCACCGGGATCCCCTCTCGGATCGCCTTCTCGAAGGCGAGGACGGGGCCCTTGTCGGCGCCGATCTCGTCCATCGCCTTCAAGTACAGCGTGTAGTGCGACATGTAGCCGCCGCCGGGGACCTCGTCGGTCTCTTCTCCGAGCACGATCTCGTTGATCAGACGCGCGGAGTCCTCGTCCGCGACGGGGACCCAGGGGACGTCGATGCAGGTGATGCGTCGCTGCAGCGCCTTGGCCAGCGACATGAAGTCCCACACCGCGAACACGTGGTTCTTCATGAATACGCGCAGGCCCGCGAGGGTGCGGACCCGGGTGTAGATGAAGTGCCCCACCAGCTTCTCCTGGAAGGGCCGGATCCGGCGCACGAGCGTGCCGAACTCGTCGTCCCGATTCCGCATCGCGTACGTCGCCGTCTCCACGCGGGGGAGGAAGCCGGAGTCGTTCGAGATCACGGTCGACATGGGGTGCGCCTCGGCTCTGCGGAGAGATCCGCGCCCACCAGTGTAGCCGTCGACCGGGGCGACCGTCGGATCGCTTCTCTCAGCCCCGACGGGCCAGGAGCTTGCGCACGGCGCGGCGCACCGAGTCGTCCGTGCCCGCGTCCTGCACCCGGCCGACGGGGACCCAGCGCGCGTCCCGGGCGTCCGACCCCGCGCGCAGGACCGGCGTGCGGGCCCGCAGCAGCACCCGGACGTCGAAGTGCTCGTGGGCGGGCTCCCCCTTGCGCGGGTTCGGCGGGATTCGGTGGATGTCGAGGTCGAGCAGCGTGCCCAGGGACGCGATCGGGTCCACGTCGCCGGGTCCGAGGCCGGTCTCCTCGGCCACCTCGCGGCGGGCCGCCGCCACCACGTCGGGGTCCTCGGGGTCGATGTGGCCGCCGGGCTGGAGCCAGAGGCCGAACTTGGCGTGGAGGATCAGGAGCAGGTCCGCCTCGTCCGGGCTGAGGACGAACGCCGACGCGGTGAAGTGCCCGGGGTCGAAGCGGTCGCGGGCGAAGGGATCGTCCACGTCGAGCAGGGCGAGCATCCGCGCGCGGTGCTGCTCCTCCCGAACGTCCACCGGGGCGTGCGAGAGCAACAGCTCGCGGAGGGCCGAGCGTCGGTGGGGCATACCGGCTGCATACCCCGGCCTGCCCCGGCAGGTCGACCCGCCGGTCCCTATACTGACCGCCGTCATGAGCCGACCTCCGTCGCGTCCGATCCCCCTGGGACCGTTCCTGCTGCACGAGCGCATCGGCGGGGGTGGGATGGGGGAGGTGTGGCGCGGGGTGCACGTCGAGCAGAACGTGCCCGTCGCCGCGAAGGTCCTGCTCGGACACCAGGCTCGGGATCCGGAGTTCGTGGCCGCGTTCCGCAGCGAGGTCCGCGCCGTGGCCGGGCTCGACCACCCCGGCATCATCATGGTCTTCGAGCACGGGGCGGTGACCCCCCAGGCGGAGCAGGCGTCCGAGGGTCGGCTCGTGGCGGGCTCGCCCGTGCTCGTGATGGAGATGGCGGACGGCGGGACGCTCGAGGACCTCGGCCCCCACCTCACGTGGTCGCAGCTCCTGCCGATCCTGCGCTCGCTGCTGGACGCCCTGGCGCACGCGCACGCGCACGGTGTGATCCACCGGGACATCAAGCGCCCGAACATCCTGGTCTCGAGCCCGCACGACCTCCGCCCCGGGATCAAGGTCACCGACTTCGGGATCGCGCAGATCCTCGGTGAGCAGAACACGCCCGCGCTGCTCGCCGACAACATCCTCGGCAGCCCCGCCTACATGGCGCCGGAGCAGCTCGAGGTCCGCACCCGCGACTTCGGCCCCTGGACGGACCTGTACGCCGTGGGCTGCCTCACCTGGATCCTCGCCACCGGCAAGCCGCCGTTCCTGGGCCGGAAGTTCTACGACTACCTGCTCGCGCACACGACGGAGCCCGTGCCCGAGTTCCTGCCCGCGACGGCCATGCCTCGCGGCCTCGAAGCGTGGCTCCAGGTATTGCTCGAGAAGGACCCCGCGGACCGGTTCCAGCGCGCCGCCGACGCCCTCGCGATGCTCGAGGAGGTCGCTGCGTCGCCGTCGCCGCCCGCGATCCGACCCAAGCCTGCGCCGCTGCCGTCCGACTGGCGTCGGGAAGAGGCCGAGCGGTCGTTCCACCTCGTGGGGGCCGGGCTCGGCCTGTGGGGCATGCGCAGCATCCCCCTCGTGGGCCGGATCGAGGAGCGTGACCTGCTCTGGACGGCGCTGCGGCGGGTGCACGCGGGCCCCGCGGCCGAGGTGATGATCATCCACGGCAGCGCCGGCCACGGGAAGACCCGCCTGGGGGAGTGGCTCTGCCGCAAGGCCCACGCGACGGGCGCGGCGACCATCCTGCGGGGCCACCACGGACCGGTGGACGGGCCCGGACAGGGCCTCGGGGCCATGATCGCCCGGCACCTCGGCTGCTACGGGATGCCCCGGGCGGCGATCCTGTTGCGGCTCGAGGCCATGATGCGGGCCCGCGGCGTCACGCAGCCCCGGGAGTGGGAGGCGCTCACGGAGCTGTTGGCCCCCGAGGCCGGGGGCACCGGGACCGGCGAGTGCGCGGTGCTCCCCCTGGATCAGGACCTCCTGAGCGAGTCGGCGGACGGGCCGACCGTGCGGCTCGCCACGCCCGCGGAGCGCTTCGTCGTGATCCGCCGGCTCCTCGAGGCGGAGGCGCGGCGGCGGCCCGTGCTGCTGTTCCTCGACGACGTGCAGTGGGGCTCGGAGTCCCTGGCGTTCGCTCAGCACCTGCTGCGGTGGCAGAAGGTGAAGCCGATCCGGGTCCTCGTCGTGGCCGCCCTGCGGGACGACGACCTGAGTCCGGACTCGCCCGTCCGCGGCCGGATCAAGGAGCTGCTCGCCGACGGCGCGACCCACCTCCCGCTCCGGCCCCTCCCCGAAGACGAGCACCGTCGCCTCGTCCAGGACCTCCTCGGCCTCAGCGGCAGCCTCGCCAAGCAGGTCCAGGCCCGCACCGCCGGCAACCCGATGTTCGCCGTCCAGCTCGTGGGCGACTGGGTCGATCGCGGCGTCCTGGCGGCGACCCGCAGCGGGTTCACGCTGCGCAAGGGCGAGACGGCCAAGATCCCCACGGACATCGCCGACGTCTGGACGCGTCGCCTGGAGCGCGTTCTCGAGACCCTCCCACCCGAGGCCCGCGACGCCGTGGAGATCGCCGCCGCGATGGGGCGCGAGGTCGCGACCTGGGAGTGGCTCGAGGTGTGCCAGGCCCACGCCTTCCGCCCGCCTCCCGCGCTCATCGAGGAGCTGGAGCGGCACCAGCTCGCGACCGTGCACCCGTCGGGGTGGACGTTCGGCCACGGCATGCTCCGCGAGTCGGTCGTCGGGCGGGCCCAGCGCGGTCGTCGCTGGAAGCGCTGGAACCGGCTGTGCGCCCAGGTGCTCCCGCGCCTCTACCCGCCGACGCATCGCCGGCTGCAGGAGCGCGTCGGTCGCCACTTGCTGGCGGCGGGCGAGGTCGACGCGGCCATGGAGCCGCTGATGGAGGGGGCGCTGCAGAAGGAGCGGGAGTCGGACTACGGCAAGGCGCTGCGGCTGCTCGCGATCCGGGAGCAGGCGCTCCTCGCCCGGGGCCGCGGCGAGGAGGACGAGCGCTGGGCCCAGGGCCGGGCGCTGCAGGCGGACATCCTCCGGTCGATGGGTCGCCTCGACGAGGCCTTCGACGTCGCGGACACGATCATCGACTTCGCCCGGCGCAACCTGTGGCTGAGCATCCTCCCCGGCGTGATCCGCACGCGCGCGCTGTGCGCCTGGATGGAGGGGGAGCGGGAGCAGCCCATCCGTCAGCTGCAGGAGGCCCTGTCGCTGTACCGCACCGCCCGCGACCCGATCGGCACGGCCCGCTGCCTCGTCTCGCTGGCGGGCGTCTTCAACACCGTGGGCCGGTCCGACGAGGCCTGGAACTTCGCCGACGAGGCCCGGGCGACGTTCGCCGCCGAGGGCGACCGTCAGGGCACGGCCGACGCCCTGCGCCGCATGGCCGGGATCGCGCGGTTCCTCGGTCGCCTCGAAGACTCGCAGCGGCTCGCGAACAAGGCGCTCATCACGTTCGAGCGCCTGGGCAATCGCCGCGGCGAGGCGCAGGCCCACGGCGAGCTGGGGGAGTCGCAGCGGCTCGCCGGCGACTACGACGCGGCCGAGGAGAGCTATCGCGCGTCCCGCGACATCTTCCGGGACATCGGCTCCCGCCAGACGCTGACGATGGACCTCAACCTCACGCTGCTGCTCCTCCTGCGCGAGCGCTGGAACGCGGTGGACCGGGCCGTCGTCTACCTCGAGAACAAGCTCCCCGAGAACTCCCGGGGCCCGCAGCTCCTCGTCACGCTGTGCCGGCTCGTCCTGTGCGCCCAGCGCGGCAACTGGGCCGGGTTCGACGCCGCCATGGGCGACGCCGAGCAGCTCAACCCGCGCGGCCAGATGGTCGATCCCGACTTCGCCTGGCCCCCCGAGGTGGCGGGCAAGCTGGCGGCCGCCGCGGGCAAGCCGAACCGGGCACGCACCGCGCTGGAGATGGCCCTGGGGATGTACCTGGCGCTGGAGGACTCCGACGCCCAGGTGCGGCTGTGGGAGGCGCTCGACGCCCTGCCGCCCGACCCGATCCGCGGGTGACGCGTCAGGGGCAGACGTCGAGCCCGGTCCAGGTCTCCAGCTCCGCCGACAGGTCCGCGTAGACGACGTCCCAGCCCTTCGCCGGCGCCCCGTCGTAGAGGTCGGTGGACTCCCAGCGGTCCGACGCCAGGTCGAACAGGTCCGCCCCCCCGTCGAGGTAGCAGATCAGCTTGTGATCGGCGTTCCGGATCGCGTGGCCCTCGTCGCGGTTCTCGGCTCCCTGGCCGCCGAACAGCTCGGTGAGCATGCTCTCGCGCACCGACTCGCCGTCTCCCAGGAGCAGGGGCCACAGGCTCACCGAGTCCACCGGGTCGCCCGCCGTCGCCGCGGCGACGTCCACGCCCGCCACCTCCAGGACCGTCGCGAAGACGTCCACCACGGATACGATCGCGGCGTCGGTGCCCGCCTCGATCCCCGGCCCCGCGACCACGAACGGCACCGCGGCGCCGCCTTCGCTCAGCGTGTCCTTGGCGTGCTGGGGGTCGAACGGTTCGCCGATCATCCCGCGGGTGGTGCCGTTGTCCCCCAGGAAGATCACGACCGTGTCGTCCCACGCGCCGGTGGTCCGGAGGTGCGCGAAGAGCCGCCCGACCTCGGTGTCCAGGGCCTGCAGCATCGCCAGGAAGTACTCGTCGGCCTGCTGGACGGGCACGTCGTCGGCGTCCTCGAGGTGGTCGTAGTCGTGCAGGTCGTTCGGGGGCTTGTGGAAGGGGTTGTGGGGCGCGTTGAACGCCAGCCACAGCAGCCACGGCGTGCCCTCGCCGAGGCCGTCGAGCCAGGCGACGGCGTCGTCGACGTTCACGGTGGTCGCGTACCCCGACTCCGCCGCGGCGGCCCCGTCCTCGACGCGCGTCCAGTCGGTGTAGGAGCTCAGCCCCCCGCTCAGCCCCCCGGCGTAGTGGTCCCAGCCCGCCGTGTTGGGGTCCGAGTCCTGGTCGCTGAGGTGCCACTTGCCGATGTTCGCGTGGGCGTACGCGGCCGCGTGCTCGGTCAGCAGCGCGGGCAGGGTGGGCGTCGTGAGGTCCAGGAAGTTGTTGTTCGGGCCGCCGGTGAGCGGGCCGCCGACGCCGGTCTCGTACGGGTACTTGCCGGTGAGCATCGTCGCTCGGGTGGGCGAGCACGTCGGCATGGCCCAGGCATTGTCGAAGCGGACCCCCTCCGCGCACAGGGCGGCCAGGTTGGGCATGGGCGCGTCGTCGCTCGGATCCCCGACCGAGTAGCAGGGATCGGTCGTGTCCATCGAAGCCGCGTCGAGGCCGAAGTCGTCGGCGATCACGATCAGCACGTTCGAGCCCACGGGGACGCCCCCCACGGCGTCGTCGTCGTCCGTGGCGTCGTCGTCGTCCGTGGCGTCGTCGTCGTCCGTGGCGTCGTCGGCCGGGCAGGCGATGAACAGGGAGGCGAGCAGCAGGAGCCGGAGGTGGGGCATGCCGGGATCCTGCCTGGGCGGACGGCACCGTAGGCAGTCCTCCCGTGAGGGTTCGGAATGTCAGTCGGCGTCGTGCCGCTTGACGTCGCCCGCCGTCGCGTCGAGCCCCGACTTGCGTCGCACCTTCCGCTCCCACGGCCGCTCGCCGTCCGGGTTGGTCCAGCCGCCGTCGGCGCCGTTCGCGTCCACCACGTCGAACTTCGTCGGGTTGCCGTCGGCGTCGGTGTGGACCCCGGTGATCAGCATGTAGTGCCCCTTCTTGCTCCACCCCATCCCGGGCCGCGCCTCGGCCTTGGGGGCGGTCGTCGCGGCGTGGCCCGCGTACTTGCCGCCCGCGCCGATGGCGACCGTGTTCGCGAATTCGACGCATTGCCGCTGCACGCCGAGGTAGTCGAGGGTCTCCGCGTCCGTCGTCGGCAGCGGGCCCGAGCCGTGAACCTCGGCGATGCGGTCGCAGAAGTCCTCGCCCTGGCTCCGGCCGTACCCCGAGCCCAGGAGCGCCTCGATCATCTCTTCCCGGACCCCCGGCAAGGCCTCCGGGCCCTGGTCCGAGGTCTTCCAGGCGTCGTAGAGCTGGATGGCCTCTCGCATGCGGGCGCCGTCCTTGCCGTCGGTGTCCACGTACCACTGCCCGGGGGACGGGACCGACGGGCCCGAGGAGCCCGTGGGGAACTTCAGGGCGGCGTCTCGGATCGCCTTCTGGGTCGCGTTGCCGGGCTCCACCTCGCCCGTGGGCGCGGCGGCTTCCTGGTCGCTTCCCGGGTCCACTTCGGGCGCGGGGTCCTCGGACCGGCTCGGAGCGTCGCGCAGGGCGGCGGCCGTCTCCGCGTCGACGACCCCCGTCACCTCCAGCCCGGCGGACCGTTGGAAGGACTCCACGGCGGCGAGCGTCTGGTCGCCGAAGGTGCCGGGCCCGGTGGCCATGGCGGCCGCGGTCAGGTGGCCCGCGCTCACCAGGAGCGACTGGAGCTCCTCGACCTTCGGCCCCTCGCTCCCGTGCCGAAGCCCCTCGAGCTCGTCGGTACCCTGCCCGGCGACGAGCTCGCCCACTTCGTCCAGCGCCCCGTCGAAGAACTCCGCCGCGGCGCCCACGAGGTCCCGTGCCCAGCCCGCGATCGCCTTCGCCGACAGCTTCCCGCCCTTGCGCGCCGGGCCGCGCCCGCGGCTCGTCTCCATGCCTGCGCCGAGGGTGCCTCGGCCGGGGGTCTCTCGGCCCTCGGACCGTGTCCCCTGCAGCTGTCTGGCGGTCGTCATGTCGGTCTCCCCGTCGTGCCCGGGGTGGGGTTGCGGGTGGGCTTCAGCCATCGCATCTGCTCGATGGCGGTGCCGACCCGATGGATGCGGTGGGGCAGCTCCTTGGTGAGGCGGAGACTCGTCAAGGCCGCCCCCGGCGTGGCGGGCAGGCGCGCGTCGTCCGCGTGACGCAGGAGGTCGTCGAGATCGTCCTGCACCGCTTCGGCGGCCGTGACCAGCGAAGCGACCGGCGGCCGGCCGCGGTTGGCCATGGCGGCCCGGTGGCGGGGTCTCCACCGATCGATCGCGATGCGGTGCCGCGTCGCGCGGAGGCGGATCCGGACGGCGCCGTACAGTTCGTGGGGGATCGAGTCGACGACCTCGCGGTCCGCCGCCGAGTCCTCTCCGACGACGCTTCGGTGCAGGGCGAGCGCCCACGCGTGCCAGTGATGCTCGTAGAACTCCGGCAGGGCCGGGAGGAGGGAGCGCGTCCACAGGGCCGCGGCGAGCACACCCCCGGAGCGAGGGTCTTCGGGATCGATGGCCACCGCGGCCCGGTGGGCGAAGGCGACCATCTCGATGGCCGACCCGGGGAGCGGCGGCGGCGGGCTCGCCGCGACGGCAGGCAGCGGCCCGGGGTCGTCCTCGTCGTCGAGCTCCAGCTCCTCGACGGGCTCCGGCTCGGGGCTCTCGGCCACGTCGGCGACAGGTGCGTCCTGGACCTCTTCTTCTTCTTCTTCTTCTTCTTCTTCCTCTTCTTCTTCTTCCTCTTCTTCTTCCACGGGCTCCTCCGGATCCCCGAAGTCGATGTCGGCGATGGCGGCCTCCGCCTGCTCGACGGCCTCCCCGAGCTCGTCCTCCGCCTCCCGCACGATCGCCTCCACCGCCTCCAGCTCGGCGTCCAGCTCGTCCGCGGCCTCGTGCTCGGATCCGCGGCCACGGGCCACGTCGCGCAGGCGCGCGGGCTTCTGCTGACGATCCGTGACCAGCTGCAGGCCCTCGACCCGGGCCGCGAGATGGAGGAGTGGACGCGGAGCTTCCGGTTCCAGCCTTCCAAGGCCCCGCCGGGTCTCCCCCGCGTCCCCCGCGCCGAGCGCGCCATCGGGCTCGGCGCCTTCGAGTACACCGAGCACGTGCTCCCCGGCCTGGCGGAGATCGCGGGCGCGTGGACCCTCCGCAACACCGCGCGGAACCTGATCCTCGCCCACAAGGACCCGGGTCGCTTCGAGGCCGTCGTGGACTTCATCGTGAAGGCCTGGAACCGTCGTCGTCGGAGCAAGCTCTCGCCGTCGTCGCTGTCCCGGTCGGCGGCGAACCTCCTGGGCCTGGCCGAGGACGAGCTGATCTGGCGATGGCGCCACGTGGCGCTCGTCAGCGAACGCCTGCGAGACACGGCCCCGTCGTCCTGGCCCAGCCAGAGCTTCCGGGCGGGCTACCTGATGATCCGTCGACCCACGGCGGCCGCCTGCTACGAGCTGCTCGGTCGGCTGCACGACGTCATGACGCACCAGCCCGAGGGCCTCAAGGACTACCTGTCCCGGAGGGACCGGCCGTATCGGGCGATCCACACCGTGGTCCTCGTTCCGGTGGGGAGCGGCCGGAAGGACGCGCGCGTCTATCCGGTGCAGGTCCGGATCGTCCCGGAGGAGGCGCCCGGCCCCGACATCCCCCCCGTCCAGCGACTCGATCACATCGTCGAGTACTTGGAGGCGCGGCGGGACACGATCCTCGTCTACACACCACACCGCGACGCCAAGCCGATCCCCAAGGGGTCGACGATCCTGAACTTCGCGCTCGCCGTTCACACGGAGCTCGTGGGTCGGGTGAAGGAGGCGACGGTCGCGGGGGTGAGCGGTCGCGTGGGGCTGCTCCACCCGCTGCGCGACGGCGACGAAGTTCGGCTCCACGTCGAGGAGGAGGTCTCCGCGCTCCCCACCGGGTGGGAGGGCGCGGTCCCCCAGTCCACGGTGAGCGACATCGGCTTGGCGTTCCGCAGGAATCGGCGGCCCTACCTGAAGAACCGAGGCCGGGGCGTGCTTCGCAGCTACCTGCAGCGCTGGGACTGGACGAGCCTCGACGATCGGCTGCTCGACGTCCTGGTCGCGGAGGCGTCCCGGAAGATGCCGGAGGGCTACGCGCGGAAGGTCTCGGACAAGGACAAGGCGCTGGCGGCGGACACCGCGGGGTGGTGGCTGCGGCAGCTCGCGCTGTACGAGGCGCGCGCCGCTGGAGAGACGATCCGCGGCCGGCTCTACATCGACGCGGGCGCCCGCGAGCAGCTCCTCCGCGCGTGCCTGGCCTGCGTGCAGGAGGACACGGTCATCGCGCCCAACCTGCAGCTGCCGCCGTCGCTCCGCGGAAAGGTGGTGCGTCATCGGCACTGCCCCACCTGCGCGCCGGATCTTCAGGGGCCCCTCGGGGGCACGCTCGACGGGAGCGACCTCGTGCTCCACCGGTGGGGCGAGGACGCGCCGTGCCAGGACGGGGTGATCCCGCTCGCGCCGTCGCCCAAGCGGCGCATCCCCGCCTACTTCACGATCGAGGCTCGGAACCGCATCGGACTGACGCGCGACGTGCTCAGCACCTTCACCGATCTCGAGGTCGACTTCTGGGAGGTCGTCGGCCGACGGGTGGGCGCCGGGCTGTACGTCATGCGCGTCGAGGCCGACGGCATCACCCCCCGGCTGGAGGCCCGCATCATCGAGCGGCTTCGGCGGGTGCCGGGGGTCAACGACGGCGGCATCCTCGGACCTCGCTCGGAGCGACGTTCACCGATGGAGGGCGAGCTTCCGCCCCGCCGGACCCGCAGCCGTCGCGACGCTGCTCGCGGCCGCTCCTTCCCTACCGGGGCCCCCGTGCAGGGCGACAGCTTCTACGGCCGCAGCCGCAGCCTCGCCGAGCTGCAGACGCAGCTCGAGGTCGCGACCGCCGTCGACTCGCACTCGTCCGAGCGGCAGGCGTTCGTCCACGGCCCCCTGAAGTCGGGCAAGACATCGCTCGTACTCGAGTTCCTCCGACGCCGGCGCGAGGCCACCCCGGGGCGGGTCCTCACGGTGTGGCGGGAGGCGAACATCCGCGACTTCTGGTCCACGGGCGAGCTGTGGTCCAGCTACTCGCGGCGCCTTCGAGCGGACGTCCGCAAGGAGGCGGAGGCCCTGTATCGAGGACACGGTGATCGGCCCCCGGACTTCGAAGGGATGAGCACCGCCGAGATCCTCGCCGAGGTCGTACAGCACCGCAGTCGACCGCACTGGATCCTCGCCGTCGACGAGGCCGTCGGCTTGCTGCGGAAGAACCTCGCCCTGGACGACGAGCGGCCCGCGCTCGAGGACGAGCTCCGCGACATCCTCGCCGTGCCGGGCGGCATGGTGATCTGGATCGGCCCCTACCATCCCCTCCTGGACGGGGGGAACGTGGAGAAGCACCTGCGCGCGATCCAGGGGATCCCCGTCGGCCCCTGGCGCAGCCTCAAGACCACGGCGAGCTGCGTGCGCCGCTCCCAGTGGGGTGCCGCCCATCGAATCGACTGTCACCACGACGTCGCCCGCGCGATCCACCGGCTGACGGGCGGAGAGCCCGTCTGGGTGAACTACCTCTGCGCCGAGATGGAGAGCAGCTCCCGCGACGACCGCTACCTGGCAGGGTTCTCGAACGCGGTCCTCACGCGAGCGTCGAAGAGCATGCTCGCGAATCGGGTGGCGTTTCGCTCCCGAACCGGGGATGACGGGTCGCAGCGGCCGGGCGACTGGGCCATCCTGCTGATCCTCGCTCGCGCCTGCCGCGCGACGAACCGCGACGACACCTCGATGACGATCCCGGACATCCTGGAAGCGCTGGCGGGAGCCGGCACCCCCAAGCCTCAGGCCGAACTCGACAGCGATCTCCGGCGCCTCCAGGCCGTCGGAGCCTTGCGGGAGATCGCCCACCCCGACGAGCCCCTCCGATACGCCTTCGTGGCCCCGATCCTTGCCCAATACGTGCGAAGCAGGTTGACCACATGACCACCTCTGCGATCCCCTTCCTGTACTCCAGCACCGTCCAAGATCTCATGAGCCCCGGTCCACCGCGCTACTTCGTATGGACGCCCCTGGGGCTGGGCGCGGGGACGACGCTGCGCCGGCTGCGGTCCGGCGTCGACCAGGCCGGCGGCGACGCGTTCTATGTATCGCCCCTCCAGGGCGCACGTCGGGTCGAAGAGGGCGTGAAGGTCTTCCGCGAGCGCTCCGCGGCGGCCGCCGCGGGCGACGGAGCTGCGCCGCCCAAGAACTTCCTGCTCATCGAGGCCGTGAACGTGGACTTCGAGGAGCGTTGCCAGCCGCTCGCCGACTTGACGGACGACGACTTCGCCCACGGACGCCTCGTCGTCTCCGCGCCCCTCCCGCCCGCGGTCGAGCTCGAGCGCGATCACCACTCCCTGGGCCGGGCGGACATCTCTCACGCCGACGACTGGTCCACGTTCTGGGGCCGGTACGAGGTCCTTCGCCTCGACCCCTGGCGTGGCCGCTGGCGGAGTCGCCTCCGGCGCACGGTCCGCAACGCCCTGGATTCTGCCTTCCCGCCCGGGGTCGCCCCCGCACGGGGCGAGAACTCGGACGTGGGGCCCCTGACCAGCGACGTCGAGGAGTCCCCGTCCAAGGTCGTGTCCCGCCTGGACGCCTGGTTCATCGCGGTGACGCAGATCACGGGGGGGCACCCCACCCTGCTGGCCCCTGCGTTCCGCGAGCTGCACCGCCTCCTGGACGGCGTGCGCGCGTCCGACACCTCCGGTCAGGACATCTGGGACCTCGTCCCCGAGGAGCGCCTCAACGAACACGAGCTCACGCTCCTGCAGGAGATGGTCCCGGTCGACGCGGTCTACGCCCAGCTGCGCAGGAACCTCCTGCACGACGTGGCCGCGCGGTGGATGAGCAAGGAGATCGTCCGGCTCCGCCGAGGCCTCGGCAAGCAGGCGGCTCTTCTGGACGCGCTGGCGGACGGGACCGCGGCCGGCGACGTCCCCCTCTCCGCCGAGGTCACCCTCCTCGACAGCGGGTTCTTCCGGTACGGATCGCGGGGCCTGGTCCCGGCGGGCGATCTGGTCAAGGAGCTCATCCGGGGGACGCGGTCGATGGTCGACTCGGCCCAGGTGCCCGCGGTCCGCCGGGTCCGCGTGAAGGAGCTCCGCAAGGCGGGCGAGGACGAGGGCGTCGGAGGCTGGCTGGTGGTGGTCGAGGGATCGCGGGAGCGGCGGTTCTCGGTGCCCGTCGGGCAGACCTGGACCCTGCTGTCCAAGCTCTGGGAGGTCGACGGCGCGGTGTCGACGCAGGCCCTTCACGAGGCGATCGGCGGCGACGAGAGCGACAAGCGTCGGATCTACACCGCCATGAAGCGGCTCCGCGGCTGGGCCGAGGACCGCGGGATCGGGTGGCTGATCGACAAGGAGGGACGCAGCGGACACGTCCTGATCCGCTCGCACATGCTCGTTTGAGCGCCTGCTAGCTCCGGCGGCGTCGGACTCCGAGCCCGGCGAGCGCGACCAGCAGCCAACCCGACCCGGGGCCGCCGGCGAAAGAGGACTCGCAGTCTTCGCAGCTCTCGGTGCCTCCGCCGGACGAGTCGTCGTCGTCTGTCGCGTCGTCGTCGTCCGCCGCGTCGTCGTCGTCCGCCGCGTCGTCGTCGTCCACGGCGTCGTCGTCGTCGCCCTCGGCGACGTACGAGAAGTCCTCCGGCTCGGCCCAGGGGCCCGCGAGGTCCAGATCGTCCAGGGCGCGCGCGGTCCAGGTGTAGTCGTCGGTGTCGATGGTGTTCTCCTCGACCTCCGCCGCCGTCTCGTCCCCCTCGGCGTCGACCGTGGCCTCGAACACCACGGTCCCGCCGGACGAGGTCACCTCGAAGTCGTAGCGCCGGACGGTCCCGTCGGGATCGTCGCCCCCCGTCACCCGGAGGGAGAGCGGCCCGCCGAGGCTCTCGCCATCCACCGGCGCCACCAGCGTGGGGGCCGTGGGGGCGTCGTTCTGCTCGTTGGGCGTGAACGAGATCGTCGTCCAGTCCGACGCATTGCCCGCGGGGTCGGAGGCGCGCGCCCGGGCCCAGCCGAGCACGTCCTCGCTGAACACCGGACCCGCCGCGGAGCTGTCCCAGGCGACCTCGCCGGGCGCGTCCTCGGGCACGGCGCCCGACGAAGGCACGTCGCCCAGGAACTCCGAGTCCGGGGACAGCTCGATCTCGAACGTCACCGCGAGCTCCTCCGGATCGGCCGCGCCGCTGAGCTCGAACACCGGCGTCACCGACGCGGACTGACCGCCGTCGACGGGCCAGTCGAAGGTGGGCGGCGGGGGCGGGTCGTCGGTGGCGCTGGGGACGAGCGACCAGGGGCCGCCCCACGCCGACGCGAGGCCCTCGGAGTCCACCGCTCGGGCCCGCCAGTGCAGCCGCTCGTCCTCGGTGAAGGCCGTGAAGCCGTCCCACACCACGGCGGCCCCCGACGTGGAGCCCACGAGGTTCGTGAGCGCGTCGTCCGTGTAGACCTCGAACTCGAGCGTGATCGCGTCGCCCTCGGGGTCCGTCGGGGTCGTCACCTCGAACACCAGGGGCGCGAGGTCGGCGACGATCGTGTCGTCCCCGGGGGCCACGAGGCCGGGCAAGGTCGGCGCCTCGTTGGCGACGTCCACGAAGAACTCCTGCAGCGGCGACCAGGCCCCCGCCACCCAGGCGTCCGCCGCCTGCACGCGCCACGACGCGGGGGCGTTGTCGGCGAGGGACACGTCCACGGTCCAGGACGACCCGCCCGCGATCTCGGCGAGCCCCGTCGTCGACGTCGCGAGCTGCGTGCCCGCCGCGTCCGAGAAGACCTCCACCGTGTAGGTGAGCGGGTCGCCGCCCGGCGACGTGGCGTTGGCCCAGGAGAGCAGCGGCGTGACCGACGCGGCGTCCGCACCCCCGACGGGCGACGTGGGCACCGGCACGTCGGGGCCGTCGTAGACGTTCGGGTCCGTGCCCGCGCCGAACTCCACGAGGTTGCTGCGACCGTCCAGGTCCGGGTCGCCCGCCGGGTCGGAGACCGAGTTGGTCGTCTCCCAGGTGTCGGGCAGGCCGTCGGCGTCCACGTCGATGTACGCCAGGGGGACGCTCGAGCACGCGATCGAGTCGGTGCCCCCGTCCTGATCGTCGACCGTGACGGTGAAGTCGAAGGTCCCGGCGGCGATGTCGGCGAACGTCGGAGTCCACTCGACCGTGGCCGACCCGGCGCCCGCGGCGGGGGTGAGGGTCATCCCCGCGGGCGCGCCCGTGAGCGTCCACAGCCACGTGTCCGATCCCGGATCCACGAGCGTCGCGGGCACGGTCGTGGCGGTGCCCTCCAGGGCGGAGGCCGGACAGGTCATCGTCAGCACCGGGGCGACGTTGGAGACGGTGACGGTGACGGGGGTGGAGGTGTCCGTCCCGCCGTCGCCGTCGTCGACGGTGACCGACGTGACGAAGCTCCCCTCGTCGACGTAGGTGTGGGTGGCCGATGCGCCCGTGCTGGTCGTCCCGTCGCCCCAGGTCCAGGTGTAGGTCAGCGCATCGTTCACGCCCGCGTCCGTGGCCGTGGCCGTGAACGCGAGCACGTCGCCCTCGTCGCCCGACGGGGTGGACGTGACCGTGCCCAGGACGGGGGCGAGGTTGGCGATCGTCACGGCGAGCACGTCCGTGTCGGTGCCCCCGTCGTTGTCGTCGCCGAGGCAGGTCGCCGAGAAGCTCCCGTCGTCCGCGTACGTGTGGGACTGGGCCCCGCCCGCCGTGTAGCCCGCTCCGAAGTCCCAGGACAGCGCGACGGAGTCGGCGCCGGGGTCCGTGCCCGTGCACGTGAAGGCGATGGTGTCGCCTTCGTCGGCCGAGCAGCCCCCCGTGCAGGCGCCGCTGACCGTGGGGTTCTCGTTGGCGACCACGACGCTGGTGGTGTCGAAGCCGACGTTGCCCGCGGCGTCCACGACCTGCAGCTCCACCTGGTACGTGAAGTCGTCGTTCGTGGCGTAGGTGTACGACGTCGACGTGGTGGGGTGCGTCGAAGTGGCGCAGATCGCGTTGTTCAGGTTGGTCTGGCACCGCCAGTTGTAGGTGACGATGTCGTTGTCCTGGTCGGTCGTGCCCGACGAGTCGAACGTGACCGTGGGGTTGCTCTCCACCGTGTTGTAGGGCCCGCCCGCGTCCGCGATCGGCGGGTAGGTCAGCGTCGAGGTGTTGAGGCCCTGGTAGTGCACCTCCGCGACGGTCCCCGCGAGCGCATAGGTGACCGGAGGGCTGGTCACGAGGCTGTCCGAGACGCTCTCGTTCGCGGAGCCGAACGACATCGTCTTGTAGACCTCGGCCGCGGAGGAGTCCGGGAAGCAGGTGGCGGTCGGGGACGTGACGGCGGCGCCGATGAGGTAGTGGTTCCCGGGCGTCAGCGGCACGCCGACGTTGCCCGACTGCTGCACGAAGGTCGTGCTCGCGGTGGTCGTGTTCGCCCACACCTGGGTGTAGGGCCCGGCCGCGGCCGACGCCTCGTAGACCACGAACGTGATCGGCGCGGTGGGCGCGAACACGTAGTGGATGTAGGTGTCCAGCTGCGCGCCCGCCCCCGTGGACTCGAACCGGTTCAGGTACATGCCCGAGCCGCAGACGACGAAGGTACCGGGGCTGCCGATGAACTCGGTCTGCGCCTGGGCGGGCGACACGCCCAGGCAGGCCGTCACGAGGACGACGGCGGCGATCCCCCCGAGAGCTCGCATCAGGGGACGCGCGTCTCGCAGGTGTACGCGTTGAGCTCGCTGCAGTCCTTGTCCGACCATGTTCCGCTGGTATCGGCGGTGACGCAGTCGACGGTCGCCGCCGCGTCGGGTTGCCCCGCGAGCCAGTTGCAGTACGGCGTCGTGCCGGTGCCCGTGTCGCACGCGTCGAGGCCGCCGCTGTCGTAGACGAAGTCCGCGGCCGTCGCGGCGTCGTTGAGGCCGATCCACGGTGTGCCCGTGCTGATCAGGGTGGCCAGGAAGGTGGTCTCCGTGGCGTTCCTCGGCTCGCCCAGCCGCTCGTGGAACGCGCCCGTGCACGCCGCCAGCGCGTCGGCGTTGTTCACCAACGTGCCCGGAGAGCAGAAGACGTAGTACGGGCCCGTGCTGAACGGCGTGTCGGCCGCGCCGTCGCCCGCGATGCAGTCGAGGCCGTCGCAGTCCTCGTCGCCGCCGCCCGCGGCCGCGTCGCCCGCCAACGGATAGATGTTCGGGTCCGCGTCGTTGCAGTCGTCGTCGGCCGCGCCCGCGCCGCCGGTGATCCCGTCGGCCCCGCAGGTGGTGAAGGCGTCTCCGTCGACGTTGAAGCCCTCGTCGACGGTGCCGTCGCAGTCCTCGTCGTCTGCGTCGCAGGTCTCGGTGGCGCCGGGGAAGACGGTGCTGTCGGTGTCGTCGCAGTCGTCGTCGGCCGCGCCCGCGCCGCCGGTGATCCCGTCGGCCCCGCAGGTGGTGAAGGCGTCTCCGTCGACGTTGAAGCCCTCGTCGACGGTGCCGT
>CAZEKB010000051.1:0-46028 GCA_964512225.1 uncultured Rickettsiales bacterium | reverse complement strand
GATTGGCCGGGGGGTTGGTCGTGGGTTGGGGGGGCCCCCCCGCGGGCGGGGCCGGGGGCGGGGCCCCCGCCCGGGGGGGGCCGCGCCCCCGCGGCCGGGGCCCAGGCACCACTTCGCGACGCGCAGACCCAGCCTCGCGCGCGGCACCAGCGTGCCCTGCCGCCCGGCCCTCCAGGCCTGGCGCGCGAGCCACCGCGGGCGGAGGTAGAAGCCGCCGTACAGGCGTCGCAGCGTGCGATCGAGGTCGGCCTCGGACCACCCCGGGGGCAGGAGCGTCCCCCGCTTCTCTTCGCTGTCGACGGGGTTGGTCACGCTCGACTCGACGAACCAGCCCTCGGCGCGGGCGAGGTCGTACAGGTCCGTCCCCGGGAACGGGGAGAGCGTCGAGAACTGGATGAAGTCCATCTCGGTCTGGACCGCGAAGTCCAGGGTGCGCAGGGTCGTCTGCGGGGTCTCGCCCGGGATCCCCACCAGCACGTAGCCGACGGTCTCGATGCCCGCCCCCCGCGCCGCCGCGATCGCGCCGCGCATCTTCCCCAGGTCCTGGTCCTTGCGCAGGAAGTCGAGGCTCTGCTGGTTCCCGGACTCGATGCCGAACGCGATCGTGCGGCAGCCCGCCCGGCGCATCAGCCGGCAGAGGTCGGGGGTGACGCCGTCGACGCGCGCCTCGCACTTCCAGTGCAGGTCGACCCGCCGACGCACCAGCTCCTCGCAGATCGCCTCCACGCGCGACCGTCGCAGCGTGAAGTTGTCGTCGAAGATGCACGCGTAGCGGACGCCGTGGCGGTCGACGACCTCCTCCAGCTCGTCCACGACGTCCTCGGCGGAGCGGGCCCGCCACGGCGACCCCGAGATCGTCTTGTCGCAGAAGGTGCACCGGAAGGGGCAGCCCCGGGAGCTGATGAAGGTCGTGATCGGGCCTCGGGTCCCGAAGAGGTAGCCGTAGGCCTCCGTGGGCACGAGGTGCCGCGCGGGCCGGGGGAGCGCGTCGAGGTCCTTCGGCGGCGCGGCCTCCACGAACTCGCGTCCGCGGACGCGCACCCCGGGGGGAGGATCGCCCCGCTCCCCGCCGTCCCACCAGTCGAGCAGCGCCGGGGCGGGCCCCTCGCCCTCGCCGACCACGAGCGCGTCCACGCCCGGGAACTCGTCCAGGGCGGTGGGGGCGAACCGCGTGGCGTGCACGCCGCCGAGCACCACGCGGTCCGCGAGGTCCCGCACGAGTTCGACCGTGTCCGCGATCCGGCTCCGCATCGGCGTCATCCCCGAGAGCCCGACGACGGGAGCCCCCAGCGCTCGGACCCGGGCCCGGAACCCCGCGCGATCCAGCCCCTCGGCGGCCGCGTCCACCACCGCCACGCGCCGCCCGGCCGCCTCGAGGGCGCCCGCCACGTACAGGAGCCCCAGCGGCGGGACGGGGGGGAGCCCCGAGCGCGCGGTGGGCCCGCGCACGAGCACGACGTCGGGTCGGGGGGTCACCAGGAGAGCTCCATGAGGCGCTTCTTGATCTCCGCGGCGGCGGGGCTGATCGGATCGACGCGCTCCAGCGCCATCGAGTAGTGGTGTGCCGCCTTGTCTCCATCTTGCAGGTGCACGAGGTAGATGTCCGCCAAACCTCGATGGGCGATCCAGCTCCCGTCGTCGCAGTCGACGGCCTTGGCGTAGAGCTCGACGGCGCGCTCGATGTCTCCGCGCACCTTGTGCACCGTCGCGAGGTTGTTGAGGGCGGGCGCGAAGCAGTCGTTGCTCGCCAGGGCCGCGCGGAAGTGCTCGGCGGCGGCGTCGACGTCGCCCGCACGGGCGAGGACGTGGCCCAGCTTGTTCCGGGCCTCCATGTTGCCGGGGCGAGCGCGGATCGCCTCCTGCAGCACGTCCTTCGCCTCTTCGAAGCGCCCCGCCGCGAGGTAGAGATCGCCGAGGTTGCGCCAGGCGTCCGACGCGTCGGGGTTCACGTCGACGGCGCGACGCCACAGGCTCTCCTCGCTCATCCACAGCCGGTCGTAGCGCACGTGGAGGACGCACAGGGCGACCAGCCAGATCGACAGGATCGCCACCGCCGGGCGCAGCCGACCCCCGAGCAGCGCGGGCAGGGCCCGGGCCGCGATCCCCCCCACGACGAACGCGAACCCGATGCTCGGCAGGTACGTGCGGTGCTCGACCATCGTCTCCTTGAGGGCGAAGACGGAGGACGTCGGCACGAGGGCGCCGAGGATCAGGAGCACGCCGAACGCGAGGGCGGGGGCCTTGCGGATGCCCGCCATCGAGCCCGCCGCGAGGCTCGCGATCAGGGCCCCGCACGCCCAGGTGACGGCGGTCCCGGGGACGGCTACGACGGCCGGGTCGTGGTGGATGCTCTGGGGCGCGGGCCACCACCACATCCGCAGGTACTCCACGACCACCTCGAGCTGGGTGAGCAGGTTGACCGTCCACGGTCGGATGCGCACCGGAGAGGCGACGTACCCGTAGGCCGCCGCGCGCAGCACGATCAGGAAGAGGGGGATGGCGAAGAACGGGAACAGCCTGCCGGAGAGGGCGGCGACGCCGCGCTTCCAGGAGCGGCCGAGGACGATCGTCTCCACGAGCAGGAGGATCCCCGGGAGCACCGCGGCGATCTCCTTGGTCAGCGTGCCGAGCACGAAGAACACGAAGGCCGCCGTGTACCACCGACCCGCCGACGCCCCCCGGGCCGTCGTCTCGGGGCTCGGCGCCTCGGCGTCGTCGCTCGCCGCGCGTCCCAGGACGGCGACCCCCACCACGACGAGCACGCCCGTGCCGCCGAGGGCCACGAGGACCGCCCGGTCCACGTCGATGACGCCCCACTCCAGCAGGGCCGCCGCGGAGATCGACGCCGCCCCGGCCGCCAGGAGGCCCCCCCCGAGCAGGCGGTTCGCGCGCCTGCGACGAGCTTCGACCCACGCTTCGACGTCGGGGTCGTGGGTGAGGTCGACGGCGCGCAGGTAGGCGGTGACGGACGCGAGCACGAACAGCGTCGCTAGGCTGGAGGAGCGTCCCGTGATGTAGGTGACCGACTCGATCGCCAGGGGGTGCACCGCGAAGGCGAGGGTGCCGAAGGCGACGAACGCCCGCCGCGCGGGCTCGGTCGCGGCGGGCAGGAGGCGGGCCGCGGTGGCCCTCAGCAGCCCCGCCAGGAGCACGGTGTTCGCCGCGTGGATCGCGATGTTCTCGAGGCGGTACGGCTGGGGCGCGAGCAGGCCCCAGGCCCAGACGTCGGCCGCGAACGTGTACAGCAGGAGCACGCGGAAGGGGTTGTAGGCGACCATCTCGCCCACGTTCCCGGGGTGTCGGATCACCTGGTTGAGGACGATCTCGACCTTGTCGTCGTACTCGAACGGGGCCCCGAGGAACGGGAGGTAGAGGCCGAAGACGAGCGCGACCGCGCCGCCGATCAGGAGCAGGTGTCGGCGCCGTTCAGTCATCGTCCTCGGCTTCGAGGTCGGACAGGCGCTTCTCGAGGCGCGCCACGCTCTGCGCGAGGTTCTTCTGGTGGTTCGCCAGCGTCGATACCTTGGTGGAGATGTCCAGGGCCACGAGGACGAGGAAGAACACCCCGAGGGTGACGACCGCGAGCCCCTCGTCCACCCCGAGGGCGCGGGCGAAGGCCTCCCGCGACCCCGACCAGGCGCCCAGGACCAGCGCCGCGGCGGCGCCCGCGACCCAGACCCACGAGAACTCCTCGCGCAGGTGTCGCCTGCGGACAAGATCGAGGACGGCGACGAGGAGGACGAGGGACAGCAGCAAGGGGACGACGCGCATGCCGTCTCAGAGCTCGGGCGGCCGGACGCGGCGGCGTCGACGCGTGTCGGAGACCCAGGTCAGAGCGAGGCTGAGCAGGAGCTTGTAGACGTAGTACAGCGGCCTCATCCCCCGGTGCATCGACTTGCCCGGCGGCCCCGCCCGCATCTCCACCGGGACCTCCTCGAAGGCGAACCCGGCGTACCGGACCCGCAGCAGCATGTCGGCGTCGGGGTAGTCGTAGGGGTAGAAGTCCTGCTCGTAGAAGGCGAGCACGCGGCGGTTCATCGCCTGGAACCCGCTGGTGGGATCCGTGATCCGTCGCCGCGCGAGGCGGCTCACGATCGAGCTGAAGAACCGGATCCCCGCGAGGCGGGCCGCGGGGATGCGGTAGCAGGGCCGCCCCAGGAACCTCGATCCCACGGCGAGGTCGATCGCGGAGGCGTCGAGCGCGGCGAGCAGCGCGCCCACCTCCTCGGGCGGGTGCTGGCCGTCGCCGTCCATCTGCACGACGCGCTCGTAGCCCCGCTCGAGGGCGAACTTGTAGCCGGTCTGCAGCGCCGCGCCGTAGCCGAGGTTGAAGGGCAGCCGCACCACGTGGGCGCCCGCCGCGTCCGCAGCGGCGGCCGTGTCGTCGGTCGATCCGTCGTCCACGATCAGGATGTCCAGGCGGGGGTGCAGCTCCCGGAGGCGTCGCACGATCCCCGCGATCCGCGGCCCCTCGTCGAGGCACGGGAGCACCGCGAGCGTCTTCGGCGCCGCCTCGGGCACCACGGACAGGTGCGATGCCCGGCGGATCTCGGGGGCGGGGGCGGCCGTCGCGGGGAGAGAATCGGGCGGCATTGCGCGGGGTCAATCTTCCCGCGCGCGCGGGCCGTGTCAATCGATGGCGGAGTTCTGTGGCTATCCTGCGCCGCTCGTGCCCCTCCGCGTCCTCACCGTGGTCCCCTACTTCTTCCCGGCGTGGGCGTACGGCGGGATTCCTCGGCTCGCGTACGGCTTGAGCCGAGCGCTGCAGCAGAAGGGCCACCAGGTCCGCGTCGTGACGACCGACGCCCTCGACGAGCACAAGCGCCTCTCGTACGGCGAGGCGAACGTCGAAGGCCTCCACGTGTTCCGGTTTCGGAACCTCAGCAACCGGCTCGCCTACCAGCACCAGCTGTTCCTCCCCCTGGGGGCCCGCGAAGTCCTGCGCAAGTCGGTCGCCGAGGCCGACGTCGTGCACCTGCACGGGTACTGGCACCTCCTCAACAACGCCGCGGTGGCCGCCGCGCGCGAGCTGGATCGACCGGTCGTGCTCACGCCCAACGGGACGCTGCTCCCTCACGAGCGGAAGACGCGGATCAAGGCGGCGTGGCACCGGATCTTCGGTCGCCCCGTGCTCGAGGGTGTGGACCGGTTCATCGCCGTGTCGCGCGCCGAGCTCAACCAGTTCCAGCGCGCGGGCCTCGACCCCGACCGGATCGACCTCGTGCACAACGGCCTCGAGCTGGCGGAGTTCGAGACGCTCCCCGAGCGGGGGTCGTTCCGGGCGGCCCGGGACATCGGGTCCCGCCCCGTGATCCTGTACCTCGGCAAGCTCACTCCCCGGAAGGGCGTCACCCACCTCGTGGGCGCCATGGCGCGGCTGCGGGACCTCGATCCCGTCCTCGTGATCGCGGGGAACGACATGGCGGGGGTCCGCAACACCCTCGAAGACCGGGTCCGGGAGCTGAGCCTGCACGACAACGTCCGGTTCGTGGGCCTGCTGACGGGACCGGAGCGCCTCGCCGCCCTGTCCGACGCGGACGTGCTCGTATACCCGTCGACCGAGGAGATCTTCGGGCTCGTGCCCTTCGAGGGCTTGATGTGCGGGACCCCGGCGGTCGTGACCGACGACTGCGGGTGCGGCGAGCTGGTCGCCCAGGCCCGGGCGGGCGAGCTCGTTCGCTACGGGGACGAGAGCATGCTCGCGGGCTCCCTGCGGGCCCTGTTGGCCGATCCGGTGCGGCGCAAGCGCATGGTCGCGCGCGGGCGCAAGTTCATCGAGAAGCACTTCGCCTGGCCCCGCATCGCGACCCAGACCGAGGCTGTCTACCGGAAGGCCGAAGCGCAGCGAGGGGTTTGAGCGATGTCCCCGCGAGGGCCGCGCATTGGCTTTCCGGCGCAGGTCGCTACAATCCGCCGGATCCCGGAGTCCCCATGCCCGCTCGTCGTCTCCCGCTCGTCTTCATCGCCCTCCTTCTGGCCGTCGCCGCGGCGCCGGGGTGCAACAAGTACACGTGCGACGAGGCGTGCGACCAGTACTACGGGACCGCCGAGAACTCCGACGGCTACGACCAGTGCCGCAAGACGTCCCTGCAGCCGACGAACGACGACACCCCCGCGCAGGCCTCGGCCCGCTGCGTGGCCGCCTGCGAGGACGCGCTCTACACCACCAAGGGGGGCGAGTCCGGCACGGACGACGGGCGCGGCAACAACAACCTCCAGACCGAGCAGGACGCGCTCGACTTCATCCAGTGCGTCGTGGAGCGGGACTACTCGCCCGAGGTCAACGCGCAGACCTGCGACAACCTCGGCCTGAGCTACTGCGAATGGTTCATCTGGTAGCCCCGCGCGCCGCCCTCTCCACGCTGGCCGTCGCCGCGCTCTCGCTCCTGCTGGGGGCGGGCTGCGGGACCGACTGCCGTCGGGCGTGCGAGCACGTCCTGGAGGACTGCGGGGTCGAGCGTCCGGGGTACAGCGTCGACAACTGCGAGGCCGAGTGCGGCCGATTCCTGGCTCACTACGAGGAGCGCTGGGAGTCCGACGTCGCCGAGGACTCGGTCACGTGCGTGCGCACGACCGCTTGCGAGGATCTGCGCGCCGGGACGCCCTGTTACGACGGGGCGGTGTACATCTGGTGAGCCGCGCGCTCGCCGTGGTGCTCCTGCTGCTCACCGCGGGGTGCGTGCCCGGCGAGGTGGTGAACTCGGACGTGGAGCCGGTCCCGCGCGACGCGCTCGCGGCGGCCGCGCGGTCGGCGGCCGAGGCGGACTCCCTGGACCCCTTCGCGCCCCTCCTCGAGGTCCACCCCGACTCCGTGGCCCTGCAGCGGGCGGTGCAGGATCACCTGCGCGCTCGCCTCGAACCCGAGGTGGTGCGCGAGCAGTACCGGGTCGCGGTCGAGGCATCCCCGGACAGCGCCCTCGCCCACTACCTGTACGGGCGGACCCTCGTGGATGAGCCGAACCTCGCGGCCGGGGCGTTCGCCCGGGCCATGGAGCTCGATCCCCTCAACCCCTGGCCCGTCGTGGGCACGGCCTACCTGCGCGCGTCGCGGGGGGACCTCTACGGCACGATCCAGGTCTACGAGCAGGCGCTGAAGAAGGCGCCGAACTCCGCGATGTTGCGGCTCTTTCTCGGCAACCAGTTCCTCGAGCTGAAGCTGTACGTGAAGGCCGAGCGCGAGCTCCGCCACGCGATGCGCCTCGCGCCGGACGACCCCGAGGTCTGGGCCGCGCTGGGCAAGACCCTCGCCCTGCTGTCCCACCACGAGCCGGCCATGGAGCTGCTCCTCCGGGCGCGGGCGGCGGACCCGTCGATCGCGCACATGTACCCGACGCTGGCGTCGATGTACCTGACCCTCCGGGACCCGGCCGCGGCGGACGAGGCCTACCGCGCAGGCCTCGAGTACGGACTCCCGGCCGATCGGGGTCTGGCGGCGCAGATCCGGGCGGCCAAGCTCGTGGCCGGCATCGAGTGAGTGGCGGCTACTCCAGCCGCAGCTCGTAGTCCGCCACCCGACCCGCGAAGCCGGATACGAACCCCCAGCACTCCGCTCCGGCGGGGATCTCCATCACCGCCTCGGCCGTCTCCGGGACCGCCGCGGTGGAGAGGCCGCCGTCGAAGACGCGCACGGGATCGGCGTCGAGCCCGCACCGGATCTGGGCGTCGAGGTCTCCCTGCAGCGGCGTCCAGTCGAGGACGGCGACGGGGGTCGCGGCGGCGACCATGCGGAACCGGAAGGTGTCGTTGTCGCCGTCCCAGTTGCCCTCGACGATGTCCGAGATCCTCCCCCGGAGGCGGAGCAGGCCGTCCGGGGCGGGCTCCACGTCGCCGCAGTCGGTGGCCGTGGCCCACGGCGGGGCGGGCAGCACGAGGCGGCCGAGGGGCAGGTCCGGGTCGTTGGGCTCGACCTCCACGCACTCGGTGCCGTAGGAGGCCGCCGGGTCGATCGGCGTGCCGCCCGCGTCGTCGTCGTCGACCGCGAACAGCCCCTCGTCGTCGAAGGCCGAGTCGTCGTCGTCGCCGGGGCACGCCGCGAGCAGGACGAGGGCCGCCGGGAGCAGCGCCGAGGGCGGGCGATTCGTCACGACGGCTCCGGGCGAAAGCCGCGCGCGGCGGCGGCGGGATCGGGGGCGGCGAGGACCCCCCTGATCGTGGCGACGGCCGCCGCGCCGGAGGCCCGCGCGCGGGGGACGTGGCCCGGGAGCATACCGCCGAGGGCCACCACCGGCAGCGGGCTCGCCGCCGCGAGGGCCGCGAAGACGGACCAGCCGAGGGGGGGACCCTTCCCGGGGGTCGCGCAGACGGGGCCCAGCGTGGCGAAGTCGGCGCCGAGCGCGGCGGCCCTCGCGAGCCCGGCGGCGTCGTGGGCGGAGCAGGCCACGCGAAGCCCGGGCGTGGAGACGGAGACCCCGTCGGGGAGGTGGACACCGTCGGCGTCGAGCGACCGCGGGAGGCCGAGGTCTCCGTCGGGGCAGTTGACGAAGAGCGCCGCCCCGGCGGCCCGCGTCCGTCGGCGCAGCTCCCCGCCCAGCTCCCGACGCACCGCGGGCGGCGCACGCTTGTCCCGCAGCTGGACGGCGACGCCGGCGCCGAGCTCGTCGAGGGCCGCCTGCACGGCCCGCAGCAGGGCGTCCGGGCCCCCGGCCGCCGCCAGGTCGGTGATCAGGTAGAGGTCGAAGGCCGGATCACCCAACGACGAGGCCGTCGAGCGGCGAGCTGGCGGTCGCGTACAGCTTTCGGGGGATGCGCCCGGCTTCGTAGGCCATTCGCCCCGCCTCGACCGCTCGCCGCATCGCCCCCGCCATCACGACCGGGTGCTTCGCCCCCGCGATCGCGGTGTTCATGAGGATCGCCGTGACCCCGAGCTCCATCGCGAGGGCGGCGTCCGACGCCGTGCCCACGCCCGCGTCCACGATCACCGGGACGTCGATCGTCTCCAGGATGATCCGGAGGTTCGTCGGGTTGCGGATGCCCAGCCCGCTGCCGATCGGCGCGGCCAGGGGCATGACCGCCGCGCAGCCCAGGTCCTGCAGCTTGCGGCACGCGATCGGGTCGTCGAGGACGTAGGGCAGCACCGTGAAGCCGTCCTCCAGGAGGATCCGCGCGGCCTCGATCGTGGCGGCGTTGTCCGGGAACAGCGTCTTCGGGTCGCCGAGGACCTCGAGCTTCACCAGGTCGGTCTGCAGCGCCTCGCGGGCGAGACGCGCGGTGAGCACGGCGTCCTCGATCGAGTAGCAGCCGGCGGTGTTCGGCAGGATCGCGATCCGGTCGCGGTCGATGAAGTCGAGCAGCCCCTGTCCCTGCGGCGCGTCGAGGTTCACGCGGCGGATCGCGACGGTGATCATCTCCGCGCCCGACGCGTCGAGCGCTTCGCGCATCGTCGGGAAGTCCGGGTACTTGCCCGAGCCGATGATCAGGCGGGAGGTGAACTCGTGGGTGCCGAGGCGGTACGTCATCGATGCTCCGAGGAAGGGCCGCGGAGCGTACCAGCGCGACGCGACCGGGACCCTGGCGTCAGCCGCCCCCCACCGCCGTGACGATGTCGACCCGGTCCTCGTCGGCCAGGCGCCGCTCGGCGAGCGCGTCGCGAGGCACCACCCGCAGGTTCAGGGCCACCGCGAGCGTGTCCTCGGCGCGCCCGAGCGACGCCAGGAGATCGGCGAGGGTCGCCCCCTCCTCCACCTGGTGCGGCTCGCCGTTGAGCGTGATCGTCACCGCGTACGGCCCGATCGCGAGCTCCGCCGCGTCTGGCTCGTGGCCTGGGTCGCGTCCACGTCGGCGAAGAGGTCGGAGTTGCCCGACACGTCGATCGCCGCCTCGCGCGTGATCACGCCGCGCTCGGCGAGGGCTCGCAGGGAGTCGTCGAGCAGCACCATGCCGCTGCCCTTGCTCGCCTGCATGATCGACGGGATCTGGAAGACCTTGTTCTCGCGGATCAGGTTGCGGATGCCGTAGCTGACGAGCATCACCTCGGCCGCGCACACGCGCCCCTTGCCGTTGGCGCGCTTGAGGAGCATCTGCGAGATCACGGCCTGCAGCGAGCCGGAGAGCATCGTGCGGACCTGCTCCTGCTGGGCGTGGGGGAACGCGTCGATGATCCGGTCGATCGTGTCCTTCGCGCCCTTGGTGTGCAGCGTCCCGAAGACGAGGTGGCCGGTCTCCGCGGCGGTGAGCGCGAGGGAGATGGTCTCGAGGTCGCGCATCTCGCCCACGAGGATCACGTCGGGGTCTTCGCGGAGGGCGGCGCGCAGCGCGTTGTTGAAGCTCTTGGTGTCGGCGCCGAGCTCGCGCTGGTTGATGAGGCAGCGCTTCGGCGTGTGCACGAACTCGACCGGGTCCTCGACCGTGAGGATGTGCTCGCGACGCTGCTCGTTGATGTAGTCGAGGATCCCCGCGAGCGTGGTGGACTTGCCGGACCCGGTGGGCCCGGTGACGAGCACGAGGCCGCGCCGCAGCTTCGCGATGTCGGTGATGACGGCGGGCAGCTTGAGGTCCTTGAGGGGGATGACCTTGCTGGGGATCACCCGGAAGACCGCCGCGATCCCGCGCGTCTGGTAGAAGACGTTCACGCGGAAGCGGGCGTGACCCTCGATGCCCACGGAGAAGTCGGCCTCCAGGTTCTCCTCGAAGCTCTTCTTCTGCTTCTCGTTCATGATCGAGAAGAGGAGTCGCTTGCAGTTGTCGGCGTCGATCGCGGGGGTGTTCAACCGTTGGATCTCGCCGTGGAGCCGCAGCGCAGGGATCTCACCCGACGAGATGTGCAGGTCGCTCGCGCCCTGCTTCACCGTGTAGATCAACAACTCGTGGATGTGCATGGAGGCTCCGGAATGCAGGACGATGATAGCCAAGCGGGGGCCGGCGCCACAGGAGAGGGGCACTTCATTGTTCCGGATGGCGTGGAGGCGGGGCGTCTGGATCGGGTGCTGGCGGCCGTCTCCGGCATGTCTCGGGGGCGCGCGAGGAGGCTGATCGACGTCGGCGGCGTCTACGTCGACGGCAAGCGCACCCTGCGACAGACGACGTCGGTGGGACCGGGCCGCCGGATCACGGCCGTCCTGTACGCCGAGGACGTGGCGGCGCGCGCCGAGGCGCGGCTGGCCCAGCGATCGCCGCGGTTCGTCCACCGCGAGCGGAGCTTCGCGATCCTGGACAAGCCCCCCGGGATCCCCGTACAGGCCACGCGCGCGTCGGTGAAGGGCACGCTCGAGGCCTGGCTGCGGGCCCAGGACGGGGTGGAGTACGTCGCCTTCCATCACCGCCTGGACTCGTCCGCCCGGGGACTGATCGCGGTGGCCCTGCATACGTCGGCCAACAAGGCCCTCGCCGCCGCCTTCCAGCAGCGCAGCGCGGAGCGGACCTACCGCGCCGTGGTCGAGGGGATCATGAAGGGGGAGGGGACTTGGGAGCACGACCAGGTGACCCGCGGCGGCGTCCGTCGCGCGGTCCGCCCCCGGGGGAAGCCCAAGAAGCTGATGCGGTCGCGGTGGCGGGCGATCGCGCGGGGCGAGACCCGTTCGCTGATCGAGGTGCGACTCGAGACCGGGCGCACGCACCAGATCCGCCTGCAGGCCGCGGCCGTCGGCCATCCGGTCGTGGGGGACCTCCTGTACGGGGGCAAGGACCGGGGCGGGCTCCACCTCCAAGCCGCGGGGCTCGCGTTGCCCCACCCCCGGCACGGGCACCGCGTGGAGTGGACGCTCGAGGCGCCCGAGGAGTGGCTTCGCCTCAGGTGAACGACGGCAGGATCGCGGCCAGGATCCGCTCGCCCGCGAGCCAGGAGACGAGCGCCGCGCCCGCCAGGTAGGGTCCGAAGGGCAGCTTCGCGGGCCGGTCTCGACCCCGCACGACCATCGCGCCGATCCCCACCACGCTCCCCAGCAGGGACGCGCCGAAGATTGTGAGCAGGAGCGTCGGGTGGAGGCCCTGCCACGCCCCGATCGCGGCCACGAGCTTCACGTCGCCCATCCCCATGGCCTCTCGCCCGAAGGCGAGCCGCCCCGCGAAGGCGATCGCGAGCAGCGCGAGGGTCCCCCCGACGGCGCCGAGCACCGCCGACGGGAACGGCAGGGAGGACGCCCCCACCCCGTCGAGCCACGCGACGGCCAGCCAGCCGAGGGGGATGAGGGGGAGGACGATGACGTCCGGCAGGATGAAGTGGTCGGCGTCGATCAGGCAGGCCGCCAGCAGCGCCGAGAAGTAGGCCCCGTAGAGCACGAAGCCCGCGATCCGGGCGGGCTCGAGCAGGACCGACGGCTCCGGCACCATGACCACGAACAGGACCCCCCAGAGCACGGCGTTCGCCAGCTCCACCGCCGGATAGCGGGGCGAGATCGGCAGGGCGCAGTCCCGGCACTTGCCCCCGAGAAACACCCAGCCCAGCACCGGGACGTTGTGCCACGGGCGGATCCGGGCCTCGCAGCGGGGGCACGCCGACGGGGGGTGCACGACCGACCGCCCCGCGGGCAGCCGGTGCGCGACCACGTTCAGGAACGAGCCCACCAGCCCCCCCAGGGCCACGGCGATCAGGAGGAGGAACCGGTGGTAGGTGACGAGCGGGTCGACGACGTCGTTCACGCGAGCGCCAGCCCGAGGAGCCAGACCGCGTAGCCCGCGACGGAGATCAGGGCCCAGCGACGGATCTCGGGCCACCGCAGGGGCGCGTCGTCGTCCGCCGGGATGCCCCGCGCCACGGCGGCGACGGCGGCCCCCAGCCACAGGGCCCAGCCGAGGCCCATGACGAGCACCCAGCTCGTCTTCGGGTCCTCCCGGGCGTCCAGCGCCGCCCGCACGGTCGCCTCCCGCTGGGGCGCGGCGAGGCTCGGGTCCGGCCACGCGGCGGCGGGGTCCGCGAGCAGGATCGCCGCGATCCCGTCGTCGGCGCGCTCGATCCATCGCCCGCCGGGCTGCCACGCCGACCGGACCGCCAGCCAGCCCGATCGCAGCTCCTCCCAGCAGAACCGCGCCTCCGCGGGGTCGCCGCGCCGCTCCGCCTCCTCGGCGAGCTCCACGAGGCGCTCGGAGGCCCGATGGGGGACCGGCAGCAGGGGCAGGTAGGCGTGGATCGCCCGCCCGTACCGCACCGCGGCTTCGTGGTACTCGCCCGCGGCCTCGAACCGGAAGCCGTCCTGGAAGTTGCGGCTCGCGTCGAAGGCGACGCGCCCGACCACCACGATCGCGCAGAACGCCGCCAGCGCCAGGAGCCGCCGCCTCACTGGAAGTCGCGGTACGCGAAGATGACGGCCGCCCCGAGGAGCAGGACGGCGGACCAGAGCAGGCCGTAGCCGGTCGCGTAGCCCACGTAGGCCCAGTCGACCTCGACCCCCAGCGCGGCTTGGGCCCGCAAGTTGAAGGTGCCGAGGTCCGGCAGCACGCGGTACCCCGTCGACCCCAGCCAGAGCACGAGGGGGCTCTCGCCCTGCTCGGCGAGGGCCTTCAGCTCCGGCGTGAGCCTCCCCACGACCACCACCCCGATCGTGAACAGGGCGGACAGCGTGGGGGTGGAGAAGCAGCCGAACAGAATGGCGATCGCGGTGACGACCAGCAGCTCGACGAAGATCAGCCAGATCGCCGCCGTCATCGCGGGCGCCTCGAAGGCCGTGCGCGTCATCGCGAGGGTGACCCAGAAGGCGATCGACATGATCGCCACCTCCAGCGCGAGCGTGGTCATCAGCCCCAGGTACTTGCCCAGGACGAACTGCCACCGCCGCACCGGCTTGCTCGCGATCGTGTAGATGGTCTTGCGCTCGATCTCCTTGTAGACGAGGCCGATCCCCACGAACACGGCGATCATCAGCCCGAACAGGGAGATGGCGGCGAGGCCGAGGTCGCGCACGATCTTCCCGTACTCGCCGACCGTCAGGTTCGCGACGAGCACCGACCCGCCGATCATCAGGATCGCGAAGAACAGCAGCGCGTAGAGGATCTTGTCCCGCACCGCCTCGCGGAAGGTGTTCAGCGCGATCGCCCGGACCTTCATCGATCCGCCTCCGCGATGGACGCGGTGTCCCGCAAGAAGAGCTGCTCGAGCGTCTCGCGCCGGGGGCGGACGGCCACGACCGTGCCGCCGTTCCTGTGCGCCTCCCGCACGAGCAGGTCCGCCCGGCCGGAGTCCTCGACGGACCAGGTCACGTCCGCGCCGTGGCGCAGGATCGGCGTGTCGGGGTGGACGGCCGCCTCGCCCGCGGCGTCGAGCCCGCGGATCGTCACTTCGACCCCCGCCGCCCCGCGCGCGGAGAGCTCGTGGACCTCGGCCACCTCCACGAGCTTCCCGGCCGCCAGGATCGCCACGCGATCGCAGACCTGCTCGACGTCGGACAGCACGTGGGACGAGAAGAGCACCGTCTTGCCGCGCTGCTTGAGGCTCTGGATGATGTCTCGGATCAGCATGCGGCCCATCGGGTCGAGGCCCGACGAGGGCTCGTCCATGACCACGAGGTCCGGGTCGTTGATCAGGGCCTGAGCGACCCCCACGCGCTGCAGCATCCCCTTGCTGAACGCCCGGAGCTGGACCTTGCGGGCGCGCTCCATGTGGACCAGCGGGATCAGCTCGTCGATGCGCTTGCACCGGACGTCCGTGGGGATGCCGTGCAGCTGCCCGTAGAAGTGCAGGAACTCCTCGGCCGTGAGGTAGTCGTAGAAGTACGGTCGCTCGGGCAGGAACCCCACGCGGCCGCGAACCTCGAGGTCTCCCAGGGGCTTGCCCAGGACCTCCGCCGTGCCCGACGTGGCCCGATTGAGCCCCATCAGGATCTTCAGCGTCGTCGTCTTGCCCGAGCCGTTGTGACCGACGTAGCCGAAGACCTCCCCGCGGCGCACCTCGAGATCGAGCCCGTCCAGCCCCACGAAGGGTCGGCGGAGGAACCCGCTGCGGAACACCTTGCGGAGCCCCCTCGTGGCGATGGCGAGCTCGGTCACGAGTCGTCCACCTCGCGCCCGTCGCGGTACCGCAGGATGCGCGCGGGGACCCCGGCCGCCACGGCCAGATCCGGCAGGTCCATGGCGACGACCGCCCCCGCTCCCACCTGGACGCCTCGGCCGATCGTCACCCCGGGGAGGATCGTGCAGCCGACCCCCAGATCGGTGCCGTCGCCGATCGCGACGGGTCGGAAGACGATCGGCCCCTCCATGATCGCGTGCTCGGGCCCGGGATCGCTGTGCGTCGACGTGATGATGCGCACGCCCGGGCCGATCCCCACGCCCCGGCCGATGCGGAGCCCGCCCGCCGAGTGGAAGAAGCACTGCTGCCCGATCCAGGTGTCGGTCCCGATGTGCATCCCGTCGCCCGCGTAGTAGCCCTTGAGGATCGTGTCGTGGCCCACGTAGACGTTGTCGCCGAGGTGGACCGTCTCCGGGTGGAAGACGCGGACCCCGCGCTCGATCACCACGTTCTCACCCGCAGCCGCGAGGTCGTCGAGCTCGAACTCGCCGCTTCCGTGCGATGAAAACCGCTTCATCGGGCGGGGATCATACCCCGAGGCGCGCGCTCAGGCGCTCGACCACGCGGTCGAGCTCGGCGTCCGTGATCCCGGTGGCCACGGGCAGACACAGCGCGCGGCGTCGGCAGTCGTCGGACCCCGGCATCGGGCGCTGGAACCCGGCGAGGTGGGCGTAGGCGGGCTGGGTGTGCAGGGCGTGGGCGCCGACGCTGCACTCGATCCCGTCCGCGTACAGGCCCGCCATGAGCGCGTCGCGGTCGACGCCTTCGGGGACGCGCACGACGTACGACTGCCACGACGGCGCGGCGCCTTCGGGGATGCGCGGCAGCTCCAGGCCCCGCGCCCGGAGGTCGACGAGGCGGGCGTCGTAGCCCTCGGCCAGGCGCAGCCGGTCGGACATCAGGTGCGCGAGGCGGTCCATCTGGACCAGCCCGATCGCGGCCTGGATCTCGGTGAGGCGGAAGTTGTGGCCGGGAAGCGTGAACTCCATGCCCGCGTCGGTGCGCACCAGGCCGTGGTTCCGCTGCAGGCGCAGGCGCTGGTCGAGGATCGGATCGGACGTGGAGACGAGCCCGCCCTCGCCGGTGGTGATCACCTTGCGCGGGTGGAAGGAGAAGCAGGCCAGCTCGCCGATCGCGCCCGCTTCCCGACGCGCGCCGTCGATCACGAGCCCCGCCCCCAGGGCGCAGGCCGCGTCCTCGACCACCGGCACCCCCCGATCGCGGCAGAGATCGCCCACCGCGTCGAGCGGCGACGGCAACCCGAATTGGTGGACGGGGAGGAAGACGGCGGGTCCGTCGATCCCGTCGAGCACCGCGGCGAAGTCGTCGGGGTCGAAGTTGTAGGTCGAGGGGTCCACGTCCACGAGCACCGGCTCGAGGCCGGCGTTCAGGACCGCGTTCGCCGTGGCGGGGAAGGTGAACCCGGGGACGATCACTCGCGCGCGAGGGTCGGCCTCCAGCGCGAGCAAGGCGAGGTGCAGCGCCGTGGTCCCCGAGGAGCAGGCGACGGCGTGGGGGACGCCGATGGTGGCGGCGCAGCGCGCCTCGAACTCGGCGACGCGGGGACCCTGGATGAGGCGGCCCGACTGCAGGACCGCGGCCACCGCGGCGACCTCCGTGTCGTCCAGCAGCGGGCGCGCCAGGCGAATCACGCGGTCCCTCCGTCCCGGTACCACGCGATGGTGCGCAGCAGCCCCTCCTCGAGGTCCACGCGCGGGGCGAAGTCCAGCAGCTCACGGCTCTTGTCCACGTTGGGGATCCGAAGCTCCACGTCCGCCGCGTTCCAGTCCACGAAGTCGATCGTCGAGTCGCTCCCCGAGAGCCGGACGATCTCCCGGGCGAGGTTGTAGATCGTGATCGTCGAGCGGGCGTTGCCGATGTTGAAGGAGTGCCCCACCGCGGCGTCCATCGTCAGGGACCGGCACAGCGCCTCGATGATGTCGTCGACGTAGCACCACGACCGGATCTGCGAGCCGTCGTTGTGGATCCGCAGGCCCTCGCCGGTGACCGCGCGCCGGATGAAGTGGTGGATCGCGCCCTCGCCCACCTGCCGCGGCCCGTAGATGTTGAACGGGCGGATCACGACGCTCGGGATGCCGAACTCGCGCTGCCAGGTGTGAGCCATGTGCTCGGTGGCGAGCTTGCTCACGGCGTACGTCCAGCGGGCCTCGCCGACGGCGCCGAGCGTGGCCACGTCGCCCTCGCGCACCTTGTAGGCGTACGAGCCGAAGATCTCCGAGGTGGAGAAGTCGACGAAGCGCTTGAGCTCGTTGCGGCCCGCCGCCTCCTCGAGGAGCCGCCAGGTGCCGATGATGTTCACCCGGAGCGTGCGCGTGGGGTTCGCGATCACGGTGTCCACGCCCGCCACCGCCGCGCAGTGCACGATCATCGTGGCCCGGTGCATCGCCGATCGGACGGCGTCCGGGTCCAGGATCGACCCCTTGACGAGGCGCAGGTTGGGGTGGTCCGCCAGCCCCGGCCAGTACTGCAGGGCGTTGCGCTGCAGCGTGTCGAGGATCGTGACGTGGTTCTTGTCGACGACGTGGGAGACGAACGTCGATCCGATGAAGCCGGCGCCGCCGGTGACGAGGATGTTCTCGCCTTCGATCTTCGCCGCCTGCTCGAGCAGGCCGGCCGTGGAGTCGCTCAAAGGGTGCCTCGGTTGCCTGCGGCCGGGAGAGTCCGAGCCGCGTGGGCGGGGATGCTACAGCAGGACCTCACCCCCCGCGGGGTCGGCCCTCCTCATCGACGCTCCAGCGCTCGGCGTAGCGTTCCGCCGCCTCCGGCTCCTTCGTCTTGCGCAGGTATACGAGCACCTGGTCGTGGGGCATGGCCCCCGCCGAGCGCCAATTGCAGCGCCCGCAGTACGGCCCGGAGCCGTCGTAGTCGTCGAGCACCTGGCGCACGCGCCACCCGTGGTTCGTGGGCCCGTGCCAGATCTCCTGCAGCGACTTCTTCGTGAGGTTCCCGAGGTTGTTCTCGAGGTGCTGGTCGAGGCAGCACGTGGTGACGTCGCCGTTGACGTACACCATCGGGGTGTCCCAGAGGCCCGAGCAGGGCCGCCGATCGTCGCCGTGGGTCGCCATCTAGAACGCTCCTTCGAAGAACTCGCCCGCCTCGTCGATGCCGAGGATCCCGAGCTCGTCCAGGACGGCCCGGTGGAGACGGTCGGCGGCGGGCTGATCCGCCTGGTGGAGGCGGCGGAAGTAGAGGTTGTCCCGGAACCGGCGGGGCCAGTCGTAGTTGACGTCGTAGGGCAGGCCCAGGTCGCCGAAGACCTTGTCCCAGTACGCGAGGTAGCGGTGAGCTTCGTGTCGGTTCTCGGGCATCACGATGAACGCCGCGGTGACGTACGGCCGAGGCAGGCCCCGCTCCACCCGGCGCTCGAGCAGGTTGCGGATGTTCCGGTACACGCGCGCGCCGTAGTCGTACTTCTTCATCCGGTAGTAGACGGCGGGGTCGTAGGCGTCGACGGAGAAGTGCACGAACCCGAAGGTGTCCTCGGCCTGGTGGTCCGCGTTGGCGCAGTCCAGCAGCAGATCGATCCGCTCCGCGTCGAGCAGCGTGCCGTTGCTGTGGAGCTTGAAGTGCCGGAAGAGTCGGTTGTTCTCGTTGTTGTCGAACGCGTACTTGATGAACCGGTTGAACTCCGGGTGCAGCGTCGGCTCGCCCAGCCAGTGGGGACACAGGGAGACCTCGTCGTCGAAGTCGGCGAGACCGTCGATCGACGTCTTCCAGACCTCCCACTTCATGAACTTGTTGGGCTGGAAGCCGTGCACCTTCGGCGTCTCCGCCTGTCCGCACATCCGACACTTCACGTTGCAGAGGTCCGTGAGCTCCAGGTTGAGGTTCATCGGCATCGTCAGGCTCGGAGGTAGTCCCGGATGTAGTCGTTGCGGGACGTGATGGCGACCGTGCAGTTGCGGCACAGGTCCGTCATCTCCTTGCGCTTCATGCTCGCCCGCAGCTGCGAGAAGTACTCCCCCTCGCCCCACACGGTCTCCAGCCCCTCGCGCACGTCCTCGCCGGTGCCGGTGATGACGCAGCACGGCGACACCTGCCCGGTGGGCTGGACCACGAGGTAGTACCAGGGGTTCAGGCAGGGGGCGTGGGCGGCGTCGTCGGGGCCCTCCTGGGGGAAGGTCATCGCGCCGCGGTCCATCGTCTCCTGGTGCAGGAAGTGCTCGAGGGTCGTGATGATCCCCAGCTCCTCGGCCACGCGCAGCCCCTCGAGGGCGTGCTCGTGGATCTCGACCCGCTGGTCGTCGTCGAGCTTGAGAGCGAACTGCTCCGGGCGGTACGCGATGATGTAGTCGAAGTTGACCCGGAACGCGCCGACCGCGTGCGCGAACCGCACCATGTCCGCGAGCATGCGGAAGTTCTTGTTGGTCACGACCGCGTGCACGAGCATCCGCGGGGCGTCCAGGACGCCGCGACCGAATCGGAAGTGCTTCCGGCCATGGATCCGGCACATGACCTTCGCGACCTTCTCGAACACGCCCTTCTTGCCGCGCAGGTAGTCGTTCACGGCGGGGTCGGGGGCGTCGAGCGAGAAGTGGAGCTCGTCCCACTGGGTGTCGATCACCTGGTCGATGAGCTTGTCGTCGAAGAGGGTGCCGTTCGTGGCGATGTGGCCCTCCATCCCGAAAGTCTTGATCCGCCGCATCAGCTCGGGGGTGACGTCCCGCCGGACCAACGGCTCGCCGCCGCCGAGGATGAAGACCCGCCGCACGCCCATGGCGTGGGCCTCGTCGAGCAGCTTCCAGTAGTCGTCGGCGGACAGCTCACCGGTCTGCTTGCCCTTGCGGTACGTCGTATCGCAGAAGACGCAGTCGATGTTGCAGGTCATCGTGGGGTACAGCTCCATCGTGTACGGCCCACGGGCCTCCCCGCCGTCCCAGCGACGCACGCGGGCGGCGATCGCCTGACCCTCGTTCAGGCCCGCCTCTTCCTGCAGGATCGGGAGGAGTGTCACGGCGGCAACGTAGCACCGGGGTTTCGCCGTCGCCGCTCGCGGGGGGACGGCCCGACGGGCGGTGAATGCCCGGACGAGGCCGCCCGTCCCACCAGCATGGGCCAGTCCCTTACACTCACCCCGCGACCCATGGTCTCGCTCCTCCGCCCCCTGCTCGTCGCCCTCGTGCTCGCCGTCCCCGCGGCGGCCGCGGCCGAGCCTCGCGACGGGCTCGAGAGCGTCGAGATGGACGCGCTCCGGGAGCGCATGCGGCGGTGGGACGGGCTCGCCCAGGCCTGGTTCCGGCTCCAGTCGGGGGACGCCGACGGCGCGCGCAAGGACGTCCAGACCCTGCTCCGCGGCACCCCCGGCGATCCGGACGCGCTGCACCTGCTCGGGATCGCCGCCGCCGCCCAGGGTCGGGACCTGCAGGCCCTGCACGTCCTGCGGACCAGCCTGCGCCGTCGCGCCGATCCCTGGGTGGGCACCCACCTCGTCCACCTCCTGGTCCGCCGGGGCAACGATCGGGGGGCCCTGCGCACGTCGGAGAAGCTGCGTGAGCGGCTCCCGGGCGACCCCCAGGTCCGCCGCGCTCACGCGTACGCGCTCGTCGCCTCGGGGCAGACGTCGGCGGCGCGGGTCGAGCTGCAGGCCCTGGAGCGCGAGCACCCGGACGCGCAGACCGCGCATCGCCTCGCGCTCCTGCACACCGAGCTGGGGGAGGACGAGGCCGCCCTCGCCGCGATCCGTCGGGCCGTCGATCGCGACCCCGAGCGGGGCGACTACCGGCTGGACCTGTTCAAGCGCCTCGAGGCGGTCGGCGACTGGACCGGGCTGTCCACCGCGGCGTCCGAGGCCGGGGCGGACGCCGTGGGCGGCGGACGGGCGGACTTCTACAAGGCGATCGCCCTCGTCCGCCTGGGTGAGAGCGCGGACGCGGTCGAGGCCTTCTCGCGGGTCGTGTCCCACGGCAGCCCCGATCCCGTCGCCCTCGCCGGAGCGGCCGGGCACCTCCTGCAGCTCGGGGCCTACGCGCCCGCCGAAGCGAGCGCCCGCGCGGCCGTCGCGGACCGACCCGAGGATCCGGCGCTGCACCACCTGTTGGCCATGACCCTCACCCGCCAGACCCGCGAACAGGAGGCCCTGGCGTACTACCGACGCGCGGCCGATCTGCTCCCCGACGACGCGAGCTATCGCTTCGATCTGCTGGTCTCGCTGTGCACCCTGGGCCGCTCCGCGGAGCTGGCGCCGGCCCTCGATCGCGCCGTCCGGGACTTCGGCGCCGACCCCCGCTTCCCCGCGCTCCGGGAACGCTGCGTCGCCGACTGAGGCCCCCGCCGGAGACCTTTCGCGGTTGCAAGGTCCAGAAGGGATTGGTATCAAACGCCGCTGCCTGAGTTCGCGCCCTCGGGTCAGAGGAGTCGAGGAGGAGCGGGGACTCCCCCCAGAGAAGTGTTTTTCCCCGTCGAAAGTGCAAAAAGGAGCCTTTTGAAAATGCGACAGATGATGCGGGTATTCGTCCTCGCGCTTGCTGCCAGCGGTCTGCTGATGCTGAGCGCCCCCAAGGACGCCAACGCGGTGTCCCTCAACCTCGTCAACACCTGGGAAATGGGTGACGGCGGCGGCCTCCTCAGCGGCAACGGCCTCACCGGCTACCTCGCGGGCGGCCCGGCCTGGGGCAAGGGCACGCTGGCGACCCACGGGATCAACATCCACTTCGGCGTCGGCTTCGCGAAGGGCGACCAGGTCCTCCCCTACCTCGGCTTCTCCCTGGTTCGCCTCAGCTACGACATCACGTACCTCCCCAACCAGGAGGACGAGGACAACTTCGAGTTCGACGACGACATCGGTCAGGCGCTGCAGTTCGGCATCCAGATCGGCGCGAAGTTCTTCTTCATCGAGCGCGCCAAGGGCAAGGCCCCGCCGTTCCTGAACATCGCGTTCGAGAAGTACATCGGCAGCATCATCGAGGACGGCGACTACCGCGCCGCCGCCGCCCTGTCCGCGGATCCCGACCTCGTGGGCGACACGGACGAGCAGGCCGACACCCAGGGCTCCTTCGAGGCCCACGACATCGGTCTCCTCAGCCCCACCGGCTTCCGCTTCGCGTTCGGCGCCGAGTACTACTTCAACGACAACTTCTCCATCGGTGGCGAGTTCTTCGGGCTCAAGTTCCACTGGGCGCAGGGCGACAACGCGGACGACATCAGCCGTCGGCACGTCAACACGCGCTTCGCGCTCTACACCTCGCTGACCATGACCTACCGGTTCAGCTTCACGGTGCGCGCCTCGGTCCAGTTCGAGTCGGACTACGACTACGAGGACTGATCGCGTGACGACCGCGAGGTCGTAATCCATCGAGGAGGCCGCGGCGGACACGTCGCGGCCTCCTTCGTTCTCGCCTACTGTTCGCTCCATGGCCCGACGGGGACCCTCCGACCACTTGACGACGGACGTCCGACCCGTGCACGGCGCGGCGGGATCGTCGTCCGACGCGGGCTTCGCTCGATACGTCGCGGCCGCCGCCCGCCCCCTGATGATGGGGGGCGCGCTGGGCGGCACCGGGGTGGGGGTCCTGGAGTCGCTGCAGATCCTGCGGGCGGCCTTCGGCACCCAGGACTACTCGGGCCTCGTGTACGCCGTGCTGCTCTACGGCGCGTTCGGCGCGCTGATGGGGGCGGGGTTCGCGGTGATCCTCGGCGGCAGGGCGCGCCTCGCGGGGGAGGCGCTCGACCCTCCCCGGCTGTGGTCCTTCGGATTCCACGGGGTCTTCGGCTCCCTGGGGACGGTGATCACCCTCTTCGTCGTGCGCCGCGACGGGTTCGGAGAAGACGCCCTCCCCTCCGGGGTGGTGATCGCCATCGTGCTCGGCTACGCGGCGTTCGTCGTCATCTCCCACGCCTTCCTGCGGAACGCCCTGGCGAAGACCTTCTTCGGGTTCCTCCTCCGCCCCACGGGCTCCGCCGCGGCCTGGGGCGGCGTGCTGCTGTTCACGCTGCTGCTCGGCTTCGGGACGGCGCTGGACAATCGCGCCGGCGCCGACGTGCCCGCCCGCCCGATCGCCCCCGAGCTGCTCGAGCGGCCGGACATGCTGCTGATCGTGGTCGACACGCTCCGGGCCGACGCGCTGGGGATCTACGGAGCGCCGGCCGACGCGAGCCCGGCGATCGACCGGTTCGCCCAGGGGGCGGTCGTGTACCGCGAGTCCATGGCCGCGTCGTCGTGGACACGGCCGTCGTTCGCGTCGCTCCTCACGGCCTCGCCGCCGTGCACGCACCAGACCTTCCGCAAGTCCGACGTGCTCCCCAGCGAGCTGGTCACCCTGCCCGAGAGCCTGCACCGAGCGGGCTATACGACCGGCGCGATCGTCGGCGACATCAACATCACGCCGTCGTTCCGGTTCCAGCAGGGGTTCGATACGTTCGAGTTCCTGCGGCCGTCGTACCCCTTTCGAGCGTCGGAGACGTCCTTCCGGCTGACGCTCTACGCCGCACTGAGGCTCACCTGGGAGCGCTGGGTGACGCCCCGCAAGCGCGTGGATCGCTTCTACCGCGAGGCCGCCGAGGTCACGGACGAGGCTCAGGAGTGGCTGCGTCGCCACGGGCGGTCGCGGTGGTTCCTCATGGTCCACTACATGGATCCCCACGACCCCTACTTCGCCCACCCGTACGACGGCACCGCGGTGGCGCGCGTCGAGACCCCCCGGCCCAGCCCGGAGGAGACCACGCGCATGAAGGAGCTGTACGCGGGCGAAGTGCGGCACATGGACGAGCACGTGGGTCGGCTCCTGCAGTGGATGGACGACGAGGGGCTGATGGAGAACACGGCCGTCGTCATCACCGCCGACCACGGCGAGGAGTTCGGCGAGCACGGGGGGTGGTGGCACGGGAACCGGCTCTACGACGAGCAGATCCACGTCCCGCTGGTGGTGAAGTACCCCGACGGGCTCGGCCCCACGCCCGCGGTCACCAGCGACCTCGTCCGCTCGATCGACGTCGCCCCCACGCTGGTCGAGCTCGCGGGGGCGGACCAGGGCCCGCGGTGGCAGGGGGTGTCGCTGCTGCGCGAGTACGAGCTGCGGCGGCCGCTGGAGCGGGTGGGGCTGGCCGAGACGGTCTTCGAGGGGTGGGGCTCCGTCGCGGTGCGGGACCGCGACTGGAAGCTGATCCGCAACGAGCGGGCGCGCCCCCGCTTCGAGCCCCGACCCCCGTCCGAGCTGTTCTTCCTGCGCGCGGATCCGGGCGAGCAGCGCGACCTGGCGACGGACGCCGCGGCGGGCTGGGCCGCAGAGCGCAAGAACGCGCAGCTGGCGGCCCTGCGCCGTCGGGCCTGCGGGCAGGCGGTCGCCCAGGAGGTCCGCGACCGGCCGCTGTCGGCGGCCGACTGCGAGGCCCTGCGCGCGCTGTCCTACCTCGACGTGAGCGCGGCCACGTGCGCCGGACGCTGATCGTCGGGTTCGACGGGGCGGACCCCCGCCGGCTCTTCAGCGCCGCCGAGCGAGGCGACCTGCCCCACCTCGCGCGACTGCTCGCGGGGCGAGACGTGGGCTGGGGCCCGCTGACGTCGACGCTGCCCCCGATGACCCTGCCCGCGTGGGCCTCGTTCCTCACCGGCGCCCCCCCCGACGACCACGGCATCTTCGACTTCGCCGCCGCGGATCCCCGGAGCCGACGCCTGCGGTTCGTGGACGCGCGGGATCGGGGGCTCCCCACGATCCCCGCCCGCCTCTCGGCCGCGGGCCTGAAGGTCGGGCTGTTCTTCTTCCCGTCCACCTGGCCGCCGGAGCCTCTGTCCGGGGGGACCGCGGCGGGCTTCGACTCGCCCCTGGCGACGCGGATCCCGCCCGAGGCGTTCCACCCCCGCTCGCTGCATACCCGGGCGCGTCGCTGGGTCGGCCGGGACCTCGCGTACGCCGACTTCAGCGAGCTGCGCAAGGGACCGTCCTGGGAGCTCGACGCCGCCGCGGCCTTGCTCGCGGGCATCGAGGCCAAGGAGCGGTTCGCCACGGAGCTGCTTCGCGAGGACGGGCCCTACGACCTGTTCGGGGTCCTGTTCGGCGAGTCCGACACGGCCTCGCACCACTTCTGGCACCTGGCGGACCCGCGATCGCCGCGCTTCGACCCCGCCCGCGCGGAGGCCTCCGGCGACGTGATCGACGCCGTCCAGCGGCGACTGGACGCGGCGCTCGGGGCGCTGACGCGCGCGGGCGGGTTCGAGCGGGTGATCGTGGCCAGCGACCACGGCTTCGGGGGCGCGTCCGACCGGGTGCTCCACCTCAACGCGTACCTCGCCGACGCGGGGCTCCTGGCGTTCCGCGCCCCCCGGGGCGGGGGCCTCCGGGGGTCCGTGGCCGCCCGCCTCCCCGCCGCCTGGGCCGCGGCGGTCGCCCGACGCGCCCCCCGGCGAGTCCTGGAGCGCGTCGAGTGGCGGGCCCGGCACGGCCACATCGACTTCGACGCGACCACGGCGTGGTCCGAGGAGCTGGACTACGCCCCGTCGGTCCGACTCACGGGTCCCGATCGAGAGGGGACGACGCGGAGGGTCGAGGAGGCCCTGGCGCGGTGGCGCGACCCGATCGACGGCGGACCGGTCGTGGCGCGGGTCCACCGGCGCGAGTCCCTCTATCGAGGGGCCTTCGCGGGGCGCTGCCCCGACCTCCTCATCGAGCTCCGCCGGCCGGGCGGCTACTCGTACGTGGTGGCGCCGAGCGGGCCCCGGGATCCGGCGTTTCGCCGCGGGCGACGCGACGAGCTGCGCGGCGCGAAGGGTCGGGGCATGAGCGGATCCCACCGCCGCGACGGGGTCTGGGTGGCCTCGGGCTGCGGGCTCGCGGGGGCGGGGGTGAGGCGGGAGATCGCCGAGCTGCTGCCCGCGGCGCTGCCGGACGCCCCGCGCGTGACCGCCCCTCCCGTCGTCGACGTGGAGGCCCCGTCCTCCGGGGCGCTCCGGAGGCGCCTGCGGTCCCTGGGCTACCTCGCGTGAGGCCCCTCCGCATCGCGATCGTCGCCCCCTGCGGCTACCCGACGACCCAGGGCTCGCAGGTGTACGTCCGGGGGACGGCCCGGGCGCTGGCCGATCGCGGCCACGACGTCCGCGTCCTGACGTACCACTACGGCGAGGAGGGGGTCCCGGACCACGGGGTGCCGGTGCGCCGGATCCGCGGTGTCCCCGCGTACCGGAAGCTGCGCGCGGGGCCCTCGCCGGTCAAGCCGCTCCTCGACGCCCAGCTCGCCGCTCTCACGGCCCGGGTCGTCGCAGAGGAGGCGATCGACGTCGTCCACGCCCACAACATCGAGGCCCCGTTCGTCTCCCTGCCCGCGCGGCTCGGGCGTCGGGTCCCGGTCCTTCAGCACGTCCACATGCTCGCAGGCGAGGAGCTGCCGACGTTCGCGCCCCGCGTACCCGGCGTCGCGGCCCGCCTGGGGCGCGCCATCGATCGGGTGGTCCCTGCGCTGGTCGACGGGCTCGTCGTGCTCAGCGAGCGCGCTCGCCGCGCCCTCGGCGGGCGCGGGCGGACCGTCCACCTGATCCCGCCGGCGGTGGACCGTCGCGACTTCGCCGAGGCTCGCGCGGACGCCGATCGCCCCGTCGTGCTGTACGCGGGCAACCCCGACGCCTACCAGCAGCCCGAGCTCCTGCTGGATGCGTTCGCGCGGGTCGCGAGGGCCCACCCGGACGCGCGGCTGCGGCTCGTCTCCGGGGCGTCCATGGCCCCTTGGCTGCGGGCCGCCGAGGCGCGCCGCGTCCCCGTCGATCGGGTCGACGTCGTGCGAACGTCCAGGTGGAGCGAGACCCGCTCCGCCATGCTCGGGGCGGCGGTCGCGGTGGTGCCCCGGTCCGTGTGCGCCGGGTTCCCGATCAAGCTGCTCAACTACATGGCCGTGGGCCTCCCGGTCGTGGCCTGCGCGGGGGCGGCGGGGCCGCTGCGGGACGGCGAGACCGGGCGGGTCGTGGGGGATGGGGACGCCGACGGGTTCGCGGACGCGATCCGTGCGCTCCTCTCGGATCCCCGGGGTCGGCGTCGAATGGGAGAGGCCGCTCGCACGTCCGTGTTCTCCGAACACACCTGGTCGCAGCGCGCGACGGCGTACGACGCGGTCCATCGGGCGGTCCTGCCCGATCGGGCTTGATTCTGCCCGGCGGGTCCGCTAGAGACGGCCACGAGGAGCCCATGCCCGTTCGTCCCCCCCTTCGTCGCCGTCTCTGTGTCCTCGCGCTCGCGTGGGGGCTCGCGGCCCCGTCGTCGGGCCTCGCCGAGGAGCCCGCCGCGGACGAGCCGGCCCCGACCGAGGCCGGCGACCCGGCCCCTCCCGCGGACCCCGCTCCCGCCCCCACCGAGCCCGCTCCCGCGGAGCCCGCTCCCGCCGAGACCGGCCCCGCCGAGCCCGCGGATGTCCCGCCCCCGGTGGATACGACCGAGCCCGCCGAGCCCACCGCCGACCCGATCGATCCCGTGGCTCGCGCCGCCGCGAGGGTGCGCGCCGCCCTCGAAGCGCTCGCCGCCGCGGAGTCGGCAGTCGCCGCCGACGCCGCGGACCCGACGCTGCCGGAGCGCCTCCGCGCGGTCCGCTCCGAGCTGCACGAGGCGCTCGCCGCCCTGGGGGCCGCCGAAGAGCAGCAGCGGCTCCAGGCGTGGCTCGACGACCGACTCGCGCCGCCCGCCCCGCCGGCCGCCCCCGCGGACGCGCTCGACCTCACCCCCAGCACCTCCGACGCCGCGCTGTCGGATACGACGCTCGCCGAGGTCCGCGCCGCGATCGAGTCGGCTCCCTTCAAGGACGACAAGATGCAGGTCCTGCGCACGAACCTCACGGCGTCGCGCGTCTCCACGGATCAGGTCGCCGAGCTGCTCGACCTGTTCTCGCTGTCCAGCCACCGCGTGGACGCGCTCGTCTTCCTGCACCCGCGCATCACCGATCCCGAGAAGTTCGACAGCCTGCTGGCCACGCTCAAGTTCGAGTCCGATCGAAAGACGGTGCTGGATCGGCTGGGGCTCGGCGGCTGACCCGCACCTTGCCCCGGCCGTCGCCCGGGCCCGCTGCTAGGGTGCCCCCGTGCATGTGAGCAAGCGAGCCGACTACGCGATGCGGGCGATGGCCTACCTGGCCTCCCAGCCCCCGGGCACGTACGTCCTCGCGGGCAAGGTCGCCCTGAACATGTCCGTCCCCGCCGTGTTCCTGTCCAAGATCATGAAGCAGATGGTCGTGGCCGGGCTGGTGGTCTCGCGGTCGGGCCCCGGGGGCGGCTACGCCCTCGCCCGGGCTGCCGGGGACATCAACTTCCGGCAGGTGCTCGAAGCCGCCGAGGGGCCCGTGCAGATGGTCCCGTGTCAGTCGGAGAAGGGCGAGCAGTGCGCCATTCACCAGCACTGCAGCCAGCTCCAGGTGTGGGACGCGATCCGGCTTCGGATCGCCGACGTCCTCGAGGAGTACACGCTGGACTCCGTGCAGACGCGGGGCCGCGGCTCCGCCTCGGACATCGTCCTGCTGGGCTGAATCTCAGCGACGTCGGCGGGCCAGCACCAGCACCGGCAGCAGCACGAGGATCAGGCCCCCGGCGGGCACGCGGCGCGGCGCGGTGGAGCAGGAGCCGTCCTCGCAGCTCCCGCCTTCGCTGCAGGACGAGCAGCCGCCCTCTTCGCCGGAGCACCCGGACTCTTCGCCGCCGAGGCAGCCGCCCTCTTCGCCCTCGCAGCCGGGGACGGTGATCCCGCCCCCCTCGCCGGTGTCCCCGCAGCCCACGCCGCCGAGGTCGATGTCGTCGATGACCATCGCCTCGACCTGGGTGGGGTCGATCCAGCCGTACAGCCCCAGGTAGTCGCCCTCGGCCCCCACGACGCGCATGTCGAGGGAGTGGAGCGTCAGCCCGAAGAGCGACGGGATCGGGAAGGAGAGGTCGCCGGGGATGAGCGTGTCGGGGACGAGCGTGGGGATCAGCCCGGCGAAGCCCTCGGGCACCGAGCGGGGGATCCACTCGTTGTAGGCGACGGTGATGCCGAGGTGGGTCTCGATGTCGAACCCGATGTCGATCGCGATGGCGCCGTCCTGCAGCGCGAGGCCGAGGCCGACGTTCGCGAACAGGCCGTTGGCCCAGTAGCGCGTGGTGCGGTCGAGCTCCGGGCCGAACACGTTGAGGAGCAGGGCCGCGTCGATGGTGGGGCCGTCCAGGAACTCGGCGAGCGGCGGCTCGGCGGCCGACGTGCGCACGTCCAGCGTGATCGGGTCCGGCCAAAGCGCGGGGACGACGTCGGGCGCGGCGGGCTCGAGGAACGCGGTGGTGAAGTCGATCCCCGCGAGCTCGGCGACGTCGATGCAGAGCATCCCCGCCTGCCACACGGCGTGCAGGGCCTGGTTGGCGGTGTCCTCGTTGACCACGATCGCGATGTGGTACGGCGTGGTGCTGTCCGGGATCAGGCCCGTCAGGGCGGGCATGTCGTGCGACGACGGCAGGTACCGGCCCTCCTGGGGCACGCACGGCCCGTACTCCAGCGCCCCGAACTCGGCGGTGAAGCCGAGGCGCAGGCCCGAGGCGGAGATGTCGAGCTCCGACGCCTCCAGCGAGTACGAGATCGTCGCCCCCATGGCCTCGAGCGTGTCGTTGAAGGCGACCGCCTGCGCCAGCCCGTTGAGCATCTCCTCGAGCTGGGTCTCGAGCTCCTCGAGCTGGCCGTCGAGCACGTCGTCGAGGATGTCGCCGATGATGTCGACCCCGTAGCCCTGCATCGTCTCCAGGGCGTCGCCGAGGACGCAGCCGGTCGCGATGGGGTTGCCGAAGTTGCCGTGGGTGAAGGTGAAGCCGTCCACGGAGGCGTCGATGGCGCCGTCGACCAGGGTGAGGAGGATCCCTACCTCGACGTCGAGGTTCGTGGGCGCGAGCTCGAGCGTGCAGTTCTCGTCGAGTTCGAGGACGCAGGTGCCGGTGGCGACGATGGCGGCGGGATCGCTCCAGACCGTGAGGGCCAGGGTGAGGTCCAGCCGGCCCGCCGAGGGCGCGATCTCCACCGTGTCGGCGGAGAGGTGCACCTGGATGTCCTCGGCCGAGTACAGGAGGGTGCCCTCCTCCTCTTCGTCGCAGTCGATCTCCCCGGACAGGTTCACGGCCCGCAGCCCCGAAGGGACGATGGCTCCGATCGCGGCGCCGAGCGCGTCGAGCCCGTCCGCGGAGACGTGGAGCGAGAGGGCCGGGTCGATGGTCACCGGCTCCTGCGGCACGTCTTGGCCGAGCGACGTGGACGGGACGGAGCCCAGGGCGATCGCGGCCGCGCAGGCCAGCGGAATCGAGGTCGGTCGTGGCAGTAGGGGATTCATGAGCGGGCCAGCTATAGCCCAACGGCCGGAGGGTCACAAGGGCTGAACTCGGCGCTGCTAGGGTCCGGCTCCGGCGAGCCCCCTCATCGCCGCACGGAGGACCGATGGCATTCGATCGCGCCGCCGCCTTGGCGGGCATGACCCCCCTGGCCACCCGACCCGAGGACGCCGTCGCGGCGGCCGACGCGGTCGAGCGTTGGCTCGCAGACGACCGGTTCGACGTGTACCGGCCGCTCCTGCAGGGGCTCGTGGACCTCGAGCAATGGGACGCGCTGCTCGACGGCTTCCACCGCGTGCTGCCCTTCGGCACCGGCGGGCGCCGCGGGGCCGTGGGTCTGGGGCCCAACCGGATCAACCCCTGGACCCTGGGGACGTCCGTGCAGGGGCACGTGCACTTCCTGCGGGACCGCATGGGGGACGCGCCGCTGCGCGTGGTCGTGGCCGCCGACGTCCGCGTATTTCAGGATCTGCGCGGGGCGTTCCCGCGGGGGCTGGAGAACCCGTTGATCGGGATGCGCTCGGTGGATCTCGCCGCCCAGGCCGCGGCGATCTACGCGGCCAACGGCGTGGACGTGCACCTGCTCCCCCCGGACGGCGATCGCTTCATGTCGACGCCCGAGCTCTCCTTCGCGATCCGCCGCCTCGGCGCGCAGGGCGGGCTCAACGTATCCGCGTCGCACAACCACCCCGACGACAACGGCGGCAAGTTCTACACGGAGCTCGGCGCCCAGGAGGTCCCCCCCCACGACGAGCGCATGGTCGAGCTGGTGAGCGCGGTCGACGACGTCACCACGATGTCCTGGGAGGACGCGCTCGCCTCGGGGCGCGTGCACCTGCTCGACGGCGCCCTGCACGCCGCCTACCTCGAGGAGGTCTCGGGGGTCCTCCGGGGCGACGCGCGCGGCGCGCGGATCGTCTTCACGAACCTGCACGGCATCGGCGACCTCACGGCGGGCGAGGCGCTCGAGGCGGCGGGCTTCGAGGTGCACTACGTGCCGTCGCAGCGCGCGCACGACGGCCTCTTCCCGGGCGTGAAGTTCCGCGCGCCCAACCCCGAGTACCCGACCGCCCTCGAGCCCGCCGTCGCGGTGGCCCGGCGCGTGGACGCCGACCTGGTCCTCGGTTCGGACCCCGACGCCGACCGCATCGGCGCGATGGCTCCCGACCCCCGCGATCCGGAGGGCCCGTGGCGGTTCTTCACCGGCAACGAGCTGGCGGCCCTCGTGGCCGCCGCCCGCTTCAAGGGCGCCCCCCCGGGGTGCATCGGCGTGAAGACCGAGGTCACGACCAGCCTCTTCTCCCGGGTGATCCGCGCGGCGGGGGGGCAGGTGGTCGAGCACCTCCTCGTGGGCTGCAAGTACATCGCGGGCGTCCTGCGCGACCTCGAGACCACGGGCGCGTCGGGGGACGTGAAGGGCCGCCTCGAGGACGTCCTCATCGGGACCGAGGAGTCCCACGGGTTCCTCCTCGCGCTCGACATCCGGGACAAGGACTCCGCCGCTCCGGCGCTCGTCCTCGCGGAGCTGGCCGCCGAGCTGAAGGCCGCCGGGTCGAACATGGTGACCGCCCTCGGCGACCTCTACCGCGCTCACGGGGCGGTCGCGAACGTCATGGTGCCGCTGGTCATGGAGGGCGCCGTGGGCCGCAAACGGATCGCCGAGATCCAGGAGGGGCTGCGGGCCTCTCCCCCGGCGACGATCGGCGGCCGTCGGGTGACCGCGTTCGCCGATCGCCGGGACGAAGCGGGCGTGTTCGGGCCGATCGTCTCCGGCACGGACCACACCTCGCGCGACGTGCTCGCGTTCGCCCTGGGCGACGACCACCGCCTGGTGATCCGACCGTCGGGTACGGAGCCGAAGACCAAGATCTACGTGGAGGCGATCCACCCCGTGGGGGCCGACGACGATCTCGACGCCGTCCTGGCGGCCGCGAACGCCGACGCCGAGGCCCTCGGGCGGGACTTCGTGCGCCAGGCGCTCTCGGTCGTGGGCCTCGAGCTCCCGGTGGTGGGCGCCGCCTGTTCGTCGCTGCTGGCCGTCGAGCTCCGCGTCCGCTTCGCCCGGGAGATCCTCCCCGCGGCCGTGGCCCGCGCCCGCGACGGGGTGGGGTCGGACGCCGTCCGCGAGTACCTGCAGAGCGAGATCGGCGACTGGCTCGGGGACGGCCTCGCGGTGTGCGTCGACGGGTATCGCTGCTGGCGCGCGTCGGCCTCCGAAGACGCCGCCACGCTCGTCGCTCTCGACGCGGCCTGGGCGGGAGCGTGACCCCGCGGGAGGTCTTCGCGACGGAGCGCGGGCGCCTCCTGCAGGGCGACTCGCTCGCCTGGCTCGCCTCCCTCCCCGACGCCTCGACGCGGCTCGTGGTCGCGGATCCGCCGTACGGCATCGGGAAGGCCGAGTGGGACACCTTCGAGTCCCGGAGGGCGTACGTCGCGTGGGCCCGGGGCTGGCTCGAGCAGGTCGCGCGGATCCTGCTGCCCGACGGCACCGCGTACATCATGGGGTTCTCGGAGGTGCTGGCGGACCTCAAGTGGGCCGCCGGCGACCGGTTCGAAGGGTGCCGGTGGCTCGTCTGGGCCTACCGGAACAAGGCGAACCTCGGCAAGGACTGGGGCCGCAGCCACGAGTCGCTCCTGCACCTCCGCCGGGGCCGATCGTTCGTGATGAACATCGACCCGGTGCGGGTGCCCTACAACGCGCACACGCGGCGCTACCCCGCCCGGGATCAGGGGGCGTCGTCGCAGTTCGGGGGCTCGGATCGGGCGGGCGGCAAGGGTTGGCGCCCCCACCCGCTGGGGGCGAAGCCGAGGGACGTGCTCGAGATCCCGATCCTCAACAACGGCATGGCCGAGAAGACGCCCCACCCGACGCAGAAGCCCCTGGAGCTGATCCGACGCCTGGTGGAGGCCTCGTCGCACCCCCACGAGCTGGTCGTCGACCCGTTCGGGGGGAGCGGCACCACGGCCGTGGTGTGCGAGCTGCTGGGCCGACGGTGGGCGGTGTGCGAGCGGGACGACGCCTACTGCGGGTACGCCCGCGAGCGGCTGCGAGCCGTGGTCGACGGGGAGCTCAGCGAGGCCGACCTTCGCCGGGACGCGACCCGGATGGCGGAGAACCGAGCGCGGGTCCGAGGCTGAGCTCGACGACCTCGTCGAACCGGTCGACGCGCCTGCACGGGGACGTCGGGTGGTCGGGGTGGATCCCGCCCCACGCGCACCAGATCGCGGGGATCCCGGCGGCGTGCGCGGCCTCGACGTCCACGTCCGAGTCGCCCACCATCAGGCAGGTCTCCAGCTCGACCTCGAGGCGCCGCGCGGCCTCTTCGAGGGGCCCGGCGTCGGGCTTCTTCGTGGGCAGGGAGTCGCCGCCCAGGACGGCTCCGAGGTACCCGGTCAGGCCGAGCCCGTCGAGGCACGTCATCGCCGGCTCGAGGGGCTTGTTCGTCACCACCGCCAGGGGGACGCCGGCCTCGCGGAGGCGGTTCAGCCCGGCGACCACGCCGGGGAAGGGGACGGTGGTATCGAGGATCACGCGCCGGTAATGATGGAGGAACCGGCGGAGGGTCTCTGTGTCGCGGCCGACGCGCCCCTCGGGATCGGCGGCGTCGAGGCTCCGGCGGACCAGCGCGCGCGCGCCCCGGCCGATGTATCCGCAGACCCGGTCGACGGGGAGGGGATCGAGCCCGAGCTCGGCGAGCAGGAGGTTGACCCCCGCGGCGAGGTCGCGGCGCGAGTCGATCAGGGTCCCGTCGAGGTCGAGCAGGAGCGGGCGGGGCGACGGCACGCGGCGTCTAGGCGTCGTGCAGCTGGCGCTCGTGGACGACGATCTTCTCCATCATCTTCGTCTCCGCGTCGCCCGGCAGCAGGTCCTTGGCGTCGTAGAGGTGGGAGAAGATCAGCTCATACAGCCCCTGGTGCAGGAGGCTGCCGTAGTCGCCCGGGGGGCAGGCGGCGAGGTTGTTGATCAGCGACGACGTCTCGATCGAGCCGTCCTGCTCGACCTCGAGGCGGCGGAACAGCTCGGGGTACTGCCGCTGGCTGCTTCCGAGCAGCGCGTTGAAGCGCTGCCGCGCCTTGGCCTCGCCGATGTGCTCGCTGAAGGTGCTGAAGATGATGCGGAAGATGTGGTTGAAGATGGCCACCCGCTCGGCGAAGCCCTCGAGCTCCGGTCCGTCGAAGCGGTCGCGGGCGTTGTCGTCGAGCGCGGCCAGCGGGCCGCTCGGCGCGGGGGGCTGGTCGGCCGTGTCCGCGACCTCGAGCGAGCCGTCGACCGACGCGTCCTCGGAGGCGTCGATGTCGACCTCGACCGGGCCGCCGTCGAACACCGCCTCGAAGTCGCCGGTCTCGAACGGAGTGAGCTGGATGTCGTCGGTGTCCTCGGCGGGGCCGCGGGCGACCTCGATCTCGGGGACGTCGTCCGCGTCGTCCTCGAGGCCCTCGACCTCGACTTCGATCTCACCCACCGCCTCGATGGCGCCCAGCGAGACGTCCGCGGCGCCGTCCGGGCGCGTCGCGTCGGGGTCTTCGATCCCCGCCCCGATCACGGGGACGCCGGACAGGTCGACCTTGTCGAGCACCTCGTAGGACTTGATGAACCCGCCCGCCGCGGCCTTCTCGTAGTCCGCCTCGGTGAGGCCCTCGTCGACGTCCTCGACGGCGTCCTCGCCCTCACCTTCGTCGGTGGTGTCGGCCTCCTCCTCGGGATCGAGCGCGAGGTCCAGCTCCACCCCTTCGGCCGAGCTGTCGAGCGAGAGCTCGAGGGAGTCGTCGGCGTCCCCGTCGAGGGGGCCGGACAGGTCCTCCGACGCGATCTCCATCAGAGACACGTCGGCGACGGACATTGCCTCGGTCGCGTCCTGCGGCTGGGCGCCCTCGGGGACCAGGCCGCCCTCGACGAGCAGGAGGGCGGCGCGCTCCACCGCCAGGAACCGGTTGGCGCCGAGCGAGTCGAGGATCTCGGACATCGTCCGCGGCTCGTTGCCCAGCACCCCCGCCACGCCCGCGGCGAGCGGCGACGCTTCGTTCAGCTGCCAGCGGCTGTCGTCCGCGCAGCGCGACAGCACCGCGTCCATCCGACCGCGCCAGTCGCCGATCTCCTCGAGGAGGGCGGGGATGTCGAACCCGAACTGCATGTTCCGGGGGAAGACCGCGTCCTTCTCCTCGAACTCGGGCTCGGGGCGCGGGGGCCCCAGCAGCCGGAGGAGGCCGGTGCGGAAGAGCTGGGCCTCGGCGTCCGCGAGCTGGTCGTCGGAGACGCGCTCATCGGCCGCCAGGAGGTCGGCGAGCGTTCCCGTGTCTTCCGCGTCGAAGGTGTCGTCTTCGCTGAGGACGCCGGCTTCCAGCAGGGTCCGGAACAGGAGGTCGGGGTCGTCGTCGGTCGCGCACGCGATGACCGTGCCGCCGAGCAGGTGGATCGATCCCTCACCCCACTCCCCGGGCGCGAACCGCAGGGTGCCGGTCTTCTCCGACTCGCGAAGGCGATTGAGGTGGGCGATGGAGTCGTTCGCAGCCCCGCCTTCGGCTGCTTTGGCCTCACCCCTGGCTCTTGCCATTGCCTCCCCGCAAGTGTTCAGAATCCATGGGAAACTTCACACAGTCTAGACGCGCCTCTTCGGTGGGGTCAAGGCGACCCGGCGCGGATGCGGACGGCTCCGAGCTCGCTCTCCAGGTAATGCACCGCCTGCTGAAACTGAGGGTCCAGATCCAGGGCGAGGTCCCGCGCTTCGTACCAGGGGGACGCGGTCGCTTGAATGGCCGCGTCGGGGGAGAGTCCCCGGCCGTGCCAGCTGCGACCGTCGGCGGTCTCGAGACGGACCGAGTCGATGCGAAGCCAGAAGTCGGCGCCGACGCTCACGAGCGTCTCCGTGCGCGCGGTCCCGAGCGTCGTCTCGCCGATGACGTAGGCCCTGGAGTGGTCCTGCAGCGCCGCCGCCAACGCCTCGGCCGCGCCGTGCGTCCATCGATCCACCAGCACGACCACCGCCTCCTCGGCGACGGCTTCGCGGGTCGCGGTGAGGTCCACCGCCCCCACGCCGGGCTCGACGGTGCGGAGGACGACGGTGCCCTCGGGGAGGAACAAGTCCGCGATCGCGGAGGCGGCGTGGATGCAGCCCCCCTGACTGCCGCGGAGATCCAGGACGAAGCGGTCCGCGCCCTGCTGCCGGAGGCGGACGATCGCCGCCTCGACCTCGGCCGGGCTGCCGCGATGAATGCGCTTCAACCCGAGGTGTCCCACGCCCCGATGCGTCATCGAGTCCACGACGCTGGGGACCTCGAACGTGCTCCGCTCCAGCGTCGCGCTGTAGGGCGTGGCCTTGCCGTTGCCGACCGGTCGGAGGACCGAGAGGCGCACCTCGCTGCCCGTCTCCCCCTGCAACAGCGAGAGCACCTGCTCCTGCGTGCGGCCCTGGAAGCCCTGATGGTCCACCCCGACCACGATGTCTCCGCGACGCATGCCGTTGCGAGCGCTGGGAGACCCCGAGATCACCCCGAGGACGACCAGCCAGCCGTTCTCGGGGCGGTACTGAAACTGGATCCCCAGGCCCGTCATCGTGCCGTCGAGGTCGCGGGCGAGCTGATCGGCCTGCGCGGAGGTGAGCAACATCCCCGACGGCGGCAGGACCGACTCCAGGGGACCGGCGTCCTCTCGCGACTCGCGGTTCGCCGCCTCGATCATCCCCAGGAGCGCCCCGAGGTACAGGTCCCGGGCGGACACGGTGTCCGCCCCGAGTCGCTCCTGCAGGACGGCCCGCACCTCGTCGAAGAGGGCGCGGGCTTCCTCGTCGCTCAGGTTCGCGTCGAGGATGGCCTCCATGTCGGGCACGACCGGCGCGAGATCGCCCTGGACCGCGGGCTCGCCCCGGGCGGGGGAGGCCATCACGACGACGCAGGCGCCGAGCACGGAGCCGAGGGTCAGGAGGTTGGCGGCGGTCATCGAGGACCCGGCGTCAGCGGATCAGGGTCGGGCTGGGGTTCGCCGCGACCTGGTAGCCGACGGGGCGGTACGGGTTCGGCAGGCGCGTCGACCCGAGCGCGGTGGCGCCGGGGGCGTTGGCGGGGAGCAGGACCGGCAGATCGGTCGCGGGATCGGTGAACGCGAACGCGTGGTCCGATCCGCGATCGGCCACCCGCTCCTGCAGGGCGACGATGATCGCGTCCCGCTCCTGGAGCGAAGCCTCGAGGCGGTCGAGGCGCTCGTAGGTGGTCCAGTTCCAGCCGACCAGCATCACGACCACGGCGGCGGCGGCCACGGCGAGGGTGCGCGGCACCCGCAGATCGCCCTGGAGGACACCGGCCGGGGTGGCCTCCGCTGCCGCTGCGGGCTCGACGAGGGAGTCGGCGATGCGGGCGGCCAGGCAGCGGTCGAACTCGGACCACAGCGTGGACTCGACCTCGGCGTCGACCTCGACCCGGGGGAAGTCCGGCAGCGCGGCCACGCCTTCGACGATGTCGCGGCACGGGGGGCACTCCTCGAGGTGCTCGGCCAAGGCCTCGCTCTCCGCTCCCGGCAGCTCGTCGTCGAGGAACGGGGCGATGAGGTTCTGAACGCGCCAACAGTTCACGCGATCTCCTCGGTGGCGGGGGGGGTGCTCATTCCTCTTCGGTCTCCTGGAGGATCTCGTGCAGCCGGACCTTCGCCCGCGACAGGCGGCTCATCACCGTCCCGAGCTTGATCTGCAGGGTGTCTGCGATCTCCTGATACGACAAGTCGTTGAAGTAGCGCAGCGTGAGGATCGTGCGGTGATCGAGGCTCAGCTGGTCGAGCGCCCGCGCCATCCCTTCGCTCAGCTCGCGGGCGAGGACGTCGTCGATCGCCTTGTGCTGCTTCTGGAGCACCTGCGTCTGCTTGCCGAGGCGATCGAGGATCCCTCCGCGGCGGTGCTTGTCCCGAACGATGTTGTAACAGCGGTTCGTGCAGACCCGGAACAGCCAGGCCTTGATGCGGAAGCCGTCGTCGAAGAGACGGTGCTCGTGGTAGCCGCGGACGAACACGTCCTGGGCGACGTCGAAGGCTTCCTGGCTGTCCTTCGTGATGTACAGGGCGTGGTAGTAGATGCGATCCCTGTATTTGCGCACCACCAGATCGAACGCGCGGTCGCGGTTCTGAGCTGCGATCGCCTTGATCTCGTCGTCCGAAATCGTCTTGGCGCTCTTCGTAGGTACCAACTTCAACGCTGCGCGACCCATGTTCGGCCTCCTGCGGGGACAGGGACCCGGTGGCTGGTCGACCGACCGGGCCGGGGCGAGGCGCCCTCGGGCGTTGGACCCACGAGGCTCGGTCGATATTCCCGCTGTCCGATCTTTTCAGCCCGGTCAGCGCTCTTCGAGAATCTCCAGGACGTAGCGCTTCTTCCGCTTGCCGCCCGCCGCCGAGATGATCGTGCGCAGGGCTTGGGCGTGAGCGCCCTTCTTTCCGATGACCTTCCCGATGTCCTCGCGCGCGACCTTCAGCTCGATCACCGCTGAATGTCGGCCCTCGACCTCCGTGACGACCACCTCATCGGGCTTGTCCACGAGGGACTTCACCATCAGCTCGACGAGCTCTTTCACGCCCCACTCCTCGGAATCCGCGGGCGCCCGCCAAGGACGGTCGCCGGACAGCAACAAAAAACAGCGTCTCAGCCAGTGTATCGCTGGAGCGCCGATGCGCAAGTCGGGGCATGCCGTTTCACTTTGAATCACGACCGTGAATCGCTGTCGGGCCATTTCGAAATGAAACGTCGCGATGGGTTCAGATTGCGTTGGTGCAGCGAAATGCGACGCTTCGGGACCGGTTCCCAGCCTCCCGGAAGGGGGGCATCTCCTTCGAAACCGTCGACTTGAAAACCACCTCACTTTTTGTGTCCAAAAGTGATCGAGCCGGCACGGAGGCTGCAACCAGGAATGGCGTCGGACCGAAAGGTCCCGCCCTTTGAAAACTGGAATACCTCGGACACAGCCCGCAAGGGCCGACCACCTCCTCCCCCTCCGGTCGAGTCCGAGGTTCCTGCTCGCAAGAGCCTCGACGCCCTCACGGGCCCGGCACCCCCTCCCCTAGAGCCGGACGAGCGACTCCTGCGAGCGCTTGGACTCGCGGCGGTGGCACCCCTCCTCCTCCTAGCTTTCGCCGCGAGACAAGACCGGAAAGCGCCTTCTCACCCGAGAAGGCGCTTTTCTGGTTCTGGCGGGCGGGCCGCGCGTTCAGTCGGCGAGAAACGGTGTCGTGACGTCGACCAGCACCCCCGACCGGACGAGGCGCGCCGCCTCTTCGAGCTCGGGGTGCAGGACGCGGTCGGCGTCCAGGTAGGGGACGCACTCGCGGACGGCCCGGTGCACGGCGCGCAGGGCGGGCGATGGGCCCAGCGGAGCGTGCATGTCCACCGCCTGACACGCGACGAGCAGCTCGATGCCCAGGATCTGCTCGCTGTTCTCCAGGATCCGGAACGCCTTGCGGGCCGCGATCGGCCCCATCGAGACGTGGTCTTCCTGGTTCGCCGACGTGGGGATCGAGTCCGCCGACGCCGGGTGACACAGCAGCTTGCTCTCGGAGACGAGGGCGGCCGCGGTGACCTGGGCCATCATGAAGCCGCTGTTGAGGCCCGGTTCTTCGACCAGGAACGGGGGCAGCCCGCTCAGCTTCGGGTTCACGAGTTGCTCGATGCGTCGCTCCGCGATCGAGCCGATCTCGCTCGCGCCGAGCGCGAGGTAGTCCAGCACCATCGCGACCGGCTGGCCGTGGAAGTTCCCTCCGGAGAGGACCTCCCCGGTGTCCGCGAAGACCGTCGGGTTGTCGGTGACCGAGTTGATCTCGCGCCCGAGCACCACGGCGGCCTGGTCGAACGCGTCCCGGGCGGCGCCGTGGACCTGGGGCATGCAGCGGAAGCTGTACGCGTCCTGGACCTTCTCGCAGTCTTCGTGGGAGCCCGCGATCGAGCCCCCCTGCAGCAGGGCTCGGAGACGGCGCGCCGACGCGATCTGTCCGGGGTGCGGGCGCAGCGCGTGGAGGCGCGGGTCGAAGGGGGTATGGGACCCGAGCTGAGCCTCGACGCTGAGAGCCCCCACGACGTCCGCCGAGTCCGCGAGGCGACGACATCGGTTGACCACGAGGCTGCCCAGACCCGTCATGGCCTGGGTGCCGTTGATGAGGGCCAGCCCCTCCTTGGCGGCGAGCGCGATGGGGATGATCCCCGCCGCCTCCAGCGCGGGCGCCGCGGGAGTCCGCTCGCCGTCGGGGCCGTGCACCGACCCTTCGCCGATGAGGACCAGCGCGAGGTGGGCGAGGGGAGCGAGATCCCCGGACGCGCCGACGCTGCCCTGGCGAGGGAGCCACGGGGTGATGCCCCGATTGAGCAGCTGGAGCAGGGTGTCGAGGACTTCGGCGCGCACCCCCGAGTGGCCGGCCGCCAGGACGTTGGCCCGCAGCAGCATGATCGCGCGGGTCGTCGCTCGACCGAACGGGCCGCCGACGCCGACGGCGTGGGAGCGCAGGAGGTTCTGCTGGAGGCGCGCGAGGTCGTCCGAGGCCACGCGCACGTTGGCGAGGTGACCGAAGCCGGTGTTCACTCCGTAGACGGTCTCGCCCGCGGCGAGGATCGCCTCGATCCCGGCGCGGCTCGCGTTCACGGCGTCCCGGGCTCGCGGGTCGAGCGCGACGCGCGCGTCGCGCAGACACACCGCGTCCAGGTCGGCGAGGACCAGGGAGCGTCCGTCGAGGACGACGGGGGAACGGGTCACGGGAGGCCCCGGGGGGGGCTCAGGCTTCTTCTTCTTCTTCGTCGCCACCCGCTCCGAGGTGGACCACGAACTCCTCGCCCTGCTCGGCCACGTCCGGGAGACCGGCGAGGTGTGCGTTCAGCGCGGTGGGGTCGAGGGCCGCCTTCTCGAGGTGGCGCCGACGGAGGCGCGTGTCGAAGAGATCGCACTCGAGGACGTTGATCTTGTAGTCGGCCATCGTGCGGTCTCCTTACTGGGCGCCGGGCGCCGGGTCGCCGGTGTCGGTGAGGAGCGAGGACTTCTCGGCCTCGACGCGAGCTTCGGCGTTGAGGGCGGCGGCGGCCTGCAGGCGGGCGAGCGCCTCGGCGCGGGCCTGCGCCTGGTTCTCGGCGAGCGCGGAGCGCTCGGCGGCGTCGGCGCGGGCGTTTTCGCTGCGCAGACGGCTCATGTCGTCCAGGCTCACGAGCCCGGCGGCGATCTCGCGGAGGGCCGTCACGGCCTCCTTGTTGTCGTCCTTGTTGTCCAGCAGGGGCTCTTCGCCCTTCATCAACTGGCGGGTGCGCTGGGCGGCCAGCAGCACGAGGGCGAAGCGGTTTTCGACCTGCTCGAGGCAGTCTTCGACGGTGACGCGAGCCATGGACTCTCCGATGTCGTGGGGCCCGCCGGTTCGGCGGACGGCGCACTGTAGGGCCCTCCCTTTCGGTCGTCAACCGAGTCCTGTGCGGGGGAGCGAATAAAGATGCCCGCGCCCGCGTCGATGAGGGGGCAGGCCTGGATGGTCCCCGGCGGCGACGCTATGGTGACCGACAGCGGGATCTGAGACGCGGAGGACGCTGCGTGGAACTGGTCGCTCGGAACGGGAACCTCTTCTCCTTCTTCTTCGATCGAGTCCGAGCTGCCCGCGCCAACCAGAACATGGACGTCGAAGAGGCCACCGAGTTCTACTTGGTGAACCTGCTGGTCGACTTCCTGCGCACCCGACGGCTGGTGGAGTCGGGCGGACGCCGCGTGGACGAGCAGCCCCTCGCGATCCGCCTCCTCGAGACCCGCGTCGCGCCCCGGGGCGGGGACCGGTTCCGGGATCTGAAGCACCTGGCCGACTCCACCCTGTATCTCCTCGGGTTCTTCCGCGGCTCCTTCCGGCGCTCGAGCGTGGACCTCTCCTACTACGCCGGCCTCGGCGAGTCCGCTTACGGGGACCTCGCGCGGCTCACCGGCCGTCGAACGGGCACCGACCGCGACGAGATGTTCGGGGAGCTCTCGGACAAGTTCGGGGACTGCGTCGAGCTTCTGGCGGAGGTGAGCGACGGAGACCGGGCGGGGGCGGGCGACGTCGTGCAACTGTACGAGGACTACCTCGCGTTCGGGGGCGAGCGCTCCCGTCGTCGGCTCGCCGACCTGGGCGTGCACCCCGTCGACCACGCCCCCGGCACCAGCGGCGGGCTGCTCGACTGATGGCGGCCCACCGCCACGTCGCCGGGATCCAGCGGCACCTCGAGGCGATCTACGATCTCGACCTGCCGGGCGCCCGGGCGCGGGACTTCCTGGTGGGCGACGCCGAGATCGCGCGCTGGGAGGAGGCCGGGGTGGTGACGGCGCGCCCCGACCGCCCGGAGGAGCAGCTCCTCGTGCTGCCCGACGACGACGGAGCCTCCGTCGCCCTCTACCTGAGCGATCGCGTCCGGCGCGCGCTGGAGTCGGGCCCGAGCCTCCAGGATCACTGTCACGCCACCGAGGGGGTCTCGCACTTCGTCCTGATGGCGTGGTCGGCCCGGGAGGAGCGCCCGGTCCGGCCGATCGATCTGGAGCTGCAGGCCGAGGTCGACAAGGCCGGGACCGCCCTCCTGCTCCTGCGCGGAGCGGGCGGGGGCGACCCCGAGCACCTGCTCCGGCGCCTGTTCGCGGAGGCCCGCCTCGACCCGCGCCTCGACGCCGAGGAGCGGGCCAGGTATCGGACCGCCCACCGGCTGGGCGCCGAGTACGCTCGCCGGCTCGCCGCCCTCCTCGACCGGGGCGTCGACGTGCTCCTCGCCGAGCTCCGGCGTTTCTATCGCCTGCCCGCCGAGGCGAAGCTCACGCGCGCGGCAGCCTGAGCCCCCACCGGTGAAGTTTGTGGCTTGACACCCCGCACGGGGTGGCTAGAAGTCCGCACGCTCGCTCGACTGCGAGCGCATACAAAACCCCTTTTCCACAACGACCTCGGGCCCGGTCCGAGGTGGAGGAACACATGAAGGTCAAGCCGCTGCACGATCGAGTCCTGGTCAAGCGCGTGGACAGCTCCACGCAGACCAAGGGCGGTCTCTACATCCCCGAGTCCGCCAAGGAGAAGCCGCAGGAGGCCCGCGTGCTCGCGGTAGGCGCCGGCAAGTCGGTGGACGGCGGCGACGTCGTCCCGCTGCAGGTGAAGGAGGGGGACAAGGTCCTCTTCGGCAAGTACTCCGGCACCGAGATCAAGATCGACGGCGAGGAGCACCTGATCATCCGCGAGGACGACATCCTCGGGATCGTGGAGGACTGATTCGATGGCTGCCAAGGAAATCGTCTTCGACACCGCCGCCCGCTCCGCGATCCTTCGCGGGGTCAACACCCTCGCCGACGCGGTGAAGGTCACCCTCGGTCCGAAGGGCCGAAACGTCATCATCGAGAAGTCCTGGGGCGCCCCCACGATCACCAAGGACGGCGTCACCGTCGCCAAGGAGATCGAGCTCAAGGACAAGTTCGAGAACATCGGCGCCCAGATGCTCAAGGAGGTCGCCTCCAAGACCAACGAGGTCGCCGGTGACGGCACCACGACCGCCACGGTCCTCGGTCAGGCCATCTTCCAGTCGGGCAGCAAGCTCGTCGCCGCCGGTCACAGCCCCATGGGCCTGAAGCGCGGCATCGACACGGCCGTCGCGGCGGTGGTCGCCGCCCTCAAGGACCTCAGCCGCCCCATCAGCGGCGGCAACGAGATCGCCCAGGTCGGCTCCATCTCGGCCAACAACGACGCCACCATCGGCCAGATCATCGCGGACGCGATGGAGAAGGTCGGCAAGGAGGGCGTCATCACGGTCGAGGAGAACAAGGGCCTGGACACGATCCTCGAGGTCGTCGACGGCATGCAGTTCGACCGCGGCTACCTGAGCCCCTACTTCGTGACGGACGCCGAGCGCATGGAAGTCGCGCTCGACAACCCGTTCATCCTCTTCGTCGAGAAGAAGGTCTCGAACATGCGGGACCTGCTCCCCGTGCTCGAGAAGGTCGCCCGCTCGGGCCGCCCCCTCCTGATCATCGCCGAGGACGTGGACGGCGAGGCCCTCGCCACGCTCGTGGTCAACAAGATCCGCGGCACGCTGAACGTCGCGGCCGTCAAGGCCCCCGGCTTCGGCGACCGTCGCAAGGCGATGCTCCAGGACATGGCGATCCTCACGGGGGGCCGCGTGCTCGCCGAGGAGCTCGGCATCAAGCTCGAGCAGCTCGAGCTCGACGACCTGGGTGAGGCGCAGCGCGTCACGATCACCAAGGACAAGAGCACGATCGTGGACGGCGCCGGCAAGGCCGCGGACATCAAGGCCCGCGTCGGCCAGATCCGCGTCCAGATCGACGAGACGTCCTCCGACTACGACCGCGAGAAGCTCCAGGAGCGCCTCGCCAAGCTGGTCGGCGGCGTGGCCGTCATCAAGGTCGGCGCGGCCACCGAGGTCGAGATGAAGGAGACGAAGGCTCGCGTGGAGGACGCGCTGTCCGCCACGCGCGCGGCGGTCGAGGAGGGCATCCTCCCCGGCGGCGGCGTCGCCCTCGTCCGCACCCTGACCGTCCTCGACTCCATCGACGTCGACGGCGAGCAGGCCTTCGGCGTGGACATCGTCCGCGACGCGCTCACCTCGCCGCTCCGGCACATCGCCGTCAACGCCGGCCTCGAGGGCGCCATCGTCGTCGACAAGGCGAAGGGCGGCGAGGGCGGCTTCGGCTACAACGCTCGCACCGGCGAGTGGACCGACCTGGTCGCGGCCGGCGTCATCGACCCCACCAAGGTCGTGCGCTCCGCGCTCCAGAACGCCGCGTCCATCGCGGGCCTGATGCTCACGACCGAGGCGATGGTCGCCGAGATCCCGCAGAAGGCTCCGGCCGGCGGCGGTGGCCACGACCACGGCGGCATGGGCGGCATGGGCGGCATGGGCGGCATGGGGATGTGATCCCCGGGCCTCGGCCCACACCCACGACGCGAAGGCGGTCCCTCGGGGCCGCCTTCGTTCGTTCTACTGGCAGAGCTCGAGCTCGAGGTTGCACTCCAGCCCCTCGGGGCAGGGGTTCGCCAGGTTGCAGGGGATGTAGCCGTCGACGTCGACCGATCCGGGCCGAGGAGCCGACACGACGAAGTCGATGCAGCCGTCCGCGTAGTCGACCCGGTCGGCCGTGAGGCGCCGGATCGTGCCCTCGGGGAACCCGGAGACGCCGGCCCCCACGAAGGCGTCGACCATCGCCGCGGGCACGACCGCGCTCCCGGTGTCCGGGAAGGTGCAGATGAGGCGCGACGGCTCCGGGTTGTGGATGTCGATGTTGAGGTCGAGCTCCATCGCGGAGCGCGCGTCCGAGGTGGGGGGCGGCCACGTCACGGGCATGTCCGCGCCTTCGACGAGGGTCCACAGGGTCTCCGGCGGCGAGACCAGCTCGTCCAGCCCCTCCCCGTGCATCGTGAACGGGCCCAGTCGGCCGGATCCGAGCCCATCGAGCGTGATCGGCCCGGCGGGGGTCATCGCCTCCCGGGGGAGCTGGGTGAAGAAGTAGTTGTTGCCCGGAGGCACCGGATCCATGGACACGGCGGCGGCCAGCCCGTCGATCGTCACGGTGCCCACGTCCAGCCCCTCGCCGCCGGGCACGCAGCTCTCGGTGGCGTCGCACACCTGGGTCGGCTCGCAGGGCGGGTCGCAGACGTAGAGGTTGCGCTTGAGCACGCGGCAGCCGCCGCCCGACGCCAGCTCCTCCCGGACCGTGGTGGGGAGCACGGTGGTCCACACCTGGCCGGACGCCACGGTGTAGTCCACGGTCGCCTCCACCGCGAACCCGCCGAGGCGGGTCTCCAGGGGGCAGCGGCCGTCGAGCCCGGGCGGGGCCGCGTCGTCGTCGTCCACCGCGTCGTCGTCGTCCACCGCGTCGTCGTCG
>CAZEKB010000050.1:22841-46936 GCA_964512225.1 uncultured Rickettsiales bacterium | reverse complement strand
CCGCGCGGGGGGGGGGGGGGGGGGGGGGGGGGGGGGGCGGGGGGGGGGGGGGGGGCCGCCGCGCGGCGGGGGGGGGCCCCCCGGGGGGCGGGGGGTCCGCCGGCGTCCCCCGACCTGGTCACCGTCATCTCGAAGGTGGGGGACCCCACCAGCCCGGGCCCTTCGAACCGGTAGGCGAGGGGGCCCTCCATGTCGCCGAAGAAGGGGACGACGAGTCCCCAGAACCCGTCGCGGAAGCGGCTCAGGGCGCGTCGCTGGGGGGGCTCGCCGTCGGGCTCCAGCACGAGGGCGACCGACTCGGCCTCGCCGTGTACCCGGACGATGAAGCTGCGCCGCTGCCCCACCTCGGCGACGGCGATCGGGTGGGGGTGCACGAGCCGACCCCGGGGCGCCGTCGTCGGGGCGGCGGGGTCCGGCATCGCGCCCTCGCCCTCGACGTCCCCGTCGTCTTCTTCGAGGTCGGCGGCGTCGTCGGCGACGTCCTCGGCCGAGATCCAGGGGGGGGCGACCCGGTCCTCGACGGCGCGCGGCTCGACCTCCTCGGGCGGCGCGGGCGCGGGCACGACGACCACCGCGGGCGTGGGCCCGGCCGCCACGTGCGGCGGGGGCTCCACGTGAGGCTGCGCGGGGCTCTCGGTGGGCCCGCCCCAGGTCAGCGCGGCGAGGAACAGGGCGACGTGGGTGATCGCGACCAGCGGGGTCTCCACGCGGGGCCGCCGCCGCGTGCGCTCGAGCGGCCGGGGGGCGCTAACCACGACCTTCCGCGGGCGGCGGGCCAGGCGGAGGATGGCGTCGGCCGCCGACTCGGCCACCGGCGCCCCGATCGCGGAGTCGGGGAGCTCGGGGTACTCGCCCGACGCTCGCGCCGCGTCGAGGTGGGCCTTGTAGGAGCGGAGGTCGCGCCCCGGGGGGAGCTCGTGGCGCAGGATCTCCAGCGCGGCCGCGAGCTGCTCGGCGGAGTCGTAGCGGAGGTCGGGATCGCGCTGCAGGCATCGCTGCACGACCTCCGCGAGCCCGGGGATGTGATCGTCGACCTCGGCCAGCACGTGCGGCGCGGCGATCACCTCGTCCACCGCCAGGACCGCCGCGATCATGGCGTCGCTGTGGTGTCGACGGAAGAGGCGTCGGCCCGTGGCGAGCTCGTACAGGACGGCTCCGGTGGCGAAGAGGTCGGCTCGCCCGTCCACCCGGAGTCCCAGGATCTGCTCCGGGGCGATGAACGACGGCGTGCCCTTCATGATCCCGGAGGCGGTGGTGCAGCCCGAGACGAGGTCGGTCTTGGCGATGCCGAAGTCGGTGAGCTTCACCACCCCGTGCCGCGACAGCAGGATGTTCGACGGCTTCAGGTCCCGATGGACGAGGGGCGCCGTCCCGTCGTGCAGGCGGTGCACGTGGGCCAGCGCCGAGCAGAGCTGCAGGGCCACGTCGAGCGCGACCGTCGGGGGCAGCCGCCGCCCCGAGCGCAGGACCGCGTCCAGGGTGACGCCGTCCACGTACTCGAGGGCGATCCAGGGGCGGCCGTCGTCCACGCCGTAGTCGTAGACGTCGACGACGTTGGGGTGGTTCAGCATCGCGCCGATGCGGGCCTCGTGGCGCAGCGCTGCCTCCACCGCGTACCGCATGGGGCCGCCGACGTCGTGCAGGATCTTGAGCGCGACGATCTTGCGGAACCCGTCCTCGCCCTCGAGCTCGGCCCGGTGCACCCGCCCCATGCCGCCCTCCCCGATGGCCTCGTGCAGGAGGTAACGGCCCACCCGTGAGGGGGCGTCGTGACCCCGCGGGCGGGTCGTGGGGGCGGTCTCGATCCGCCTCGTCCTAGCAGCCGGCATCGCACCTCCGGCCCCTCGGGCTCCCTCCTGGAGCCCCTCCGGAGGTCACGCTAGGGCGGGCCCGGGGCGCCGGCCAACGATTCCGCGCGCGCTCCCGCGACGCCACGGGTCACGCCCGCGCGCGATGGTCGGCGACGAGCCGCTCCACGACGGTCGGATCGGCGAGCGTGGACACGTCCCCGAGCTGGTCGTATCGGCTCGCCGCGACCTCCCGCAGGATGCGCCGCATGATCTTCCCGGACCGCGTCTTGGGGAGCCCGCTCACGAACTGCACGGCGTCCGGCGTGGCGATCGGCCCGATGCGCTTGCGGCACTCGGCCTTGAGCGCGGCCTCGAGCGCGGCGTCGGGATCGGCGGCGTCGGTCGTCTGCACGTAGACGTAGATGCCCGTGCCCTTGATGGGGTGGGGGTAGCCGACCACGGCGGCTTCGGCGACGGCGTCGTGAGCCACGATCGCGCTCTCGACCTCGGCCGTGCCCAGGCGGTGCCCGGAGACGTTCAGCACGTCGTCCACGCGGCCCGTGATCCAGTAGTAGCCGTCTTCGTCGCGGCGGCAGCCGTCGCCCGTGAAGTACCGGCCCGGGAAGCGCGAGAAGTACACGCTGCGGAACCGCTCGTGATCTCCCCAGACCGTGCGCGCCTGGCCGGGCCACGGGGCCCGCAGGCACAGGTTCCCGGAGACGCCGTTCCCTTCGATCTCCCGGCCGTCGTCGTCCACGAGGAGCGGGTCGACGCCGAAGAAGGGGAGCGTGGCCGATCCCGGCTTCGTGGGGGTCGCGCCGGGGAGCGGCGTGATCATGATCCCGCCCGTCTCCGTCTGCCACCAGGTGTCCACCACGGCGCATCGGCCCCCGCCCACGACGTCGTGGTACCACTCCCAGACCTCGGGGTTGATCGGCTCGCCCACCGTCCCGAGCACCCGCAGCGTCGTGCGGGCGTGGGCCTCGACCGGGCCGTCTCCCGAGCGCGCGATCGCCCGGATCGCGGTGGGCGCGGTGTAGAAGACGGTGACGCCGAGATCGTCGACGACCCGCCAGTAGCGGGAGGCGTCCGGGTAGAGCGGCGTGGACTCGAACATCACGGTCGTGGCGCCGTTCGCGAGCGGTCCGTACACGATGTAGGAGTGCCCGGTGACCCAGCCGCAGTCGGCGGCGCAGAAGTAGACGTCGTCCGCGTGCACGTCGAAGACCGTCCGGTGGGTCACCGACGCGTACAGCAGGTACCCGCCCGTCGTATGCATCACGCCCTTGGGTTTCCCGGTCGAGCCCGACGTATAGAGGATGTACAGCGGGTCCTCGGCGTTCATGGGCTCGGCCGGGCAGAAGGGACGCTGGGCTGCCGCCGCCTCGGCGAGCCACACGTCGCGGCCCTCGCGCATGGGGATGTCCGCGCCCGTGCGACGGGCGACGAGCACGGCGTCGACGATGTCCAGCCCCTCGACGGCCTCGTCCGTGGTCGCCTTCAGGGGGATGATCCGGCCCCCGCGCACGCCCTCGTCGGCGGTGACGACCACGCGGCACTCGGCGTCGACGACGCGGTCGCGCAGGGCCTCCGCGGAGAAGCCGGCGAAGACCACGGAGTGGATCGCGCCGAGCCGCGCGCAGGCCAGCATCGTGTACGCCAGCTCCGGGATCATCGGCAGGTAGATCGCCACGCGATCGCCCTTGCGCACGCCGTGGGCGCGGAGGACGCCGGCCACCCGGCAGACCTCGTGGAGGAGCCGCCCGTAGGAGATGTGCTCGTACTCCCCGGCCTCGTCCTTGGCCCAGATGATCGCGGTGCGGTCCGGCGTCGCGGCGGCGTGACGGTCGACGCAGTTCGTCGCGACGTTGAGGGTCCCGTCGGCGAACCAGCGGAAGTCGAGCTCGTCGTAGCCGCCCTCGAGGCCGACGGTGGGCTCCGAGATCCAGTCCAGGCGACGCGCGAGCGTGAGCCAGAACTTCGACGGATCGGCGAGGGACTCGCCGTGCATGCGGCGGTAGGCGTCGAGCGACGGGATGTGGGCCCGCGCGGTCAGGTGCGGCTTGGTCGGGTACATGCGGCTCCTCCTGGGGAGGGGAGCCTACTCCGGCCGGGGCGCCTTCTCCATGGCGACGATGCCGACGCTCACTCCGTCGAGTTCGCACTCGCCCTCCGCGGCGCCGTAGACGACCTCCACGGCCCGGCTCACGGCCTGCACGCTCGCCTGCATCGCGCGAATGGTCCCCTGGAGATCGTCGGACGCGCCGCCCATGTCGATCGTCAGCGACGCCAGCTGCCGCGTCTGGGAGACGCGCTGCTCGGTGCGGGCCGCGCGGACGGCGCGCAGGATGCCGCCCACCACGTCCATCTCCGGCACGTCGACCACCCGCGCCGCGTCCACCTCGGGCCAACCGGCGACGTGCAGCGACACGGTGCCTTCGTAGGGCCGGTAGATCTGCTGGTAGAGCTCTTCGGTGGTGAACGGCAGGAACGGCGCGTAGAGCGACAGGACCGTGCGCAGGGCCTCCCACAGCGTCGCCCGTGCCGACTCACGCGCGGACTCGGGGTAGCGGTCCGGGTTCCAGAAGCGGTCCTTGACCATCTCCAGGTAGTCGTCGCAGAAGGTCGCCCAGAAGAAGCGATCCGTGAGCTCCCGGGCGGGTCCGTACTGGAAGCCCTCGAAGGCGGTCTCCACGTCCGGGAGGATGCGGTTCAGCGACGCGAGCAGCCACCGGTCTTCGGGCGTCCGATCGGCGAACGCGGGGCGCGGGGCGTCGGGGTCGAACCCGTCCATCTGCATCATGGCGAAGCGCGCGGCGTTCCAGAGCTTCACCACGAGCTTGCGCCCGGCGCGGACGTCCTTCTCGTTGTAGCGGGTGTCCGTGCCGAGGTTGCTGCCCGCGGCCCAGTAGCGCAGGGCGTCGGCCCCGTACTTGCGGATGACCGCGTACGGCTCGTAGCGGTTGTAGCCCGTCTTCTTGTCCGTGAACTTCTCCAGCGACGACTTGCTGATCTTCTTGCCTTGCTCGTTGAGCCCCCAGCCGCTGATCATGACGTCCGTCCACGGGACCGTGTCGTGGTGGATGTCGCTCTTGACCAGGGTGTAGAAGAGCCACGTGCGGATGATCTCGAAGGCCTGCACGCGCACCGACATCGGGTGCAGGTCCATCGTGCCTGCGCGCCCCTCGGTCCCCGCCCAGTTGGCGTTGATCAGCGGCGTGAGCGACGACGTCATCCACGTGTCCATCACGTCCGGCTCGCCCCGGAACTCCGTGTGGCCGCACTCCGCGCACGCCGAGGCGGGGCAGGGATCCTCGAGCGGATCCACGGGCAGGGAGTCCTCGTCCGCGAGGGTCGGGTGCTCGCACTTCGCGCAGAACCACAGCGGGAACGGCACGCCGTAGAAGCGCTGCCGGCTGATGTTCCAGTCGTACTTGAGGCCCTCGATCCAGTGGTCGAGGCGGACCTTCATGTACTCGGGGTGCCAGTTCAGGTCGGCGGACCGCTTCAGCCACCGCTCCTTGGCGTCGAGGACGCGGATGAACCACTGCGGCGCCATGTTGAACTCGACCGGCATGCCCGAGCGCTCGGCGATCGATACGTTCTGTTCGGTGTTCTTCGCGCCCTTGAACTCGCCCGTCTCCTGCAGCGCCTTGAGGATCCTCTTGCGCGCGGCGGTGACGGGCAGCCCCGCGAAGTCGCCCGCGAGCTCCGTCATCTCACCGCGGGGGTCGATGCAGAGGCGGAGGTCGAGGCCGTCGCGCTTCCACTTCTTGACGTCTTCGCCGTCGCCGAACGTACAGACCATCATCAGGCCCGTCCCGAAGTCGAGCTTCACCTCGGGGTCCGTGAGGATCGGCACCTCGCGACCCCCGGACAGGGGCACGACCGCCGTCCCGCCCACGAGGTGGGTGTAGCGCTCGTCTTCGGGGTGGCAGTACAGCGCCACGCAGGCGGGGATCAGCTCCGGCCGCGTGGTGGAGATGATCAGCTCGGTCCCGTCCGGCGCCTTGAACGCGATGTCGTTGAGGCGACCCTTGCGGGAGAGGGTCTCGAGGTCGGCCTGGGCGAGCGCCGTCTCGAAGTGCGTGTCCCAGAGGACGGGCTCGTCCGATCGATAGACGCGGCCCTTGCGGAAGAGGTCCAGGAACGACTTCTGGGCGGTCCGGCGGCAGTGCTCGTCGATCGTGGAGTAGCGCAGCGACCAGTCCACCGACAGGCCGAGGGCGCGCCACAGATCCTCGTAGTGCGCGGCCCCCTTGCGGGTCTCTTCGAGGCACAGCGCCCGGAACGCGGCCCGCGTGGTCTTGCTCTTGTTGATGTTGTGCGTCTTCTCGACGAACCGCTCCGTGGGCAGGCCGTTGTCGTCGAAGCCCATCGGGTAGAAGACCTTCTTGCCCCGCATCCGCTGGTACCGGATCACGATCTCGGCCTGCGTGTACGACATCGCGTGGCCGACGTGGAGGTGCGACGCGGATACGTAGGGCGGCGGCGTGTCCACGCTGAAGAGCTCGCCCGGGTGGTCGGGGTCGTAGTCGTAGATGCCCGTGGACTCCCACAGCGCGCGGCCGCGCTCCTCGATGGCGGCCGCGTCGAAGTCCTTGGTCAGCTCGAATTTCTGGATGGGACCGGTCATGGCGGCGGACCTTGGCCGAGCGCGCGGGGTGCGTCAACGCGCGCGCGAGGCCGGGACGCATTAATGTGCCGTCCCCGTGCTCTCCCGAAGCCTCGTCCGGAAGATGATCGTCGGCCTCGTCCTGCTCGTGGGCGCGGCGGCCGCGCTGGGCGTCGTGCTGCGTGATCCGCTGACGCAGGTCTCGTCGGTGTTCTTGGAACGCTTCGGCCTCGCCGGTGTCTTCGGGGGTGTGCTGTTCACGGACACGTCGCCCCTCCCGCTCACTCACGAGCCCGTCCTGCTGCTCGGCGTGAGCGCGGGCATCGACCCCTGGACGATCTTCGCCGTGGCCGCCACGGCGAGCACCCTCGCGGGCCCCGTGGGGTACTTCGGCGGCTGGTGCGTACGCCGCTCACGCCGGTTTCGGGAGTGGATGACGACGCGCGCTCCCGAGTTCACCGACTGGATGCAGCGGCACGGAGCCCAGGGCGTGGCGGTGGCCGCGCTGCTTCCCATCCCGTTCGCCGTGAGCACCTGGACCGCGGGAATGACCGCGGTGAACTTCTGGAAGGTCCTCGCCGCCTCGACGCTGCGGGTGCCCAAGACCGCCTTCTACCTCTGGCTGATCGTGAAGGGCTGGGCCATCGGTGCGTGAGCCGCGTGAGTCGCGTGAGTCGACGACGTCGCCGCAGTGGCAAGGCGCGGCGGAGCTCCGTGCGGAGGGGGCCGTGCGCGTCGGAAGCCTGTACCTGGTGGACGACATCCTCTACTTCGTGGACGGGGGTCGGACCGACAAGCGCGTGCGACCCCACGCCGCGCTCTTCGCCATCGCCGCCGCCCTGGCCACGGCCCCGCTCACGATCGAGGGGTACGTGTTCCTGTGGGTCGAGGGAGGCAAGGGGACGGCCGCGACCGTGGCCCAGGTGGTGACGGCGCTGGTCTCGATCGCCATCGGCGTCGCGGGGGTGTACGCGCGCCGAAGGATGCGGGCCGCCGACGCGGCCGCGATGGACCGGCTCGCCGCGATGGACGAGGCCCTGGACATCCCGTTCCTGGACGACTGGTGCGTGGAGGACGGGGGCTCGTTCCGCCTGCCCGTCGCCGACATCGACGAGTGCGTCGCGGACGGCGAGAGCGGCCTGCGGATCGTGACCCGCCTCCTCGATCGTTACGCGCTCACGGTGCAGCCGGAGCGGGATCGGCTGCTGGGGCTGCTGCGTCCGACGTGAACACGTAGCGGCCGTCCTTCACCGTCGCGTCGGGGGGGCGTCGATCCGCCTCGAACATCGCCCACCCCACGGCGAGATCCCGCCAGAACGAGATCCACCGTGAGTCCGCGTGAGTGCTCAGCTTTTCTGCCGTCAGGCGAAACGGCACGGCGTGCACTCGCACGAAGGGCTCGCCCGCCTCGAAGGCGGCGTCGAGCAGGGTCCACACGTACTCGATCGACTCGTCCGTGATCGCGTAGCAGCCGATGGAGACGCAGTCGCCGTGGACCATCAGGTACTTCCCGGTGCGCCCGTGAGCCCGGTCGAAGGCGTTGGGGTACCCCAGGTCGAAGCTCAGGTGGAACGACGAGTGCGGGTTCATGCGCCCGGGCGTGACGAAGTAGGCCCCCTCGGGGGACTGCAGATCGCCGGTCTTCTGCTTGGGGCCGAGATCACCCGACCAGCTGCAGATGCGGAAGTCCCGGACGTGGACGAAGCGGTCCGTCGGCCCCTCCATCCACACCTCCAACCGGTGCTCGTCCTTGATGATCCGCAGGAAGACCGGGGCGCCGAGCCGCAGGTCCTTGGGGGCGAGCCACTCGGTCAGGGTCGCCGTCCGGCTCTCCACCGCCGCGCGGGACCGCTCGCTCGACGGCACCGAGGCGCCCAGCGTGAGCAGGCAGAGGGCGACGATGAGGGCGCGCGTCACCCCCTGTGGGACACCCCTCGCGCGGGGAGGTTCCTCGCCGGCCGAGGTGCATCGACCTCGATTCCGGGGGCGCTCCGGCCGCTATGGTCCGGGCGTGTCGGGTCGCAGGTGTCCCAACTGCGGAGCCGCGGTCGAGCTGCCCCCCGAGGTGCTCGCCGACCGATGCGCGTTCTGCGAGTCGCCCCTGGTCGACGTCGAAGGCGAGGCCGAGCCGCCCGATCGCCTCGCCCCGTTCCGGATCGCGCGCGAAGCCGCGGCCGACCGCCTCGGGGACTACTTGGCCGGACGCTGGTTCGCCCCCGAGTCGGTGCGTCGAGCCGGGACTCCGGAGCGGCTTCGGGGGGTGTTGGTCCCGTTCTGGTCCTACGAGGCGGTGGCGCGGTCGCGCTACACCGCGCGGGTCGGGATCTGGTGGTACCGCACGGAGACCTACGTGACGACCGAGATCGTCGACGGGAAGCCCCGGACCGTGACCCGCACGCGGCAGGTGCGCGAGACGGAGTGGTTCCCCACGGCGGGATCGCACGTGGCGACGTACGCCGATCACCTCGTGAGCGGCTCGGCGGGCCTGGCCGAGGCCGAGGCCAACGCGCTGGAGCCGTTCGATCTCGGGCCCGCGCGCCCGTTCGCGCCCGCGCTGCTGGCGGGGTGGACCGCCGAGCGCGCCACGATCGACCACGCCCGGGCCCGGGCCGTCGCGGCGAGCGAGCTCGAGGCCCGGGAGAACGACGCGATCCGCCGATTCCTCCCCGGCGACGAGGTGACGTCGGTGCAGAGCGAGACCGCCGTGGACGTGTCCGGCGTCGGCCTCGTGCTCCTGCCGGTCTGGATCGCGACCTATCGGCACGCCGGCGACGTGTTTCGTGTCCTCGTGAACGGGCAGACGGGGGAGGTCGTGGGGCGCCCGCCGCGATCGACGGCGAAGGTCGTGGCGGCGATCGTCGCCGCGCTGCTGCTCGGGGGGGCGGCCGTCGCGGTGCTGCTCCTGGTCGGGAGGCTCGCGTGAGCGGGTTCGACGCGACCGCGCTCACGGCGCTCTCGTGCGAGTCCTGCGGGGGCTCGATCGCGATGCAGGTGGGTCGGAGCGAGCCCGCGTGCCTCTTCTGCGGGCGCGAGGGGTTGGTCGAGCGCCCCCTCCCCGAAGGCATCGAGCCGCCCACGGCCTGGAGCCCGTTCGCCGTCGACGAGGCCGGGGCCCGGGCCGCGTTCGCCGAGTTCGCGTCGTCGAGCATCTGGTACCCGAACGACCTCGGGCGGGCGGGACTCCAGCTCCACCCGCTGTTCCTCCCCGCGTGGATCTGGTCGGCGACGGTCGAGACCCACTGGGCGGCGCTCGTGCGCGCGTCGACGAAGTCGGGCAAGCGCCCCGAGACCGGCGCCGAGACCCGGGGGGTGGACGGCGTCCTCGTCCCCGCGTCGCCGGCGCTGACCGCGGCCGAGTTGGACGCCGTGGCCCCCTTCGACGGAGGCGACGAGCAGCCCTTCGACCCCGCCGCGCTGCCCGGCCCGTTCGAGCTCGGGGACCTCACCCGGTCGGTGGCTCGCAGGACCGCGTTCGCGCGGCTGGGCGAGGTGGAGGACGCGCGGCTGGAGGCGGAGATCGGGGCCGCGAGGCTCCGCACGAGCCGCCTGTTCCGCGACGAGGCGGGGCGTCCCGTCCTCCTGCCGGTGTGGATCGGGGCCTATCGCCGCGGGGATCGGCTGTTCCGCGTGGTCGTCAACGGTCGGAGCGGGCGGATCACGGGCACCGCTCCGATCTCGATCGGCAAGGTGGTCGCCGCCATCGCGGTCGTCGTCGCGATCCTCGCCGTGATCGCCTACTTCATCGGGTCCGGTTGACCCCGCCGCGTCCCGGAGCCGCGCGATACTATCGGTCCATGCGATGGCTCCTGGCGCTCCCGATCCTCGCCCTCCTGGGCTGCGACTCCACCCCCACGTACCCCGAGGGGGAGTCGCCGTGCCGGAACCAGGTGCAGGTGCAGGTCGTCGAGTTCGTGGACGGGGACACCGCGGACGTCGAGCACTTGGAGGGGGACCGCGCGGGCGAGGTCGAGCGGGTGAGGCTCACCGGCGTCGACTCGGCGGAGGTCGACCACGAGGACCCCGAGGCCTCGGAGTGTTGGGCGGATGAAGCCTGGGCCGCCGCGGGGGACGCCTTCGACGGCGAGCTCGCGTGGATGACGTTCGACACCGAGTGCACGGGCCGGTTCGATCGGCTGCTCGCCTACCTGTTCCGCGACTCCGACGGCCTGTTCCTGAACCACCAGCTGGTCCTCGAGGGTCACGCCCCGGCGTTCTTCCCCGACTACTCCGTGAATCGCACCTTCGAGGCCGAGTTCCTGGAGGCGGAGGAGCGCGCGGCGTCGGAGCTCAAGGGCGGCTGGGTCGACTGCGGCTGGCAGCTCGGCGGGGTGGGCGCGAACCCCGAGTAGGGATCACCCGCGGGGCCCGAAGATCGCCGTCCCCACGCGCACCTCGGTCGAGCCCTCGGCGATCGCCTCGGCGTAGTCCGCCGACATGCCCAGGGACAACGCGGGGAGGGGGACCCCCAGCCTGCCCACCAGCTCGTCCCGCAGGGCCCGCACGGCTCGGTGGTCGGCGCGGGACTCGGCGCTGTCGCGACGGGGCGGCGGGATGGCCATGAGGCCCCGGATCCGGATCCCGGGCGTCCCGTGCACCGCCTCCGCGATCGCGCCCAGCTCCTCGGAGAGGAACCCGGACTTGGTGGGCTCGCGCCCCACATTGACGCTCAGGAGCACGTCCGTAGTGCGGCCCGCGGCGGCGCTCCGCCGGGCGATCTCATCCGCGAGGGAGCGCTTGCCCACGGACTCGATGCAAGCGACGCGGCCCAGGAGGTGCTTGACCTTGTTGCGCTGCAGCGCCCCGATGAAGTGCCAGCGGAGGTCGGGCAGACCGACGAGGAGCTCGTGCTCCGCCTTGGCGCGCCACTCCTGGACGTAGGACTCGCCGAAGAGGCGCTGACCCGCGTCGTAGGCCGCGCGGATCGCCTCCGGGCTGTGGGCCTTGCTCGCGGCGAGGAGCTCGACGTCCGCGGGATCTCGACCCGCGACGAGGCAGGCGGCGTCGATCCCCGCCCGCACGTCGGCGAGCCGCGCCGCGATGCTCACAGGGTCGGGCCGCCGAGCGCGGGCAGCGCCTCGAGGACCTCCACCAGGGGCAGCCCCACGACGTTCGTATACGACCCCCGGACCTCCCGCACGAGCTTCGCGCCGATCTTCTGGATCCCGTAGGCCCCCGCCTTGTCCAGCGGCTCGCCGGAGGCCACGTAGTCGCGGATCACGGCCTCGGAGAGGGCCCGGAAGCGCACGCGGGTGTGGACCGCGCGCACGATCCGCTCCGCGGGCCGGTCGCTCCGCACGAGCGCGAACGCGGTGATGACCGTGTGTTCGCGGCCCTGAAGCTTCGTGAGGGTGGCCACGGCGTGCTCGGGATCGCGGGGCTTCGTGAGGATCTCGCCGTCCAGCACGACGATCGTGTCCGCGGCGAGGACGATCGCCCGCTCGGAGCGCTTCCGCGCGACCGCGTCGGCCTTGGCGGCCGCGAGGCGCAGGGCCATCGCCTCGGGGGCCTCGCCCGGGAGCACGGACTCGTCCACGTCGGCGGGCTGCACGTCGGCGGTGAGGCCGATGGCGGCGAGCATGTCGCGGCGACGGGGCGACGCGGAGGCGAGGACGACGGGCAAGGACATGGCGAGGGCGCCGGAGTGTACCCGGGACCGAACTCCCCGTTACCCTGGGGGCCCGCTCGTGTGTCAGACGAGATGGACCGCAACGGAGACGCACCCATGAAGCTCGATCGTCGACAAGCCCTCCTCGGAATCCTCGCCGCCGCCTTCGGCGCGGCCGTCGGCCTCGACGAAGCGGAGGCGGGCCCGCGCCGCCCGGCGAAGAAGGCCCGCAAGCGTCGCCGCCGCCGTCGTCGGGTGCGGCGTCGGATCCGTCGGCGCGTTCGCTGGCGCACGATCGGCAAGCGCCGCCGGCTGGTCGTCCCGGTCGCCCTCGCGGTGGGGTGGGAGCTCTTCTACGACGACCGCGTGGTGGTCGTGCACGAGGTCAAGACGGTGGAGAAGGAGGCCGAGAAGGTCGAAGTGGTGGTGATCGTAAACAGCGACGGCAGCAAGGAGGAGGTCGAGATCCAGCGGGAGGACACCGAAGAGAACGGGTCCGAGCTGGAAGGGACCGAGCTCGCCGCCGAAGATACGACCACCCCCGCCATCGAGACGGAGATCGAAGAAGAGGTCGACGAGTAGCGACTACCAGATGCCCTCGTCCTCGAGGATCTGGGTGAGGAGGTCGATGCTCGGCGGGTAGACGTCCTGGGAGATGATCGTCATGTCCGGGCCGATGAGGGGGTACGTGGGGAACCCGCCGCCGATCGTCGCGAACTCGCCCGCGATCTCCTCGGAGTCGGCCACGACCGCGTGCGTGAGCCCGTAGGCGTCGGCCCACCTCGCCGCGTCCTCGCTCGACTGCGGGGGGTCTCCGCTCTGCACCTGCTGCATCATCGCGATGATGACCACGTCGCGGCTCTGCACCTCCTGCCAGATCTCCTCGCCGGTGGGCGCGTGCGCCTGGCACGGGCCGCACCACTCGGCGAAGACGTCGAGGAGGATCGTCTTTCCGTAGAACTGGTAGAGCTCCACGTCGTCGCCGTGCTGGTCCACGAACGTCCAGTTGAGGGGCGTGTCGCCCACCCGATACCCCGTGCCCTCGAGATCGGCCGGCACGTCCGCCTCCTGGGCGTGCCACCAGGTGTTCTCGGGGCCGTACTCGGCGGGCGCGTCGTCGTCGTCGTCGTCGTCTCCGCCTCCGCCTCCGCCTCCGCTGCGGTCCGTCGGTGTGCAGCCGACGAGCAGGGCGAGGGTGGCGAGGGAGGCGAACGGGGCGAAGAAGGTGCGGCTCATGGCGGATGAACATCCCACCGGGGTCCCCGCGCGCAACGACGCAGGTTCGGGGATGATTCGCGGCATGTTCGATCCCATCGATCCTCCCCGTCGCGTGCTCATGGGCCCCGGGCCGTCGGACGTCGATCCGCGCGTCCTCTCCGCCTCCGCTCGCCCCACGATCGGCCACCTCGATCCCGCCTTCATCGAAGTCATGGAGCAGGTGCGGGCGATGCTCCAGGCGGTGTTCGGGACCGCGAACGCCCTCACCATCCCCATGTCGGGGACGGGCTCGGCGGGCATGGAGACCTGCCTCGCCAACCTCCTGGAGCCCGGGAATCGGGCCCTGGTGGGGGTCAACGGGGTGTTCGGCGGGCGCATGGTCGAGGTCGCGCGCCGGTGCGGCGCGGACGTGGTGACCGTCGAGGCCGAGTGGGGGCAGGACCTGGCGCCCGAGGCGTTCGTGGCGGCGGCCTCGGCGCACGGGGGCGAGTTCAAGGTCCTGGCGCTCGTCCACGCCGAGACGTCCACGGGCGTGCTCACGGACCTCTCCGGCTTCCGGGACGCGGCCGACGCGGTGGGGGCGCTGCTCGTCGTCGACTGCGTGACTTCGCTGGGCGGGGTGCCCGTCGATCTCGACGCCTACGGGGTGGACGCCGCGTACTCCGGGACGCAGAAGTGCCTCTCCGCCCCCCCGGGTCTCTCCCCCGTCAGCTTCTCCGACCGGGCCGTGAGCGCCATCCGTGAGCGACGTACGCCGGTCCAATCCTGGTACCTGGACCTGTCCCTGATCGCCCGCTATTGGCTGGGGGTCGAGCCGGGGGTGAGCGGGGCCCGGGCCTATCACCACACCGCCCCGATCAACGCGGTCTACGGACTGCACGAGGCGCTGCGCATCGCGCTCGAGGAGGGCCTGGAGGCTCGCTACGCGCGGCACATCGAGCACTCGAACGCGCTCCGCGAGGGCCTGCTGAGGCTCGGCCTCGAGCTCCCGATCGCCGCGCGCTGCAGGCTCCCCCAGCTCACCCTGGTGCGAGTGCCGGACGGGGTGGACGAGAAGGCGGTGCGGGCGAAGCTGCTCTCCGAACACGGTCTCGAGATCGGAGGGGGCCTGGGCGCCTTCGCCGGTCGCGCCTGGCGGATCGGCCTCATGGGGAGCGCCTGCTCGGCGGCGAACGTCGACCTGTGCCTCCGAGCCCTCGGGCACGTGCTCGGCCGGTGACGCGGCAGCCCCCCGTCGGCGAGCTCGCGCTGGTCTTCACGGACGTGGAGAGCAGCACCGCCCTGTGGGAGGTCGCCCCCGCGGCGATGCGGACGGCCCTGGCCCTGCACGACGCGCTCATGCGTCAGCTGCTCGAGGAGCATCGCGGGTACGAGGTCAAGACGGAGGGCGACGCCTTCATGATCGCGTTCGTGGACGCGGCGGACGCGCTCGCGTGGTGCCTCGCGGCGCAGGTCGGGCTCGGTCGGCTGGCGTGGCCCGACCGCATCGTGGCGGCGCCGGCCGCGAGCCCTCGGGACGGAGCCTGCGGCCTGCGCGTCCGCATGGGCGTGCACCGCGGCGCTCCCGAGTGCGTGGTCAGCCCCGTCACCGGACGGATGGACTACTTCGGCCCGGTCGTGAACCGCGCCGCACGCGTCGCCGCCGCGGCCCACGGGGGCCAGATCCTCGTGAGCGGGACCGCGTGGGAGGCGATCGACCCCCCGAGCGAGGCCCGCATCCGGGAGCTGGGGGAGTTTCGCTTCAAGGGCCTGCATCGGCCGGAGCAACTGGTGGAGGTGGTCCCGGCGGAGCGCACGCTGGAGTTCCCGAAGCCCCGAACGCTGCAGTGGCGAGCGATGGACCAGGAGGTCGCGCGGCGCATGAAGGGCCTCTCGCCGACCGAGCTGGGCGAGTCGATCGTGCGGGTCTGCGAGGCGCTGTGCGCCCGGGGGCTCGTGCGCGCCAGCGAGGGCGGCGAGCTCGAGGAGGGGCTGAAGGACCTCGAGGCCGCGCGGGTGCTCGTCTCCCTCACGGACGACGCCGGGCTGCAGGGGCGCGTGCGGGCCTACCTCGGAGCGATCCACTACCACCACGCGGGGTGGGAGGCCGCGGTGGAGAACTACCGCGCCGCGAGGGAACACGCGATCACGGCGGGAGATGGATGGATCGAGTCGTCGGCGCTCTGCGACCTCGGCTCCGTGGCCCAGAGACGGTCGCGCTTCGACGAGGCCCAGGCCCACCTCGAGGAGGCGTTCGCGCTCGCCACGAAGGTCGGCAACCGACGCGTCCAGGGCCTCGCCCTCACGAACCTCGGCCTCGTGCGGATGTCCCGGGGGGATCTGGAGGGCGCCGAGGCCAAGTACCGAGAGGCGTGGCCGCTGCTGGAGGAGTTCGACGGCTTCGCGCTCGCGGGCGTCGCGAACAACCTGGGCGTGCTCGCCCTGGAGCTGGGCCGGGACGACGCGGGGCAGATCCTGCAGCGCGCGCTCGCCCACGCCCGCAAGGTGGGGAGTCGGCGGTACGAGGGGGTGCTGCTCGTGAACCTGGGTTGTTGGCGGCTCGATCGGGAGGACCCGACGGGTCTGGAGGATCTCCGCGGCGGGGCCGATCTGCTCGTCAGGATCGGGGATCCGGTGCACGCCGGGCTGGCCGCCGTCGAGCTGGCCACGGAGCTGCACCGCCGGGGCGAGATCGACGCGGCGCTGGCGGTCCTCTCGGCGCAGGAGGTCGAGTTCGGTGCCTCGACCGTCGCCCCCCTCACGCTCCGGACGGAGGCCCGGCGGGGGGCGCTGCTCTCGGACCGAGGCGAGGACGCGAGCGCCGCGTTCGCCGCCGCCGACCAGGCTCTGGCGGCGCTGGGGGTGCCCTCCGAGGGGGCCGTGCTCCGGGTGTGCCGCGCCCACGGCCTGGACCGTGAGGCCCGGAGTCGTCTCGCCGCGGAGTTGGCGCCGCGCGCGTCCCGGAGCACCGACCTGCGCGCCGCCCTGCGGTGCCTCGAGGCCGCCTCCGCTCGCTCCTGAGGCGCCGGGTCAGGCGAGCTCGCGCGTGTCGAAGTCCGCGTCGTCCTCGATGCGAGCGAGCGCCGCGTCGAGGTCTCGGACGGTCCTGGCGAGCCGCTCGAGCCCGTCGTCCTGCCTCCCCAGGACGCGCGCCGGGTCGCCGAAGAGCCGCCGTCGAAACGCCGGGTCGACCACCGCCCGCGCCACCGCCGCCACCCTCCGCGGGTCCTCCCGGCTGCGCTCCTCCTCGAGCTCGAGGGCGCGCGCCAGGGTCTCGAATACGCGGCCGAGCTCCCGGAGCTGCTGCTGGAGGTCGCTCACGGGTGCACGAACGGCAGGAGGGCCTTGCCGAGGACGAAGTCGCCGACGAGGATCGTGATCGACGTGAGGACGACCGTCTGGGTCGTGAAGCGGCCCACGCCCTCGGTCCCGCCGCTGGTCTGCAGCCCCATCCAGCACCCGATGATCGAGTAGAAGAAGCCGAAGAAGCCCGCCTTGATGACGCCGTGAGTGACCTCGGGGATGTCCACGGTGGTGAGGACCTGGTCCAGGTAGAAGCTGAACGCGATCCCCTGCTCGGCCCCGGCGACGAGCATCCCCCCGAGGATGCCGATCACGTCCGCGAGGATGCAGAGCAGCGGCATGGAGATGACGCACGCGAGCACGCGGGGCAGGACCAGCTTCTTGATGGGATCGGCGCCGAGGGCGCGGATCGCGTCCACCTGCTCGGTTACGCGCATCGACCCGATCTCGGCGGTGATGCCCGCGCCCACGCGCCCCCCCACGAGCAGGGCCGTGAGCACCGGCCCGAGCTCCATGACGAAGCCCACGGAGATCAGCTTGCCGACGTAGTTCGACGCCCCGAAGCGCGCGAGCCCGTGACCGAACTGCAGCGCCATCACCGCGCCCGTGAACAGCGCGGTGAGCAGGCCCACCCCGAGGGACTGGACGCCCAGGAAGTAGAGCTGACGGATGACCTCGCGCCCCTCGAAGGGCAACGAGAAGCCCGCGCGCACGGTCGCGAACGTGAGGCGCGAGATCGAGCCGAAGACTTCGAAGAAGCGGAGGGTCTGGTGCCCGATCGCGCCGAGGATCCCCCCGAAGGGGAGCCAGTCGTACGCCCGGCGCTGGAGGGTCTCGGTGGTCACGAGCCGCCCCGGGAGCGCGCTCGCCGCAGCTCCGACTCTCGCCGCACGCGCGCCTCGAAGCCGCTCACGAAGGCGCGGTAGTCGGCCAGCCCCTCGTCGAAGCCCGCGGCGGGCGCGATCAGCACGAGGTCGAAGACGCACGGCCCCTTGCGGATGACGGTGAGCCCCAGCGACACGGCCACTCCGTCGAGGCGGCCCGTCGCGATCCGCTCCAGGGCGCCCCGGGCGGAGAGCTCCTGGTCCGTCTGGGACACGGTCTCGACGTCCGTGAAGCCCATGACCTGGTGGTTGATCAAGACGGTGAGCGGGGCGTCTTCGTAGCGCTTCCCGCAGCTGGTATCGCCGTAGATCGTCGCCCCGAGTCGCGGGTTGTAGAAGGAGAAGTCGGCGGCGTGATCGCGGGCCGTCGCCCACTCCGAGGTCATGTCGCCGCCCCGGTAGGAGACCAGGAGCTTGCGGTCCCCTTCGCCCACCGCGCGGCTCCACCAGCCGTCCCGGTATTCCGCCCGGGCCGAGGTCTGCGGACCCCCGCAGGCGAAGGCGAAGGCCGCGGCCACGAGGCCGAGCGTGAGCCGCGTGAGCGATGTACTGCTAGACATTCGCACCCCGAAGTACGGCCAGGACTTCCCGGTCCTCGGGTCGCCCGACCAGCTCCAAGAATACGTCTTCCAGGCGTCCGTCTCCCCGCGTGTGGAGCTCTTTGAGCTCCGCGACCGTGCCGAGGGTGACGATGCGGCCGTGGACGATGATCGCGACGCGATCGCAGATCGCTTCGGCCACGTCGAGGGTGTGGGTGGACAGGAACACGGTGCGTCCGTCGTCGGCCATGCCCCGGAACACCTGCTTGATCAGCTTCGCGCCCGCCGGATCGAGCCCGACCATGGGCTCGTCCACGACGAGGAGGCGGGGGTGGTGGAGGAGGGCGGCGCAGAGCGTGAGGCGCTGCTTCATGCCGTGGGAGAACCCCTCCACGAGCTCGTCCGTGAACCGCGTGAGCCCGAAGGTGTCGAGCAGCTCGACCGTGCGATCGGCGACCTGCGCGTCCTCCACTCCGTAGATGCCCCCGATGAAGGAGAGGAACTCACGCGCCGTGAGCTTCTCGTAGAGGTAGGGGCGGTCGGGGATGTAGCCGATGATGCGCTTCGCTCCGACCGGATCGACGGCGGTGTCGACGTCGGCGATGAAGATGGAGCCCTCGGTGGGCTTGAGCAGGCCCGCGATCATCTTGAGGGTCGTGGTCTTGCCCGCGCCGTTGGGCCCCAGGAACCCGAAGACCTCGCCCGGGCGGACGTGCAGGTCGATGCCGTGCACCGCCTCGAACTTCCCGTAGCGCTTCTTGAGGCCCGCGATCCGGATCATCGTTCCTCCGTCCTCACGGTTCGCTCGCGTCCACGACGGAGATGCTGAGCCTGCCGATCACGGCCATCAGCTCCATCTGCTGGTCCAGGTCGCCCTCGACCAGCTTGAGGTGCGTCGCGTCGGCGGGGTACTGCCCGAACGTCGGGTCGATGGGGACCCATCCGTCGCCGAGCCAGACCTCCGGCCACGCATGATAGTAGAAGGCCCCGTCGGCGTAGATCGACTCGCTGTAGACGATGCCCGCGGCGACCCGAGTGGGGATGCCCACGGACCGGGCGAGGGCCGTGTACAGCGTCGTGTGTTCGTTGCAGTCGCCGCGCTGCGACTCGAGGACCTCCAGCGCCGAGGGCACCCCCGCCACCGGGACCTTCTGGATGTTCGCGAACACCCAGCTGTTGAGTCGTCGCGACGCGGACCGGGCGTCCAGATCGTCGCCGAGGATGTCGCCCGCCTTGCGCACCACGTCGGGGTGGTCGGCGGGCGCGAAGGTCGTGGCCCGCGTCCAGTGTTGCAGGGAGCGCTCGACGGCCGGGAGGGTGTAGGACGGAGACGTCGTCGGGTCCGGGACCGAGAGCGTCAGCCTCCGCGGTCCCACGTCCCAGCGGTCCCCGTGAGCGCGCTCCAGGAGCTCGTCGAGGGCGGGGGGACCGTCGACCTTCAGGACGAGCCGCCGCAGCGAGCGCCCCCCGCCCGGGAGCTTCCGGTCGAGCGGCACGGAGGACAGGGCGATCAGGTCCACGGCGGCGTCTTCGTCCGCGGGCCACCCCTTCTCGAGGGCGTCCTCCCGGGTCTCGGCGACGATGCGCATCCCGAGGCCGCCCTCCACCTCGGCCTCCTCCAGGCGCGTCCCGTCCGCGGCCACGAGGACGTCGAGCAGCTGCCCGGAGTTGTCCACGCGGAGACGGAACGCATCGGTGGTGGAGCCGTCGGGCAGGGTGGCGTCCTCCTTCGCCACGACCTCGACCGTCGCCTCGGCGTTCGTGAGCGACAGGGGTGAGAAGAACGGCACCGTCAGGCGGGTCCCCGGAGCCGGGTCTCCGGCGAGGACGCCGCGGTAGAGGGTGGCGGGGACCGCGGGCGCGTCGTCGAGGTGCAGCGTCGTGAGCTTCGCCCCGGCCTGGAACACGTCGACGTCGAGGCCTCGACCGGCCCGGCGACCCTCCGCCCGCAGCGTGACCGGGAGGCCCTGGACCTCGGTGCGGACCTGGGCCACGAGCGAGTCGAGCGCGCCCGTGCCGTCCACCCCCACGTCGTTGGCGAGGTGCAGATCGTTGGCCTGGCCGAGCAGGACCATCCGCAGCGTCGTGCGCTCGGAGAGGAGCAGGCCGCCGTCCTCGCGCGCCGCGGACCGGTGGACCGAGTAGCCGATCTTCTGGTCGGCCACGTACACGCCGGACCAGGCCTCCGTGGAGCCCTCGAGGCCCGCGTCCAGCGAGAGGACGAGGGGGGCGGGGGCGTCGCGGAGGGACGTGAAGACGAGCGCGCCGAAGAACCCGAGACCGATCACGACCAGGAGGGCTTCGAGCAGGAAGGGGCGATCGACGCGACTCACGCGGCGGGCTCGACGGTCGGGACGGGCGCCTGCATGCCACCTCAGGATGCGGGGGGGGAGGGGGACGGAGCAAGCGGGCGGGGCGGATCGCACAGGACCCGCGCCGTCGGCATGCCGCTTGCTCACGACCCCGGACATGGCTGCCCGATTCCTCCCCGACGCGTCCGCGACCTTCTCCCACCTCCTGAGGCGCCGGCTCGCCCAGACCCTGGGTACCGGCGCGCTGCTCGCGGGCCTGACCCTCACGGCGGGGTGCGAACGCAACGACGTCGCCTGCTTCGACCTCGGCCCGGACGAGGAGTGCTCGGCGGACCACCCCCTCGCGATGGTGGAGGGAGACCGCCTCTGCATGGACAACGCGGAGTGGGAGGTCGTGGACCAGATCACCCCCGGTCCGCTGGGCGAGGCGGACTGCTGCTCGCAGGCCGTGATGATCGCGGGCAGCGGCACCTGCAGCTCGCCCCCGCCCACGCCGATGCCGCCGGGCGTGGTCGAGGGTCGCCCGCTCATCCTCGAGGGAGAGGCCCGCACCGCCCGGCTTCGCGCGGTGCGCTCGGGGGACGGCTGGGTCGTCCGGACCGAGGCCGACCCGTCGCGGCTCGACCCGTCGGCGCGCGCCTGGCTGGCGGCCCGGTGGCTGCGCGCCGCGCGGATGGAGCACGCGTCCATCGCGTCGTTCGCGAAGTTCACCTTGGATCTCGCGGCCCACGGCGCCCCGGCGGAGCTGCTGCTCGCCGCCCAGGCCGCGGCCGCCGACGAGGTCCGTCACGCGCGCGACTGCTTCTCCCTGGCCGCGGCCTACGGGGGCGAGGCGGTGGCCCCGGGGCCGATCGAGTTCCCGGGGGGCCGGGTCGAGATCGCGCCGGACCTCGAGACGCTGGTCGCGGACGTCGTGCGCGAGGGCTGCATCGGCGAGACGCTCGCGGCCGTGCAGGCGGCGGAGCAGCTGGTGGGGACGCGCGACCGCGCGACGGCCGAGGTGCTGGCGCGGGTCGTGGAGGACGAGAGTCGGCACGCCGAGCTGGCGTGGCGGACCGTCCGCTGGGCCGTTCGGGCGGGCGGTGCGTCGGTGGCTGCGGCCGCGGCGGAGGTGTTCGACCGGGCCGAGGAGATGGCGGTGGTGGGGCGAGACGACCACGCGTCGGACCTGACCGCGTGGGGGCACCCGTCCCGGGCGCGGATCGAGGCGGCGCTGCTGCGAGCCGTGGGCGACGTCATCCGCCCCGCGGCGACGGCGCTGCTCGGTTGAGAGCCCGGCGAGGAGCCTCCTTGCTCGGCGGTCCGACGTCGGCTAAACGGCCCGACATGCGTGCCCTCTCCAGCCTCGTCGTCTCCGCCTCCCTGCTCGCCGGATGCACCGGCCCGCTCGGGAACTCGAACCTGCCGTCCTGCGACCTCCCCGACCCGGAGGAGCACGACGCGGACACCTTCAGCGCGACGGTCGGGGGAGACCTGTGGGAGGCGCCCGCCGTGCCCCCGGGGAACACCTGGAACCTCAGCGGGACCGGCTTCCAGACGTCGAGCGGAGACGGGACGACGGACATGACGATCCGGCTCACGTCGTCGTCGACGTTCGAAGAGGACGAGGAGGGGGACGTCGACATCGACCTCGACGTCCCCATCGCCGAGGTCTTCAACGACCGCCCCGACAGCGCCGACTTCCAGCTCGGGAACCAGAACCTGGACGGGGGAGACACGTCCCTCACGATCAGCGCGGTGACCTATCACACCAACCAGGACGGGGGCGGGGGCTTCCTGCGGCTCGGCTTCCAGGACGGTGAGGAGGGGGCCGCCGGGTTCATCCTCGGCTGCTTCTTCTACTCGGCGGGGGCGGCCCAGGGGTCCGACGTCGTGGACGTCGAAGGCGGGGCGTTCGTCCTCAACGAGTAGCGGGTCAGGCGGTGAGCGCCGCGTCGCGGGCGCGCCGGACGACGGCGTAGGCGGCGTTGATTCGGACGAGCATGCGCCGGCCTTCCTCGGCGAGCTCGGGGGTCGCCTGCAGGCGATCGGGGTGGTAACGCCGGGCGAGGCGGTTCCGGGCCTTCTTGATCTCGTCGATGGGCGCGCCCTGCTCGACGCCCAGCAGCCGATGGGCGCGCGCGGACTCGACTGCCAGTCGCTCGTGACCGCGACGGAGGGGGCCGTCTCGGTGGGTTCCCCGACGCTCGTCGCGCGTGCGCCGATCCGGAGCGGCGGGGGCGCGACGGGGTCGGTCGGCGGCTCGGGCCGCTTCGAAGAACCGCAGGATGTCCAGCTCGGCCCGCCCCCGGAGGGCGCGGCGGCCCGCGCGGGTGATGTCGCGCTCCGAGGCCCAGGCGCGCAGGCCCTTCAGACCCACGTCGGCGAGGGCCACCCAGTCGTCTTCGTCGGCCTCCGGCGCGGGGTGGAAGCCCATCAGCGTTCGATCGTGGAAGAGGTAGTAGCCCTCGGGGGGAGGGAAGACGCCGCGGATGCCCGCGAGGTCGACCCAGTCGCGGAAGAGGCGGCGGACGGCGGGCGAGTCGCCGTCGAGGGCGTCGAGGTCCAACCGGCCGCACCGGGCGAGATTTCCCATGCGGCCGTGCACGAGGCCCTTGAGCAGGAGGCCGAACGGGCGTTCGCCGCGGTGGGCCTGCACGACGCGAACCGACCGGCTCTTGAGGAACTCCGGGAGGGTCTCGGCGTCGAGATCGGCGACGCGAGGCGCGGACATGGCGGCGATGGTGTCCATACCGCATGCTCGCCGCGGCCCGATCTCGGGTCAAGAGAATGATGGTAATCCTCGTCGATATAGGCGCGAGCCGTGAGAGGCACCGGGGGGGCTCCCGGGGCGAGGTACGGTGACGCGATGACCTCGCCGGCGGACGATCTCTACGCCGCGTTCGCGCGGTTCCCGCGGCCGACGTCGCTCGACGCCTGCCCCTGCTGCGTGACGGACGAAGAGCGCACCGCCCCTCTGCGCGCGCCGCTGAGGATGCTGCCGGAGGACGCCATCGGCGAGTTCGCGTTCTCGGCGATGAATACGTTCGGCTGCGAGGCCGACTACCTCTACTTCCTCCCGAGGATCCTGGAGCTCACCTGGCCGGGGTCGAGCACCTGGCCGGGCCTGGAGGGCTGGCTGGTGCGGCGGAAGCTGGACGTGCTGCCCTGGGAGCCCGGGCTGCGGGACGCGGTCGAGGCGTACCTCCGCGCGGCGTTCAGCGCAGCCCTGGGCTCACCGTCGACGCCCTTCGCCTCGGCCCTCGAGCAGCTCGCCTGGCTCAGCCCCGACATCGACGTGTACCTGTCGGCCTGGTCCGAGGACCGGCGACCGGAGGCGGCCGTCGCCCTCGCGACGACGCTGGCGAGGGTCGCCCGGGACGGCGTCCCCTACATGCCCTGCGACCCCACCGACCCGCCCGACGTCCAGCGAAACCTCGCCTCGGTCCAGACCTGGTTGCACGACCCCGCCCGGGTCGGCGAGGTCGAGGCGGCCGTCGCCCGGTTCCCGGGACCCGACGGAGACCCGATCCGGGAAGCCTTCGCGGCGATTTTCGAGGGCTGAGTCGTCGGCGCGAGCGCGGTCCGGGGGTGTCCCGGGGCGGTGGTCGTCTCGGTGGGGGGCCGTAGCGGGCGGAAACACCGTGTTTACCGGCGCTGCGCGCTTGGGTCGCGCTCGCAACCCGGCGAAACGGCTCGTTCCGGCGGGTTGCGGGCTGCTCAGGGCTCGCAACGCGGGGAAACGGTTCATTCCGGCGGGTTGCGGGCTCGTCCCGGCTCGCAACGCGGGGAAACGACTCATTCCGGCGGGTTGCGGGCTGCTCAGGGCTCGCAACGCGGGGAAACGGTTCATTCCGGCGGGTTGCGGGCT
>CAZEKB010000050.1:21539-22741 GCA_964512225.1 uncultured Rickettsiales bacterium | reverse complement strand
TCATTCCGGCGGGTTGCGGGCTGCTCAGGGCTCGCAACGCGGGGAAACGACTCATTCCGGCGGGTTGCGAGCGGCTGGTGGTGCACGACGCCGGTAAACACGATGTTTACCGGCGTCGTGCGCGCCTCCCCCGACCCCGCCTCAGCGCTTGGTGGTTCGGGCCCACCCGTTGGCGATCATGGGGGCGGCGGTGTCGCGCAGGGTCTCGTCCAGCGAGCGGAAGGTGACCTCGAACTCGCTCTTCGCCCGGGTTGCGTCGAAGTTCATCGGCCGCCCGACGAGCTTGCGCAGCTGCGCGAAGTTCAGCGACTTGTCGAGGAGCGCCGCGAGCAGGACGATCGGCTTGGGGAGGGTCCGCGCCCTGATGACGACGTCCGGGAACAGGGCCTGCAGCCGCGCCGCCACTTCGGGCATCCATGCGTGCTCGGCGATGAGGAGGTAGCGGCCGGACGCCGTGGGGCTCTTCATCGCCTGGAGGTGCACGTCCGCGACGTCGCGGACGTCGACGATCCCCAAGTGCAGCTTCGGCACCCCGGGCCGGGAGCCCGAGACGATGTCCCGAATGAGCAGGGGCGACGCCTTCGCGTGCGCCTTGATCAGCGGGGGGCCCCAGACCATCCCCGGGTTCAGGTGGATCAGCGACCAGCGCTCGGCCTCGGGCACCTCGGCGGTGAGCCGCAGCGCCTCCCGCTCCGCCGACACCTTGGCGAGGCCGTAGGCGTCGATCTCCACCGTCGAGCTGTCGTTCCAGTCGGCCTCCGTGTAGGTGTGGTCCGGCGGACTGTCGAACGAGTAGACGGCCGCCATCGACGACGTGTGGACCACCCGCTTCACCGTCCCCGCCTTCGCCACCGCCGCGAAGACGTTCCGGGTGCCCTCCACCGACGGGTCGACGATCGCCCTCTGGGGGTCGTCCGCCGCGAAGAACACGGCCGCCGCCGTGTGGAAGACCCCGTCGCAGCCGGCGATCGCGTCGTCGAACGACCCGGGCTTCAGGAGGTCCCCCGCGACCAGCTCGAGCCGGTCCTCCGCGCCGCGGTCGGCGGCGATCTTCGTGAGGTGGGCGGTCTTCGCCTCGTTCGAAGGATCCCGGACCGTCCCCCGAACACGGTAGCCATCGTCCAGCAGCAGCCCGATCAAATGCGAGGCGATATAGCCGTTTGCGCCGGTGACGCAGACGAGTGAGTCGGGACCGACGGGTC
>CAZEKB010000050.1:0-21439 GCA_964512225.1 uncultured Rickettsiales bacterium | reverse complement strand
GGAAGTGCGGGGCCCCCGGCGACGAATCTCCGATTCGTCGAGAGGGGTGCCGAGCGATATAGCCGTTTGCGCCGGTGACGCAGACGAGTGAGTCGGGACCGACGGGTCCGTTGTGTGCAGACATGGCGCCGATGGTAATGCAGGGAGGGAGAGCAAGCGCCCCGAGCGCGCGCAGCAGAGCGACGCTCTGCGTAGTTCAGGGGAGGAAGTGCGGGGCCCCCGGCGACGAATCTCCGATTCGTCGAGAGGGGTGCCGAGCAGCGAGGGAGAGCAAGCGCCCCGAGCGCGCGCAGCAGAGCCGCGCGCCCCCATCAGAAGCTGACCGGCGGGGGGGGCGGCTCGGGCGTGGGCTCGGGCGTGGGTTCCGGTGTCGGCTCGGGCGTGGGCTCGGGCGTGGGTTCCGGTGTCGGCTCGGGCGTGGGCTCGGGCGTCGGGTCCGGGGTCGCCTCGGGAGCGGCCTCGACCGGCTCCGGCGTCGGGTCCGGGCGCGGCGCCTCCTCCACCGGCTCGGCGGGCGACGTCCGGACCGGCGAGGGGGTCGGCTCCGACCGCGACGGGGGGGCGGCCGCCTCGGCCTCGGGCGCGACCTCCGGCGTCGGTTCGTCCTCGACCTCCGTCGGCGCGACCTCCACCGGCGCGACCTCCACCGGCGCGACCTCCACCGGCGCGACGTCCACCGGCGCGACGTCCACCGGCGCGACGTCCCCGCCCTCGGCCTCGGGCTCCCCGCGCAGCAGGAGCGCGCCGCCGATCAGCAGCAGCAGGCCCACCGCGACCGCGATCAGCGGCCTCCGGCCCGGGCCCCCCGCGACCGTCCCCGCCGCTGCCGCCCGAGCGTGCGCGTCCACACTCCCGAGCTCGTCCGTCACCGTGTCGGACGCCTCCGTCTCCGCCTCCGCCGCCGGGAGCGATCGCACCGACGTCGACGGCCCCAGCGCCTCGATGAACTCCGCGCGGAGCGCCTTCACCGACGGCACCGTCCGCGCCTCCACGTAGGCCGACGGCGTGCGCGCCGACCCGTCGAGCCGCGGCAAGTACGCCACCGGGCGCAGCGCCCCCGCCGTGGGGACGACGGCGAGGAGCGCCCTCTCCACCTCGCCCGCCGTCGGTCGGTCCGCGGCGCCCTTCGCCAGCATCGACGCGACCAGCGTCACGAGCTCGTCCGGAGCGTCGGGGCGATCGTCCGCGATCGACGGCGGCTCCTTCTGGACGTGGGCGTACAACACCTGGCTCAACATCCCGTCGAACAGGGGCTTTCCCGTCGCCAGGAAGTAGAGCGTCGCGCCCAGCGCGTAGATGTCCGACGCGGGCCCGATCGACTTGCCCTTGACCAGCTCCGGGGACATGAACGCGGGCGTGCCCGCCACCTCCTCCCGGGTCTCGTGCACGTTCTCGAGCTGCGCGGCGAGGCCGAAGTCGCCCAGGAACACCCGCCCCTCGGCGTCCACCAGCGCGTTGCTGGGCTTCATGTCCTGGTGCACGGCCCCCGCGCGGTGGACCGCCGCCAGCGCCCTCGCCAGCTGCGCCCCGGCCGCGCAGATCGCCTCCACGGGGAGCGGCCCCCCGCTGTGCACCACCTCTTCCAGGTCGGGCCCGTCGACGAACTGCGTGACGAGGAACGCGCGCCCGTCCTTCACCCCGAGATCGTGGATGCGGATGAGGTTCTCGGACTCCACCGACGCCAGGCTGCGCCCCTCGGCCAGGAACGCCTCCTTCGCCTCGCCGCCGTCGACCATGTCGGCGTTGAGCAGCTTGATCGCCACCAGCCGGTCGAGGATCGAGTCCCGACACTTGAAGACCGAGCCCATCGCCCCCTTGCCCAGGAACGACAGCGGCAGGTACCGGTCCGACGGCATCGCCGCGGTGACCTCGGGGTCGTCCAGGGGGACCTCGTCCGCGCGCAGGTCGACCTGCAGCTCCCGCAACCCCGACGCGCAGACGAACTCGAAGGGCAGCTCCTGCCCCTCCTTCGTCGCCTTGGCCCGGTGGCGTCCGACCGTGAGCTTCGTGGCGAGCCGGCCCCGCCCGTCCGTCACCAGGGCCCGCTGGTCGTCGATCGCGACCTCCCAATGCCCCAGCGGCCGACCCGATCGGGTCAGGCGGAGGACGACGGACTCGACGGGCGGCGCGGACGTCAAAGCTTGAGGGTCACCCCGGCCGAGATCGTGTGGACGCGCGACGTGTTTCGGCCCCAGAGCACGCCGCTGTACCCGATGTCCACCTCCCACGTGGGGAGCGAGAAGATCGCGCCCGCCCGAACGGTGAGGATGGAGCGGTCGAGCCGCACCTCCAAGGGCTTGAGGTCCGCCGCCCGAAACTCGCGCGCGGGCTTCTCGGGCACGGACGTCGCGAACGAGGTCCCGATGACCTTCCCCTCGGTGATGGAGTGCTCGATCGTGCCCTCGACGTAGGGGATGAAGAACTTCCCGATGCGGACGCCGGTCTTCGCGCCCCCGACCACCTGCTGCCCCGGCCCGAAGAATCGCGCCCGGAACCCCACGTCGGCGCGGATGAACCACCGCGGGTGGGGCACGAACCCGCCGTGCGCGCGCAGGGTGATGTCGAGCTGTCCGTCGCCCAGGGTCACGTCGTCGGCGACGCCTTCGGCGGGGTCGTCGTCCGCGAACGTGCCCGCGGGGGCCTCGTAGCCGGTCGGGATCTTGAACTCGAGGGACGGCGTGAACAGGACGCGCCAGAAGTCGAGGGGCGTGACGCGGACCTTGACCCAGACGTTCACGTCGCCGACGCCGGTCACCGAGCGGTCCAGCGACAAGACCGAATCGACCAGCCCCTCGCCCGTCGTGATCTCGCCGAGCTCGGGCGTCACCGGGGGCCCGAGCCAGACCTCGTCCGCCTGGTACTCCGCGTGGCTGATCTTCATCGACGCGCCGATCTCGAGGCGGGGCGTGATGCCGTACCGGACCCCCAACCGGAGGTTGCCGCCGAAGTACCTGCCGTCGAGGGGGAACTCCTGGAAGTTCCCGTCGATCAGCCACTCCTTCTCCGCCCACTGGTAGTCGGCCGAGATCTTCACGGCGAGCTTGCCCTTGGGTTGAGTCCAAGGGGAGGCGTCGGCGGCTGTGGGCAGCAGCAAGGCGGCGGCGAGGACGATCGGGAGCGAGGCGCGAGACGACTGGGCGGACATGAAGCTCCCGGACAGGGTGAGCGACGCTCGGCGTCCAGGATCATACGGGCCGGAGCGCCCGACGGATCGCATGGGCGGACGTGATTCCGCTGATAACGTCGCAGGAGGAGGCTCCATGCGCCGGATTCGAACCGTCCTGATCGTCTTCGCCGCGACCACGCTCGTGGCCTGCGTGAACCGCAACAACAACCGGGGCGGAGGCGACGACGACGACGGCACGGACGACGACGACGCCACGGACGACGACGACGGCACGGACGACGACGACGGCACGGACGACGACGACGGCACGGACGACGACGACGCCACGGTGGACTGGTCGACGCTGTACGGCTCCGGCCAAGACGCGGCCTACATCGTGACGATCGCCCCCGCCACCGGGCTCGAGCTGAGCCGGGTCTCGATCACCGGGGCGAACGCCTACCTGGGGACGAACGGCATCGCCTTCGACCCTACGGGCACGACGCTGTACGTCGTCCTGCGCCCCGAGCAGGGCGAGGGCCGCCGGCTCGCCACCGTGAACCCGACGACGGGCGTCGCCGTGGAGATCGGGACGCTCGAGGACTCCATCGCGGGCATCGCGTTCGCCCCGAGCGGGCAGCTCTACGCGCTCAGCGGTCAGAACACGGGCCCGAAGCTGTACGTCGTCGATACCGGCACCGCCGCCCTGACCCAGGTCGGGGAGGATCTGCTCAACAACCAGGAGAACTCCGAGGGCGAAGCGATGGCCTACGACTGGGGCGCCGGGCTCATCTACCGCCTCAACGGCAACGACCCCTACAACCTCTACTCGATCGTCCCCGCGACCGGCGTCGAGACGGAGATCGCGATGACCGACCCCCCGGCGCGGTGGGAGGCGACCGCCGCCACGTATCACCCCCCCACGGGGGACCTCCACTTCACGGACCGCCGCGGGAACCTGCTCGGCTTCACGGGCGCCGGGGCGGTCACGGACATCGGGGGCCCGGCCGCGGGCACCTACCTCAAGGGCCTGACCTGGGGACCCTGATCGGCGGCCTTGCCCGTCCGGCGACCATCCGCTAATCACCGGGAATGGTCGCCATCCCCAAGTACCAGCCCCGGCATCCCGTCCGCGTCGTCACCGCCGCGTCGCTCTTCGACGGCCACGACGCCGCCATCAACGTCATGCGCCGCATCCTGCAGTCCACCGGCTGCGAGGTCATCCACCTGGGCCACAACCGCCCGGCGGCGGAGGTCGTGGACGCGGCCGTGGAGGAGGACGCGCAGGCGATCTGCCTCAGCTCCTACCAGGGCGGGCACGTCGAGTACTTCCGATACATGAAGGACCTGCTCGCCGAGCGGGGAGCCGCCCACGTGCGCATCTTCGGCGGGGGCGGCGGCGTGATCGTGCCCCGCGAGATCGACCAGCTGCACGACTACGGCATCGACCGGATCTTCAGCCCCGAGGACGGCCGCAAGATGGGCCTGCAGGGGATGATCAACTCCGTCGTGGAGACCGCCGACTTCGACCCGGTCGCGGCGGAGGCCGAGGGGGGCGTGCTCGGCCTGCAGGGGGGGGAGTTCACCGCCGAGATCAGCCCCGCCAACCCCGTCGCGGTGGCTCGCCTGATGACGCTCGTGGAGCGCCGCGGGTCGCTGCCTTCGGGGGTCGAGAAGGCCCTGGACGCGTGGATCGCCCGGGCGAAGCTCGCGCGGGGGGCGAACCCCGGGGCGCCCGTGTTCGGCGTCACCGGCACGGGGGGCGCGGGCAAGTCCTCGCTCATCGACGAGCTGCTCGGGCGCTACCTGCGGGACTTCGCGGATCGCACCGTCGCCGTCCTGTGCGTCGACCCCAGCAAGCGGCGCACGGGGGGCGCCCTGCTCGGCGACCGCATCCGCATGAACTCGCTGAGCTCCGGGCGCGCCTTCATGCGCTCGTACGCCACCCGCGGCAGCGGCGGGGAGGTGTCCCAGGCCACCGCCGAGGGGCTCGATGTCCTGCGGTTGGCGGGCTACGACCTCGTGCTCCTGGAGACCTCCGGCATCGGCCAGGGCGACTCGGCCGTCGTCGATCTGTCGGACGTGACGGCCTACGTCATGACGCCCGAGTACGGCGCCCCGTCGCAGCTCGAGAAGATCGACATGATCGACTTCGCCGACCTGGTCGTCCTGAACAAGTTCGAGCGTCGGGGCGGCCTCGACGCGGTGCGCGACGTGCGCAAGCAGTACCGGCGCTCCCGCGAGCTGTTCGGGGCCTCGCCTTCGGACGAGGAGCTGCCCGTCTTCGGGACGATCGCGAGCCGGTTCAACGACCCCGGCGTGACCGCCCTGTACTGCGATCTCGTGGGCGCGCTCGAGAGGGTGCAGCCGGGGGCGTGGGCGTCGTCCACCACGATCGAGCGGCCCCCGTCGCGCCTCTCCCCGGCGGCCGACGCGCTCATCCCCGCGTCCCGGGTCCGCTACCTGGAGGAGATCGCCCGGTGCGTGCGGGGGTACAAGGCCCACGCCGCCGCTCAGGCGGCCGTCGCCCGCCGTCGCGCTGCTCTGCGCACCGCGATCGAGGAGGTGGGTGAGCACGGAGCCCTCCGGGAGCGCCTGGCGGAGCTGGACGACGCGCTCGACCGGAACAGCCACGAGCTGCTGACGTCCTGGGCCGACCTGCGCGACGCCTACCGGTCGGGCACGTTCACCTACACGGTGCGGGGCCGCGACATCGCGGTGCAGACGACCACCGAGTCGCTGAGCGGCCTCGCCATCCCGCGGGTGGCGCTGCCGAGCTTCACCGACGACGGCGACATCCTGCGGTGGCGCTACCTCGAGAACCTCCCCGGGCACTTCCCGTACACGGCGGGGCTCTACCCCTTCCGCCGCACCGCGGAGGCGCCGAAGCGGCAGTTCGCGGGGGAGGGGCCGCCCATCCGCACCAACCAGCGCTTCCACTACCTCAGCGAGGACGACGACGCGAAGCGCCTCAGCACCGCGTTCGACTCGGTCACGCTGTACGGCGAGGACCCCCACGAGCGCCCCGACATCTACGGCAAGGTCGGCGAGTCCGGCGTCTCCATCTGCACGCTGCACGACATGAAGATCCTCTACGGGGGCTTCGACCTGGTGGCGCCCAGCACGTCGGTCTCCATGACCATCAACGGCCCCGCCCCGATCATCCTCGCGATGTTCCTCAACACGGCGATCGACCAGCAGATCGATGTGTTCGCGTCGGTCCACGAGCGGTACCCCGATCCGGAAGAGCACGCGGCCATCGTGGACCGGACGCTGAAGGTCGTGCGAGGCACGGTCCAGGCCGACATCCTCAAGGAGGACCAGGCCCAGAACACCTGCATCTTCAGCACCGAGTTCGCGCTCAAGATGATGGGCGACATCCAGGAGTGGTTCATCGACAAGGGGGTGCGGAACTACTACTCGGTGTCGATCAGCGGCTACCACATCGCCGAAGCCGGGGCGAACCCCATCAGCCAGCTCGCGTTCACGCTCGCCAACGGCTTCACGATCGTCGAGTACTACCTGGCGCGCGGCATGGACATCGACCGGTTCAGCCCGAACCTGTCCTTCTTCTTCAGCAACGGCCTGGACCCCGAGTACACCGTCATCGGGCGGGTGGCCCGTCGCATCTGGGCCGTCGCGCTGCGGGACCGCTACGGGGCCTCGCCCCGGGCCCAGATGCTGAAGTACCACATCCAGACGAGCGGCCGATCGCTGCACGCGCAGGAGATCGACTTCAACGACATCCGCACCACGCTGCAGGCGCTGCTGGCGCTCAACGACAACTGCAACTCGCTGCACACCAACGCCTACGACGAGGCGATCACGACGCCCACCGAGGAGTCGGTGCGGCGCGCCATGGCGATCCAGATGATCGTGCAGCAGGAGCTGGGGCTCTCGAAGAACGAGAACAACCTCCAGGGCGGCTTCATCGTCGAGGAGCTCACGGAGCTGGTCGAGGAGGCGGTGCTCGCCGAGTTCGAGGCCATCTCCCGTCGCGGCGGCGTGCTCGGGGCGATGGAGCGGCAGTACCAGCGCAGCAAGATCCAGGAGGAGTCGCTCCTCTACGAGCACCGCAAGCACGACGGCTCGCTCCCCATCATCGGCGTGAACACGTACCTGAACCCCCGGGGGGGGATGGCGAGCGACTCCGAGGACATGGAGATCCGGCGCGCGACGCCCGCCGAGAAGACCGGCCAGATCACCGCCGTGCGGGCGTTCCAGGACGCTCACGCCGACGCCCGCCCGGCCGCGCTGAAGCGGCTCCAGGAGGTCGCGCTCGCGGACGGGAACATCTTCGCCGAGCTGATGAAGACGGTCCGCGTCGCCAGCCTCGGGCAGATCAGCGCCGCGCTCTACGAGGTCGGCGGCCGCTACCGACGGTCGATGTAGAGCATGTCCCGCATCGTCTTCGCCGGCGCCGGCTCGATCCAGTTCGCCCCCGCGCTGCTCGCCGACATCGTCCGCAACCCCGGTCTCGGCGACGTCGAGCTGGTGATGCACGACATCGACGCCGAGCGGCTCGACCTCACCTACCAGCTCGCCCTGCGCATGCGGCCGCGCGCCCGCTCGAACCTGCGCGTGGAGGCCACGACGGACCCACGGGCCGCGCTCGCGGGCGCGGACTTCGTGATCATCTCGATCGAGCTGGATCGGTTCGAGCGGTGGGACCTCGATCGCGACGTCCCCGCGTCGCTCGGCGTGGCCCAGGCGCTCGGCGAGAACGGCGGGCCGGGGGGCCTGTTCCACGCCCTGCGCATGATCCCCGGGGCGGTGGCGCTCGCCCGGCACGTCGAGCTGCTGTGCCCGAACGCGCTGGTCCTGAACCTGACCAACCCGCTCAGCCGCATCTGCCAGGCGGTGCACGACGCCGCCGACATCAAGCTCGTGGGCCTGTGCCACGAGATCCACGGCGGGCGCGCGGACCTGCGCCGGATCCTCGGCGTGGCCGACGGCGGTCTCCGGCTGCGGGCGGCGGGGCTCAACCACTTCACGTGGTTCACCGGGATCACGGACCCCCACGGGGCGGACCTCTACCCCCGGCTGCGCGAGGTCGCGTCGGCGGACCCCGAGGCCTTCGTCACCGACTCACGCCTGCTCACGGCCGACATCTTCCGGGCCACGGGCGTGCACTGCGTGACCAACGACAGCCACGCCGGCGAGTACCTCCGCGGGGGGCATCGCTGGGGCTGTCGGTGGACGCCGGGGCGGGAGCCGCTCGCCTTCTACGAGCACTACCGGGCCCACGTGGCCGAGATCGAGGCGCGCGTCCGCCGGATCGTGGCCGGGGCCGAGCCGCTGGAGCAGCTGCTCGAGCAGGACAGCGGAGAGGAAGTCATCGACATGATCGAGGCCGTCATCGACGGCCGCGAGTGGGAGTCCGAGGCCATCAACGTGCCCAACGGCGGCCCCGGCGGACCGTACATCCCGGACCTGCCCGCGTGGTCGATCGTGGAGGTGCCGGGGACGGTCGGCGCCGACGGAGGCGTGGGCGAGGTCGTCGACGACCTCCCCGACTGGGTGCTGGCGCTCTGCTCGGTGCAGGTCCGCATCCACCGCCTCACCGCGCGGGCCGCCCTGCACGGCGACCGACAGGCCGCGATCGAGGCGCTGTTCATCGATCCGTCCGTGCCCGACCTCGCCACCGCGGAGGCCGTCTTCGACGCCTTGTTGGACGTCCACCGCGACTACCTCCCCATGTTCGCGTGACTCCCCTCGACGCGGCCCGGCCGTCCTTCGCGCGCCACGGATGGGGCGTCGTACGCGGGCTCTTCGGTCGCGTCGAGGTGGACGCCCTCACGCGGCACTTCATGGCCATGCGGGCGGAGGGTCCGAAGCCCGGCGACTTCGCGGGGGTCCCCGGCCCCGACGGCGACGACGACCCCCTGCTCGCCTGGCCCCGGCTGATCCACATGCACCGCTGGGACGCCGTCTCCCGGGAGTGGATGCTCGACGCGCGCATCCTCGAGTGCCTGGTGGCGCTGCTCGAGGCGGTGGGGCTGCCCGGGGAGCCGTCGGCGGTGCAGACGATGCTGTACTTCAAGCCCCCCGGCGCGCGGGGGCAGGCGCTGCACCAGGATCAGGCCTACCTCCGGGCGTCGCCGGGGACGTGCGCCGCGGCCTGGATGGCCCTGGAGCGGGCCGACGGCGCCAACGGGTGCATCCGGCTGCTGGAGCGCTCCGGGCGGGGCCCGCTCCTGGAGCACGGCACCGTGGCGGCGGTGGACTCGTTCACCGACGTGGGCGTGCTGGACGTGCCCGACGGAGCGATCGTGGAGGCGGTGATGGACCCCGGCGACGTGCTCTTCTTCACCGGCGAGGCCGTGCACGGCTCGGCGCCGAACCGCTCGGACCGGTTCCGGCGGGCGCTCATCGGGCACTACCTGTCGGCGGACGTCACCGAGGTCGACCCCTACTACCTGCCCGCCCTGGACGCGGCCGGGGCCGAGCGCTCGATCCGACCCGCCCCCCGGGACTGACCCCTACGCGGCCCGTCGGCTGCGTGCGAGGCCGCAGATCGCGAGGAGGAGCGCGAGGACGGCGAGGGGCCCCGGATCGGGGCCGGGCCCGGCCAGCGAGCCCTCGGGCCGCGGGACCGGGCAGCCGGGGAGGTCGTCGCACTCGTTGCCCTGGCCGTCGCCGTCGTCGTCGAACTGGTCCTCGTTGGGGAGGTCCGGACAGTTGTCGTCCACGTCCGGGATGCCGTCCCCGTCGCTGTCCAGGACCGACGACATGTCCAGGAAGATCGAGATCGAGACCCACTCCGACTCGCGGTTCCAGACGTCCACGGTCTGGAAGAACACCTCGTACTCCCCGTCGCCGAAGTCGAGCTCGGTGCGGAACGTGATGATCCCGTCGTCGTCGATCGTCCAGGCCGCCATCTCCTCGGCCAGCCGCTCCTGCTCGGTCGTCGGGTCCACGAGCCGCCAGTTGAACGCGTAGGCGTCCTCGGGGGAGGGCACGTCGAGGCCGTCGTCGACGCGGAACCGCCACGTGTTCAGGTCGGTCACCGTGTCGCCGTCGAGCGGGAAGACCGGCACCACCGGGGGCGATACGAGGTCGTGGATCCAGACGACCGAGTTGGACTCGTAGCCCGTGTACGGCTCGGTGATGCGGAAGGTGAGGACGTACTCCTCGTCCTCGTCCAGCTGGGTGGGGGCCACCGCGTCCGGGATCACGAACGGGTTCTCCGCCCCGGACCGACCCGCGTCGCCCGACTGGACTTCGGTGCCGGCGAGGTCCTCGAAGAACCACTGCAGCCCGCACCCGTCGGGGGCGGCCGTGGGGTCGAGGCACCACGACGGGACCGTCACCGTCACCTCTTCGGGCGACCGGATCCCCGCGTCGTCGGGCAGCTCGATCGCGAACGTTTCGCCCTTGAGCTCGAACTCGATCCGCACGGTCTGCGTGGCCTCGCCGCCGTCGCGGTCCCGGACGAGGTGCTCGAGGTCCAGCTCCATCCCCGGCGAGCAGGCGGGCGTCGCCTCGAGCACGTACTGCCCGTCGAGGGTGAGCGGCTCCTGCACGGCCGTCCCGCCGAGCCAGGAGAGCACCCACTCCTCGAGGTCCTCCCCCGGGTCCTCGACGTCGAGCTCGCACCGCACCAGGCACGAGCCCGTGGAGACCTGCTCGCAGGTCAGCGAGTTGATCGTGGGCGCGACGTTGTTCACCGTCGCCGTGCTCTCGACCTCGACGCTGATTCCGCCCTGGTCGTCCACGACGTGGAACCGCACCGGGCGCGCCACGCCCTCCTCGGTCGTGGAGAAGAACACGGGCTGCCACGTCTGGGTCATCGTCTCCCAGTCGGGGTCGTCGTCGAGGTCGAACCAGAACTGGGTGATCGTCCCGTCGGGGTCGAGCGTGCCGACGCCGGGCTCGATGAAGCCGCCCGGCTCGTCGAACACGTACGGGCCGTCCAGGACCGCCACGGGCAGCGCGTTGGAGGTCGTCGTGGTCGTCGCCGAGCCGGAGGCGCCTGCGTCGTCCGTGAGCGTGAGGGTCACCGTGTAGGTCCCGCCCGCCGCGTACGTGTGCCCCTGGGTGAGGCCGGCGGCGCTCGCCGTGCCCGTGTAGGTCGTGCCGTCGCCGAGGTCCCACAGGTAGGTGACGACGTCCTGGACACCCGGGTCGGACCACCCCGTCGTGCAGCTGCCGACGAGCCCGTTGAACGTGCACGTGAGCCCCGACACCGACGGCGCGACGTTCGCCACCGTGACGGTCGCCGTGTCCGCGTCGGTCTGGAACCCGGCGTCGGTGCACGTCAGCGTCGCCTGGTAAGTCCCGTCCTGCGCGTAGGCGTGCGTGGGCGTGAGCGTGGTGGTCTCGAGCGCCGTGCCGTCCCCGAAGTCCCAGGCGAACGTGGTCGGTCCGCCGTCCGTGCAGGTCCCCGCGAGCTGCACGCCGGCCCCCTCGTCGGCGGTCACGTCGGCTCCCGCCGAGGCCACGGGGGCCACGTTCGTGAAGGTGATCTGCGCGGTGTCCGTGTCCGTCCCCCCGTCGTCGTCCGTGACCGTGAGCTCCACCACGTAGGTCCCGAAGGCGGAGTAGGTGTGAGTCGCCGTGAGGGCGTTGCCGGCCCCGATCGTCGGGGACGAGACGTTTCCGTCGCCCCACTGCACCTGGACCGTGTGCGTGTCCGCCGTGCCGGGGTCGGTGAAGCTGCCCGACCACGAGAAGGACAGCACGTCCTGGAAGGTCGCGTCGGCCCCCGCCAGCGCGGTCGGCGCGACGTTCGTGATCGTGACCGTGGTCGTCGCGGGGGAGCTGAACTGCCCCGTCGCCGCCTGGACGCGGTGCCCGACGGTGTGCACGCCGTCGTCTCCCGTGAAGGTCACGGTCGCGTTCGTCGCCTGGGAGATCTCGAAGGTGCCGTCGTTGTCGAGGTCCCACTCGTACAGGGTGATCGCGGAGCCCCCGCCGCCCGCGGAGCCTCCCCCGCTCTGCAGGCTCACCGTGGGCTCGGGCCCGGAGTAGGGGCCGCCCGGGTCCGCCACCGGGGACGTGGCCGTGGTCGGCGTATTGCCGGTCCCGACGCCTCCGTCGTCGTCGGTGATCGTGCAGTCCACCTGGTAGGTGCCCGCGGCCGGGAAGGTGTGGCTGGACGTCGTGGTGCCGCCGCTCGCGGTCGGGGTCGTGACGGTCCCGTCGCCCCAGCTGAACGAGGCCGTGTGGGTGTCCGCGGTCCCCGCGTCCGTGTAGGTGCAGGTGCAGCTGCTCGCGAAGCCGGACGTCGTGCAGCTCACACCGCTCACGACCGGGGCGGCGTTGGTGATCGTGACGGTGGTGGTGACCGTCGGCGAGAAGACGTTCTGGTCGTCCCTCACGCGGTGGTTGATCGTGTAGACGCCGTCGTCGCCGGACACCGTCACGGGCGCGTTGCCGGCCTGGAAGATCTCGAAGGTGCCGTCGTTGTCGAGGTCCCAGTCGTACTGGATGATCGTGCCGTCGGGGTCGGTCGTATTCGGTCCGCTCTGGACGCTCACGCTCGGCTCGTTGCCGGTGTACGGCCCGCCGTGATCGGCGACGGGCGTTGCGTTGGGCGCGATCGTCGTGGTGGCGGTCGCCGAGACCCCGCCGTCGTCGTCCGTGACGGTGCACCCGACCGTCATGTTCCCGCCCGCGGCGTAGGTGTGGGACGCCGTGAGCGTGCCCCCCGAGGCCGTCGGCGTGGACTGGTTGCCGTCGCCCCAGTCGACCACCGCGGTGTGGGTGTCGGCGGTGCCGGGGTCGGTGTAGGTGCACGTGCACGACGCCGCCAGCGCGTTCACTGTGCACGTCGGGGTCGCGACGGTCGGCGCGACGTTCTGGATCGTCACGTTCTGTCCGGCGCCTCCCTGGATCCCGAACGCGTCGGTCACGAACCCGCTGATCGTGAACGTGCCGTCGTCGGTGTACGTGAAGCTCGACGTGAGCACCGTGTCGTTGCTGCTCAGCGTCGCGGGCTGGAACCCGGCGGCGGCGCCGAAGTGGCCCTGCCCGGTCTTGGGGAGGCAGTCGTCGTCGGACACGGACCACGTGCCCACGTAGGGCGTGCCCTCCTGGCCGACGGTGGGGCCGGTGTTGCCCACCACGGGCATCGCGTTCGCGGCGACGAGGCTGAAGTTGATCGTGTCCGTGATCTCGGTCGCGTTCATGCCCTCGGTGGGGCTCGCCGGGCACCCGTAGGTGCTCGGGGGCGACGCGAGATCGGAGTTGTTCGCGGCGCAGAACAGCGGGTCGATGCACTGGCTCAGGTACCGCATGAGGATGAACGTGGAGCCCGCGGGGATCGAGAGGGAGGGGAGCTCGACGAAGTGACTCCCCGGGTCGTTCTGGGGGTACTGAGCGCCGACGACGACGTCTCCGAGCTGGTTGGTCACGTCGCTGAGCACGTGGCCGATCGCAGGGGCGTTGGCCGCCGTCCCCACGTCCACGCCGAGGGTGGAGCCCGTGATGTCGTTGTCCTCCAGCACGAGCTCGGTGATGCCCGGGAACAGGAACGGCTGCGGGAAGGGCCCCGGCTGACCGTCCGCGCTCACGACCTGGGTATTGCCGCCCGCCTGCAGGATGCCCCCGGGGTTGCCTTGGTTCGCGCCCACCGAGCCGATGCGCAGGTCCACGACGATCGGCGCGCCGGTGTTGTTGGTGAGGATGTCCAGCGCGCGCAGGTAGTCGCCGCTCGTGGTCCCGGGCCCGGCGGTCGACGGCACGAAGCGCTTGCGGGTCACGTCCAACCCCTGCAGCGGCTCGGGCCCGAGCACGATCTCGCGGCCCCCGTCCTCCGTGGTGAGGGAGGCCCCCGGAGGGGTCGTGAAGATGTCCGGGGTCGCGCAGACGGTCCCGTTCGCGAGCGCGCCCGCGGGGGCGACGCACAGCTGATCGAAGTCGAAGAACGCGAAGTTGCCGCTCACGATCTCGCCGCCGCCGTCGTACGCGACGTCGAAGCTGAAGCCGTTGGGGCCGAGGAGGGCCTGCACCTGGGCGTGGGCGGGGCCCGCGGCGAGGAGCAGGAGGACGAGGGTGAGGTGGACGATGCGCACGACGTGGGCCTCCCGGCGGACGTCGCCGCCGCGGGCCACCTTACGATGGATGGACCCCCGTCTTCCGGGGACTTAGGCTGCCCCCGTGGCTCACGTCTCGTTCATCGTCATCTTCGGCACCCGCTGGACGTTCCGTCCGGTCACGGGCGGCTGGGACGGCAAGCTCAACTGCCCCGACTGCGGGGTGCCCACGCGCATGGTCGAGCAGGAGGCGGTGAAGGCGTTCACGCTGTACTGGTTCCCGCTATGGACCCTCGAGCACGGCGGACGCCTCGTCGAGTGCCGGGAGTGCTTCAGCAAGTGGGAGCTGCCCCCCGAGCTCCGGAACGACGACGGCCCGACGGGGGCGGTCCCCGTCGAGCCGTTGGTGGAAGCAGCGCTGGACTAGCAGCCCGCGTTCATGAGGCTCGAGTCCCAGCAGGACACCGCGCCGCCGAGGTAGTCGGGGTGCGAGACGAAGCCCTCGAGCGAGTCGACGTCCCAGCCCACGGCCGCGGTCACGCCGTTCGAGTCGGTGCCCGAGATCAGGCGGGAGGAGCCGAAGACCGTCGCGGTGAGGACCCCGGCGTCGGCCGAGATGACGGCGACGTACTCGCCCTGGTCGTTCTGCAGGTAGTCGACCGAGGCCGTCTCGACCCCGTCCAGGTCGTAGAGCTGCCACGTGCCGATGACGCCGTTGTAGGACATCTCGCCGTCGAACCAGAGGACGTCCGTGAACTGGATGTCCGGGCCCGACGCCGACACGACCATGGAGACCTCCCACCCGAACCAGCGGGCCTCGTAGGTCGCGAGCGCGTCGTAGGTCGTGTCGTCGATGACGGTCGTCTTGGCGAACTCCCATACGAACGTCGACGGGTTGGAGACCTGGCCGTTGATCACGGTGTCCTCGAGCACGACCGAGGGGGGCCCGACGACCGCGGTGCCGATCGCGGCGCCCGCGACGGCGGTGAGGGCGCCCGCGAAGAAGTTCGTGTAGTCGGACACGTCCCGCTGCCGCTCCAGGGCGTTGCGCTCCTCGACCAGGTCGCCGCCGAGGTCGATGCGCATCAGCGCGAAGTCGGAGAAGACCGGCGCCTCGTACGCGGCCGCGGGCAGCTCGTCCTCGGGATCCTCCGGGTCCTCCGGGTCCTCGACGTCGGGCTCCTCGGTGGGCTCGATCTCTTCGCCGTCGCTCGGGGCGCCGTCGAAGTAGCGGCAGCCCGCGGCGGGGAGGGTCAGCAGGGAGGCGAAGGCGAGGGCGGCGGGGCGGGAGAGCTGCATGGGGAGACCTTTCGAGTCGGGGTGGCGTCCCGGTTGACTGCGACGGCCGTGCCGGCTTCGCGAAGGATCGGCAGGAGCGGCGTGAGTCCTTGAAACCACTCGGTTTATTCGATCTCGGTCGCGGCCCCGGCTCGCCCGCTCCCCGTCCGCGCGCTGTGGTTCCCACAATGTCGGGTTGTGCCTTCGACAATCGAGCGTGCAGTACAGTCCGACGATGACGCGTCCCCGGTCCGCCCTCTCGTTCGTCTTCGTGCTCGCGCTCGGCTGCGGGGGCACGGCCGCGTCGGTCGAGCAGACTCCGCCGCCCGCCCCCGTCGCGGAGGCCCCCGCCGAGCCGGGCCTCGAGCTGGGCGACTGGACCGAGTACCCCGACCCGCCCGGGGAGGAGCTCGAGCCCGAGCAGACCGTTCCGCTCGACGACGACCGCTGGGCCCGGGTCAGCGCCGAGCTCGCGTGCGCCGGGCGCGTCGAGCGGGGCGACGCGGGGGCCCATCGCCTCGCCGCTCGCCGGGTCCTGCACCACCACAAGACGACCGCCAAGGCCGTGATGGACTACGGCATCGCGATCAACCTGGACCCCGAGCGCGCGCTGCGGCTCGGCGATCTCGTGGCGGCCGCGGCCGAGCGTTGCCGCTGACCCCCGGGTAACATCCCGCGCCATGACGCCCTTCGGTCTGCGCAAGAAGCTCAAGAAGCTCATCCTCGGGGCCCTCGGGGCCGACACCGAGCCGTCCTCTCCGGGCACGGCCTCGGTCGCGGCCGGGGGACCACCCGCCTACAAACGCGAGAACCCCAAGGAGCGGCCGAAGCCGGCGAGCGCCCCGACCCCGTCCGTGGGGGCGGTGCGCAAGCCCGCGACGCCGGCGCCGGGCAGCCAGTTCATGGCGAAGCCCGCCGAGGCGAAGCCGGCCGAGACCGACGACTCCTTGGGCAGCACCTGGGTCCAGGTGGCGAACCTCGACCAGCTCATCCCCGGCGAGGCCCGGGGCGTGGAGGCCGCGGGGCGCGCCGTGGCGCTCTACAACGTGGACGGGGAGATCTTCGCGACCCAGGGCGAGTGCGGTCACTCGTACGGCCCGCTCGGCGACGGGGTGCTGGACGGGCACACGATCACCTGCCCGCTGCACGAGTGGGAGTGGGATGTTCGCGACGGCAGCTGCGTGAGCGGATCGGACGACGCGACCATCGCCAGCGTCGCGGTCAAGATCAAGAAGAACCGAGTGATGGTGAAGCTATGACCGACGACACGACCACCCTCCCCCCCCTGCGCACGCTCCTGTGGTCCGCCGTCGGGCTCGGCCTGGGGGGCGCATTGCTGTTCGGTCAGGGCTGCCCGGACGACGGGGGCGACATCGATCCCACGCCCCCGGACGTGTCCGACGACGACGACGCGTCGGTGGACGACGACGACGCCGGCCCCGACGACGACGATCTCGTGATCCCCGAGGGCATCCCGATCGGGGGCACGCTCTCGTACCAGCCCACCGACGGCACGGTGCCCCCGGGCGACGTCCGCGCGGGGCTGTTCCTCGCGGACCCGGCGGGCTTCACCTTCGCCGCGGAGTGGCACTCGGACCTCGTCGTCCCCGCCAAGACCTCCCTCACGGCGGGCCAGGTGACGTACGCGAACTACCTCGAAGAGACCGTGGAGCCCGAGCTCCTGGTCGACATCGGCGGGGGCGTGCAGGGCGCGCTCTTCGCCCCGTTCACCTACGTGGACGGCAACGGCAGCGGCTCGTTCAACGGCGGGGACACGCTCCTCTCCGGCTCCGCGGACTGGGTCGTCTACATCGACGCCGAGAGCGAAGAAGACGTGGTCGAGGCGCTGGGCAGCGGCGGCCCCGGCTGGAACGTGCTCCGCGACGTCCTGAGCGGGGAGATCGCCCTGGAGCATCGCCCCGAGGGCGTGAACAGCTCCCAGGGCCTCGCGATGCGGGTGCGGCTCCTCTCCGTCACCGGCGGCGACGTGCCGGTCGAGACGGACATCGCCTTCCCCGAGGGTTCCCTGATGGCGGCCTGGCACGGCTCGCTCTCCGGGCTCATGGAGATCGAGGCCCCCGCGAACCCCGTCCTGTTCGTGACCCCCGCCGTCAACAACCTCCGCGACGACCTGATCGACTGGTCGATCTCCGGCACGCCGCCCGCCGATCACGTCGGCGATCTCGACCCCGACCTGCTCTCCGGCCCCGTGCCGGTGCCGGGCCTGACCGGCGCGCTGTACACGGAGGTCGGCTGGGTCGACGACGGCGACCTCGCCTACTCGGCCGAGGCCCCGTGCGATCTGCTCATCGCCGACGGCAACAAGACGCTCGTGTGGCTCGCCGCCCCCGGCGAGAACCTCGACCTGGCGTTCCTGCTCGGCGTGGTCCTCGAGCAGCGCCCCGGGTGGCTGCTCATCGACACCCTGCCCCGCCGCCTCGGCTCCGGAATCGACATGGAGATCCTGGAGGGCGTGGGCGACGACGACGACTCCGCGGGCTTCCCCTACGACCTGCCCGACGACTGCTTCGGCGACGACGACGACTCCGCGGACGACGACGACTCCGGGGCCGAAGAGGGCGCCTTCTAACGTCCCTGGCGCTCCCGAGCCCGACGCCGTAGGTTCCCCGCCGATGCGCCGCCTGCTCCCCGTCGCCGCCGTCACGCTGCTCTTCGTGGGCCCGCCCGCCGAGGCGAAGCGGGGGCCCGCGATCGACGACGGCGGCTGGCGTCACTTCCTCACCACCGCGCCCCTCGATCCCGTGGGCGGGCTCCTGCTCGAGCGCCTGGAGACGACGCTCGACCTCGACGAACCCGACGGCTTCGAGATCCGGACCAAAGCGGTGATTCGTCGCGTCGCGGGCGCCCGGAGCGAGATCGTGCTCACCGAGTTCGATCCGACCCTCGGCGAGACCTGCCGCCTCGTACACGACGCGGACGCGGGCGGGGACGACCCCGAAGAGGACGAAGAGCCCGCCGGCCTCGAGGTCCGGGTGGGACCCATCGACGAGCGCGGCGTCTCGACCTGCGCCGTGGTCCTCCCCCCGGGGCAGGACGACGTGGTCGCCGAGGTGCGGGTGCGTCGCCCCCGCATCGACGGGCTCGACGATCGGTTCGCGTTCCGCCTGCCCGTGCAGCCCCCGGGCGCGCCCGCCCGCCGCCTGGTCTTCGCGGTGGAGTCGTTCGCGGAGTCCGAGCCGACCGTCGAGTTCCTGCGGTGGGGGACCGAGCTGCGCAAGCAGGGCATGGACCACGGGCGCCTCCGCGTCTTCTTCGAGCTGGACGGCGTGCGGGAGCGCGCGCAGGCGGGGGGGATCCGAAGCCTCGCGGGGCGCATCCCGGAGGTGGTCGTGACGTCCGGCGACTCCTGGGACGACGTCGCCCTCGACCACCGGCTTCAGTACCTCGCCGCCGCCCGCGCCACCGGACCGGTCATCGGGATGGCGGGGCGCGTCCTCGGCCGGGGGGGCGGCTTGCCGTCGGTCCTGGAGGCGGCTCGGATCGCCCTGGACGAGATCGACCTCGACCCGCTGGGCGGCGGCGGGGGGACCTGGCGCCTGCCCCAGTCCGCGCAGTACACCCTCGAGGAGAAGCGGGGGACGGCGGCCGACCGCGCCGCGCTCCTGATGGCCCTCCTCCGCACCGCGGACGTGCGCGCCGAGGTCGTGTTCACGTCGACGGACGGGCAGGACTCGAACCCCGAGCGGACCGTGCCGGTGCTCGACCGCACCCTCGTCTACGTCCCGGACGTCGCGATCGTCGAGGGGCGGCCCCTCTTCATCGACCCGGCCCGATCGTCGGCCTGGCTGGGCGAGCTCGATGAGCTGCTCGCCGGTCGGTCGGCCCTCCTGCTGGCCCCCGAGGGCGCGCGCTGGCTGCGCCTGCCGGGCGAGCTGCTCGCCTCGAGCTGGTCGCTCCGAGCCACCGAAGGGGAGGACGGCCGCTTCTCCTTGAGCCTCACGGGGCGGCTCCAGGGCGCGCCCGCGGCCCGGGTACGACAGTGGGAGCGAGACGGACGTCCCGCGGAGGCCGAGCCGGTCGCGGATCTGATCTGGGCGGCGGGCCCCTGGGGGGACGCGCTCACGCTGGAGATCAGCGACACGTCCGAGGGACGGGTGATCGTCCAGGCCACGGGATCGGTGGACGCGGAGGCCGTGGTCGGCCCCGAGGGCAGCATCGCGCCGCCCCCGCTGCCGCGAGTCCTGCACGGGTCCCCGAGCGAGGCGACCGCCGAGATCCTGGGCGTGGACGCGGAGCTGTTCGCCTTCGACCTGCGCGAGTCCTGGCGCTTCCAGGGCCGGCGCCCGGGCACCGGATCGCCGTCCCTCAAGCGCACGACCCCGTTCTGGGACGCGCGCAGCTACGGGTCGTGGTCGGGTCCGCTGTTCAACCGCGAGACGGTCGTCCGGTGGACCGGCCGACACCTCTCCCCGAACGCGACGACCGAGCCCGACCGGTTCGCCAAGCTGCTCGGCGACCTGTTCGGCGAGGTGAAGCCCCCGCCGCGAGCGACGAGCACCCCTTGACGGCGCCCTGGCCGACGCGCATCTGGCCCGCGATCCTGCTCGGGGGCGTGGCGACGGCGGTGGTGATCCACCACGCGGCGCCCTCGCTGTGGGTCGTGGACGTGGCGGGCGCGCTGGGCCTGCTCGCGATCGTCATCGGGGCGGGCTTCTTCCCCCAGTGGCAGTTCTTCGGGTCCGCCGTCACGCGGGGGACGCGGCCGGACGCCGTGGCCCTGACCTTCGACGACGGCCCCGATCCGGACACGACGCCGCGGGTGCTCGATCTGCTCGACGCGGCGGGAGCCAAGGCGACGTTCTTCGTGGTGGGGAGGCGCGTCGTCGAGCACGGCGCCACGGTGCGGCAGATCCTGGACCGCGGGCACCAGGTCGGCTTCCACGGCCACGCACATCGCTGGTCGCTCATGCTGTCGCCCCGGCGCTTCTCCGACGACTTCGACGCCGGCATGCAGGCGGTCGCCGCGAGCGCGGGTGTCTTCCCCCGCTTCTACCGCCCGCCGGTCGGCCTCATCGCGCCCCCGGTGTACGCCGGCCTGCGCCGCTGGGGGGCGCGGCTCGCGGCCTGGTCCATCCGCCCGTTCGACGGGGGCGGCTTCGACTCGGCGTCCGTGGCCTCGCGGGTCCTTTCGAAGGTTCGGGGGGGCGACATCGTCCTACTCCACGACGCGACCCTCGGCGGCGGAGAGCCGACGGCCATCGCCGCGCTCCCCGCGATCCTCGACGGGTTGGCTGAGCGCGGGCTGAGCGCCGTGACGCTCTCCGACCTGACGGGCGAGCCCGCCTACCTGGAGGACGACATGACCGCCGACCGCCCCCGCCCGCGACGCTCGGTCCTCGAGTGGGCCACCGTGGCGACCGTCCTGCTGTTGATCCTGGGGGCGGCCGGCTCCGCTTCGGCCGAAGAGGCGGCGGGCCTCCCCGAGGGGCTGCAGACGGCGTGCGCCGAGCTCGCGGGCCACGCCACGGTCCAGGCCCGCTTCGAGCAGACGAAGACGTCCGCGCTGTTCGCGAAGGAGGTGGTCCGCACCGGAGACCTGCGGCTGCGCCGCTCCGACGGCCGGGTCCTGTGGGGCTACGACGACGGCCCGAAGATCCTGATGGCGGGGGGGCGCTTCTACCCCGCCGACAAGACGAAGGAGGAGCTCGGCGCGTCGTCGGCGGGCTGGGCGATGCCGGGCGCGGAGCGGAGCGCCCGCATCATGGAGGCGCTGTTCTCGCTCGACGCCGCCGCCCTCGCCCGGTACTTCGCGGCCGAGGCGGGGCCCGACGGGGCGTGGACACTGCGGCCGAAGGACAAGGGGGCGCGGGCGATGTTCCGCAAGGTCGAGCTGACCATCGGCGGGACCCCGACCGCGCTGCGTCGCATCGTCATGGACGAGGCGACCGGCGATCGCACCGTCGTCGCCTTCACGGACCTCGTCCTCGGCGAGGCCGTCGACCCGACGGTGTTCATGACCCCGGCGGCGCGCGCCCCCCCGCCCCCCCCCCACCCCCAGCCCCCCCACCCCCCCCCCCCCAAAAACCCCCCCCCGCGGGGCCCCCCGCCGCCCCCC
>CAZEKB010000049.1:0-47272 GCA_964512225.1 uncultured Rickettsiales bacterium | reverse complement strand
TGGATCACAGACGCGATCCCGAGTCGATCCCTCTCACCTGATCAGGTCTCTAGAACTTGAAGCTGAAGGACGCGCCGAAGCCCTTGGGACCGGCTCCCAGGCCCAGGCGGAAGTCGTTCTTGCGCTCCCAGGCCTGGTACTTGACCTGCTGATCGATGCCCGTCGCCAGCAGGGGGATGCCGGGACCGAGCATCGAGCTGCCGAAGAAGAAGAGGGGCAGGCCGTAGTAATAGCCGCCGGCGAAGCTGATGACGGCGGACGTCGTCATGAAGGACGTGCCCATGATCGTCAGGATCGCGCCCGCGATGGCGGGTCCGTCGCCCTTCGGAGGACGCTTCATCACCTCGCGCGGGGCCTCGGCGCCCGCCTCCATCCCGAGCACCCGGAGCCTCCGCACCATGTGCTTGGGCACGCGCGCCACGGTGCCGTCCGGCTCTCGGGCCATCGCGAACTCGTCGCCGGCCTGGGCCAGCACCGTCCCGACCAGGACCTTGCCGCCCTTGAGGGTCACCTCCACCCGCGCCCCGCGGACGGCCTTCCACAGCTCGTCGCCTTCGTAGGACAGCGGGTGCGGCCCCTCGACCGGAGGGGGAACCACGATCACGTCGGGCGCGGGCGGGGGCGCCTCCTCGGCCCCGTCGTCGGACTCGACCTCGGCCGCCTCGTCCTCCTCTTCGGCGTGCGCGGCGGCGGGCGCGACCGCGAGGCCTCCGGCGAGCGCGAGGGCCGCGAAGCGGTGCATCGAGGCCCCCGCGACGCGGTAGGTGGGGACGGGCGGGGGCAGCTGCTCGAGGGGGACCGGGAGGCCCGGGCGGGCCGCGATCGGGGCCGGGATCCAGAGGAGCGGATCGGCGACGTCCGCCGGGGCGGTCCTCGCGGCCGTCAGGAAGGCGGAGACGTCCGGCGGGGCGGGGTTGAACTCGGCGGGGCGACAGCGCAGTTGCAGCATCATGCGATTCCTTCGGCGGGACCGGCGGGGATCCCGCGCGTGCGAGCGGGGGACAGGCGATCGGCGATTCGAGCGCGGACGGCGTCTTCGGCGCGCCGCATGCGCGGGCGAAGCTCGGCGTCGATGGTATTGAGCCGCCTCACGAACGCCGCGGACGGCTCCCCGCCGCTGTGGAGCAGGTCGTACAGGTCGTCGAATGCGGCGACGTACCGCGGCTCCAGATCCGGCTGGGGGGACCGGCGCTGCGTGCGCAGCGACGCATCGACCACGCCGCAGGCGGCGGCGAGATCCCCCGTCCCGAGCCAGCTCAGGACCGCCCCGATCTCGGCCTCGGGGTCGTCGAGCAGACGCTCGTAGGTGCTGACGTGCGCGGCGTACCGGCGGGTGGCGATGTCTCGCAGGAGGGCGAAGTTCTCGGCCCACCACCGCAGCTCCGGGGCCATGGGGAGATCGAACAGCTCGGCCTCCCGGTCCGTCCCCATGATGTCGCGCATGCGCGTGATGGAGGCGCTGTAGGCGCGCCACTCCCGAACGGTCGCGACCACGCCGTCGATGAACGCCCGGTCGCTGCGCACGAGGCCGGGGATGAACACCTTGGTCGCGTGCCTGCGGGTCTGCTCGGGGAACAGGTAGGCGCCGGTCTCGGGGTGGGGATTCGTGGCGTGGTAGATGCCCGCGACGAGCCTGCTCTCGTAGAAGCCGCGCGGGTTCGCGGCGCGCAAGCCGGGACCCCAGGGGGCCGGGAACGCCTCTCCGATGTGGGGGAACCCGGCGGCGATGAGGATCTGCATCCACATCGACGTCCCGGATCGCATCGTCCCGGTCACGAGGATCATGTGCGCCCACCCTAGCAGCGACCGTTCCAACTCCTGGGGCAACCGAAGAAAGGCGCGTCAGGGGGGCGGGGGCTCCCCGTCGTCCGGGGCGGGCTCCGCGTCGTCCGGGGCGGGCTCGTCCCCCTCGTCCAGGGTGCCGCCCCCGAGCAGGAGGTTGCGGACGAACGCGTTGAGCCGGTCGCGCCCCTCCTCGGAGGCGGCGAACTCCTGAAACTCGGACGCGAGCCACGGGTCCGCGATGAGGAAGAAGGCGGCCTCGGGGAGCCGATCCGCGGCGGAGGCCTCGGCGATGAGGTCCCAGAACCGGGTCTCGCGGTGCTTGGGGATCGCCAGGTCGCCGCGGTCGTTCCGGAAGCTCTCGAGCGCGAGCGCCAGGCTCGTCACCTCGACCGTCAGCGGGCTCAAGGTGCCGGAGATCTCCGGGAAATTCTCGATCTGCGCCGAGATCGCGTCCTTGGTCGAGGGGTCGCCCAGCCCGGCCTTCATCAGGCCGTACATGACCCACGCCTGGGTCGCGGCCTCGTGGGGATGGTCGACGGTCACCACCGAGATCTCGAGCTTGTCGCCCGCGGCGAACACCCGGGGTCCCCGCTCCTCGGGCCACATCAGGGGCAGCTCCAACCCCGCCGCCATGTCGTAGAAGAAGCGACGACCGGGCTCGTACCACGGGTTGCAGGCGACGGAGCGCACGAGGGACGCGACACCCTCGAGGACGCGGCCCTCCTGGAAGTGCACGTCGCCCGCGAAGCGATGGGCGGCCCAGTAGCAGGGCTCGATGCTGAGCGCCGCCTCGTAGCGGAGCAGCGCGCCCCCGAGATCGCCCTGGGCGAAGACCGCGTCCCCCGAATAGAGGCGCAGTCGTGCGTTCGCGGGGCAGCCCCGGATCGCGAGGTCGTAGGCCTCGACGGCGGCCGGGTTTCGGCCCGCCGCGAGGTGGGCTTCGGCGTCGTTCCAGTGGGCCTGGGCCTCCGCCGGGCACCCGGGATCGGGCGCCTCGAGGACCGGCCGCGAGGGCGCTCCCTCCGCCGATTGGGCGCCGATCGCGGCGTACATCGACTCGGGGTCGATCTCGATCAGGCGCCGGAAGAGCGCGCGGGCGAGCGCGGTGGCCGCGTCCGGGTCCTCCGCCGTGCCCGCCTCCACGTCCCGCAGCAGCAGCATCGCCGCCGCGAAGAGCCCCTCGGGGCAGTCCGGGTCGAGCCGGAGGGCCTTGCGTGTCAGCCGCTCGGCGGGGACGAGCTTGCCGGTGGTGATGGCGTCGACCGCCCGGGTGCCCACCTTGGCCGCCCGCTTCTGCTTGGCCGCGGGCACGACGGCCCGCTCGGCGCCCGCGGGGGCGGGCTCGGGGAACGTGAGGGCGCTCGCGGGGGTCGCGGCGAGGGCCACGACCAGCAGGACCGGCGCGGCCACCCGGAGCAGGTGCCTCATGTCTCGTACGACAGGTAGCGCAGGAGGTGGACGTCGAGCGCGTTGTCCACGAAGCCCCGGACGTGGGGCTTGATGAGGGTCACCGAGCCGAAGTGGAACAGGGGCAGGATCGGCCTCTCCGACAGCAGGATCGCCTCCGCCTTGCTGAGCATGCGCAGCCGCACCTCGGAGTCCTCGACGGCGGCGGCCTCCTCCACCAGCGCCGAGTACCCGACATCGGCCCACCCGGTGTGGTTCAGCGAGTGCCCGGCGACGAGGAGCTCGAGGAAGTTCGACGGGTCCGGGTAGTCCCCCTGCCAGCCGCCGCGCGCGATCTGGTAGGTGCCCGCCTCCACGGCGTCGCTGTGGGCACCGAACTCCCGCGTGTACACGGAGACCTCGATGCCGAGCTCGCGCTTCCAGATCCCGGCCACCGTGCGGGCGACGGCCTCGTGCACGCTGCGGGAGTCGACCGCCAGCTCGAGGTTCGGGAAGCCCTCACCCCCCGGGAACCCGGCCTCCGCGAGGAGCCTCCGAGCCGCGTCCGCGTCCGCCTCGGGGGCCTCGGGGGCCGGGTATCCGGGCATCCCGCCGGGCACGAACCGCTCGGTGGGGACGCCGTCGGGGCCCAGGACGCGGGTGAGCTCGGCGCGGTCCAGCGCGAGGGAGAGGGCGCGGCGCACGCGCGCGTCGTCCAGCGGCGGGGCCGACGTGTTCAGGTTGTACCAGGCGGTCCCCAGCTGGGCCTGGAGGTGAGCGTCGGGGCGCGTGATCAGCTCGGCCATGCGGTCCTGGGGGAGCAGCCCGCCCGCGTGCCCGGTCCACTGGATCGCCCCGGACTCGTACAGCTCCAGGACGCGCTTCGGATCGTCCTCGACGAGCGCCTCGACCCGCGCCAGCTTCACGGCCGCCGCGGAGTGGTAGTAGGGGTTCCGCGCGAGGACGAGCTTCTCGCCGGGGGTCCACGACTCGAGGGTGAACGGCCCGTTGACGACGATCTTGCCGGGCCGCGTCCACTGCTTGCCGTGGCGCTTCAAGGCCCTCGCGTTGACGGGCGCGGCGACGTGGTGGGCGACGATCGCGTCGAAGTACGGGGTGGGGCTCCGCAGCTCGACGAGCAGGGTGTGGGAGTCCAGCGCCTCGACGCCCAGGGTCGTCGCGTCCCGGCTGCGCCCGTCGTAGAGGTCCTCGGCGCCCTCGATGGGGAACAGCAGCGATGCGTAGTCGGAGCCCGTGTCCGGGTTGAGCACGCGGCGCCAGGCGATCACGAAGTCGGCCGCGGTCACGGGATCGCCGTTGCTCCAGGTGGCGCCGGCGCGAAGCTGGAAGGTCCAGGTCAAGCCGTCGCTGGACACCTGGTGCGCGGCGGCCATGCCCGGGAGCAGGCGGTCCGCGCCCGGCGACCACACCAGCAGACCTTCGAAGAGGTTCGCGGCGATGAAGCCGCTGTACGTGTCCGTGACGACGGCCGGATCGAGGGAGCGCGGCTCCGGGCCCTGGGCGAACGCGAAGGTGGCGCCGCCCGCCGCCGACGGAGGCGGGGACGGGGGGCCCGAGGAGTCGGACGAGCACCCTCCCAGGGCGAGGACCAGGGCGGCGACGGCGACGGAGGCGGGCGAGCGGAGCGGCGGCATGGCCCGAGCATATCGCGCCGCCGACCCGGCCCGGCGGTCAGAGCGCCGAGCGATCGCCGCAGCCGCGCCCCGAGGCGTCGACCGTGAGGTCCAGGGCCACGAACGCTCGCACCCGAGGGGTCCCCCAGCCCGCCCCGATCCCCGTCCCCCCGCCCGCTTGGACGGCGACGCACGGGGTCGGCCGCGCCACGACGGCGGCCCGCCACTCGATCGGCCGACGGGACGCGGGCACGGGCTCCCCGTCGGCGTCCGGCAGCTCCGGTCGCGCGTCGAGCATCACCGCGACCTCCAGCCCGCGCAGCTCCGTGGGCCGGGTCGGCGTCACCGCCACTCCGAGCGTGAGGCCGAGGGCGTGGTGGGAGACGACGCCGAGCGCGTCGGCCCGCGGCCGAAGGTGGACGGACGTCTCGGTGAGGAAGCGCAGGATGGAGGCTCGAAACTCCGTGAGAACGGACGGTCGAAAGGTCGGCCCGGCCCACCCGAGCGCGCGGTCCGCGTCCCCCGTGGGGAGGGTCCCCGCCAGCCGCACCGACAGGCCGAACGTGATCTCCTCCGCGTCCAGGATGCGGACGACGGCGCCCAGGCCCACGTCGCCGATCCCGCCGAAGCCCCGGAGGTGGGGACGGTCCAGGAGCTCTACGTCGCCGCCCCGCTGGTCCAGGTGCAGGGGCAGGACCGCGAAGACATCCAGGAAGCCGAGGCCGTAGGCGAGCCCGACGTCCAGGGTGGTCACGCGCTCCACGAGCGCGCCCTCGGTCTCGGTCGCGCCCTCGAGCGGCGCCGCGGCGGTGACGAGCCCGAGGCCCAGGTGCAGCCCGTGGCGCGGCAGGAGCTCGGTCCCCGGCAGCCCCGGCAGGCCGGTCCCCACGGGATCGAGGCGGAAGTGTTGCACGTCGACCGGGGGTGCGACGGGGCGCTCGTCGGCGCGGACGGGGGCGGCGGACAGGGCGATCGCGACGATCGCCGCGACCGCGCGGATCACGCCTCCGTCCCTCGAATCTCCTCGAGGACGGGCCGCAGCGCGTTCATCACGGCCGGGGCGTCGGGGCGTTCCCCGAACAGCATCGTCAGGAGCCGCTTGTCGTCGACCTCGACCACGAAGACGTGCGTCTTGCCCGCGTCCAGCACCGTGAAGCGGCGACCGGCGGCGTCCTCGCGCGCGAACTCCATCGCCTGCGCCGAGAACGCGGCCACGGTGTCGCGACGCTTGAGCTTCTTGATCGTGGACGCGATGACGTGCCCGTCGAGGTTGCCGAGCTGGACCGAGACCGCGCCGAGGTCCTTGCGGGCGATCTTCTTGAGGACCTCGTAGACCTCCATGAGGTCGCGCGACCCGCCGCCCGCGGCTAGGTCCATCCAGGTGTCGGTGACGAGCGCGACGCCCAGCTCCTTGTTCTCCTCGATCGTGGCCGCCGCCGTCGCCGGCTCCTCGTCCCAGTCGTCGTCCCCGTCCTCCCAGAGATCGAGCTCCTCGACGCTCTCGTCGGCGTCCCAGCCGGGCACCAGCGTCTCGGCGGCGAGATCGTCCTGGGACTCGTCGGCGGCGTGGACCACCACCGGGGGACCGGGGCGCGCGCGCAATGGCGGGAGCCCCGGGATCTTGTGCACGAGGGCGGGCCCGTCTTCGCCGGCCGCCACGGCCACCGTCGCCTCCTCTTCCAGCACCGGCGCGGGCTCGGGCTCGGGCTCGGGCTCCGCCACCGGCTCCGGCTCCGCGACAGGCTCCGGCTCCGCGACCGGCTCCGGCCCGGGGACGTCGTCCCACGCGTCGGGCGCGATGAGCGCGGGGCCGTCCTCGGTCGTCTCGTCTTCGGGGGGTTCCCCCGCGTCCCCCAGCTCGAGGATCAGGCCCCCGTCCTCGTCTTCGTCGAGCACCGCCACGGCGCCGCTCACGTCCGCGGCCGCGACGGGCTCCGGATCCAGCTCGAGCTCCGGCTCCGGCTCCGGCTCCGGCGCGGCGGCCTCGGGGGCAGGCTCCGGCTCGAACTCGTGGTCCATCCCCCCGAGGTGGAGCACCAGCGCGCTGTCGTCCGAGTCGTCCGCGCCGAGCTGGAGAACGAGCCCTCCGTCCTCGTCGTAGACCTCGTCGTCCCCGCCCAGATCGAGCACGACACCCTCGTCGTCACCGGCCACGGCGAGCTCGATCTCGGGCTCGGGATCCGGCTCCGGCTCCGGCTCCGGCTCCGGCTCCGGCTCGAGCGCAGCGGGGGCCTCGGGAACGGGCGGCGCCAGCGGCTCGGGCTCGTCCCAGCCCACGACCACGGCGGCGTACTCCACGCTGTCGAGCGCGTTGAACTCCTCGGGCGCGGCGGGCGTCGGCTCGCTGGGCCGGGGCTCGAACTCGGTCGGCTGCTCCTCGAGGGGGGGCGCGGGCGCCACCTCCGCCACGGCGGCGAGGGGCGTGAGGCCCTGCTGGATCGGGGGCAGCTGCGGAGACTCGTTGTAGACGGTGTCCAGCGCCTGCGTCCGACCCTCCTCCTCGGGATCCACGTCGGCCTCTTCGAACGCGGGCGGAGGCGGCTCCGGGGCGGCGTCGGCCGAACGCGGGGCCGGGACGACCTCCACGTCGTCCGGCTCGCCGAGCTCCACGAGCGTGGGGACCGCCTCGATCGACGACTCGATCGCCTGCGTGATCGACGCCGCCGCGGCCTCGTTCTCGGGGTCGATGCGACGGATCACGCCGGACTCGAGGAGCCGATACGCCTCCATGAGCAGGGGGAGCGTGGCCCCGCGCACGTTCTCGGCCACGGGCCCGGCGGCGTCGTCGACCTGGTAGCGGCCGCGATCGTGGGTCAGCAGCTGGAACAGCGCGCTCGGTCCCACGAGCCGGCCGAATCGGGCGGAGACCACCCGGCCCCCGGCGAGGTGCAGCGTCGCGGCGGTGCGCGCCGAGTCGGGCACCACCCGCACGACCGCGGACCGCCGCGAGAGCACGAGGGTCCGCAGCAGCTGGCTCACCGACGTGACCTTCAGCTCACCGTGCACCGACATCGTCGGCGACGACCGCTCGGTGACGAGGCGCTCGGCCGACCGGGTGAGGGCGCGCGGGCGGAACGGTCGGGGGAGGAGGGCGTCGACCCCGGCCCGCTTCAGCGCGGCGTGCCGGGCGGCCCCGGCGACCGAGGAGAGGAGCATGACGGGGGGTCGATCGTCGCCGAGGGCGTCGAGCGCCGCCAGCAGGAAGGCGGCCCCGTCCTCGGCGAGGTCGGCGTCGGCGATGACGAGGTCGGGGGCGTCGCTCAGGGCGTCGACGGCGGAGGCGGCGTCGGGCTGGGTGGCGAGGGCCCACTGATCGGGGCCGAAGGCGGCGCGCAGGACCCGAGCCGTGCTCGGATCAGGGTCGACCAGCAAGACCCGTGCAGTGCGCGCCATCCACCGCGAAGACTACCAGTTCGAGGGCGTCGAGCCGCCCCGCCGGGCTCGGCTACAGGGCGGAGTCGTCGTCGTCCGCGGAGTCGTCGTCGTCCGCGGAGTCGTCGTCGTCCGGCGCGGGTCCGACGCGCCCGCCGCAGATGTCCGTGCACTCGAGCGCCTCGAGGTATCCCGGCGAGCAGAACCCGGTGATGCACGCGTGCGACCGAGTCCGCGTGAGGCCCCGGCAGTTGCACGAGACGAAGCAGTCGATCTCGTTCTCGCAGGCGGCCTCGGGCGCGCAGCGTGCCCCGAGCAGCCCCAGCGCCGCCGCGCAGACCATCAGAGCGAACAACAGCGTCTTCTTCATGTCGAGCGTCCTCGCAGGTCGACCGGATCGGCGACCACCGCCTCCACCGAGCAGCGGAGCGCCCCCTCGGCGACCCGCACGCGGACCGAGTCTCCCACTTCGACGTCCCCCGCGCGACGAACGAGCGCGCCCGTGTCCTCGCGGGTGGCGATCGCGTAGCCCCGTCGGACCGACTGCAGGGGGCCCAGGGAGACGAGGGCCCGCCGCGTCGCCTCGGAGGCGTCCCGCCGCGCTCGCAGCTCGCGGGTCGTCAGGGCGATGAGGCGTCGCTTCGCTTCGTCGACGCGCTGGGCCTGCTCGTCGAGCCGGCGCCGGGGCCCCACCAGGCGCCCGCGGAGATCCGCCACTCGCTTGCGCCGGCGCGCCTGAGCCCGGTCGTGGGCGCGCCGCAGGCGATGAGTCCGGTCGCGCAGCGTCGCCTCGAGCTCCGCCCGGACGGGGACCGCGAGCTCCGCCGCCGCCGTGGGCGTCGCCGCCCGAGCGTCCGCGGCGAAGTCCGCCAGGGTGACGTCGATCTCGTGTCCGACCCCGCAGACGATCGGCACCCGCGAGGCAGCGACGGCCCGCACCACGCGCTCCTCGTTGAACGCCCACAGGTCCTCGAGCGAGCCGCCCCCCCGACCCAGGAGGATCACCTCCACGTCCGTCTGCTGGATCGCCCGGAGCGCCCCCACGATCGTCGGGCCCGCGTCGCGGCCCTGGACCCGGCACGGCGCGATCGTGACGGCCAACGACGGGTCCCGGCGGCCGAGCACCCGGAGCATGTCCTGCAGCGCGGCGGCGTTCCGGGAGGTCACGATCCCCACGCGCCGCGGCACCCGCGGCAGGGCCTGCTTGCGCCGGGGATCGAACAGCCCCTCGCTCGCGAGGCGCGCCTTCAGCTCCTCGAGCCGCGCCTGCAGACGCCCCGCGCCGGCGGCCTCGAGCCGCTCGACCACGAGCTGCAGGGCCCCCCGCCGGGCGAAGATCTCCACGCGGCCCGTGGCCACCACCTGCTCGCCGTCCCGGGGCCGCCGACGCAGGGGGCGGTTGGCGCGCGCGAACATCGCCGCGTCGAGCGTCGCGTACTCGTCCTTGAGCTTGAAGTACCAGTGCCCGGATCCGGGGGCGCGGAAGTTGGAGACCTCGCCCAGCACCGAGAAGGCGGGCAGGGTGCCTTCGAGGTGGTCTCGAAGCAGCCCGGTGAGCCGCGAGACCGGGAGGGGCTCCGGACGGCCGGAACGCTGCTCCCGGCTCAGCGCGGGCCTCGCGAGGCGTCGATGAGGCGGTAGAAGTCGTCGAAGAGGTAGGTCGCGTCGTGCGGCCCCGGCGCCGCCTCGGGGTGGTACTGGACCCCGAACGCGGGGACGTCGCGGCAGGCGAACCCCTCGAGGGTGTTGTCGTTGAGGTTGACGTGAGTGACCTCGACGCGATCGCCCGGGATCGAGTCGGCGTCGATCGCGAACCCGTGGTTCTGGGCGGTGATCTCGACGATCCCGGTGCGCAGGTTCTTGACCGGCTGGTTGCCCCCGCGGTGGCCGAACTTGAGCTTGTAGGACGTGCCCCCGAGGGCGAGCCCCAGGACCTGCATGCCCATGCAGATCCCCATGATCGGCACGCGGCCCAGCAGCTTGCGGACCTCCGGGGCCGCGTACTCCGCGATCGGCTCGGGATCCCCCGGGCCGTTGGAGAGCAGCACCCCGTCGGGCTCGAGGGCCAGGATCTCCTCGGCGGAGGTGGTCGCGGGCACGACCGTCACCCGGGCGGGCCCGCGCTCGGCGAGGAGGCGCGCGATGTTGCGCTTGATCCCGAAGTCCACGGCGACCACGGTGCGCGTCGCGGGACCGGCGGACAGCACCTCGTACGGCCGGCGGCAGGTGACGCGCCCCCCGAGATCGAGGCCCGCGAGGCCCGGATAGTCGGCGAGCCGTGCCTGGAGATCCGCGACGGACGTGCCGTCGTTGCCGACGATGCCGCGCATCGCCCCCACCGAGCGGATGTGCCGGGTGATGGCCCGCGTATCGACGTCCTCGATGCCGGGCACCCGGTGCTTCGTCAGGTAGAAGGGCAGATCGCCGTCCGCGCGGTGGTTGCTGTGGACGCGGCTGACCTCGCGCACCACGAAGCCGTGGACGTGCGGACGCCGGCTCTGGCCGTCGACCTCCGTCACCCCGTAGTTCCCCACGTGGGGCACGGTCATGACGACGATCTGTTCGGCGTACGACGGATCGGTGAGGATCTCCTGGTACCCCGTCATCGAGGTGTTGAAGACCACCTCGCCGGTGGCGACACCGCGGTGTCCCCAGGCGGTTCCCTCGAAGACGCGGCCGTCTTCGAGGACGAGGTATGCGGGCTCGTCGGACATGCGGGCTCCGGAGGGGGCCGGGTTCCGCGGAGTGCTAGCCGATCTCGCCGGGCCGACGCAAGACGAGAAGCCCGCTTTATAGAGCGGCCTCCAGAGCCCTGAGGGTCGCCTCGCGCCCCGGGTCCATCGGGGGCACCACGACGGCGGGCACGAAGCGCCCGAGGGTCTCGTCGAGCAGACCGGCCGCGGCCGCCACCTCCCCGGCGTGGGTGGGAGCGACGTCCGTGATCTCCCGAGGATCGTCCGAGAGGTCGTAGTAGGCGGCGCCGCCCTTGGGCGTCCGCGCGTACTTCGACGCCGGGGTCCGCAGCGCGATCGGAGCCTTGCCGTCCCCCCGGGGCGTCCCCACCGTGATCGCGGGCACGGGCTCCAGGTCCCGGCCGTCGAGGATCGGCATCAGGGACCGACCGTCGCCGAGGGACGCGCGTCGGAACCCGGCGGCGGAGAGCACCGTGGCGGGCAGGTCCTCGAGGCGCGCCTGGCGGTCGACGCGCGCACCCTTCGGGATCCCGGGCCCGTGCATGATCCAGGGCACGCGGCTCCAGGAGTCGGTGACGGCCGGGGGGCGTCCGCTCGGAGCCCACCCCCGCTGGCCCGCGACGACCACCAGGGTCCAGTCCATCAGGCCGTCGGCCTCGAGGCCCTTGAACATCTCCTCGAGCACGAGGTCCAGGCTCGCCACGCGACCCCCGTACGCGGCCCCGGCGTCCCCGGGAAGGGCGTCGATCAGCGGATCCTCGCGCAGGTCCGGGGAGACGAACCGGATGCGCGGGTCCGCGAGGTGGAGCCAGACGAAGAGGTTCTCGCGGTAGTGACGGTCGAGCCACTCCCCGAGCCGCAGGACGGTCTGCGTGGACGGTCGCAGCAGCCCCCGCGACGACGGCACCTTGCCGATGGCTCCGATCCACCGGCGCAGCTGGGGGAGGGCGAGGCGGTGCGCGCCGCGACGGCCCTCGGCGATCCCGTCGTCGTAGACGTCGAACCCCCGGAGGAGGCGCGTCTCCCCCCCGTCCAGGGCCGCGGAGCTGACGAAGGCCGCCGTGGAGTAGCCCTCGCGGCGGAAGATCTCGGCCAGGGTGGGGAGGTCCTTGCCGGAGCCCGGGATCGTGGGAGGGAGCGCCCGCGAGTCGGCGAGCAGCCCCGTCGAGAGCGGGTGCCGACCCGTCATCATCGCCCCCACCGCGGGCACCTCGGCCGTGCTCGGCGTCACCGCCTGGGAGAACTCGGCCCCGTTCTTCGCCAGCCACCGGAAGCCCGGCGTCCGCACGCGCGAGTCCGCCCCCGCGTGGTCGAAGCGCAGGGCGTCGACGGTGATGAGCAGGACGTTCGGCGTGCCCTCGCGAGCGCGGACCCCGGTCCCCTTCCCCCCCGCCATCGGCGCCGAGACCGCCAGGCTCATCGTGACCATGAGCGCCGCGGGGAGACCGAGGTACGCGATCCCCTGACCGCGGCCGGTGTGGTCGACGCGGCGGATGAAGAGGCGCGCCCCCAGCGCCGTGCTCGCGCCGACGACGAACGCCAGCGCGATCGTCGTGCCGAGGCCGGGCCCGGACCCCGGGGAGCCCGCCCCCAGCGCCCAGGGGAGGAGCTGCGCGGTGAGCAGGACGAAGACGACGCTGCCCAGGACCCACGGCATCCACGCGTGGCCGGGATCCCGACCCGTCTGGTGGTGCAGCTCGACGGAGTCGGGGTCCACCCCGCGCGTGGCTCCCAGGAGCGCGCTCAGCGGCAGCCCCACGAGCCCCCCCAGGGCCCCGCACGCGAGCGCGTTCGCCGCCCACAGCTTCCACCGGTGCAGGGCGTGCAGCAACTCCGTGATCGACGTGCGGAGGACCAGGTCCACCTCGAGGCCCCCGAGGACCGCGCCCACGAGAACGGCGGCGCCGGTGCCCCGGAGGATCCGGAAGAGCCAGGTGCGCGTCACGAGAGCGGTCCGGGGAGGAGGGTCAGGAGTCCGCGTCGGCGAACAGCGGCATCGGGTCGCGGCTTCGCCGGAGGCGACGCGCGAGCAGGAACGGGAAGTAGTGGCTCGGGCGACGGCGGGCGTGGGCGGAGACGACCTTCAGCCACTTGCCGACGAGCCGATCGAGCTCCCGATCGGGGTCCGCGTCGGGGTTCGCGCGCAGGGGCCGCTCGACGACGAGGCGGTGCTCGGACGGCATCCTGACCGCGAAGACGGGCAGCAGGCCCAGGTCCGCGCGGCGCGCCAGATCGAAGGGCGTCGACCCCACGGAGGCGGCCCGACCGAGGAGCGTGCCGGTGCCCCATCGCACGCCGCATCCCTCGTCCGCCAGCGCGACGGTGACGTGCCCCGGCGTGGTCGCGAACCGCACGATCTCCCGGGCGTAGCCGGTCGACGGCAGGGGGCGCAGATCGAGCCCCGGACCCGGCGTGGTCATGCGCTTGGGGCGGTGCTCCGGGGGGCGCAGGTCGAGCAGCCCCACCCGGTAGCCCCGCCGCGCGAGGGCGGGCGCGATCCACGACCAGGCCCCGTAGCTCGGCGTCAGGACGATCACGCCCTTGCCGCGCGCCAGCTGCTCCTCGAGGGGGTGCAGCGAGCTGATGTGCAGGTACTTGCCCGCCGCCTTGGGCCCCTCGGAGAGGGCGCCGGCCCGCTCCTCCACGGCCTGTCGGGCGAGGAGCACGCGCGCGGTGTCGATCAGCTCCGGGAGGGCCTGCGGGAGGGGGACGCCGTCCCAGCAGCGCCCGACCTCGTCCACGAGCTCCTGCTCGAGCGAGCGCGGCAGCGGCTTGCGACGGACCGCCCAGGAGAGCGCGTTGGTGCGGGTCGGGCTCGGGATCCGGGAGAGGACGTCGAGGACGCCGCGGGGGACGCCGGGGGCGAGCGAGGAGTCCAACTACTCGGGTTCCGTCCCACCCTCGAGGCGACCCTCGAACGGGACGCTGAACGTGCACCCGTTGGTGTACGCGTCCTGGTTCGTCGAGTCCGTGATGACGAAGCTCTCGGTGCCGTTGTCCCACAGGTCTCCGAAGGACGTCCGGGCTTCGCCCTCGACTTCGTACCAGACGGTCTCGCCGTCGTCCCGGTCGTCATCCCTGTATGGACCGCCCGCGTAGGAAATGTTCCCTTGCTCCAGCGAACCGTCGAGCAGACCCGAGGCGAAGTAGGCGAAGTCCTGGACCGTGGTCCCCTCCTCGCGCACGTACATGTCGAAGCGGAGGCCGGTCTCCCCGTCGGGGAAGTGGATCCGGTAGATGAGGGACCGTTCGCCGTACGCCGCGGCCGTGGCCGTGATGCTGTCGGAGCAGGACTGGCTCGCCGTGACCGGGTCCGACTCCGTATTGGAGAAGGTGATCCGGAAGTCCTCGACGTTTTCCGTGGGGACGCTGTTCTCGCCGGGGCAACCGACGAGCGCGAGGGCGAGGACAAGGGGCGGGACGGAGCGCATCGGCGGCATCAAAGCCGAGCGTCCCGGGACCGTCAAGGCGCAGGCCCGGCCCGGGATGCGCGACACCGGAGGCCGGGCGGACTACGCTCGGCCGCCGTGCCGATCCTTCGCCCGATCCGCCCCCTCCGCTACGGCTTCGACCAGCTCGACGCTCTGCCGGACTTGATCTCCCCGGCCCGCCGCGGCGAGCCCGTGGACCGGAGGCTCGTCGGCGACGTCGCGCCCCACAACGTCCGGCGGCTGGTGAGGGGCGCGCGCGGACCCGGAGAACCCGCCGACGCGCCGCCCTTCGGCCACGCCGCGCGCCTCCTCCGCGCCTGGAAGGAGGAGGGGGTGATCGTGCGCGAGCCCCGGCCCGCCTTCTACGCTTACGAGCAGCGAGTGGGGGACGCGTCCTATCGCGGCGCGGTCTGCCTCGTGCGCCTCTCGCCGTACGCGGGCACCGAGGTGCGGCCCCACGAGCGCACGAACCGCACGGGCGCCGAAGACGAGCTCACCGCGCAGCTCGGGGCCCTGCGGACTCAGCTGTCGATGGTGATGGGCTTCGTGCCCGACCGCGGGGGCGCGCTGCGCGACTTCCTGGACCGGGACGAGCCGCCCTGGCTCACGGTCGAGGACGGCCGCGGCGTGCTGAACCGACTGTGGCGCGAGCAGGACCCGGCCGTACACGTCGCGCTCGCGGACGCCCTGCGGGACGAGCTCGCCGTGATCGCCGACGGCCACCACCGCTACGCCGCCGCGCTTCGCCACCAGGCCGCGATGGCGGTCGACGGCCCGGTCACCCGGGAGCGCCCCTACGACTACGTGATGATGATGCTGCGGCCCACGGCCGGGGGCGCCGCGCGCGCCTGGACCCATCGGGTGTTCGAGCGCCTCGGCGCGGGGGCGACGGACGCGCTGGAGGCCGCCCTCGGGGGCTTCGACGTCCTCTACGACGGCCCCGACCTCGACGCCTTGGACCGTCTCGACGGCGACGAGGCCGGCCGCTTCGGCGTGGTGACCCGCGAGCGCGTGCGCGTGGTGCGCGTGAGCGACGCGGCCCGCGCGGGCGAGGCGGTCGCGGCGCTGCCGTCCGCCCTGCGCGACGTGGACGCCGCCCTGCTCGCTGCGCTGCTCTTGGATCCCGTGGCGGAGGCCGCCGCCTGGGACTCCGCCGCCGACTCTCGCTCGGGGCACCGGTTCAGCCCGAACCAGGTGTCCGCCCGGGACGCCGCGCAGCGGACCCACGGGGGCGAGGCCGCGGCCGCGTTCGTCCTGCGCACGGCGTCGCCCGAGGTCGTCCAGCGGGTCGCGGAGGAGGGCGAGCTGATGCCGCCGCGATCCACCAAGTTCCGGCCGAAGCCGGCGAAGGGGCTGCTGATGGCGAGCCTGGTGAGTTTCTGATGCGCTCCCTCTCCGAGATCACCGCCGCCGAGGCGGCCCGCATCGAGGCCGTCTTCACGGACATCGACGGGACCCTGACGGACGCCCACCTGCGCGTGCCCGCCTCGGTCTTCGCGGCCATGGAGGACGCCCGCGCGGGGGGCCTGCGGGTGATCCCGATCACCGGTCGGCCCGCGGGGTGGTGCGACATGATCGCGCGCACCTGGCCCGTCGACGGCGTCGTGGGCGAGAACGGGGGCCTGTACTTCCGCCGCGAGGACGCCGCTCACGGCGGCCACTCGATGATCCGGGTGTACGCCCAGGAGCCGGCGACGCGACGGGCGAACCGGGCCCGCCTCGACGTGCTCGCGGCCCGGATCCTCGACTCGGTCCCCGGCACGGCGCTCGCTTCGGATCAGCAGTACCGGGAGTTCGACATCGCGATCGACTTCTGCGAGGACGTGCCCCGTCTCCCCGGCTCGGAGGTCGACCGGATCACGGCCCTGTGCCGCGACGCGGGCTGCACCGTGAAGGTCAGCAGCATCCACGTGAACGCGTGGTTCGGGGACTTCGACAAGGGCTCGATGTGCCTCCGCTTCGGCGCCGAGGTCCTCGATCGCGACTTCGGCGGGCCGGACGCGGACCGCGCGATCTTCTTCGGCGACTCCCCCAACGACGCGCCCCTCTTCGCCCTCTTCCCCCACTCCGTCGGGGTCGCCGGGGTGAGGAGGATGCAGGACCGGATCGAGGCCCTCCCCACCTGGATCACCGACGGCGACGGCGCCGACGGGTTCGTGGAGGGGGTCCGGCGAGTCCTTTCGCTTCGATCCTACTGAACACTTGTTCACCTCGGCGAGAGGTGATACACCTCGGCCGTGGCGAAGGCGAAGGTCCAATACGAGTGCAACAGCTGCGGTCACCGCAGCCTCAAGTGGTTGGGGCGATGCCCCGACTGCTCCCGGTGGAACGTCTTCGTGGAGGTCCGCCCGGCCGCCGAAGCACCCCCCGAGCGGTCGATCCGGGCCCGACCTCCCGCCGGGCAGTCGGGGAAGGTCGTGCCTCTCACGCAGGCGACGGCCGCCGTGGGAGGCCGGCCGGTGTCGATCACCGCCCTCCCCGCGGCGGATGAGGCCGGGGGCCGCATCGAGACCGACATCGCGGAGCTCGACCGCATCCTCGGCGGGGGCCTCGTGCCGGGGAGCGTCACGCTCGTGGGGGGCGAGCCGGGCGTGGGCAAGTCGACGCTGCTCCTGCAGGCGGCGCTGGCCGTCGCGGCGAGCGGTCGCCGGGTCCTGTTCGCGTCGGGCGAGGAGTCGGTCCGGCAGGTCCAGGGCCGCGCGGAGCGGCTGGGGGGCATGACCGGCTCCCTCTTCCTCCAGGCGGAGACCTCCCTGGACTCGATCCTCGCGGGGGCGGACGGGCTGGACCCCGCCGTCATCGTCCTCGACTCGGTGCAGACGGTGTACGTCCCCGAGCTCGGCGGCGCCCCGGGCAACTTCAGCCAGGTCCGCGAGTGCGCGTCGCGCATGGTGCTGCACGCCAAGGCCACGGGCCGGGCGGTCCTCCTGGTGGGCCACGTCACGAAGGACGGCAAGCTCGCCGGGCCCAAGACGCTCGAGCACGTGGTCGACACGGTCGTGTACTTCGAGGGGGACGCGCACCCGCCCTACCGGGTCCTCCGGTCGCGCAAGAACCGCTTCGGGGCCACCGGCGAGCTCGGCCTGTTCGAGATGACGGGCGAGGGACTCCGCGGGGTCGCCGAGCCGTCGGCGATGCTCCTGGAAGACCGCCCGACGGAGCGCCCCGGCACCGTGGTCACCGCCGCGGTCGAGGGCTCCCGCACGCTCTTGCTGGAGGTGCAGGCGCTCGTCGCCCCGGGGTTCCCCGGCTCGGTGCGCCGGACGGCCCTCGGGATCGACGGCGGGCGGCTCGCGATGCTGGTCGCGGTGCTCGGCAAGGCGGAGCTCGCGCTGTACGACAAGGAGGTCTACATCAACGTCGTGGGCGGGGTCCGCGTCACCGAGACGGCCGTCGATCTGGCGGTCGCGGCCGCGATCGTGTCGTCGCTCCTCGAGCGGCCCATGCCCGCGGGGACCTTCGTCGTCGGCGAGATCGGCCTCACCGGGGAGGTCCGCACCGTCGCCCGGCTCGAGCAGCGGCTCGCCGAGGCCCAACGCCACGGCTTCAGCCGGGCCGTGGTGCCCCGCCTCCCGCGCCGGTTCGAAGCCCCCGACGGGCTGGAGATCGTCGAGGTCGGCACGATCGAGGAGGTCGTTCGGGGCCTCTTCGTCTGAGCGAGGGCCCGGAGCGAGCGGGGCTCAGGTGCGCGGCGTGTTCGTGCGCGCGAAGGCGGGCCGGGCGAGCATCCGATCGAGGTACGCCTCGAGCACGGGGCGGCCGAACGGCACCTTGAAGCCGCGGGCCCAGTCGAGCGTGTGCGCGGCGAAGATGTCGGCCACGGTGAGGCGGTCGCCCACGAGGAACTCGCGACCCTCGAGAGCGTCGGCGAGCACGGGCGACGCGCGGTCCCACTCGAACCGGGCGGTGTCGAGCATGGCGCGGATGCGCTGGTCCTTGGGCAGCGCGAAGCGGTGCTTGCCCATGCTCCACAGCGGCTGCTCGAGCTCGGTGCAGATCCAGAACATCCACTGCTGGAACCGCGACCACTCGGGGGTGCCGACGTCGGGCAGCAGGCCGGACTCCGGGGCCTGGGCGGCGACGTGCAGCGCGATGGCGGCCGACTCGAAGAGGACGAGGTCGCCGTGCACGAGGGTCGGCACGCGCGCGTTGGGATTGATCTTCCGGTACTCCGGCGTGCGGTGCTCCCCCGCGCGCAGGTCGACGGCGTGGAAGACGTAGGGGAGGCCCGCCTCCTCCAGGGTCCAGACGACGCGACGGGTGCGGGAGGAGATGCTCCCGTAGACGTGCATGGTCATCACTTGCTCTCCAGGGGTTCGATGGTGGCGCCGAGGATCCAGTCCAGCTTCGGGAACTCCGCCCGGAAGTAGGCCGCGCCCCCCTTCGCCGCCGCGCGCTGGTCGGGCCCGGCGCCTCGGGGCGCTCCCTCCCCGTACCCGCTGTAGGCGGCGTAGGCCGCGTCGAGGTCGCGCACGCGGCCCAGCGGCGCGAAGGCGCTGTCGTCCAGGTACACGTTGTCGCCGAGGTTGAAGAACAGCTGCGTCGTGCGCGTATTCGGGCCGGAGTTGGCGAAGGTGAGCGTGCCCCGCACGTTCGAGCCCACGACCGCGTCGTCGGGGATCGCGGCGTCCTCCCACAGCGCGTGCACCGCGGGGTCGGCGTGGATCCCGAACTGCGCGGCGAAGCCCTCGATGACGCGGTACATGGCGGCGTCGGTGTAGTACCCGTTGGCCACGAGCCGATGCAGGCGGTCGACGCCCCGGGGGGCCCACTCGCGGTACACGTCCACGACGATGTCGCCCCGGGTCGTCGCGAAGCGGACGATGAACCGGTCGGGGGCGCGCGGGTCGGGGGCGGCGGGGTCGTCGAGCGACGGCATGGGCCCCGAACCCGCGGCGGTCGTCGCCGGCGTCTTCGGGCAGCCCGCGACCGCGACCGCGACCGCGACGAGGACGGAGAGCCGGCTCACTCGTAGACCAGGTGGCGGGCGCGACTGTCCAGGAAGCCCTCGATCTCGCGGTCCCATCGGGCTTGGATGTCGCGCAGATCGGCCCCGCCCTCGACCTCGGCCCGCAGGGCCTCGCTGCCGCCCAGCAGGTCGATGGCGATGGGGTCCTCCACGTACTCGTAGCGCTCGGTGCGCCACCGCGCGTCGTCGGGCCACAGCGCCCACGCCGACTTGAGCAGCGCCGTCGCCGTCATCACCGGCCGGAACGCGACCGCGTCGGTGACGTGGAGCTGGATCCCGCCGCAGGGCGTCTCCCCGTGCTTGTGGAACGTAGGCCGGAAGACGAGCGGGCGCAGGGCGAAGCCGGTGTAGCCCGCGGACGTCAGGTCCGCGGTCGTCGCTTCGGCCCACGCGTGACCGTCGACCCAGGGCGCGCCCACGACCTCGAAGGGGCGGGTGTGTCCGCGACCCTCGGAGAGCAGCGTCCCCTCGAAGAAGCACATGCCCGGGTAGACGAGGGCGGTGTCGACCGTCGGCATGTTCGGCGACGGCTGCACCCACGGCACCCCGCAGTCCGCGTAGGCGCGGTCGCGGGTCCACCCCGTGACCGGCACGACGTGCAGGGGGCAGTCGATGCCCTGGTCGTGCTTGAACCAGGCCGCGAGCTCGCCCGCGGTCATGCCGTGCCGGTTCGGCAGGGGAAACCGTCCGACGAAGCTGCGAAACCCGTCCTGGACGATGTTGCCCTCGACGTGCGTGCCCCCGATGGGGTTGGGGCGGTCGCAGACGACGACCCGGGTGCCGGTGCCCGAGGCCGTCTCCATCGCGTGGGCGAGGGTGTACACGTAGGTGTAGTACCGGGCGCCGACGTCCTGGATGTCGAAGACGACGACGTCGAGGTCCTCGAACGTCTCGGGGGCGGGCCGGAGGGCCTCCTCTTCGTGGCCGTAGAGGCTGACGATCGGCAGCCCCGTGCGTCGATCGGTCTCGCCGCCGTCGACCGGGATCATGTCCTGGGCGTCGCCCCGCAGGCCGTGCTCGGGGCCGAACAGCCGCACGAGGTCGAAGGCCGGATGAGCGTGGAACACGTCGATGGCGTGCCGGAAGTCCGGGAGGATCGTCGAGGCGTTGCAGATGAGGCCCACCCGCTTGCCCCGAAGGACGTGCAGGTGGTCGGACAGGAGGTTCTCGAGGCCGACGCGGATGCGCTTCGCAGACATGCCGCGGACCATAGTGGAACTGGGTGTCGCCGGGTGCCCGCTCCGGACAGATCGGACCCCGGTTGCAGGACTGCCACCGGGGCCCGACTCGCGCAGGGGAGAAGGTCGTTAAGGAGGAGAGAGCGACCTTTTCCTATATCCCACAGTAGAGTCCGATCCGGTCCTCCACAAGTGAGAAATACGGCCCCTTCCCGGGGGGCGCTCCGGAGATCTCCCGCCGATGCCGTCCCGTCTTCGCCTCGTCCTGCTCGCCCTCGTCGTCTTCGCCTCGACGCCCGGATGCGCCTACCTCAACCAGGTCATCCAGCCGCCCAAGGTCAGCTTCGACCGAGCGGTGTTCAAGGCCGCCGACTTCGAGACCCTGCGGGTGGATCTGCACCTCGCCGTCGAGAACCCGAACATCCTCGGCGTGCAGCTCAGCGGCTACGAGGTGAAGTTCGTGGTCGACGACATGACCCTGCTCGACGGCGACGTGAAGCAGGAGCTGGACCTCGGCGCGGGGAAGACCGCCGATCTCGTGGTGCCGGTGAGCTTCAAGTGGCAGGAGATCGCCTCGAAGGTCGGCGACGTGCTCGCGGGCAAGCCGGTCCCCGACGACGCCCCGTTTCGCGCCGCGGGCAACGTGCGCATCCGCACCGCGCTGGGGGAGATCGCCGTCCCCTACGACTTCAGCGGGAAGATCCCCGTCATCGCTCCGCCCGTGGTGAAGCCGACCGCCATTCGCCTGCAGCGGACTACCGTCGCGGGCGTCACCCTCGCCGTGGACGTGGACGTGGAGAACATCACCGGGCGGCCCCTGGGGCTCCGGTCGTTCGAGCACGCCGTCCTGTTCTCGGGGCGGCCCGTCGTCTCGGGTCGCCTGGCCGACAACCTGCCCGTGGCGGCGCGCGCCACGGAGACCCGCACGGTCACGTTCACCCTGTCGGCGATCGAGGCGGGCTTCTCGCTGTTCAACCTGATCACGCGGGGCGGGCGGGTCGACGTGAAGTACAGCGGCACCGCCCGGGTGGACACGGGCATCGGGATCATCCCCGTGGACTTCGATACGACCCGGGGGCTGCGCATCCGGCGCTAGACGACCGCCCCGGGTCGGCTACTCTCCGGCCGCCCCCGAGCCGGAGAGAGCCCCATGGCCGCACGCAGCAAGGTCGCCGTCCTCAAGACCAAGCCCTCGACCGCCGTCGAGGACGTCCGTCGCGTCATGCAGATGGCGGACTACGCCGACCACCTCGACCCCGACGCCACGACCATCATCAAGGACAACATCTCCTGGCACCTGCTCTACCCGGGCGCCAACACCACGCCGTGGCAGCTCGAGGGGACCATCATCGAGCTGAAGAACGGGGGCTTCGAGGACCTCGTCTGCGTCCAGAACAAGACCGTCGTCACGGACGCGTACAAGGGCGAGCGGCTCAACAACTACCTGCCCGTCCTGTACCGCTACGGCGTCCCGATTCGATACAACTTCGAGCCCAAGGACATGTCCTGGGAGGTCTACGAGCCGAAGGCGGAGATGCTGACGCTCGACAAGGTCTTCCCGGCCGGCGTGCGGCACCCGGACTACTTCCACGGCAAGAACGTGGTGCACCTCCCCACGACGAAGTGCCACATCTACACGACGACGACGGGCTCGATGAAGAACGCGTTCGGCGGACTGCTCGACAGCCGCCGACACTACTGCCACCCCACCATCCACGAGACGCTCGTGGATCTGCTCGCGATCCAGAAGGAGATCCACACCGGCATCTTCACCGTCACGGACGCGACGACGGCGGGCAACGGGCCCGGCCCCCGCACGATGATCCCGGTGCAGAAGGACCTGCTGCTCGCGTCCGCCGATCCCGTCGCCATCGACGCCGTGGCGAGCGCGATGATGGGCTTCGACCCGATGTCGCTGCCGTACATCCGGCTCGCCCACGAGCGGGGGCTCGGCTGCGGCCGACTCGAAGAGATGGACATCGTCGAAGAGGGCATCGACGTCCACAAGACGAACTGGAACTTCACGGTCGGCGACAACGCGGCCAGCAAGATCGGCGACCTGCTCTGGTTCGGCCCCCTCAAGGCGCTCAACAAGCTCGCCTTCCAGACGCCGCTGGTCTACGCGTTCATCTTCGGGTCGTTCGTGTACCACGACTACGTCTGGTACCCCTTCGGCGGCGGCCGCGCGGTCGTGGACGAGTGGCTCGAGACCAGCCCCTGGGGCGACCTGTTCAAGACGTACGACGCCTCGTCCTTCGTGCCCTGGGACCGCCGGCTGGCCGCGCCCACCTAGTGGGGCAGAAGCCGCCGCCTCCGGCTCCGCCGCCGCACCCGCGGACCGTCGCGTGGTGGCAAGCGCTCTCGGGCATCGCCGTCCTGAACATCACCCTGTGGTTCGCGGCCCGGAACGGGGCGCCGGACACGCTCTACGCGCAGCGTCAGCTCGTCCTCGCGGGCGTCTTCACCTTCGTGTGCGCGTACCGGACCTTCCTGCCCCGCATCGACCTCGAGCGCTGGGTGATGGTCGACTCGGGCTGGTCGAGCATCTTCCTGGGGCGCGCCGCCGCCACCGTCGCCGAGGTGGCGTTCGCGGGGCAGTGCGCGCTCCTGCTGCACGAGCTGGCGAGCGCGGCGGGCCTCCCCTTCGTGGCGACGGCGGCCTGGGGCGCCATCCCGCTGCTCGCCCTCGCCCAGGTGTTCTGCTGGTACTCCGTGCTCAGCCTCGATCACCTGGGCCACGCCATCGAGGAGGCGATCTGGGGGGCCACGCACGCCTTCATCGGCCTCGGGCTGGGCGCGTGCGCCTACCAGCTCCCCGCGACGCTGGGGAAGGTCGCCTTCCTGGGGTTCCTCGTGGAGGTCTGCTACGTGACCTTCATGTTCAGCGTGGACGTCCCGATGTACCTCGAGCGCGCGCGCCGGTCGTCCGGGGAGCACCTCGGCCCCGGCGCGGGCCTCTGGGACGCGCTCAATCGCCGCGTGCCGACCCGTTCGTGGGCGGTCTGGAGGCCCGAGACGGCCTGGCTGACGGGGTACTTCAGCGGCGCCGTCTGGCTCAGCCTGGCGATGGTGTTCGTGCCGGTCCTCTGAACCGGTCGACGAGCCGGATCCCGGCCCCCAGAGCGACCAACAGCAGGGCGACAAGCAGGGCGACCCGACGGACGGCCGACCGCGGCGACGCCCGCGAGACGACGTGCCAGGTGTGCCCCGCCCGCGGGCCGACCAGGTCGAACGACACCCCCGAGCCGGGATCGTGGGCGAACGCGACCGTCGCGACCGTGCCCTCGGGCATGCGCAGCGGCGGCAGGCGGGCGAGACCGTCGCGGGGCTCCGGAACGGCCGCGTGGCGCAGCACACCGTCGGGGCGCCGGAGCTCGAGCGTCGCGGGCGGCGCGCTCGGACCGGACCGGAGCACGACCTCGAAGGGCCCGGTCCGGGGCGCGGCCCGGCGCTCCCAGCGCGTGAGGTGGACCTCGGGATGGAAGCCCGAGGCGAGGACGTCGTGGGGAGCGACGGCGGTCTGGACCACCTCGGTCGGGGCCCAGCCGGCCGACGGGAGGTCGAGGGGACCGTCGCAGCCCGGGGGGAGCGCGAGCGGCCGGCTCGACAGCACCCACACCGTCCCCCGCAGCTGATCGGGGGGGGTGCAGGGGTCCCCGGGCGTCGCGACTCGGATCCCGTGCGGCAGCGTCCCCGACGCGACCCGATGCGAGCGCTGCCCGAAGACGCGGTCGCCGGGCTGCAGCGCCCCCGCGAGGTGCGCGCGGGCGGCCCGGACGCCCTGGGTCGGGGCGAAGACGATCCAGGCGGTGGGCACGGCCTGGTGGACCAGCACCGCCGCCCCCACGACGGCGACGAGCGCGGCTCCCCCCCGCCCCCGGCGCCCGGTCCCGGCCGCGAGGACCACGCCGAGCGCGGGGAGGACCACGAGGAAGGCCCGGGGCGAGGTGGTGAACATCGAACCCGACGCCGCGAAGAGGCCCGCGGACACCGCGCCCACCACGCAGACGACGGCGCCCCAGGCCGCGACCAGGCGGACCGGCCCGCGCGCGCCGAGGGCGAGGCCGACACCCAGGAGCCCGAGGACGATCCAGGCGACGGGCGTCGCCGCGGTCTCCGGCGGCCAGGTCCCCCCGAGGAAGGCGTCGACGAGGGCGGCCCAGGCCCCCACCGTCGGCTCGGACGGGTCGAGGTGCGGAGCCAGGCGCTTCGCCTCCGGCACCCGCCCGAGGCTCCACAGGAAGACGACCCCGAGCGGGGCGGCGACCACCGCGACGGCGGCCCAGGCCCGGCGCGCCTCGGCTCGTCCCCAGGGCGTCAGCGCGAGGGAGGCGACCACGGCGAAGCCGAAGAACCAGTCGTTCGCGAGCCCCCCCAACACGCCCACGACGAGCAGGACGCGGCCGCGACGTCGGACGTCCTCGTCGTCGTCTCGGAGGTCGATCAGGGCCGCGAGCGCGATCGCGCCGAACAGGGGGGAGGCGGCGTAGTTGGACGCCTCGTGGGCGTAGTAGGCGAGCAGCGGCGAGCACCCCACCACCAGGCCCGCCACGACCGCTCCGACCCGGCCCGCCGCGCGCCCGGCGACCCACCAGGTGGCCACGGCCCCGGCCGTCGCCAAGGCCGCGGCGTGGATCCGCATCGTCGTGGCCGTGGTCTCGCCCGCGACCGCGAGCACGAGGCGACGTACGAGGTACGACAGGGGTTGGTGAGCGTGGAACGCCCCTTCGCTCGCGGGGTCGATCGCCTGCTGCAGGATCTCCAGCGGACCGAGCCCGAAGTAGAAGACGACCTCCTCGCCCGTCACGTCCCGCAGGCCGAGGTGCGCGAACGCGACGAGGGCCGCGGGCACCAGGACGAGCAGCGCGTCGCGACCGCGGCTCATGGTCGGCGTCGCCACGCCGAGATCCCCAGGCCGAGGGCCGTCCCGAGAGACAGGAGCAGCCCCGCCGCGCGGTCCCACGGTCGCCACGCCGAGTAGCGGAACTCGACGGCGCGGGCCCCGGCGGGGACGGCGGCGGACAGGAGGTCGTCCGTCGCCGTCGCGTCGGTCCAGTCGCCCCCGTCGACGCGCGCGAGCCACCCGGGGAAGGCCATCTCGGCGAGCCGCACGGAGCCCGCGGGCAGACCGTCGGGGAGCGCGACGACGATGTGCTCGGGGGTCCGCGACCAGGTGGCGCCGACGTCGCCCGGGCCGGCCCCGCCGTCGAACCGGACGAACGGGGCGGGGTCCAGGCGCTCGGCGCGACCGGTCCGCCACTTCAAGCGCCACGTGACGTGCAGCGACTCGGAGACCGACCGCTTCGGGGGGCGCGTCCACCCGCGGGCGTACCGCTTGCGCAGGCCCGGGGTCATGTATTCGGGGTAGGCGCGCCGGGCCAGCGCGACGCGCGCGGCGTAGTCCGACGGCGGCACCCGCGCCTGCTCCACCCGCACGAACTCACCGGGCGCGAGCGGGACCTCGAGATCGATCACCTCGCCGCCGCGCAAGGCCACGAGGCCGAGGCCGTCGTGATCGCCCCACCGGGCACCCGCGCCGAGGTACATCGACGCGTCCGCGGCGAGGGCCGCGAGGGCGACGGCCGCCGCCAACCCGCGCCGGTCGCCCGCCCAGGAGTCGAGGGCCGCGCCGCCCGCCAGCCCCGCGAACACGGACGCGGGCGCGAGGAGGCGCCAGGGGTACTGCACGAGGCCGTAGCCCGGGACGATGTCGAGCACGTAGGCGAACGGCCGGGTGGCGAAGACGAACCCGAGGGTCGCGAGGACGGCCCACCAGCGGGGGTCGGGCCCCTCCGTCGCGCGGGGGCGGCGCCAGGCCAGGACCACGAGCGCGATCCAGGTGAGCCCGAGGTAGATCGGCATCCCCTGGGCCTGCCCCGAGCCCGCCGCGCGGCGGATCCCGTACCGCTCCCAGGCGGAGCGCACCAGGCCCTCCCACGGCGCCAGCCCGTCGACGCCGACCCCCGAGACCACCGGCGCGATGCGGGTGACCGACGTGTGCTTCACCTCGACCACGAGGGGCAGCCACCAGGCCGCGGTCAGGGCCACGGTCGCGAGGCCCGTCCACGCCAGCGTGCGAGCCGCGGGCCGACCCCCGACCCGCCGCAGCCGCCACACCACCGGACCCACGAGCAGCACCGTCGCCGTGATGATCGACAGGACGTGGGTCAGCAGGAGCCCGGCGAGGCACACGCCGAGGACCCCGGGCGCGCGCCCGCGCTCCCCCGACGCGACCTTCCAGGCCGCCACCGCGAGGGGCGCGAAGAAGACGAAGGCCAGGTGCTCGGCGACGGCGACGCGGAACGTCTGGTCCACGAGGTGGTACGGCGCCAAGACCGCCGCGGCCGCCGCGACGAGGCCCGCGGCCCGCGAGCCCCCGCACCACCGCATCGACGCGTAGGTGCTCAGGGCGCAGCCGATCTGACCCACGGCCATGAGCCAGGCGAGCGCCTGCACGGGGGACGCGCCGAGCGCCTGGGCGGGCCAGGCGGGGAGGTAGGCGAGCGGCGGATAGAACTGCAGCAGGGGGACGCCCAGCGCGAGGTAGGGGTTCCAGCGGGGGAACAGGTCGCCGTCGAGCACGCACCGCCACAGCGACCAGATCGACCACGTGTGGTACGTGATGTCGTGGCCCATGGAGACGCCGGGGCGGTAGTGGTCCTGGGCGGCGACGACCCCCAGGGCGACGAGGCCGACGAACGTCGCCAACGCCGCCCCGCGGCCCGATCCGCGCGTCGCCGCGAGGGCCCCGAGGAGCGCGACGACGCCCGCGAGCGCCACGAGACCCGGGAGCGTCGGCGGCACGCCCATGCGGCCGGTGGTCGTCGCGAGGGCCGCCGCACACGCCCCCGCGACCGCGACGATCCAGATCCGTTCGCGGCTCACGCGCTCACGCCGGGAAGACCTCACCCAGTCGGGTCGCGCCCGCGGCGAGGACGCGCTGCACCCCGGCGCGGAAGAGCGCCTGCACCCGACGCGTGACCGGTCCGGGGCGGCCGTCCCCGAGGGGGCGCCCCTCCAGGCGCACGACGGGCACGACCTCCTTGATCGAGGAGGTGAGGAACAGCTCGTCGGCGCCGAAGAGGAGGGCGTCGCCGATGGGGGCCTCGGCGATGTCGAGCCCGGCCTCCCGGGTGACGGCGAGGACGAGCGCGCGGGTGATGCCCGGGAGGATGTCGCCGCCCACGCCCGGGGTGGTGACGCGGCCGTCGCGGACCACGAACAGGTTCGCGGTGGTGCCCTCGCTCCAGGTGCCGTCGCCCCCCCGCAGGAGCGCGTCGAAGCCGCCCTTCTCCCGGGCCTCGCGCAGCGCGAGGACGTTGGAGAGGTAGCTCCCGGACTTCACGTCGGCGGGGACGCGGCCCGTCTTCTGTGTGCTGCCTTCGGGGAGCATCACCGCCACGCCGTCGTCGTGCAGGCCCGGCGGCAGGTCCGGAACCGCGCGACACAGCACGACCAGGCGGGGCCGCTGGGGCTCCGGGAAGGACAGCCCGCTGCCGCCCTCGCCGCGGGTCACGGTGATGCGGAAGGTCGGCTCGCGGATCCGCGACTGCTTCGTGAGCTCCTCGACGATCTCCTCGAGCTCGGCGTCGGTCCACGGCACGGGCATGAACAGCGAGGCCGCGGACCGCCGCAGCCGGTCGAGGTGGTCGCCGAGCAGGAAGGCGCGGGTCCCGTAGCCCCGCACCGTCTCGAAGACCGAGTCGGCGTAGAGGAAGCCCCGGTCCAGCACGGGCACGCACGCGCGCTCGAGCGGCTGCACCAGGCCGTCGACGTACGCCAGCTCGCAGGGTCCGCGTGCCACGACCGCATGGTACTCGCCGTCCGCGGTGCTAGGTTCGCGCGCCCCCCCCCACCCGAGGCACGCACATGGTCTCCGAGATCTTCGACGCCGACCGCTGGACCCCCGTGGAGGGGTTCGACTTCACGGACATCACCTACCACCGCGCCCGGGACCAGGGCACGGTCCGCATCGCCTTCGATCGGCCCGACGTGCTCAACGCGTTCCGCCCGCAGACGGTGGACCAGCTGTACCGGGCGCTCGAGCACGCGCGCACCTGGTCGGACGTCGGCTGCGTCCTGCTCACCGGCAACGGCCCCTCGGCGAAGCACGGCAAGTGGGCCTTCTGCAGCGGGGGCGACCAGCGGATCCGCGGCAAGGACGGCTACAAGTACGCCGACGGCACCACCCGGGACGACATCGATCCCGCCCGGCTCGGGCGCCTGCACATCCTCGAGGTCCAGCGCCTCATCCGCTTCATGCCGAAGGTCGTCATCGCCGTCGTGCCCGGCTGGGCGGTGGGCGGCGGCCACTCGCTGCACGTCGTCTGCGACCTGACCATCGCGTCGCGCGAGCACGCGATCTTCAAGCAGACCGACCCGGACGTCGCGAGCTTCGATTCGGGGTACGGCTCGGCCCTCCTCGCCCGCCAGGTCGGACAGAAGAAGGCGCGGGAGATCTTCTTCATCGGGGGCAACTACACCGCGCAGCAGGCCGCGGACATGGGCATGGTCAACGCCGTCGTCCCCCACGCCGAGCTCGAGGACTTCGCCCTCGACTGGGGCCGCGAGATCAACAGCAAGTCACCGACGGCGATGCGGATGCTGAAGTTCGGCTTCAACATGATCGACGACGGGTTGGTCGGTCAGCAGCTCTTCGCGGGCGAGGCCACGCGCCTCGCGTACGGCACTCCCGAGGCCCAGGAGGGGCGCGACGCGTTCCTGGAGAAGCGGCCCAAGGAGTTCGACAGGTTCCCCTGGCACTACTGACTCATGTAAGCCGCGAGTGATCAAGGGTGTTCTGTAAGTAGCTGAGATCACTGAGGCCGGCGCCCCGTCCCCGAAGCAGGGGGAGGCGTCTGGGACCGGGGGACGCAGTCCCCCACTCCCAGCTCGTTGCGGTCGAGCAGGCCGTTGCGGTCGGTGCTTCGGTCGTGCGTAGGTACTCGGCGAAGCGCACGAAGCCCGCCCCGTCGTTGCCGTAACTTCGAGCGGTCGATGTCGATCCGCCGGACCACGCGACGAAACGCCGCTTCGCGAGGTCGATCCCGACCACGGCCGTCGTCATGGGGATGGAGGGAGAGTGTCGTCGCATGCGGCCTCCTGAGGTGTCGCGGCATTGCCACGAACAGCTTCCTCAGGAGCTGAAGGACGTGGGGCTTCCGCCCCATAGGATTCTCAGGGGTAGGAGACGACCATCTCGTAGTCCGCGCCCTCCTGGCCGCCGGGATCGGCCTTGAGCACGAGCTGGACGAAGTAGAAGCCGAGCTCGTCGGACGTCCACGAGACGGTCTCGAGGGGGCCGTCGGTCTCCGCGGCGTCCAGCACCGTGCCGTCGGGGTGCAGCAGGTACACGTCGATGTCGCCGTCGGCCGGGTCGAAGGACACGTCGACCGTGAGCGTCTCGCCGATCCACAGCAGCCGAGAGTACCAGTCGTCGTCGGTGGGGCAGATGTTCAGATCGACGTAGGGCCCGGTCGCGACGCCGATGGCTTCCTGCTCCTGGTCGTTGGGCTCCTGGATGTCGGGCCAGCACTGCACGGTGCTCGCCCCGCCCCAGGTCAGCGAGTACGGGACCCCCAGGCCGGGGCCCGCGTCGGCGGCGAGCTGCACCTTCGCGAAGTAGGCCTCGTACGCGGGCACGGTGTACGTGCCGACCGCCTCGCCCTCCGACGTCGCGACGCTCCCGATCTCGAGGCCCCAGCGGTCGTAGAGCGTCATGTCCAGCGCGCCCTCGGCGGCGTCCCAGTCCACGGTGATCTCGAGCTCGGCCCCGGCGTCGGAGTAGCTCTTGTACCAATCGGTGTCCGTCGCGCAGGCGTGCAGATTCGGATACAGCTCCTGGATCACCGGCGACGACCAGTCCTGGCGGTCGTTGTACTCGAAGACGTCCGTGGGGCAGCCGTCGGCCCAGGTCTGCCGGATCTCGAGGTCGTAGACGTTGCCGTAGTACTCGCCGCGCTCGATCGCGGTGACGACTTCGATGCCGTAGGCGCCCTCCTCGGGGAACGCGGGGAACTCCCAGACGACGTACTCCTCGTCGCTCTGCGTGCGCGACTCGGCGAGCATGTTCCCGTCCCAGTCGTAGAACGCGAGGTCCAGGTCGCCCTCGGCGGGGTCGTGGCGGAGCCAGATCTCCAGGCGCTCGCCCGCGAACCGCGTGGTCTCGAACCAGTCCGGCGAGATCGGGCAGACGAAGTAGTTCCACCACAGGTTCGGGTGGATGTGCGAGGCGTGCTGGAGGTCGTCGTTGGGCTCCCGCGGGTCGTCCAGGCACACGTCCACGGGGGCGTGTCCCACGTCGAGCATGTACTCGACGCCGTCCGCGACGAGCTCGCCCGCGGGCGCCACCACGACGTAGTGGAGCCCCGACTCGAGGGCCGTGGCCTGCAGCGCTTCGTCCTCGTTGACCAGGGCGGACGAGTCGAGCACGAGGCCGTCGGGCCCGTACAGGAACAGGTCCACGTCGCCGCCGGACGTGCCGTCGGTGAAGTAGAGGTTCGCGGTGAGGACGTCGAAGGCCTCCATGTACAGGGCGTACCAGTCCTCGTCGTCGGGGCAGGCGCGCAGACCCGGGTAGCTCTGCGAGTGGATCCCGAACGCGTTCTCGAGATCGTCGTTGGGCTCGAGCTCGTCCGTGCAGCGGTCCTCCACGACGTCGTCGTCGTCGACCGCGTCGTCGTCGTCCGTCTCCACGGGGGGCGGCGTCGGCTCGGGGGGCTCGTCCGCGTCGGACAGACCGGTCTCGCTGCACCCGAGCAGGAGCATGACACCGAGCATCGGCACCCGGACCTTCATGGTTGCACCTTAGTGCGCTTGCTCCTGCCTGGGGCGATCGGGTAGCACCACGATCCATCTCGGGAAGCGCAGAACGATGTCGAAGAACCAGCCCTGGCCCGCCAAGGAGGCCACTGCCCTCCAGAAGCACCTCGACAAGGTGGGGGGCGACGGCCCCGTGCTCTTCGAGACCGGGTACGGCCCCTCGGGGCTGCCCCACATCGGCACGTTCGCGGAGGTCGCGCGCACCACGTTCATCCGCCGCGCGTTCGAGCGCATCTCCGACCGGCCGACGAAGCTGATCGCCTTCAGCGACGACACGGACGGCCTGCGCAAGGTGCCGCTGAACATCCCCAACAAGGAGCTGGTGGAGCCGCACCTGGGCAAGCCCCTGTGCGACATCCCCGACCCCTTCGGCACCGACTCGTCCTTCTCGGCGCACATGAACCGGCGGCTCCGCGAGTTCCTGGACAGCTTCGGCTTCGACTACGACTTCCGCAGCTCGGCCGAGATGTACCGCACCGGCGTGTTCAACGACACGCTGCGGCTGCTGCTGCAGAAGCACGACGCCGTGCTGGACATCATCCTGCCCACGCTGCGGCCCGACTCCCGCGAGGGCTGGTCGGCGTTCATGGTCATCTGCGAGTCCTGCGGCCGGAACCTCACGACGACGGTGACCGACTACCACCCCGAGTCGGACGAGCTCTCCTACGTCTGCGACGGCTCCCGGTCCAAGGGGGTCCCGTCGTGCGGTCACGCGGGCCGCGCGTCGGTGCTCGACGGGCGCGTGAAGGTGGGCTGGAAGGTCGACTGGGCGCTGCGCTGGTTCACGTTCGGCGTGCACTACGAGATGTACGGCAAGGACCTGATCGAGTCCGCGCAGCTGAGCGCGCGGATCGTGCGTGCTCTCGGGGGGACGCCGCCGATCGGCCTCTTCTACGAGATGTTCCTGGACGAGGACGGCAAGAAGATCAGCAAGTCCATCGGCAAGGGCATCAGCGTCGACCGCTGGAAGTCGTACGCGCCGATCGAGTCCCTGCTCGCGTTCCTCTACCAGAACCCGCGCAAGGCGAAGCGACTGCACTACGGGACCATCCCGCAGTTCACCGACCAGTACCTCAAGGAGCTGACCCAGTGGACCGACCAGGACGCCGACGAGCGCTTCTGGAACCCGTCCTTCTTCTACTTCGCGCACGAGGCGTCGCGGCCCAGGTGGGACGTGCCGATCAGCTACGGCCTCGTCAAGAACATGGTCGCGTGCATGGGCGAGGACGACCCCGACGTCGTCCGCGGGTACCTGCGCCGGTACGACGAGCGCGTCTCCGATGCCGCTCACGCGCCGCTCGCCGACGCGCTCATCTCGGGCGCGATGGCCTTCGACGCCGAGTTCGAGGCCCCGAATCGGTCGAAGTCGCCGCCGTCGGCGGAGATGGCCCCGGTCGTGGCGAAGCTGGCCGACGCCCTGCTGTCTCACCAGAGCCTCGACGCGGAGGAGGTCCAGGGGCTCGTCTTCTCGACGGCCCGGGCGAACAGCGTGGAGCCCAAGGATCTTTTCAGGACGCTCTATCGGGGCCTGATCGGGCAGAATCGCGGCCCGCGGTTCGGGGGCTTCACCCTGGCCATGGGCGTCGAACGCATGGCGGCCACGCTCCGGGCGCTGGCCGCGAACCCCGCACCGTCGAGCGAAGCATGACCGTGAACCTCACCTCCTCCGAGCCCGCGCCGATGACGTCTCCCCTCCCCAGCCCCGAGCAGGTCCACGCGCACGCCATCGCCACGCTGTCCAAGCACATGACGATGGATCGCTTCGACCTGCTCGTGGACCTGGACGCGTCCCGGGGAGCGCGGCTGCGCACGGTCCGGGGGCGCGAGCTGCTCGACTGCTATACGTGCTTCGCGTCGCTCCCGCTGGGGTGGAACCACCCCGACCTCGCGAACGAGGTGTTCGAAGCCAAGCTCGGCCGCATCGGCGTGAACAAGCCCGCCCTGTCGGACGTCTTCACGCCCGAGGTCCCGCAGTTCGTCGACGCCTTCTACCGGGTCGGCATCCGGGGCGACTTCCCCTGGATGTTCCTCATCTCCGGCGGCGCCCTCGCGGTGGAGAATGCGCTCAAGGCGTCGTTCGACTGGAAGGTGCGCAAGAACCTGGCCGCGGGTCGGGGCGAGAAGGGCAGCAAGATCCTGCACTTCAAGGAGTGCTTCCACGGCCGGACCGGCTACACGATGTCCCTCACGGACTCGCCGGATCCGCGCAAGACGATGTACTACCCGAAGTTCGACTGGCCGCGCGTGCACAACCCGAAGCTGCGTTTCCCCCTCACGGACGCGGTGCTCGAGGACGTGATCGCGTCCGAGAGGCGCTCCGTGGCGGAGATGGAGGCGGCGTTCGCGGCGAACCCGCACGACATCGCGGCGATCATCATCGAGCCGATCCAGGGCGAGGGCGGCGACAACCACTTCCGCCCCGAGTTCTTCGCCGAGCTCCGTCGCCTGGCGGACGAGAACGACGCGCTGCTCATCTGCGACGAGGTCCAGACGGGCATCGGCGCCACCGGCAAGTTCTGGTGCCACGAGCACATGGGCGTCGACCCCGACATTGTCTGCTGGGGCAAGAAGACCCAGGTGTGCGGCATCCACGCGGGGCCGCGCCTGAACGAAGTCGAGCGGAACGTGTTCGTGGAGAGCAGCCGGATCAACTCGACGTTCGGAGGCAACCTCGTCGATCTCGTCCGCTTCACGAAGGTGCTGGAGGTGATCGAACGCGACGACCTGGTGGCGCAGACCGCCGACGTGGGGGACCACTTCAAGGCGGGGCTCCTGGCGCTCGCGCAGGAATACCCGGACATCCTCAGCAACGTGCGCGGACGCGGCACCTTCCTGGCCGTCGACCTCAAGGACGGAGACGCCCGCGGGGCCGCCCACCGGACCTGCATGGACAACGGCCTCATGCTGCTCACGTCGGGGCATCGCAGCCTTCGCTTCCGTCCCGCGCTCACGTTCACCCGCGAAGACGTCGACGAGGCGATGGAGCTGTTCCGACGAGGGATACGCGCCGCCGCGGACGCCGCCGCCTGACGGCGAGGGAGCCCCGAGAGACCTGGGACGCCCGGGTCGTCGCGGTCCGACGCGACGGGACCGGGGTCCCCCGACAGGTGACGGTCGTGCCGGTGGTCGAGGGCGGCCGGATGGTGCACCTGGTCGGCGTCCGGCGGGACGCGCCGGTTCTTGCCGCTCGGGCGGCTATCGGCCCAGCTGCCAGACCTTCGGGCAGACCGAGCACTCGACGACGTCCCATTCGATCCCGCCGCCGCCCAGGGAGACCTCGAAGCCGAGCAGGCCGACGAAGCCGCGGACGCGCTGGACGCCGACCGTCTCGCCGCCCTCCAGGAGGTCGTTCTCGAGCGCGTCGATGAACTGGCCGTTCGGGAGCTGGTGGCTGCCCTCGGTGGCGGTGACCGCCGAGAAGTTCAGGCCGTCCACGTCCGTCAGGTACCACCCCGTGTCGTACGTCTCGCCCACCAGGTCGGTGGCGACGGCCGCGCGCTTGAAGACGACCTCCCCGTCGCCGTCGGTCACGACGTCCCCGAACGGGTCGTGTACGACGGTGCGGAGCCACTTCATGGCGTCGGTGCCGTCCAGCCCCAGCCAGTGGGTGGCGTTGGTCCCCAGCGCGCGGTCGATCAGGATCTCGAACGCCGCCATGTCCTCTCCCCATCGCTCGTCGAGGGAGGAGCCGACCCGCCGCGACACGATCTGGACGATCACGTCGTCCACGACGGGCTCCCCGCCCCCGGCGTCGACCGTCTCGGTGTAGCGCCAGCGGTTGCCCACGGCGAGCGCGAACCACTGCTCGTCCTCGGGGTACGCCGGGCCGGGATCGACCACGTCGTCGTCGTCGTCCGTCGCGTCGTCGTCGTCGTCCGTCGCGTCGTCGTCGTCGTCCGTCGCGTCGTCGTCGTCGTCGACGGGGTTCCAGGCGTCGTCGTCGTCCGAGAGGTCGGGCGAGTCGAACGTGGGGCACGCCGCGAAGGCCCACAGGGCGATGGCGGCGGGGAGGAGGAGGCCGAGCGGGCGAGACATGACGAAATCTTAACGGAGGTGCCCGAGCGTTCCCGGCGGGGGATCTGCTACATCGCAGGGCCATGTCCATCCGAAGGCCCGCCCTGTACCTCCCCCTCCTCGCCGCCCTCGTGGGCTGCCCCTCCACCTCCGAACCCGCCGACGACGACGACGCGGGGCAAGACGACGACGACGCCGTCATCGATCCGGCCGCGGCCTGCGACGAGCTCGGCCTCGCCCGGCTCCCCTTCCACGAAGGCCCCTACGGCGGCCTGCGCCACCAGATCGCCGACGACTTCACGGTGCGGCGCAAGCACGCCGACGAGTGGAACTTCCGGACCGAGTTCTCCGGCTGCGACAGCTACATCTTCTTGATGGACGACCTCACGGTGTCCCCCAACGATCCCACGCCGCTGATCGAGAAGACCGACGACATGGCCGACATGCTGCGGCGCTCGCCCCCGAACGTGCACTACTTCTTCGTCTCCACCGCCGACAGCTCCGACGAAGAGAACGTGGTCACGGACGCGCTCCGGGAGCGGCTCGACGGACTGCTGGAGGACTGGCCGAACGACATCGACGAGCCCGCCGAGCGCTGGCAGCGACGGCTCCACGTGGTCAACGACCGCCGCGGCCGCATGGACGACTGGCTGGGCACGTCCCTGCGGACCCACGGGCGTCGGGGCCTCGCGATCGACCGGCACCAGACGGTGCGGGGGGTGGGCAGCCTCGCGGACGTCCTCCGGCGCGACGACACCCTGCAGTGGCCCTGGGAGGACAACATCGCGTACGCGGCCCACGAGGCGCAGTACTACAACTACGAGGCGGAGCGGCAGGCCCGCCTCGACGCCGAGGCCGACGTGACGATCGTGACTCCGTGGGACGGGGAGACCCTGCAGGAGTACGCCGAGATCGACGTCGAGTTCCCGGACGCCGCCGCGATGGCGGGCTTCGACACGCTCGAGATCGACCTCACGGCCTGGTGCCCCAACGAGTTCCTGCTGGAGCAGAGCAACTGCGGGGCGTGGGACTACCTCGCGCACATCCGCGTGCGGGACCTCGCCGACGAGAACTGGGTCGAGATGGCGCGGTTCATCACGACCTACCACCGCGCCGGCCGCTACGTCGTGGACGCGTCCCCGTCCCTCGTGGAGCTCGCGAGCGGCGGCACCCGGCGGATCCGCTACGACTTCGCGCCCTCGTGGAACGTGCAGCCGACGATCACCAAGCTCGACTTCCGGTTCAGCAACCGCGGCGAGGGCGTGCGCCCGACCGAGGTCCACCCGCTGTTCGGCGGCGGCAACTTCAACGACACCTACAACGACCGAGAGCCCGTGGAGGTGGCGATCCCGGCGAGCGCGACGAAGGTCGAGCTCGTGGCGATCATCACCGGCCACGGCGCCGCCGAGGGCAACGGCTGCGCCGAGTTCTGCGACCACCAGCACGAGTTCACCGTCGAGGGGACGCCGCTCCTGAAGGACCACCCCGCGATCGGGAACCCGGTGGGCTGCCTGGAGACGATCGGCTCCGGCACCGTGCCCAACCAGAGCGGCACCTGGTGGACGGGCCGCGGGGGCTGGTGCCCGGGCCGCCAGGTCGATCCCTGGGTCGTCGACGTCACGGACCTCGTCACGCCCGGCGAGGCCGCGACCATCGAGTACCGCGCGCTGTGGGACGGGCGCCTGCCCCCTCCGGACGGCGGCAACATCGTCCTGACGTCCCGTCTCGTGGTCTACGAGTAACACCGGTACGACGACTTCGACGAGCCCGGCAAGGGCAAGGTCCCGGGCCGGTAGGGCCTAGTAGATCGCGGAGACGTTCAGGGCCACGACCGGGCCTCCGGTCTGCCGGACGATGGGCCCGAGCCCGCCCGCGAGGGAGAAGCCCACGAACCACCGCTCGCCGATGCGCCGGTCGTACTCGATCGTGAATCCCCCGTAGTTCGTGCCGTTGCCGATCCCGCTCACGCTGTCGTGGTAGGGCGCGCTGCCGTTCCCCAGCGGGTGGTGCCCCGCCAGCTTCAGTCGGAGCGAGCCCCGCTCGGCCTTGCCTACGCGACGCCCCACCTCGGCGTTCCACAGCAAGACGGTGTCCCAGCCGCCGCTGCGCACCTTCACGCCCACGCCGCCCGTGACGTACATCCGGCCGAACCCCGCGCCGACCGAGACGGCCGGGGTCACGTCCCAGACGCCCGAGGCGGTGCGCAGCTCGGCGATGCGGGGGTTGCCCTCGACCACGCTGTAGACGTCGTCCACGACCGCGTTGTCCAGGAGCGGGAAGGTCACGCCGACCTCCGCCCCCACGGCGAGCGGACCCTTCTTCAGGAGGTTGGCGCGCACCCCCAGCGTCGGCTCCCCGACCGACGCGTGGACCCGGGTCGCGCCGTCGCGGGGGTCGGTGAGGGCGAACAGCTTCGCGGGCTCCCAGTGCACCCAGAACGCCGTGCGCGGGGCCAGTCCGTGCTCCCAGTAGGTGCCCGCGAAGACCTCGTTGTACGGGCCGTACAGCACACGCGCCTCCTCGCTGGAGTCGTCCGCGTGTTCGGGACCCGGGTTCCACAGGAAGGCCGGCAGCCAGCGCACGGAGAGCTTGACGTAGCCGTGGTTCGTCTCCGGGACCCACGGGCCGGCCTGCGCCGTCGCCGCGCTCCCCAGCACCACCAGGGCCGCGAGGATCACGGGCCTCACGCCGCGCCCTCTCCGTACCGGTCGCCGGTGGCGACAACCCGGAACTCGTCCATGGCCGCCTTGGCGGTGCCGTCGTAGTACTGCAGGCCGAAGTGCCGCTCCTGGGCCGGGGGCCAGTACCCGAGGATCGGGTCGGGGTGGGCCTGATCGCGCAGCGACCACCAGTGCAGCCCGACGCCGCCCGCGTCCCGCATCTGCCGGGCCGCGAGGACGAGGAACTCGCGCTGCTTGCGGGGGCTGAACAGCGCGCGGTGCGTCGGGTAGCCGATGCGTGCGACCTCCAGCTCCGGGGCCTCCTTGGCCCAGGGCCCCGCGGCCAGCACCTCGCGCGCCTCGGCGAGCGCCTCCCCCACCCGCTCGGCCATCGCCGGGTCGGGCAGGACGAAGCAGGGCCGCAGCGACAGCCCCAGCCGGTCGACGCGGATCCCCGCCGCCATCCAACGCCTCAGCTCGACCTTCCACCCCGGCATCGACGCGTGCACCGTCACCCGCACGGAGGCGTCCGGTCGGGCCCCGCGGACGGCGTCGACGGACGCGCGCAGGAGCCGCAGCCGGAACTCCGTGCGGCGCCAGGCCTTCCCGCGACGCCGGCGGGTCACGAACGACTCGTAGTGCGGGGCCGCGTTGAGCTCGTCCTCCACCCGGAACGCATCGATCCAGTCGAAGCGCCGCGCGACGTCGGCGCAGTAGTCCGCGAACCGCTCCACGTAGGCGTCGTGGTCCGGGCCGCCGTCGGCGAGGATCGCGTCCGGCAGCAGGTGCGGCATCCCCGGGCCCAACATGCCCTGGACGGGGACGCCCGCGGCCCGCACCGGTTCGAGGAAGTGATCGAGCGGACCCCACTCCCGAGGGCCCGCGGCGAGGCCCCCGATCCAGCGCCACGGCAGCGGCACGCTGAGCCGGTTCACGCCGTTGCGGGCGAGCTCGACGACCTGCGCGGCCGTGACGGGGCGGAGGACGTGCACCCCCCACTCGACGGGCACGTCGGTCAGCTGCGCTGCGAGCCGTCGAGGACGGCGCGACGGAGGTCGGGGTCGTCGGCGAAGCAGCCCAGGAAGGCCGTCGACTCGATGCGACAGGGGCGCCGAACGCCGCGGGCGAAGACGCACATGGGCACCGCGTCGATGACGCACGCGGCCCCCGCCGGAGAGAGAGCCTCCATGAGCGTGAGGGCGACGTCGCGCGTGAGCCACTCCTGCAGCGTGAGGCGATGGGCCACGGCGTCGAGCAGCCGGACGATGCCGGAGAAGCCGATGGCGAGGCCGTCGGGGACGTAGCCGATCGTCGCGCGGCCCTGGTAGGGCATGAGGTGGTGAGGGCACGACGAGAAGAACTCGATGTCCTTGACGAGCACCAGGTCCCTCGAGGTCTCGGGGAAGGGGTCGCCCAGCGCGGTCGCGGGGTCGACCGAGTACCCCTCCAGCAGGTCGGCGGCCCACGCCTCGGCGACGCGCGCGCCCGAGCGGCGCAGGTGCGGATCCGAGGTGTCGAACCCGGCGGCCTGCAGGAACGCGTCGATCGCCGCGGCCATGGCCTCGGGATCGGCGGGGCGCACCCGGGGGATCCGCGGGCTCACGCGGACTCCGCCGTGGACGGGTGGACCTGCGGGCGTCCGGGAGCCACCAGGGCCTCGGGGACCGGCTCGCCGCGATAGACGACGCGGCAGTCGTCGGTCTCCCAAAGCCGGAGCTCGGTCAGGGACGGCAGGTCCGGCTGAAGACGCCGCCAGAACCACACGACGATCGCCTCCGCGGTGGGGTTGTCCAGGACGTCGTTGAAGCACCCGCCGTCGGCCTCGGCCACGACCCCGCCCGCGGCCGCCTCGACGTCGTGGAAGTCCACGACCATCCCCGTGTCCGCCGCGGGCGTGCCCGACACCACCACCTCCAGCCGGTACGAGTGCCCGTGCATCCGGTAGCAGCGCCCCACGTAGCGAGGGAGCCGATGGGCCGCGCTGAAGCGGAAGTCGACGACGAGGTCCACGTCAGCCGGGCCCGAACTCGAAGAGGTGGTCGAACCCCTCCGTGCGCACGCGACGGGTCGTGAGGACGACCTTGTCGGCGGACGTGAGGGAGCGGACCTCGATGCGGTGGGGCCAGAACCCCTCCCCCACCGGGCGGTGATCGCTCGGGAGCACGGTCACGGCGGGATCGCCGTCGAGGAAGAGGCGATCTTCGACGACGAGTCGGCTGCCCGGCTCGAGACGCAGCGATCGCACGACGCGGTCCCCGTCGAGCTCCTGCAGCACCGCGCACGCGCCGGGCTCCCAGCGCACCGCGGCGTCGGCCTCGGGCGACTTGAGCAGGGTCACGAGGGCGCCGGGCGACAGCGCCCCGTCCGGGTTCCCGAGGGCCTCCCGATCGGGGCGGCCCTCCCCCGCGAGCCGCTGCTGCTCGGTGGGCAGCAGCAGGAGCCACCGGCCCTCCGCCTCGAGGTAGTCGAGGACGGGCGACGCCGCGGGCCCCACCACCACGCGCACGCGGAGCTCGTCCCGGGCTCCGAAGGCGACGACGCCGTGGAGCTGCTCGCGGCGGCCTCGGGCGTCCACGTCCACCTGCTGCTGCGCCATCAGCGGGACCATCGCCGCGCGGCCCGCGCGGAGCTCGTCCCGGGCCGCGGCCGCGTCGCCCCCGCCGGGCCACTCGGCCCGGGCGGCGCACGGCTCGGTCGTCGGGTTCGCCACCGCGACCTGCTTGACGCACCCCGTCCCCGCGAACGCGAGGCCGAGCCCGAGGGCGAGGAGGAGGGGCGACATCGTGGGGGGCGCGTAGCCGCTGCCGAGCCCGAGCCGGTCGCGGACGCGGGACAGGGCGACCAGGGGGACGAACTCGCGCAGGAGCGTGACCGCCGCGCGCTTGCACGTGGGCGTGACCCGCGCCGGGGGCGTGGGGACCTCCACCTCCACCGTGGGCGTCCCCGCCTTCACGGCGAGGGCGAGCAGCTCCATGTGGATCCCGATGCCGTTCTGCCGCAAGCGCCGTCGCAGGATCGCCTGCAGGGGGAGGATCCGGGGACCTCCCCAGGGGTAGGCGTATCGGGTCTCCACCACGGCCTCGAACACGTCCTCGACGCGCCCGTGCAGGCCGGGGGCCCGGGGCGGGCTGAAGTCGGGATAGGGCACCGGCTCCTCGCCGCGCGCGACGGCGGCCGCCTCTTCCCACTCCTTGCCCGCGATCGCCTCCCCCGGCCCCACGGCGAGGAGGATGGCCTCGGGGGCCGCGAGGTGAGCGCGGGCCAGCTCGTCCACGACCTCCGCCGCGAGGACCTCCTTGCGGGGGACCAGGGCCCCGATGAACCCGAGCTCCCGGGTCAGCCGTAGGCCCGCCTTGAGGGCGGCGCCTTCGCCGGCCGGCGCGGGCAGGGGGAGTACGCGCGCGCCCGCCCCCTCGGCCGCCGCGACCGTGCCGTCGACGCTCCCGTCGTCCACGACCACGACGCCCGTGCAGCGACGCCGGAGCGCCTCGATCTGGGCGACGATCGTGTCGGCCTCGTCCCGGGGGGTGAGGACGCCGCACAGCCCCTCGACCAGTCCGTCCAGGGTGATGGACTTGTCCGCGGGGGGCGGGATCGGCGTGGTGGGCAGGCGAACTCGGGTCACGAAGCGTCCTCGGCGCGGGTCACGCGGCGCCCACGACCGAGACCCGGAGGCCTCCGCCGCGCGCGCAGGTGACGACCAGGGCCGCGGAGCCCCGGCATCCGTCGCCGTCAGCATGGACCGGCAGGGACCGATCCGCCAGCAGCAGCGCCCCGAGGGCGACGCGCAAGGCGCCGTCGGCGGGGTGGGCGCCCAGCCTCAGGTGGTGGTCCGTGGCGGGGACGTCCGGCCCGATCACGGACTCGACCGCGGCCCGGAGCCCGGCGTGCTCGGGGTGCGAGAGGAGCACGGCGCCCACGTCCGCGGCCGCCGTCCCCGTTCGGTCCAGGGCGCGACGTACGAGGTCGTCGAGGCCCACCGGGTCCGCGGGCAGCAGCAGGGCGGACCGACCGCTCGGCGTCGACGCCCCCCAGGAGCCGAGGAAGCGAGCTCGGACGGTCGCCCCCCGGGCCGCCGCCCGCTCCGGGGTCTCCAGGAGGACGGCCGTGGCCCCCTCGCCCAGCGGGTGGTCCGCCCGCCAACCGCCCGCGGCTCGAGTCGCCCGCGCGAGCGTATCGCCGAGCTCCTCGGCGCCCCCGGCCAGGCCCGCGTCGAGCATGCCCGCGGCGATCCCGTCCGCCACCCACGCGACGGCCTCGTCGCCGCAGGTCTCGTGTCGACAGAAGGTGTGGGAGGGGCCGCGCAGGCCCAGGAAGATGCCCGCGTACCCCGCCCCGGCGTTGGGCACGAGGTTCGGGAAGTCCATCGGGTTGCACAGCGCGGGGCCCTTGGCCCGCAGCCGGGTGAGGAACTTCCAAGTCTCCACCAGGGTGCCGTAGTCCGTGCCGACGGCCAGGCCGAGGCCCTCCCGGTCACCGAGCCCCGCGTCGTCGTCCCGGGCGAGCGCGATGCCGCCGCACACGATCTTGCTGAGCCGGTCCATCCGCCGAAACGCCTTGCGGTGATCGGGGTACAGCGCCGACGCCTTGAACTTCGGGAGGCGCACACCGCCCGCTTCGGCCCCGGCCTCGACCCGCTCGGCGGACGCGCCCGCGCGCCACGCCTCCACGAAGGCTTCGCGCCCCACGCCCAGCGGCGAGAGGAGCCCGATCGAGGTGATGACGGGGGTCACGCGCCCCCCCGCGCGGGCGAAGCGACGCACAGGGAGCTGTCGTTGCCCCCGAAGGCGAAGCTGTTGCTCAGGAACACGTCGAAGGACGCCGCCCGGCCCGCGCCGGGCACGGGGTCGATGTCGATCTCGGGGTCCTTCTCGGCCCAGCCCGCGGTGGGCGGCAGGAACCCGCGCTCCATGCCGAGCAGCGCGGCGACGAGCTCGACCGCCCCGGACGCGCCCAGCAGGTGGCCGGTCTGCGACTTCGTGGAGCTGACGGGCACGTCGCGGTCGCCGAACAGCCGCCTCACCCCCCGGGCCTCGGCCACGTCGTTGTGGGGGGTCGCCGTGCCGTGGGCGTTGACGTAGTCGACCTCGCCGGGGTCGACGCCCGCGTCGCGCAAGGCGGCCGCCATCGCGCGCTCCGCCCCGGCTCCCGACGGATCGGGCTGGACGAGGTGGAAGGCCTCGGCGACGTTGCCGAAGCCCAGGACGTGCGCGCGGATCCGAGCGCCGCGGGCCCGGGCGGTGGCTTCGTCCTCGAGGACGAGGATGCCCGCGCCCTCCCCGATGACCATCCCCCGGCGGCGCGCGTCGAAGGGCAGCGGGCGCTCGGGCGCCACGAGGTTCAGGCTGTTGAAGCCCGCGTGCGTGAGGCGACACAGGGCGTCCGCCCCCCCGACCACGACGCGGGAGCAGCGGCCCGCGCGGATCCACATGGCGCCGAGCCCGACGGCGTTCGTGGAGGAGCTGCAGGCCGTGGAGATCGTGGTCGCGGGGCCCGTGAGTCGGGCGGCGCGGGCGAGGAAGTCGGTGGTCGTGCCCACGGGCGTGGTGAGCAGCAGCCGGGGGGCGGCCGACTCCCAGAACGCCTCGACGTCGGGGCAGTCGAGGAGCTCCGACTCGGCCTCCGGCGTCCCCGCCGTGCAGGTCCCGATCGCGAGGCCCGCGTCGCGCAGGTCGTCCCGGTGGAGGCCCGCGTCCTGGAGGGCCTCCGCGAAGGCGGCCAGGCCGAACAGGGCGGTGCGCCCCTGACGGGTCGTGACGGGGAGGCCGGTGGCGCGAGCCGCGGCGCGGATCACGGGCGTGCGCACGTCGCCCCGGATCTGGCCGCCCACGGCGCTGCGGTACGCCGAGACGTCGAAGAGATCGATCGGGGCCACCCCGCAGCGCCCGGCCCGCAGACCGTCGGCGTACGCGGCCAGCCCGACGCCCACGGGAGTCACGGCGCCCATGCCCGTCACGACGACGCCGGTCACGCCGCCTCCGGAACGCCGCGACGCACCACGATCTTGCCCTGGGCCAGCATCCGGTGGTGGACCCAGACCTCGCCGTCCAGCATCGCCATGGGACCGAAGCTCTTCTTGGCGCGGATCTTGATCGTGAGGCGGTCCCCGGGGCGGGGTCGCCCGGACACCCTCACCCCGTCGACGGACGCGAGCAGGCCCGTCTCCGTCGCCCCCTCGTCCGTCGCGTGGGCGATGCCGTGCCAGGCCGCCGCGGCCTGGGCCATCGCCTCCACCATGAGCAGCCCGGGGAGCAGCCGACGCGACCAGGAGTCCCCCTCGCGCGGCACCTCGTACAGGAACAGCCCCCCCGCCGCGTCCGTCCCGGACACGGTGGACAGGAAGAGGAAGGGGTCCCGGTGCGGGATCGGGAGGTCCACGCCCGGGGCTCAGCCCGCGGCGCGGTGGGCGTTGATGTGGTCGGTGATCGTGCGCACGGACTGGAAGATGGCCTCGCCGCGACCCTCGTCGATCGTCACGCCGTAGTTCTCTTCGATGGCCACCGCCAGCTGCAGCGCGTCCAGGGAGTCGAGCTCCAGCCCCTCGTCACCGAACAACGCCCCGTCGGGGTCCACGTCTTCGGCTTCGTAGTCCTCGTCGAGGTTGAGCGCCTCGAGGAGCATCGTCGTCACCTGCTGGGTCGTCAGCGCCATGCGCGGCCTCCGCGTCCGGATTCCGGGTCGCCCCCCGCGGCTCGGGCGGGCGTCCGGAGCGGCCGATTTCTATCAAACGAGTCCGCCCGTGTCATGACGACGGCGGGGCGTCGGGGCCGGGCAGAAAGCGCGCGAGGAGCGCGGGCAGCAGCACCACGGAGGACCCGAACGCGATGGCCAGCGCCAGGGACACCGCCTTGCCCATGCTCGCGAGCGCGTCGAAGCTCGACAGGGACAGGACGCCGAACGCGGCGAGGGTGGTGAGCGTGGTCACGAGCACGGCGCGCCCCGACCCCGCGAGGGTGTCGTCCAGGCGGCCGGGCCGACCGCCGCGCTCGAGGTACCGGTCGAGCATGAAGAGGTGGTCGTCGATGCCCACGCCCACGAGGAGGGGCACGCCCGCCATCGCGAAGAAGGTGATGGGGACGCCCAGGGCGGAGTAGACGCCCACGAACAGGAAGAGGCCGCCCGCGAGGGGGACGAAGGCCACGGCCACGACGTCTCGCCGCCGGTAGTGCACGACGAGGACGACGAGCAGCAGCACCGTGCACGCGCCGATCAGCCGGAAGATCCCCCACTGGAGGTAGCCCTCGGCCTGCTGCTCGACGAGCGGGAGGCCCGTCACGTGGGACTGGACGCCGTCGGTCGGAGGCGGCGCCGCCGCGAGGAGGGCGTCGTAGACGGACTGCGGGTCGGGTCCCGGAGTCCGGTGGAGGTGCGTGACGACCCGCACCTCGCCCTCGACCTCCGCGACGTGCTTCTGCGCGAACCACCGCCGCCACTGGGCCGCGGGAGGGACCTCCGGCGCGTCGCCCGCGGCGAAGCCCCGCAACCCCTCGAGCGCGCTCGAGAAGGGGCCCACGTTGAACCCCTCGGCGACGAGCGCGGCCTCCATGTCGTCCGCCACGACGGCGAGATCCACCCGCTCCCGCAGCGCCGCCCGCCGCGCGCCCGCCGTGGCGCGGGACGGCTCGATGACGGACAGCGACTCGAACGCCACGATCGTGCCCGCGTCCACGACCGGCTCCAACGCCTCGGCCCAGGCGTCGTTGGCCTGCAGCACGGCCTCCCGGTCCGTCCCCTGCACGAGCACGATCATGCGCCCGAGCTCTTCGCCGAAGTGGCTGTCGATCGCCAGATCGACGCGCACGGGCTCGAGGCTCGTGGGGCGGAACCCGTCCATCGTCACCGAGAAGCCGAGGGGCCCGCGCAGGGCGAACAGGAGGGCGGCCCCCGCGACGTACGCCACCACGATCAGCGCGCTGCGACGGTGGATGAACCCCGCCGCCCGCCGGGCCGCGCCCACGCCCACCCCGGGATCGGGCCCGATGCGGTCGCCCAGCAGCATCCACAGGGCCGGGAGCACCGCCAGCATCACCGCCGCGTTGACGAGGACGCCCATGCAGGCGAGCGCGCCCATCTGGGCCAGCGCCCTCGATCCGGCCACGGAGATGCCCAGGAGCGCGAGGGAGGTGGTGATCGACGCGGTCACGACCGCGGGCCCCACCGATCGCACCGCCTCGATCGCGGCTTCTCGCGGCGGCTTGCGGGTGCGCGCCTCCCGATACCGCGACGTGAGGTGGACCGCCGGATCGACGCCGAGCCCGAAGAGGATCGCCGCGAACCCCGCCGCCATGGGGGTGAGCTCACCGAGCAACAGGCCCGGCCCGCCGAGCGTGAGCAGCACCGAGTACGGCAGCAACAGCAGCATGATCCCGAGGCTGTGGATCGACCGGTAGAACGCCAGGTAGAGCAGCAGGACCGCGAGGATCGATACGAGGGCGAGGCGCGAACCGTCCGCGCGGGTGGCGTCCTCGATGTGGCGCGCGTACATCAGCCCGCCGGTCAGCCCGAAGCGCGCCCCCGGCGCGTCCGCCAGGATCGGATCCGCGAGGCCCCGGAGCTCGTCCTCCACGCGCGCCGAGAAGGCCCGCGGGGGGCCTTCGACCGGGACCGGCCGCACGATCAGCAGGAGCGCGCGGCCGTCCGGCGAGATGAACCCGCCGCCCGCGGCGTCGAAGCGTCGCACCCCGCTGCTCAGGCGCGCACCGAGGAGCTCGAGCAGGCCGAGGGGATCCCGGAGCAGCATGGCGCGCGTGTCGGCGTCCATCGGCGACAGCAGCATGTTCTTCAGCCCCGCGGCCCGGGCCCGGAGCGCGTCGGGCCGGGTGCGCGCCGCCACCTCGGCCACGCCGTCCTCGTCGAGCAGGTCGAGGGTGATGAGGGGGTCGGCCGCGGGCAGCCCCTCCGCGGGCCGGACCGCCGCCGACGCGACGAGGTCGGAGGCCTCGAAGGCGAGGACCAGCCGGTCCCCCAGCTCGGCGAGGCGCTCCGGGTCGGGCTCGTCGAGCTCCACCAGCCCGTAGACCGCCTCGGCGGCCGCGAACCCCTGGAGCCACAGGGCCAGACCGTGGGCGGGACCGGGCCGGTCGGGGAGCATGCGGGCGAGGTCGCCGGTGATCGACACCGACATCAGCCCCGGGATCGCGATGAGGCCGAGGAGCGCGGCGATCACGAGGGTCCGGCCGGGCCGCCCGCTGGACAGCCCGGCGAGCTTCATGAGGGCGCGGCGGAGGGGGGTCACGGCGAGGCGTCAGGGAGCGGCGGAGCGCTCCCCCCGGGGGCTGGACCCCCGCGGGGGGGCCGCCCCCCCGCCGCCCCGGGGCCGGGCGGGCCCC
>CAZEKB010000048.1:0-47428 GCA_964512225.1 uncultured Rickettsiales bacterium | reverse complement strand
CGTTTCGCGGGGTCGTGATCGTCCAGGCGCTCACCGCTCGCCGAAACGCGCCGTTTCGCGGCGTCGTGATCGCCCAGCCACTCCAGGCACCGGGAATCGACGGCCCTACTGGACCCCGAGCGTCAGGCTGTAGGTATTGCCGAAGGTGGTCCCGTCGTCCCCGAACAGGCGGACGCGGACCAGGTGCACGCCGGCGGCCACGGCCGTCCAGGAGAGCGACTCGTTGTCGTCGACGCTGGATCCGTAGGCCTGCTGCGTGCCCGCGGGGTCGAGGATGTAGACGTCGATGTCGCCCTCGGCGTCGAGGAAGGTCGCGTCCACGGTGAGGGTCTGACCCGCGGTCAGGGAGATCGAGTAGTAGTCGTCGTCGTCGGTGCAGACGTTCAGACCCGCGTGCGCGCCCGCCGTGATGGCGACGGCCGTCGCGTCGGTGTCGTTCTCCTCGAAGGGATCGAGCGCGCACACCGGCGGATCGATGACGGCGAGCTCGAGATCGTACTCGTTGCCCACTACGGCGCCCGCGTCGGCGTACAGGTTCACCCGCACGAAGAGGTTCTGGTCCGTCTCGACGGCCGAGGTGGTCACGCTCTCGTCGTCGGTCGTCGACGCTCCGCCGGAGGCCATGCTCGCGTCGCTCGCGTCGCGCACGGACACGTCGATGTCGCCGTCGGCGTGCTGGAACCAGGCGTTCACCGCCAGCTGCTTGCCCGCGGGGACGAACAGGGCGTACCAGTCCTCGTCCTCGGGGCACGACACGAGGTTCTCCACGAGGCCCTCGGTGCCCGCGCCCGCGCCCGCGAGGTCGTCGTTCTCCTCGGCGGAGTCGTCGGTGCAGGGGCCCACGGGCACGTCGTCGTCGTCGCCCACCGCGTCGTCGTCGTCGCCCACCGCGTCGTCGTCGTCGCCCGCGTCGTCGTCGTCGCCCTGCTCGTCGTCGTCGTCGCCCATCGCGTCGTCGTCGTCGCCCATCGCGTCGTCGTCGTCGCCCACCGCGTCGTCGTCGTCGCCCGGGAACTCGGGGTTCGCGCCTCCGCGGTCGTCGGTGGAGGGGCAACCGGCGGCGAGGAGCGCGCCGGCGAGGAACAGGAATCGGAAACGGGTCATCGTGAAACTCCGGTCGCCGGGAGGTCGGCGCCGCCAACGAATGCCGGGAGAACACGCGCCCCTCAAGCCCCGAGCGGATCTGCAACCAACGTTTCACCGCCGCTCCGTCGGTCCACCGCACCTGTTGACCAGCGGTGGAGTGCTCGCGGAGGTCACGGTCGAGGCCTATCGTCTCGTCATGTCCCGAGCCCCCATCCGGTGGACCCTGGTGGTCGCTGCCGCCCTGACGGCCGCGACGTCCGTCGGTTGCACCGCGACCCTGGACCGCGAGTGGGAGCTCATCGCCGAGGAGCTCGCCGGCCTCGATCTGGCGGTGGAGGCCACGATCCCCGCCGCGGGTGCCCTGGGGGCGGGGCGGCGCGCGGCGGCGTACCTCCTGTTCACGCGGCCGCTGACCGAGGACGAAGCCGCCGACGTGGGCGACCTCACCTTCTTCGACATCCGGCGGGAGATCACCCAGGTCGGGGACCCGGACGTCGACTTCGACGGCCAGGCCGTCCGCTTCTTCCCCGAGCAGCTGACCCGCAACCTCGACTACCGCCTCACCGTCGACCTCCCCGACGAGGCGGGCTCCTCCCTCGAGCACCCCCTCTCCACCGCTCTGCCCGCCGGGCCCGCGTTCGAGCTCACCGCGGCGACCGGCCTGGCGCTCGCCCGGGCGGGGGGCGAAGCGGCCGACGCCGACGCCGTGACGGACCTGTTCACGGACGCCCAGCCGCTCTACGTGCTGCGCGCCGAGGGGCTGCCCGCCACCGGTCCCGTGGCCCTGCCCGCGACGGTCGACTTCGGGATGGCCCCCGGGGACCGGGGCGAGGACCTCTACGACATCGTCCAGACCTGGGGGTACGTCAGCTGGTTCCAGGGCGTGGAGATCGACTCCGAGGGCCGGTTCGAGCATCGGCAGCCCGCGGTCTTCTTCACGCTGTACATCGGAGGCGACGCGCGCGAGTCGGCCCTGCTGCGGTTCACCGACCCCGTCCTCACGGGCCGCCTCCTGCGCGACGACGACGGCACGCCGACCGGGATCGAGGACTTCCGGATCGAGGGCGTGCTCACCACGCGGTGGATCCGTCGCCTGGCCGTCGGCGTGCGCCCCTGGCCCGACGTCGCCCGCTCCCTCGTGCTCGACGTCGACACCAACGACAACGGCACGCCCGACTCGGCGACCTTCGCGTTCGAGGCGCAGCCCCCGCTGATCACCGACCCCGAGAACATCGAGGACTGATGCGCCGCCGCTGCCTCCTGCTCGCGGGCGCGGTGCTCCTGGGGGCCTGCGAAGCCGAGGACGTGGTCCTGCCGTCCACCGGCTACGTGCGGCTCGCCATCGACACCGCGGCCGAGGGCATCGATCCCGCGGACGTCGAGGAGGTCCGGGTGGGCGGCGTCCTCGCCCTCGACCCGATCGCCGGCGACGTGCTCGACGTCCTCGTTCAGGGCGCCCCCGAGCCGGGCGTCGCGCGCATCTCCGTGACGGCCGCGGGCCGGGAGCCGGTCCTGCTCGACGCCCGGATCGAGTACGCGCCGCCCGTCGATCCCGCGTTCGACCGCGTCGTCGGCTTCGGCGCGAGCCTCACCCAGGGGGTCATGGACGCCGTCCCCACCTTCGACGGCACGCTGCACAGCCCCGCGCTCGCCCTCGCCCGGGTGCTCGGGGCCTACATGCCGCAGCCGCAGCTCGTCCGCGGGTTGTTCGACCCGCTCACCCTGGCCGACGTGGGGTCCGCCCCGGGGTGCGAGTCCCCGAACGTCGTGGCGCACATCACGGGCGGGATCACGGACACGCTCCCTCGGCTGGCGCGGCCCGACTCCTCGGGTTTCGGCTACGAGATCGGCCGGATGGACCCCCTCCTGGAGGTCCGGAACATCGCCGCGGGCAACTACCAGCTCGACGACGTGGTGCACGGGCCCGACGACTCGGAGATCGTCCAGATCTTCCTCGGCCACCTCGCGTTCGACCCCTTCGGGACCTTCGGCGAGCCCCCGTCGTTCACCATGCTCGACGCGGTGGAGGCCCTGGAGCCGACGCTCATCTTCACCACGGACATGATGGGCAACGACGCGCTGGGGACGTCCGGGAACATGACGCCGGTGGAGGACATCGCGGCGGACCTGGCCCTGCTGGTCCCGCGCCTGGCGGCCACCGGCGCCGAGGTGTTCCTGGGGGACATGCCCGACGTCACGATCCTTCCCGGCCGCATCGGCGACCCCGATCCGAACACGTCCGCGAACATCCTCCTCTACAACGAGGCGCTGCGCGCCGAGGCCGACCGGTTCGACAACGTGCACGTCGTCCCCCTGTTCGACGCCACCGACGAGGTGGCCGAGGACGGGCTCGAGGTGGGCGACACCACCTTGGACATCGGCATGCTGGGCGGCCTCCTCAGCTTCGACGGCCTGCACTTCAGCGCGGTGGGCTACGGCCTCGTGGCGCGGGCGTTCGCGACGGAGATCGGCGACGTGCTGGGTGTGGAGCTGCCCCCGGTGAACCTGCCCGCGATCATCGCGGAGTCGCCCCACGTTCCCGCCGCCGTGCGCGAAAACGGACGGGAGCCGGACGACTGCCTCCCGGGCGGGTGAATCTGCGCCCTGCGTCCGGGACTCCGCTTGGGTACCCTGACAAACGGCTACGGCCCGATATCGACACTTGGAGAGGGGCGACATGTCCAGACGCGTACACCCGGGACCGGTCCTCGCGATCGCGCTCCTCGTCGTGGCCGCGGGCTGTCCCGAGATCCCCGACCCCTTCTCCCGCGGCGAGCGAGACCCCACGCCCGAAGGCGTCGACGACGACGACGACTCCGCCCCCGCCGTGCCCCAGCCCCCGCGCGTGCTCGTCACCACGATCGATCCCACCGCCACGATCGCGGGCCCCCTGGAGGTCGGCCTGATCGTCGAGGACGTCGACTCGGACGAGGTCACAGTCCACGTGTTCTTCGGCTTCGACTCGCCCGACGCCGCGGACCAGGAGGCCACCCTCGTCGAGGCCGCCGCCGAGTCCTACGACGTGGTCACGGGCGAGGCCCCCATGCAGGTGCAGCACGGCATCACCTGGGACACCCACGCCGACATCCCCACCGTCGCCGACTCCGTCTACCTGCTGTTCTGCCCCATCGACGCCGAGGGCAACGAGGGCGAGTGCACGCCCTACCCGACGGGCGACGGCATCCGCATCACGAACTTCGTGATCGGCGACGCGACCGGCAACTTCTGCAGCCCGGGCGTGATCGAGGCGATCGAATTCCACGAGGGGCGCGCGATCATCCCCCTGGGCACCGAGAACTGCCCCGTGGTGAAGATCAGCGAGCCGCCCGAGGAGGACGACTTCGCGTCGCGCTTCGAGCTGCTGCTCGTCAACCCGCTGCCCGGCGACGTCAACTTCCGCGTGGCCTTGACGACCCGCCCCGGCGACCCCGATCTGCCGCCCGGCGGCGTCCGTCCGCCCGAGCAGATGCGGCCGCAGCCCCCGCCCGCGGGGGTCGGGTTCGCCCACGCTCCCGCGGGCCGTCGCACCGCGCCCCCTCCCCGCGGCGTCGGCGGGGGCTCGGCGGCCCGAGAGTTCGGCTCCTGCCCCGACGCCGCGGAGGCTTCGGACATCGGCAGCGACGCCAGGAGCTTCTCGATCCGCCAGACGATCGTCCAGGGCTCGCCGCGCACGACGGTGGGGGCGACGCTGATGGCGCTGTCGGCCAACGTCGCCATCTACGTCGACGACGCCACCCCCATCGACTTCGACGCCGACTGCTCGGACCCGAACAACGCGATCGTGCCGTCCGGGCTGCCCGCGTACGGCTTCACGAACTGCGATCTCCAGGGCGTCCTCGACCTGCTCGAGCAGAACCACTGGCCCACGCTCACCACCTTCTTCGGGAGCCCGCCGGACCGCGACTGCAACTGCCGCGTCGACGTGCTCGTGTCCCACCGACTCAACGGGCTGTCGCTCACCAACAGCGTCGCCTGGGACGACACGGAGGTCATCCGGTCCTTCGCCGAGCCCGAGATCGATCACTGCATCGACGACGCGTTCCTCAACCCCGGGAGCAACGAGCAGGAGATCCTGTTCGTATACGCGCCGGATCCCACCGGGCTGTGGAACAGCACCGCGATCCCGTTGGACGACTACATCGCCGAGTCCCTCAACGCGCAGCTCGGCGAGGGGCTGCAGCGGATCTTCACCCACGACGTCGTGGGCGCGCCCTGCCCCGCGGGCACCGAGTTCGACCCGCCCGTGTGCAAGGAGGAGGAGCCTCCGGGCGACGACGACGACGACGACGACGCGGTGGACGACGACGACGCGGCGGACGACGACGACGTGGTCGAGCCCGACGACGACGACGACAGCGCCGAAGAGGGCGACGACGACGACGACGACGACAGCGCCGACCCGGGCCTGCCCGATCCCACCGACGAGCCGTCCCGCTGGGACGACTGGCTGATCGACGGCATGGGCCTGCTCGCGGCGGACCTCACCGGGTACGGCTCCGAGCACCACCAGCAGGCGTGGGTGTACCTCGACCGCAGCAGCTTGATGCCGCTGACCCGAGACAACACGCTCGAGGACTACGCCGACCGCGGCAACGCCTACCTGATCTGCCGGTACCTCTACGACCTCTACGGTCCCGACCTGTTCGAGCCGCTGATGTGGGGTGGGCAGCCGTCCGGGGTGGCGTCCGTCGAGTTCGTGACCGGCGCCGACTTCGCCCAGTTCGTGCTGCAGTGGGCGACGGCCCTCGTCGTGTCCGGGCGGGAGCACCCCGACGGGGGGCAGCTCGTGAACAACGCCGTGGTCAGCAACGTGCCGGACGCCGGCACCTTCGGCGTCTTCGACCCGCAGAACCCGCAGCCCGGCGAGCCCGCGGGGGCGAACGGGTACCAGAGCGGCTTCAACGTCCGCGGCTACAACTACACGTACACCGGCGGGGCCGACCCGAACGGGCCCACCGAGGTCGTGGAGGAGCGGGTCTACGCCGAGAACATCGACCCCTACCTCTATCACCCCCAGGACATCCTCTTCGGCGCGATCTCGGGCGACTACGGGGCGGCGGTCGTGCGCGTCGCGGGCCTCGAGCAGGAGCAGCTGTGGCTCGTGGTCGACACGGCCCCCGTGGTCGACGACCTCCTCGGCAACGCGGTGCGCGTGCTGGACGAAGACCCCCACGACCCCCGCCTGATCCTCGAGGACGTCGACGGCGCGCTGCTGACGTCGGTGCGGTCCGTGCCCACGCTGGCGGTCGACGGCGAAGAGAGCACCGTGATCGGCGAGTTCGACGAAGCCGAGGACGTGGACGTCTTCCAGGCCGACGGGACGATCGTCCCCGAGTTCGTGGCGGACACCGATCGGTACGGGTTCACCCTGACCGAGACGACGCACGTGGGGGTCTGGGTCGACCGCCGCATGACCGACCTCTCGGGGACCGTCGACGTGGTGGACCCGTTCATCGCCGTCGCGCTCGCGAGCGACGTGCCCGACGCTCTGGACTTCGCGAGCTGGAACTTCGGCCCCACGACCGGTCCGTGCGCCGATCCCGCCCTGTTCGCCTACCCCCAGCACATGCCCGACTGGATCGCCGCTCAGGCCAACCTGTCGAGCATCCCCGAGGACGCCGGCGCGCCCCTCGGCCCCGTCTCCGGCCCCAACCCGCCGGTGTGCGCGCTGGACCACGATCAGGACGGCATCCTCGACGCCGACGAGTTCAGGCCGGTGCGGCTGGTGGAGCAGATCCGCTATCGGCAGGCCATCCACCTCGACGCGAACCCGAGCTTCTACGCGGGCACCTTCGACACGCTCCCCGAGCCGCTGGGAGTGGACGAACCCTTCTTCGGGGCGGCGTTCATCGACGTGGACAGCAACGAAGCCGAGGACCCCTTCGACGTGTACGCCGCCTCCTTCCCCCGCTGGAACATCGGCGGGCGCTCGATGGCGGTGGGCGAGGACGCGGTGTGGCAGGGCTTCCTGCCCGCGGGCGACTACGTGATCATCGTCGCGGACGCGGAAGGCTCCGTCGGGCCCTACTCGATGTCGGTGCGCCGCATCCTCGAGTAGCCGGGGCGGACGGCCCGCGGCGCGTCAGGCGTCGTCCAGCAGCTCGAACGCCCGCACGCTGGGCGACCAGGCGGACGCCGTGATGCACTTGACCACGCGGCGGTCGTCGTCCCGCTCCCCGAACTCGTAGTGCACGGCCCAGTTGCCGGGCTTCGGCAGCGTGGTCACGTCGAACGTGCGCGGCGCCTTGACGAGCAGCTGCGCGCCCAGGCGCAGGAGCTCGCCCGATACGCCCAGGGGGGCGATCAGCTCGTCCCAGCTCATCGCCCGCTTCGGCCAGTCGCTGCCTCCCCAGGGCGGATCGATGAAGACGGCGGCGTTGGGGTCGCGCTTGAGCACGCGCGGGAGGTGCTCGGAGGCGGGACCCTCGATGAGCTCCACCGTGCCGATGAGCCCGCGCTCGGCGAAGTTGGCGGCCGCGAGGCCCGCGCGCTCCTGGTCCGATTCGATCGCCACGACTTCGAAGCCGGACTCGGCGAAGGCGACCGAGTTGCCTCCGCACCCGCACCCCACGTCGATGATGACGCTGCCCATGGCGATTCGGGCCTGCCGGCGAGCGATGTTCAGGGGCGTGAGCGACCAGCGGCCTTCTTCGTCGAGGTGCTTGAGCCACGGGTCCGGGCGCCTTCGGGGGGGAGGCGCGGCGCGCTGGTTCCGCGGGACCGCGGGCAGGACCCGCCCGCTCGGCAGGTCGCACTCCACGCGCAGGCGGCTCCCGCCGAGGATCGTCCCGTCGACTCGCCGCCGCACCATCGCCGCGGCGGTGGGCGTCACGAGGGCGTAGGGGGCCTCCAAGCCGGAGAGGCGACGGATCTCCGGCGCTCCGAACCCCGGGGGCGCGCCCTCCACCCGGACGGGGACGAGGCCCCTCGCGATTCGGGGCAGCAGTCGGGCGACCGTGGCGTCCAGCGCGGCCACCGCCTCGTCGCTCTCCGGCGCGTCGAGCACGGCCTTGAGGGCGCTCTTGAGCATCGCCGCCTCGTGGTCCCCCGCGTCGTGCAGCGCGAGCAGGCGGTCGACGTCGGCCCGCCCCGTCAGTCGCGGCTCGCGCTCGGCCCGACGCCCCCAGCTCCGCGACGCACGGATCGCCGTCGGCCAGGCCGACTTCAGGGGAAAGCGCGGCAACGCCTCCGCCAGGTGCTCTCGCAGCGTCATGGTCGAGTCCCCCGAGATAACGCGCCTCGCAACGCGGCTCAGAGCCGCAGGGTACCTACGATTTCACGCACGTCGGAGATTCCCCGGTGGGCGCACCAGGCGGCCATCCCGTCGATGCACTCCTCGGCCGTGCGTGGGTTCACGAAGTTGGCGGTGCCGATCTGCACCGCGGATGCGCCGCACACGAGGAACTCGAGCGCGTCTTCGGGGCCCCAGATGCCGCCCATGCCCACGACCGGGATCGAGCAGGCCGTGGACACCTGCCACACCATCCGCAGCGCCACGGGCTTGATCGCGGGGCCCGAGAGCCCGCCCGCGCCGATGCTGAGCCGCGGCCGCCGGGTCTCGAGGTCCACCGCCAGGCCGTAGAGCGTATTGATCAGCGACAGCGCGGCGGCCCCCTGCTCCTCGCACGCCCGCCCCATCGCGGCGACGTCCGTCACGTTGGGCGACAGCTTCACCCACACCGGCTTGTCCGCCCCCTCGACGGTCGCGGCGGTGGCCTCGCCCGCCGAGGTGCAGTCGGTGCCGAACTGGATCCCGCCCTCCTTGATGTTGGGGCAGGAGATGTTGAGCTCCAGCGCGTCCACGCAGTCCACGCCGCGCAGCCCACGGGCGACGTCGTGGTACTCCTCGAGCGTCTTCCCGATCACGTTCACGACCACCCGGACCCCCCGGTCGTGCAGCTCCGTGAGGTAGGGGACCTTGTCGTTCAGGAACCCCTCCAGGCCCACGTTCTGGAGCCCGATGGCGTTGAGCATCCCGGCGTGGGTCTCGGCGATCCGGGGCGGCGCGTTGCCCTCCCAGGGGTGTACGGCGATCCCCTTGGTGACGAACCCGCCGAGGCGGGCCATGTCGAGCGTCTCGGACATCTCCGCGCCGTACCCGGCCGTGCCCGAGGCGAGCATCACGGGGTTGCGCATGGAGAGGCCCGCGATGTCGACCGCGAGGCTCACGTCTTCGGGGCGGAGCGCGCTCAATGGAGGAGCCCTCCGTCGTCCAGGATCACGGACTGGGCGTCGAAGACCGGGCCCTTGCGGCAGGCGAGGAGCCACCGGTCGTAGGGGTTGCCGCTGCCGTCGTAGCGCTTGTTCTCGATGACGCAGCCCATGCAGATGCCGATCCCGCAGCCCATCATCGTCTCCACCGACACCTGGGCGGGCAGGTCCCGCTCGAGGGCCGTCGCGGCGACGGCCCGGAGCATCACCATGGGGCCGCAGGCGTAGAGCCGGACCGGTCCGTCGGGGCGGAGCCCGCGCGCCTCCCACCGGTCGAGCCAGGCCGCGACCACGTGGCCGCGGAAGCCGATCGACCCGTCCATCGTGGCGCGGAAGACGCGCTCGGCGTGGGGCGAGCCCGGTCCGTAGCCTTCGTCGAAGCCGACCAGGCACCCGCGGTCCGCCGCCCCCGATACGCCGAGGTAGGCCTCGAAGCGCGCCTCCTCCCCGTCGCGCGCCACGAGGGCGTCGGCGAGCGCGACCATGGGGGGGATGCCGACGCCGCCCCCCAGGAGGACGGCCGTCTCCCCCGGGTCGGGGAGGCGGAAGGTATTGCCCAGGGGGCCGAGGACGCGCGGTCGGTCGCCCTCGCGCAGCTCGGTCATGGCCGTCGTGCCCGTGCCGACCACGCGGTACATCACGTCCAGGACGTCGCCCCGGACGCGCTGGATCGAGAAGGGGCGGGGCAGGACCGGGGCCGCGATCGTGCCCCGCGGTCCCGGTCGCGTCTCCAGCATGACGAAGGCGCCCGGGCGCACGTCGGCCGCCATCTCCGCGTCGCGGAAGCTCAGGAGGCGGACGCCCGCCCCCAGGTCCCGGTGGGCCACGACTTCGCATCGGCGGTCGAACATCGCCGGCGTTCTAGCAGGCCTCAAGCGTCGTCGAGGACGCGACGCATGACGATCGCGTCCTCCTTGTCGTCGCTGTAGTAGCCCTTGCGGATGCCCACCTGGACGTACCCGCGCCCGCGGTACAGCGCCAGTCCCGCGGCGTTCGAGGCGCGGACCTCCAGGAAGACCTGCTCGCCCCCCCGCTCCGCGCCGACCCGCTCCACCAGCTCCAAGAGGCGTCCCCCGAGGCCCCGACGGCGATGGGCGGGGTGCACGGCGATGTTGAGCAGGCTGACCTCGTCTTCGACCACCCAGAAGTCCGCGTACCCAGCGAGCTCGCTCTCGCTCTGGTCTTCGGGGCCCGTGAAGGCGAGCCAGACCGCGGCCTGGGGGAGCATCAGCTCCTGCTCGAACGCGCCCGCGGGCCAGGGCCGGTCGAAGGCGGCATGTTCGAGCGCGAGCAGGAGGTCCAGATCGCCGGGCAGGGCCTCGCGAAAGTGGGGCTCGGGCATGGGGCGCACGGTACCGGACGTCGCCCTCCGGTATCATCGAGCCGATGTCCGACCCGTTCGACGATCAACTCCTCGATGAGCTCGACGAGACGGCGGCGCCGCCGCCGCCGAAGCAGCATCAGGGCTTCTCGGTCCCCATGGACCGCGTGCAGATGCGCAAGCGCACCAAGGCGCTCACCGCGATGCTCCAGGTGTTCCTCAAGGCGGGCAAGACGCTGCGGCTCTACAGCGCGGAGCACCACTTCTTCGAGATGTTCGTGGGGCAGTTCCAGGATCGGTTGAACGAGCAGCTGGCCGAGCACGACTCCCTCACGATCGAGGTCACGCCCCGGGCCATGATCTGGGACGGCAACATCGTCTTCCGGGCCGAAGAGGGCCGCCGCGAGTCGCTGCCCTGGAAGCTGCACCGGGACGGTGTCCGCCTCATCCAGTTCATCCGCGGCGTCGAGCGGAACGAGATCCGGGAGTTCGTCACGCTCCTCGCCCGGGAGACGGACGCGTCGACCTCGAGCGGCATGGAGCTCTCGGTCCTCTTCTGGGAGGCCGACTTCAAGCACATCCGGCTCGCCATCGCCGAGTCGTTCGTGGAGTACACCGAAGAGGCGGAGCGGATCCTCGCCGAGGTGGCCGAAGACCTCGAGCGACTGCGCCAGCGGTTCGGGATCGCGGGCAAGCCCCGGCAGCCCGGGGCCTACAAGCCCCACGCGCGCAAGGGCCTGGACGACGTCCGGCGGGTCGCCGAGGAGGTGACGACGCACGGCAACCTCACGGGCCTCGGCGGGATCGACGGGAGCGAGGCGGGCGGCGGCTACGGGGGCGGGCGTCGCGAGACGCTCCCCGAGGTCGGCCGACGGGGGTACGTGGGCACGATCCTCGTGGACGAGGAGACCGAGCTTCCGGACGTGCCCGTCGAGGCGTTCGACGACAACGCGATGGTCCGCCTGTACGAGGACCTGCACGGCCTCGAGAACATCAACGCGGGGTTCGACGAGGTGGGCGCCATCCTCGGGGAGGTGGTCCTCGCCGAGACGTCCCAGACGGAGCTCGAGGTGTTCCTGCAGCACCTCGACGAGGCGCTGTCTCCGCTCCTGGCGACCGGCTCCATCCACCAGCTCAACGCCGTCCTGCGCCCCATCGCGCTGGTCGCTCGCCAGCAGGCCGCCGAGGGGACGTTCCGCTCGGGCGTGCTGCGCGGGTTCTTCGTCAAGCTCGGGCGGGAAGACCGACTGGCGCTGCTCGCCGAAGCCCTCAACGTGGGCTGGGACGAAGACCTGCGGGGCGAGCTGTTCACCTTCGTCTCGGTGCAGCACATCGACGACGTGGACGCCATCTTCAAGCTGCTCCGCCAGGTCCAGGACGAGCGCCCGCGCGACATCATCGCGGACGCGCTGCTGCTCCTGACCGAGCGCAACACCGAGTACTTCATCCCCCGCCTGCAGAGCTCGAGCGCCCGCGAGGCCGCGGCCGCGATCCGGGCGCTGGGCAAGATCGGCGGGCCGATCCTCATGGATCACGTCGCGGGCGCGTACACGCGGTCCGAGGCGGACGTGCGCACGAAGGCGCTCGCCGCCCTGCGATCGGAGCGGAGCCCGCGCATCTCGAACCTCATGCAGGACGCGCTCGGCGATCCGTCGTCCGAGGTGCGGCTGGAGGCGCTGCGGTACCTCGCGACCAACCGGGTGGCGGCGGCGCTGCCCCTCCTCACCGAGACGTTGCAGCGCAAGGACTTCCACGACCGGGGGTTCGACGAGCGTCGGGGCTGGTACATCGCCCTGGGGAGGCTCGCAGGCAAGGAGGCGCTGCAGGCGTTCACGCACCAGGCCGAGTCGGGCAAGGAGAGCAAGGTCCCGGCGGTGGTGGAGAAGGTCCACCTCGCGCTGCTCGGGGTGCGGGCCACGCGGACGAAGGAGGGGAAGGTCTACCTCGACCGGTTCGCGGAAACGGCCCGGGGCGAGCTGCGGGTGATCGCGCGCCGGATCATCGCCCCCGCGGGTTCGGCCGCGGCCGAGCGTGAGAGGCGCTCAGGGAGTCGGCAATGAGGCGACCCACCGCGTCGGGCAGCCCCCACGGGGGGCGGAAGGCGTCCGCCGCCGAACAGCAATTCGTCACGAACCTGGCGAAGGACCTGGTCACCCGGCTCGCGATGCTGCTCAAGACCGCGCGCATGCACTCGGTGAACAACGAGGCGCTGCGCTACTCGGTGAGATTCTATACGCAGTCGTCCAACGACCTGCTCAAGCACCTCGGCGAGTTCGCCGTGCGCGGCGACCGCGACTCGATCTTCCTCAACGAGTACCGGGTGCGGCCGGAGCCGATCCTCTACGAGAACATCGTCGGCCTCATGGGCGAGCTGGCGCGCCGGGGGACGGGCGGCCTGAGCGTCACCGGACCGGTCGGGCCCGCGGCGGTGCGCTCGCTGGTCCAGGTGCTGCTCGACAACGAGGTGCTCGACGAGAAGACGGGCGCGGACACCCTCAACGAGGCGCTCGCGCGGCGGGGCGTCGCGACGGTGCGCTTCCTCCCCCGGCTCTCCCTCGTCACCGACCTGCAGCAGCTCGAAGAGGTGAACGTCGAGAACCAGGCGGCGCAGGAGGCGATCAAGTCGGTCAACGCCTATACGAACCTGCTGGTCACCTGGAAGGCGTACATGGCCTCCACGGAGTCGGTCGTGCCCGAGGCGATCCGGGGTCGAATCGTGCACGCGGTGCAGGCCTCGGTGGACGTCCTGCTCTCCGATCCCCAGTGGTTCCTCGCCGCCGCCATGTGCCGCGCGCCGGAGACCTATCGGGTCGTGCACGCGGTGAACATGACGTTCCTGGCGCTGTCGATCGGGCGCCAGCTGGAGCTCGGCCGTCGCGGTCTCATGAACCTGGGCCTCGCGGCGCTGTTCGCGGACTCGGGCATGCGGCAGGAGCCCGCCGAGCGCATGCCCGAGGACGCTCGGACCCACCCGCTCCGATCGGTCAAGGAGGTGCTGCAGACGCCCAACCTCGGCCCGCAGTTCCGCGACCGCATCCTCGCGGCCTACGAGCACCACATCGGGCGGGACGGCAGCGGCTTCCCGGACCCCCTGCCGGGCAAGGGCCTGCACACCTTCTCGGCGATCATCGCCATCGTGGACGCGTACGACGAGTTCACCTCGGACCTGCCCGGTCGACCCGCGCTGTCTCCCAGTCGCGCCCTCGAGATGCTGGCCCAGGACGAAGGCAAGTTCGAGCCTCGGCTCGTGCGGATCTTCATCCACATCCTCGGGCCGTTCCCCATCGGCACGCCGGTGCTGCTGTCCACGGGCGAGACCGCGGTCGTGTGCCGACACTCGCGCGACCCCCGGCATCGAGCGCGGCCGCAGGTCAAGATCGTGCGCGACCCGGAGGGCGCCCCGGTGCCCCCGACGATCTTCGATCTGACGGAGATCGACGCCGACGACCACTTCGTCGCCCACATCGTGCGTTCGCTGCCCCCGGCCCAGGCGAGGGTCGACGTGGTGGACGCGCTGTTCGCGAACCCCGAGGTCCTCGAAGGCCCCGGCGCCCCCCAGTGGAACGCCTGATCAGCGCTTCTTCTGCTTGTCCTCGTAGCCCTCGATAACCTTGTTGCCGTAGATGTAGTCGTTCATGAACGGCTCGAAGTCGACGTCGGGGATGACCGCTTCGAGCACGGCCTCGATGTCTTCGGACACGGTCTGGAAGTTCCGGTTCTTCTTCGTGTGGTTCAGGTACGTGTACATGAACTTCACGATGGCCTCGCGCCCGTACTTCTTGCGGAGCATGTCGAGGATCAGGGGGCCGCGGGCGTACGCGCTGGACTGCCAGTAGTCGCGCTTGCTCGAGCTCATGCGGTAGCCGAGCCAGAGGGGCGCAGTCCGGTGCTGCAGGTGGGCGCGGCGACCGAACGTCCAGTCGTCCTTGCTCGCCTCGTACCCGGACATGTCCTCGGGATCCCCGGAGCGCCGCTTCTGGCGCTCCTCGAGGTACAGGGCGCTGGCGTACTCGGCGAACGTCTCGCTCACCCACTGGTCCCGGTACGACCCGAACCCGGCGACGTGCCCCCACCACTCGTGGCCGATCTCGTGGGGTAGGACCGTGTCCCGCCAGCTCGGCTCGGGGTAGCCGTAGATGTTCATGAGATCGGTCTTGGAGATGTACGTCTCGCCGGTCATGCGGACGAGCCCCGCGGGCGCCTGCGCGCCGTCCGAGTTCAGCGGCCACTGGCAGATGTCCAGCTCGCGGTAGGCGTAGTCGCCGAACATCTGCGAGTAGTAGGCGATGATCCCCTGGGACTCGTCGATGAACGACTGCGCGTCCTTCTCGAAGCCCGGGTGGTTGTACATCCGGATCTTGATCTCGCCCTTCTCGTAGTCGGGGTTGTTCTCCTTGATGATGAACTTCCCGAAGACCATCGCCGGGAACGAGACGGGGTGGGTCTCCCGCACGACGTGGATGTTGTTCTTGCCCTCCTGGCTCATGGAGAGCAGCGTCCCCGAGGTGGCCGCCACCATGGGCTTGGGGGTCGAGATCTTCCAGTCGAACGTATAGAAGTCGGCGTGTCCGTCGTTCATGGGGAACCACGCGTCGTTGTCGTTGAGCGAGTAGTTGACGATGCCCACCACGGCCCCCGCGGCGGCCTCGTCGCTGAGCGACGTCTGGGGTGACGGCTGCACGAACGACGTGATCATCAAGCCGTCGTAGCTGAACGCGAGCTTCAGCTCTTCGCCGGGCTTGTACTCCCGGCCGAGGTCGATCACCACGCGCCCCGCCTTGTGCATGAACGGGAGGTCCTTCCCCTCCGAATCCCGGACCCAGCCGAGCTTCACGGGGAACCCGTTCGCCGTGGAGAACAGCCGCAGGCGGACGACGCGATCGGGGTGCTTGACGGTGAAGCTCCCCCACCCCTCGACGGCCATGCCCCACACGTTCTCGTCGGGGTCCCGGTACACGCGCATGTCGAGGTCGTAGTGCTCGGCGTCCACGGTCCAGTCGGTCGCCTTGAGCGTGTTCTCCTCGATGCTCTTGGTCTCGTGGTCCTCCTGGGAGAACCAGCTCATGAGCGACCAACCGTCGCCGCGGTCGCGGTTCAGCGGGTGGCGCTTGTAGACCTGCAGCCCCATGGGCTCGGGGTCCGAGGGGTCGAACGAATAGGTGAGCCACGGCACCTTGGCCTTGAAGGTCTTCGTGGGCATGTCGAGCAGGAGGGCGTCTTCGGTCTCGCCCTGGGCCGCGCGCAGCGTCGCCTCGGCGGCGAACTCGTCGAGCCACAGGTCTCCCCGGGCCTTCCACATCTTCTTGGCGGTCTTCGCGGACTTGCCGTCGATGGCCGCGGCGGTGGAGCCCTCGTAGAGCAGGGAGCGCCACTTGCCGTCGAAGAGGAGGACGGTCCCGCCGTCGATGTCGATCTCCAGCGAGTCGTAGTCGGCGTCGCGGAGGCCCAGCTGCGCGAGCTTCTCGTTGAGGGAGAAGCGCTCGGTGGGGTGCGGCACGTCGACGTTGAACTTGCCCTTGCCGATGTAGACCGCCGCGAGCTGCTTTCGCTCGGGGACCTCCTGGTCGCCGATGTCCTCGGCCTCGAGCTCGTCCGGCACCACGGGCACGAGCCAGCCGCCCTCGAGGTCGATCTTGCCCCAGGGCAGGTCGAGGGACTTCGCGGGGACCTTGACCGCCCCGGCGTCGTCGAGCTCGGCCTTGGCCTGCGCGTCGTAGTACAGCTCGAGGCTGTTGCGGTTCTTCTTCTTCGCGGCGTCGATCATGTCGTCGATCTCGTCCGCGAGCGCGGGAGGCGACGCGGCGATCATCGGGGCGGTGAAGGCGACTGCGAGCGCGAAAGTCAGGGGACGAGGCATGTTGGTTTCCGGGGTGGAGCGGCGGCTCGGGGGCGGAAGGCCGCTTACTATAAGGGAGATGACCGGACATTCCGTGCACGCGGGCCGGCCCTTCGCCGGGGAGACACCGGAGCAGCGGGTCGAGCGCTTCTCCCGCCAGCTCGTTCTCCGCGACGTCGGGGCGGCCGGCCAGAGGCGCTGGCTCGCGTCGCGCGTGACCATCGAAGGGGGCGGGCTCGCGGCCCGCGCCGCCTCCATGTGGCTCGGCGCGGCGGGGGTGGCCGGGGGCGGCGGGGTCCTGAAGCTCGAGGACGGGCCCGACGCGCTGGGCTCGCTCGTCGCGGGCGTGGAGACGGCCCGGGGTGTCCTGTTGGGGCTGCTGCGAGGAGGGCCCTCGACCGTCGTCGAGGCCCGCGCCGCGCCGTCCGGCTGCGGGGGGCGCCGGGTGCTCGTGGTCGGCGCGGGGGGGCTGGGGTGCCCGGCCCTGCTGGGGCTGGCGGCGGCGGGAGCGTCGTTCGTTCGGCTGGTCGACGACGACGTGGTCGAGCGCAGCAATCTCCCCCGTCAGGTGCTGCACCGCGAAGAGGACATCGGTCGCCCGAAGGTCGACTCCGCAGTGGACGGGCTCCGGCGCTGGACGGATCGGATGCCCGGCGCGGCCGTCGAGGTGGAGGCCCGTCGCGAGCGGTTCGGGACCGGCAACGCCGCGCGGCTGCTGGACGGCGTGGATCTCGTGCTCGACGCCTCGGACAACTTCCCCACGAAGTACCGGGTGAACGCGGCCGCGCTCGCCGCGGGCATCCCGGCCGTGATCGGCGGGGCGCTGCGCATGGACGGCCAGGTCTTCGGGGCAGCTCCCGGGGGTGCTTGCTACCGCTGCGTCTTCGCCCACTCGCCCGAGCCCGGCGCCGCGCCGACGTGCTCGTCCGTGGGAATCCTCGGACCGGTGGTGGGCGCCGTGGGCCTGCGTCAGGTGGGCGCCACGATGGGCGCGCTGGACACCTACGACGGCCGCGTCGGCGAGTGGACGCGGTTCACGGTCGGTCCCCGCGCCGACTGCGCGGCCTGCGGACCGGACGCCGACGAGCCCTGGATGCGCGTGTAGCGGTCGGTCGGGAGCTCGCAGCTCGCCGAAACGACTCGTTTCGCGCGGTTGCGGGCCTGGATGTGCTCGCAGCTCGCCGAAACGACTCGTTTCGCGCGGTTGCGGGCCTGGATGTGCTCGCAGCTCGCCGAAACGACTCGTTTCGCGCGGTTGCGGGCCTGGATGTGCTCGCAGCTCGCCGAAACGACTCGTTTCGCGCGGTTGCGGGCCTGGATGTGCTCGCAGCTCGCCGAAACGACTCGTTTCGCGCGGTTGCGGGCCTGGATGTGCTCGCAGCTCGCCGAAACGACTCGTTTCGCGCGGTTGCGGGCCTGGATGTGCTCGCAGCTCGCCGAAACGACTCGTTTCGCGCGGTTGCGGGCCTCCAAGGACGCGCATCGCCGCCACCGCGCGGGCGGCTCACCTCATCCGATCAGGGCTCGCTCGTCCTCTTCGCCGTAGCCGGGCTGCATCAGCTTGATCGACAGCGGCGGCGGCTCCACGTCGGGCACGCAGCGGTACTGCACGAAGTCCTCGAGACCCCGCGTCTCGGCGAGGAGCTCCTCGTCGAGCCAGGCCCTGAACCGGGTGGTCTTCGGGTCCATCGCGAGCAGGTCGACCGTCGCGTCGGCGAGGATGTCGACCGTGCGCCACTGGGAGTCGTCCCCCATGCCGAGGTTCACGGTCGCGGCCGTCTTGATCGCGGCGACGGGCCACAGCGCCGACGCGCAGATTCCGTCGGAGGCGTTCTCGGCGTCGATCGCGCGGGCGACCATCGTCATCCCGAGCTTGCTGATCAGGTACGGCGCCTTGCCCGGGGCCGCCTCGGGGTGTTCCGGAGGCGACATCATCAGGATGTGGCCGAAGCCCTGCTCCTTCATGATCGGCAGTACCGCGCGGCTGCACAGGAACGCGCCGCGGACGTTGACCCCCATCACCAGGTCGAACTTCTTCAGCGGCCAGTTCGCCACCGGCGACCAGAAGATCGCGCCCGCGTTGTTCACGAGGTAGTCGACCCGGCCGAACCGCTCGACGCCGGCCGCCACCATCGCCTCGACCTGGTCCTCGAACCGCACGTCCACCCGCACCGCGATCGCCTCGCTGCCCACCGCCTCCACCGCCTTCACGGTGTCCCCCAGCGTCCCCGGCAGCCGCGGGTGTGGCTCCACCGTCTTCGCCGCGGCGACGATCCGGCATCCCTCCTTCGCGAGCGCGACCGCGCAGGCGGCGCCGACGCCGCGCGAGGCTCCGGTGATGATGGCGACTCGATCCTTGAAACGCATGGCTCCCCTCCGGGTCGCGGCGACGCGAGCGGCGACGCGGCGAGTCGGAGACTATAGTTCCCGGCACCGTCGCGCCCGCCCGCGCGACGACGACGGAGAGTTCAGCGATGGGTATTCGCTCGAAGATCAAAGACCGCCTCAAGTCCCGGCTCGGCATCGTCAGCGCGGACCCCCCGCGCCCGGCCACCACCTACGCGACGTCCCGCCCGGACGCCCCGGAGCGGCCCGTCTACACACCCCCGCCCCGGCCCGAGCCCATGTCGAAGGAAGAAGCCCACGCGACCTTCGAGAAGGAGACGAAGGACAACCCCGTCTTCATCTACATGAAGGGCACGCCGCGGCAGCCCCAGTGCGGCTTCAGCGCCGCCGTCGTGTCCGTGTTCGACGGCCTCGGGTTCCCCTACGAGACCCGCAACGTGCTGGACGACCCCACCGTGCGCCACGAGATCAAGGAGTACTCGGACTGGCCGACGATCCCCCAGATCTACGTCGGCGGCGAGTTCATCGGGGGGTGCGACATCGTGCGCGAGATGGCCGACAAGGGCGAGCTGAAGCCCCTCGTGGAAGAGGCCGTCGGCGCCGCCGCGGCGGGCTGAACCCATCAGCGGATGCGGGGCCCCTCCAGGGGGGCGTACGCCGCGGGCAGCCGCGCGGCGATCGCGGCGTGGATCGTCTCCAGGGCCGCCGGCCGGGTACGCTCGCCGGGGTCGATCAAGGGGGCGAACCGCAGGTGCACGGGCGCCCGATGGAACCTCGACTCCCCCACCGGCATGACCCGGTCGGCGCCCGTCTGAGCGAGGGGGAGCACGGCGGCGTCGGGCAGCGTCGCGTAGCGCCCCGTCGCCTTGAGGAACGGCTGCAGTCGCCCGTCCCGAGAGCGGGTCCCTTCGGCGTAGAGCAGCACGATCTTCCCGTCGTCCATGAGCTCGACGGCGATGTCCAGGCAGGCCCGCGCGATCTTCGCGACCTCCCGGGGCGACAGCGCCGCCGTGTTGTGGGCGATGCGGCTCGACTGGGCCACCTTGATCGACGTGATGGCCGCCGACGCCACGCGCCGCAGCGGGTGGTCGAAGACCTTGGGGCCCGCGACGACGGTCAGCCGGTCTGCCGCGTCGCCCCGGCCGAACCGCCGAAGCAGCAGCGCCATCGTCGTCGTGTCGGCGTACGACGTGTGGTTGCCCACCATCAGCACGCGGCCCCCGGCCGCGGCCCGCGCACACGCGGCGTCCAGGTGCTCCACGCCGTCGATGCTCGAGTCGTCCGCGACGAGCGGGTCGAGGAACGCGTTCGTCAGCGCCGTCACGGCCGGATCCCGGGGGTACGCGACGTACTCGCGCCCCCGCTCGGGGAGGCTCGCCAAGAGCCGGTCGACGTCTTCGGGGGGGATCCGCTCGAAGGCCGCCTCGACCGATCGAGCCACGTCGTCCCCGACGCCGGGGTCGGGGGTCAGGCTCCGCAGAAACGGGACCAGGCGCGCCATCATCTGCGCTCGAGGCAGCGCGAGGATCGCGGTGAGGTCGTCGGTCATCGGCGGAGGATGGGGGCGCGCCCGCCCCACGGCAAGCCGCGCGGGCGGTACGATCCGGCGGTGTCGTCCCCGTCCTCGGTTCTCGCCGACGTCGTGGCCCCGCTCGCGGGGCGCCGGGCCTGGATCTCCGGAGCCCGGGGCTTCATCGGGGGGCGGCTCGCCGACGTCCTGGTCCGAGCCGGGGTCCACGTCGCGCGGTTCGAGGGCGACCTCCGGCGGTCGGCCGACGTGGCCGCTTCGCTGCGGAGGGCCGCCCCGGACGTCGTATTCCACCTCGGCGCTCGGGTCGACGTGCGACGGGATCCGGCCCTCGACGTCGCGATGCGCGAGGTCCTCTTCGAGGGCACCCTGCGCGTCGCGGAGGCCGTGCCCCCCGGCGCGAGGCTGGTCCACGCCGGGACCTGCGAGGAGTACGGGACCATCCCCGCTCCGTACGCCGAGACGGACACCCCGTCGGACCCGGTCTCGCCCTACGCCCGATGGAAGCTGGCGACCACCCGAGAGCTCCTGCGGCGCGGCGGCGACGTCGTGGTCGCGCGTCCGTTCCTCACCTACGGCCCCGGGCAGCGCCCGCGACAGCTGGTCCCGTCGGCCATCCGCGCCGCGCTCGCGGGGGAGCGGTTCCCGATGACTTCGGGCGTGCAGACGCGCGAGTGGAACTACGTCGACGACACCGTGGCGGGGCTCGTCCGGTGCGCCACGGCCGACGTGGCGGGGCTGGTGAACGTGTGCGGCGGGCCCGAGCTGTCGGTGGTGGAGATGGTGCGCCGGATCTTCGCCGCCGCGGGGGCGTCGGAGGCGCTCGTGGACGTCGGAGCCCTGCCCCAGCGCGAGGGCGAGGTCGCCCGCTTCTTCGGAGACGCCACGCGGTGTCGCGAGCTCCTGGGACACGTCCCCGCCGTCTCGCTGGACGAAGGCCTCCGCCGCACGATCGCGTGGTGGCGAGCGCGAGGGGAGGTCGCGTGAGCCCGCTCGACCGCGTCGAGGTCGTGGAGGGCCGGATCCGCACCGACGAGCGCGGCCGCCTCCACGTGGTGCTGGGCGCGTCCCAGCTCCCGCCCGGGACCACGTTCGGGGAGCTCTACCTCGTGTTCTCCGAGCGGCCGGGGGATCGGCGCGGGGATCATCGGCACACGATCGCGGAGGAGTGGTTCGCCGTCGTGGAGGGTACGGCGACGCTCGAGCTGCGGGATCCCGCCTCGGGAGGCCGACGGGAGATCGTCCTCAGCGCCGCCGTGGCGGAGACGGTCCGCGTCCCCGCCGGCCTCGCTCACTGCCTCGTGAATCGGGGTCCCGGACGGTTGATCGCCGTCGCCTGGAGCACCGAGGAGCACGATCCGGCCGACACGATCCCGAGCCCCACGGAGCGCTGAGCGACGCCGGGGATTTCCCGCGCGGGGCCGCGCGTTCTATTCTCGTGACGATGTCGTATTCCCACCTTCGAATCGCCCTCCTCGTGATCGCCGGGGGCCTCCTGGCAGGCACCGCGATCGCTCAAACCAAGGCCGCGGGGCAGCCCCCACCGCCGGGCGAGGGCGGCGACGCCATCCTCCCCGCGGGCTACAAGAACGTGCGCTGGGGCATCAACGACAACGCTCTGCAGCACGTCCTGGACCGCGGGCTCGAGTCGGCCCCGGGCATGGACCACCACCGGCACTGGCTGATCGACACGCCGCCGTCCAACGCGGTCGACTCGAAGCGGGGCGTGGTGAAGTTCCACTTCTGGGACAGCCAGCTCTTCGAGGTCACCATCTTCTACAGCCTGACCGCTTCCGAGGGGAAGGAGCTCCTGGCCCGCTTCCAGGAGAAGTACGGCGTGGCGCGGCACGAGGTCGTGAAGGGGAAGATCATCGAGTACGGCGCCCGCGAGGCCAGCGACGCCGAGGAGCGCTGGCAGTGGCGGGACCCGTTCACGCTCCAGATCCTGCGGCGCGAGCTCCAGGGGGAGAAGTGGAGCATGATCCGCCAGAGCCGCGTGCTCGAGGAGCTGCGCCTGACGCAGCAGCGCAAGGAGCGCGAAGAGAAGCGCAGCAACAAGATCGACGACATCGAGCTCGACTGACGCCTCTCCGTTGACCGAACGACGCCCTCTGTCGCGGGGCCGACTCGCGGCCTTCTCGCTCGTGAGCGTCGCGTTGTTCGTGGGGCTGCTCGAGGTCGGCCTGCACGTCGCCGGGGTGGAGGGGGCGCCGGACCGGACCACGACGTGGTTCTCGGACCACATCATCAACCCGCCGCTGTGGAACGAGGTCCGCAGCAAGACCGTCCTCGGCCGCACGTGGATGGCCCGCGGGCAGGCCCACCACTTCAAGCCGTTCCCCGCCGAGAAGCCCCCCGGCTCCTTCCGCGTGGCCGTCTTCGGGGGCTCCGCGGCGCACGGATACGGTGTGCTCGAGCCGGGGGCGTTCCCCCACCGCGTCGAGCAGCTGCTGCAGCTGCAGTACCCGAGCGTGGACGTGCAGGTCATCAACATGGGCACGATCGCGTGGTCTTCGCAGCAGCTCCTGTGGGGGGCGCGCGAGCTCGTGAAGATGCCGGGGTGGGACCTCGTCGTCGTCTACTCGGGGCACAACGAGCTGCTGGAGCTGTCGTCCTGGAAGTCGTACCTGGAGCCCGCCGAGCACCGGCGCTTCACGAAGACGCTGCTGCTTCACCAGCGGCTGGACGGGAGCCGGCTGTTCGCCGCGGGGCGACGCCTCCTCGCGAAGAAGCCCGCCCAGGCGGGGGCGACGGAGGGGCACGAGGACCCCGGCCTCAGCGGCGGCTACATCGGCCCCCACGGCGGCCTCGACCCGATCCCGGCGCGGGTCCTCGATCAGTACGGTGTCCTCGCCCCCCAGGAGCGCGCGAAGATGGGCCCCCTGGAGCGGGGCTACGCGGCGCGGACCTACACGCACAACATCGGCAAGCTCGTCGATCTCTTCCGCGCGATCGACGTGCCGGTCGTGGTCATGAACCCGGCCCCCAACGACTACCACGACCCCGCCGCCTTCCCCCGCACCGGCGAGAAGGGGGAGCGCTTCCACGCGCTGCTCGCCGAGGCCGAAGAGAAGGCCGCGACCCACGAGGCCGAGGAGCCGCTGCGGAAGGCGCTCGAGCTCTTCGAGAGCCCCGAGGCGTACTTCGCGCTCGCCCAGAACCTGGGGACGCAGGCCCGCCAGTCCGAGCGCGAGCGGTACTACCGCGAGGCGCGTCGCTGGGCCGAGTACCCCAACCGCGTCGTCCCCGAGGTGTCCGACGCCATCCTCGCCTTCGAGGGCCGGGCCGGGGTGCTGGGGGTGATCGACATCGAGGAGCACTTCCGCGCCCAGGACGAGAACCGGATCATCGACTACGCCCTCGTCTACGACCACTGCCACCCCTCCGTCGAGGGCAGCTTCCTGATCGCGGGGGAGGTGGCGAAGCTCCTGGCGGGGAAGATCGACGCCCTGGGCGAACCCGCGGACGTGGACGTGGACGCGTGGGTCGAGCGTCGTCGTCGCGAGCCCGTGGATCGCACGGCCGAGGACCCGAGGCTGTGGGAGTGGTCGGGCCTCACCTACGACCCGTCCATGAACGATCCCGTCTACATCGCGGACAACCAGGGCGACTGGGTCGCGTTCCGCGAGCGGCACGAAGCGGCGGTCGCGGCGGACGAACCCGCGGCCATGGACTGGCTGTGGGCGGGCAACTCGCGGTTCTACGGCTACGAGGTGGACGAGGCCCTGGAGGCCTGGTCCCGGGCCCGCGAGGTCGACCCGACGCTCTGCCTCGCGTGGGCGAACGAGGCCTACGCCCTGCGGTCCGTGGGCGACCGGGAGGCGGCGCGGGAGGCCGCGACGGCGGCGGTCGAGTGCGATCCGACCAACGAGGAGTACGCCGCCGAGTCAGCCCTCCTCGCGCGCCTCCCCTGAGCGACGCCGGAGCCCCACGAGCGCGAAGCCCAGCCCCAGCACCGCGAGGAGATTCGCCGCGCGCTGGTGGGGAGGGCCCGCGTACCACACATCCACGACCTGAGGCCCGGCGGGCAGCGCGAAGCGGACCAGCCCGCGCGGGTCGCCGTCGTCGACCAGGGGGAGGGGCTCCCCGTTCCGGCTCGCCTCGATGCCCGGGAACGCGAACCACGCGACCTCGTACACGTCGTCGGCGGGGACGTCGACGATCCAGCGCCGCCACGCGCCCAGCTCGTCGGCGGGGGGGCCGAGGTCGAGCCGCGGACGGACGCGCCCCGGGGCGTCCGGGTGGGCCGTCGGGGGCCTCGAGACCCGCTTCGGCAGGTACTCGTTCCGGGCGGCCGTCGTGATCGTGTAGTCGATCCCCATCGGGTGGTGCATCCCCACCGTCGACAGCGTGCGCGGCGCCTCGAGCGCCGCAGCCTGGTCGGGCATGAGCCGCACCGTCGCCTCCCCGGCGTGGGTCCAGCAGGCCCACAGCGACGGGACGGCGGCGACGATGGTGGCGACGGTCGCGATGCTCGCCGCCGCGGGGGTCGTGCGGCCCCATCGGTCGACGACGAGGGCCGCAAGGACGGCCGCGGCGAGTCCCTCGAGGAGGAGCAGGCGCCAGGGGAACTGGAACCACGGCAGGAGGGGCGCGACGTCCCAGACGACCTCCGCGATGCCCAGCAGCATGACGTTGGCCGCGCCGAGCGCGAGCAGCGGCCCGGTCGCGCGTCGACGGAACTCCGCGTCCCGCCCGGCGATCACCACCACCGCCAGCACCGCGACCCACACGACGGGGCTGCTCCCGAAGCTCATGGTGTCGCCCACCCCCGGCAGGGAGTCGCCGAAGCCGATCCGCGGGTCGAGCCGCTGCCACCAGGCCACGAAGTGGTCGCCGTACCACCAGGAGAACGCGCCGGGGACCCGGTCCAGCATCTGCTCCGTGCGGACCGCGGGGCGACCCAGCTGGACCGGCAGCCAGTACGCAGCCCCCGCGAGCACGCCGATCGCGCCCGCCCCGGCGGCCCGCAGCGTCGCGCCCGGCCCCGCCCGCACCGCGCCGGAAAGGCCGATCAGCCCGATGCTCATGCACACGGCCACCGCCGACAGCGTGTGGACGTAGAAGACGAGGCCGAGCAGGAGCCCCCCGCGGGCGGCGGCGCGGGCCCATCCGCCGGGGGGCGGATCGACCCGGCACAGCAGGACGAACTCGGCGAGGATCCACGGCAACAGGGCGGTGCCCAGGGCCTCGGCGAGGTCGCCCCGGACGTGGACCTGGGAGAGGCGATACGTCGCGAGGACGGCGACGATCCCGGCGACGATCGCCGCGGGGTCCCCCGTCCAGCAGCGGGCGAGCCGTCGGACCCCGAAGAAGAAGAGCGCCCACCCGAGGATGGTGACGGCCTCCAGGGCCGTGGCCGTGCTCGCCCCGACCGCGCCCACGGCCGCCGAGAGGTAGAAGAGGCCGGGCGGGTAGTAGACGAAGAAGGGGTAGCCGTAACCCCAATAGAAGTCCGGGCACCAGCGGGGGCGGGCTTCGCCCTCGGCGAGCTGGCCCGCGAACTCCGCCGCGCGGAAGAGGTAGGCGGGGCCCTCGTGGCCCCCTACGAACCCGTCCCGAAGGAGGGGGGCGCAGGCCGCGGCGACCGCGACGAAGGCCGCCACCCACAGCAGGCGGGGGGGCGTGTCACCTGCGGATCTGGACGCCGACATGGACGTGCCAGTGGAAGCCCAGCAGCGCGTTCGGGCCGGTGAACGCCAGCGCGGGCCCTCCGCCGACGCGACCGAAGAAGGAGGTGTTGGGGGTGGCCTGGAACTCGGCCCCGCCCGAGAACAGGATCGGCCACTCCAGCCACCAGCTCGGGGGCATCGTGGCCCAGAGCCACAGCGCGACGGGGTTCTCGAAGGACGCGAGGATGCTCACCTTGGGGCGGATCGCGACACTCGCGAGCAGCCCGACGTTGAGGCCCGGGCCCATGCTCGCCAGGAAGGTCCGCGACCGGCCGAAGTTGAAGTTCTTCGGGTACGTCGCTCGGCTCCCCCCGAACCCGGCGAGGTTGAACGACGGGTTCACGAGCAGGGCCACCGAGACCATGCCCTGCTCCTTGATCGTCACCCGCCCCTGCGCGCCGATGGCGATGGACAGCGGCCACGCCTGCACCCCGATGCGGATGCCCAGGGCCGACTTCTCCTGCACGAGCCCCTCGAACACGTAGAAGAACTCGGGCCAGCCGATGCCGATGTTGTGCGATCTCTCGCCCGGGGCGTTGAGCTCCCCGCCGGTGACGGCGGCCGCGCGGGCGTCGCTCGGGGCGGCGGCCGCGAGACACAGGGCGGTAGCCGCGACGGCGGCGATGAGGCCTCTACTCGTCCGTGCCATCGACCTCGCCGGTGCGGGCCACCCAGGACTCCTCGGCCCCGATGTTCCGCAGCGCCTGGACCGCCTTGCGGTAGCCGGCGTCGTCGCCCTCCTCCCGACAGAGGTCGGCCAGGTACCGATGCGCCGACCGGTTGTACGGGTCCGCCTCCAGGGCCGACGCGTACAGCTCTCGGGCCGCGGCGGCCGGGTCGTCCCCCTTGCCGGACTTGTAGATGCAGCGGCCGAGGTGGGCGAGGATGTCGGGCGCCCCGGGGTGCCGACTGCGGAGCTCGCGGTACAGGGGCAGGGCGTCCCTCCACCGCTGGTTCTCGATCATCGCCCGCGCGTTGGCGAGCAGGTCGGGACCCGAGGCCGCGGCCAGTCCGATGGCCATGTGTTCGCCCGTGGCGAGCTGATCGTAGGCGAGGCGCTTCGAGGGCTCGGCGAGCGTCTCGTAGGCGTCGACGGTGCGGACGAGCAGCTCCTTCGCCTTGCTCCGGATCTCGCTGTCGACGTCCCGCCCGAGCGTGGACAGGCGGTAGCGCGCGAGGCGCTCCTGGTAGGCCGCGTCGATCGCGCCGCGCTGCGCGTCCTTGGGGACCCCGAGGATCGCGTAGTGGTCGCTGCCCAGCAGGGAGAGGTAGTCCTGGAGGATCGCCCGTGCGCGGTCCGTGAGGCCGTCGTCCTCGACCGTGGTCTCGGTGGGCGGCGGCGGCTCGGGCTCCGGCTCCGGTGCGGGCTCCTCCGCGGGCGGTCGGAGCTGATCCGGGGGCGCGGGCGGGGCCTCGACCGTGTCGCTGATCCCCAGACGGAACATCAGCCACAGGTACTTGATGAGGTCCTCGGTCTCCCGCGCGTACTTCTTGAAGATGTCGCCGACGGTCCGCTCGGCCTGCATGTCCGGCCCGAGCTCGGTGAGAGCGGGGGGCAGGTCCAGGTAGGGGAACAGGCGGCGGAAGCGGGTCCCGCGGACCAGGATCTGGCTCGTGCGGGGGTAGATCTCGGGGGCGAGGTCGTTCACCGCCCCGAAGCGTCGCACCGCCTCGCCGAGGCAGCGCACGGGGTTCACCTCGAAGATCCCGATCTTGTCCACGAACGAGTCGCCCGCCTCGAACTCGTAGTCGGCCGTGGACCAGGCGAACGCGCCGACGACCATCTGCCGCACGCGCTTGCGCTCGACCAGGAACAGACGCCGCTCCGCGATCAGCCCGCTCTGCAGCAGCGCCTCGCGGAAGGTGATCCCCCGTCGCTCCGCCTTGTTGCGCGCGCCCTCGATGGCGTTGGCGGCGGCGAGCCGCTCCTTGACGAGCAGGTTCCCCAGCTCGTCCGCCGGGTCGTCGCTCTCGGCCCACACGGGGTAGCCGTTGAGGAAGTAGACCGTCCGGGAGACGCGGCCCTGGCGGAGGCTCAGCTTGCCTGCGGTGTGCCCGCGGAAGATCTCGATGAAGAGCGACAGCCGCTCGACGCGGTCGCAGGTGCCGATGCTCTCGAACTTCGGCGGGGCCTCGCCCAGGGCCTCGCGGATCTCGTCCGCCCGCCACGAGCCCGACTCGGTGATGTCGGCCTCCGCCTCGCCCACCGGCGCGCCCTGGTCCAGGACCGCGCTCACCTTGCGCCCGACGTCGATGACGGAGAAGGGCTTGGGCAGGAACTCCAGGACGTTGAGGCGCCGCAGCTCGCGCTGGAAGAGGCGCGGGTTCTTGTACACCGCGCTCATGAGCATGACCGGGACCGCGCCCCCGCCGCGCATGGCGCGGATCTTCTCGATCACGTCCACCCCGCTCATGCCGGGCAACATGATGTCGCACAGGACGAAGGCGTACGGGCCCTTGGTGAACGCGGTCAGCGCCTCCTCACCGCTCGTGGCGAGCAGGGTGCGGTAGCCGAGGAACTTAAACAGATCCACCAGCTGCTTGCCGAAGTGCGGATCGTCCTCCACGAGGAGGATGGAGTGGGACATCGCGCGCAGTGCCTCCGACCGAAGGGGAGCGTACCATTCCGGTCCGTGGAGGACTCGACGTGCCCCGATCCTCGAGCCGCCGATGCCCGTCGCCGCGGGGAGCGATCCGGCCGATCGCGCCCCGCGCCGCGCGCTCGTCGCGGGCGTCGATCTCGTCGTGGTCCGCTACGACGACGATGTCGTCGTCCTCTTCGGCCCATGCCTGCATCGCGGGCCCCTGACCTCGCACGCACGCGCGCGGGGTATTCCCTTGCGATCGGCGCTGGTACAGTCCACGACGCCATGGGCCCCCCCGGCACGGGAATGCCCCCCTCCGGTGCGTTCGCGACCCTCGCGATCGTGGTCGTCACCCTTGCGCCCGGCTGCCGCCCCGAGCTGCCGGACCCGCCCGACCCCGGCGAGCCGACCCCCGCCCTGGAGTGCGCCGAGGGCGCCCCGGTCACCCTCACGCGGACCGTCGCCGACTCCGTCCTCGACGCGCCGCCCTGGGTCGAGGCCTGCACGCTCTGCCCCGCCGACAGCTTCGAGATCGGGTTCACCGACGGCGAGGACGCTCCCCTCGGGCTCGTCACCGCCTGGGCCCGGGGCACCGGGTGCGCCGTGGCGATGCCCACGGAGCCCGTGCCCGGCGACGGGATGCAGGTCACCTACCGCGTCGCGTCGGGCGCGCGCTCGGGGGCCGTCACCCTGGACCACGCGCTCGACGAGGACCGCGGGGAGGACCCCGAGGGCGTCGAGGAGGTCACCTTCCGGCTCGAGTGGCGGTTCGCGCGCCTGCGGCATCCGCACACCGGCGATCCGCTGTTCGTCGACCCCGCCGACGGGCCCTCGCTGCTCGTCTCCTTCGGAGCCCCCGACGCCGAAGGCGATCGCCCCGTGACCGTCGGCATCACGACGGCCGAGGACGCCGCCCAGGACCTCTGCGAGCCCACGCAGGCCTGGGGCTCCGCCCGCCTCGACGCCCGCCAGCTCGGCCTCGCGCTCGAACCCGGGTCCGCCGTCCTCCAGCCGACGCCGATCCCGCTCCTCTCCGGGGCGCTGCAGGCGCGCCTCCACGAAGACGGCGAGTCGCTCCTCGACACCACCCTGATGGGCGTGATCGACCTCGACGAGGTCGAGCCCCTGCTGGGGCCGCCGGACGACGTCTGCGCCGCGCTCGTCGGCCTCGACGGGGTGAGCGCCTGCGCTCCCTGCACCGAACCCTCGGCCGGGACGGACGAACCCGCCCGCTGCATCACCGCGGTGTGGGAGTGGGCCGCCGCCGCCCGCGCCGACGAACCGCTCCAACCCGTGGACGCCGACGCGCTTCCCCCGGACTGCAACCCCGAGCTCCGATGACCTTGCAAAGCGAACCCAACGAGACCGCCCCGCCTTCCTTGCCGGGCGCCCTTCAGCCGAAGGTCGCCGCCCTGCTCGCCGCGCGGGACGACGTGTCCGACCACGCCGCGAACATCGCCGAGGCGTTCTTCTGTCGCAGCGACGAGGCCTACCTGTCCGGGCGCGCGCTGCCGACGATGCTGGCGCAGTGGATCGACGTCGCCGACTGGGTGGCCGTGCGGAAGCCGGATCAGATCAAGGTGCGGGTCTTCCAGCCGACGGCCGGCGAGCACGGGTACGCCCTGCAACGGACCGTGCTCCAGACCTGCATGGCCGACCAGCCGTTCCTGTACGACACGCTGGGGATGTTGCTCGCCGAGCACGACCTGACCCCCCTGCGGGTGGTGCACCCGATCGTGGGGATCGAGCGCGACGCCGCGGGGGCGATCTCGCGCGTGGAGCCCCTGCCCCGAACCCAGGACGGGACCGAGTCCCTGATGCACTTCGAGGTCCCGCGGATCGCCTCCGCGGCCCGTCGCCAGGAGCTCGAGCGGGCGGTCGTGACCCGGCTGGCGCGGGCGCAGGCGATGGTCGCGGACTTCGAGGCGATGCGGAGCCGGGCTCGATGGCTCGCGGGTCACCTCGGCGAGCACCTGCCCGCCGAAGCGCTGCAGGACTACCGCCGCGTCACCACCGTCCAGAAGTTCCTCCACTGGCTGCTCAACGACCACTTCGTATTCATGGCCTACGCCGAGATCCGGGTGGGCGAGCGGCCCGCCCCCGACGAGGACTCCAAGCTCGGGCTCGCGCGCTTGAGCCCGGCCGGCGAGCTGCCCCACAACGCCGCCCTCGCGAGCTGGATCGAGGCGCCGAGCGGCGTCCTCTACCTCGGTAAGGGCGAAGAGGAGTCGGGCCTGCACCGGGTGGGCAAGGCGGATCACATCGCCGTCCAGCTGCTCGGCGAGGACGGCACGGAGCGCGTCGCCTTCTTCTCGGGCCTGTTCACGCGCAAGGCGATCAACGAAGAGGTCGCGGGCATCCCGATGCTCCGCGACAAGCTCGACGCCGTCCTCAAGTCGTACTCGGCCCTGCCGGGCAGCGAGCTGGAGCGACGCCTGGAGAGCGCCTTCCAGGCGATCCCCGTGGAGTTCCTGTTCGGCGCGTCGATGGAGGCGGTTCACTCCGCGATGCGGCTGATCATGGCCGCGGGGACCTCCCAGGAGCCGAGCGTCGCCGTGCTCGAGGGCCCGGCGAATCGCGCCGCGTTCGTCATCATCTCCCTGCCCCGGGAGCGGTACGACGACGACCTGCGCGCCGCCGCGGCGGCCGGGCTGATGGACGCGATGGGCGCCGGGTACAGCGACTGGCGCCTCACCTTCGGGCAGTCGGGCAACGTGATCCTGCAGTTCTATCTGACGGCCACGAAGGCGTTCGTCCACCGGGGCGAAGCGGAGGTCAAGGAGGCGCTCGCGGGGATCCTCGGGAGCTGGGACTCGCGGGTCGAGGCCGTGCTCCGCAGCCGCCTGCCGGCCGAGCGCATCGACGAGCTGGTCGGCCTCTACGTGGGGGCGTTCTCGGAGGAGTACCGGGCGCTCACGGACGCGGCCGAGGCCGCCGGCGACGTGGAGGCGATCGAGCGCGTGCGCTCCACGGGGGGGCTGATCGTGGAGCGGGCCTTCCGCGCCGACGACCTGGCCGCGGGAGTCACCCGACTCAAGCTGCACCAGCACGAGAAGATCTACCTGACGGACTCGACCCCGATCCTCGACCGCTTCGGGCTTCGGGTCATCGATCAGCACTCGACGACCGTCCAGCCCGCGGACGGCGAGAGCTACTACGTCGACACCTTCCGCGTCGTCCCCGGCGACCCCCGAGCGGACATCGAGGAGCACGGGGACGCGCTCGTGGAGGCGCTCCAGGCGTGTTTTGCGGGCAAGGCGTTCAACGACTCGCTCAACTCGCTCGTCCTCACGGCCGGGCTGAAGCGTCGTGAGATCGACGTGCTCCGGCTCTTCATCGCCTACTCGCGCCAGCTGGGCGAGTCGATGCCGTCGACGGGTCAGCGCGCGATCTGGCGCAAGCACCCGGTGGCCGCGCGGCTGCTGCTCAAGCTGTTCCGGGCGCGCTTCCATCCCGAGCTCGAAGACGCCGCCGACCCCGATCGCATCCGGCTGGTGGACCGCAACCGCAAGGGCTTCCTCGACTACCTCGATGGGGTCGAGGACGCCGTGGAGGACGCGATCCTCCGGCGCGCGTTCAACCTCGTGGAGGCCACCATCCGCACCAACTGGTGGGCGGGCGCGGACCTCGAGGACCACCCGCTGTCGGTGAAGATCGACTGCGGCCAGGTCGATCGGATGCCGGAGCCGCGGCCCTTCCGGGAGATCTTCCTCCTCCACACCGGCGTCGAGGGCGTGCACCTGCGCGGGGGGGCGGTCGCGCGCGGCGGGCTGCGCTGGTCGACCCGGCCCGCCGACTTCCGCACCGAGGTCCTGGGGCTCATGGACACGCAGATGGTCAAGAACGTGCTGATCGTGCCCGTGGGCGCGAAGGGCGGGTTCGTGCTGCGTCGGCCGTATCCCGACCGGGCGGCCATCCGCGCGGCCGTGGACGAGCACTACAAGATCTTCATCCGCGGGCTCCTCGACCTCACCGACAACGTGGTCGAAGGGCGGATCGTGCCGCCCGCGAAGGTCGTCCGGTACGACGGCGACGACCCGTACCTCGTGGTGGCCGCGGACAAGGGGACGGCGCACCTGTCGGACACCGCCAACGGGCTCGCCCGCGACTACGGGTTCTGGCTCGACGACGCCTTCGCCAGCGGCGGCTCCCAGGGCTACGACCACAAGAAGTACGCGATCACGGCCATGGGCGCGTGGGTCTGCGTCCGCCGTCACTTCCGCGAGGCGGGGCTGGACCCCGAGGTGGACGAGATCACCGTCGTCGGCATCGGCGACATGGCGGGCGACGTCTTCGGCAACGGGATGCTGCTCTCCAAGTCGATGAAGCTGCAGGCGGCGTTCAACCACATGCACATCTTCTTGGACCCGGATCCCGAGCCGGGCCCGTCCTGGGAGGAGCGCAAGCGGCTCTTCGACCTGCCGGGATCCACGTGGGAGGACTACGCCGCCGACCTCATCTCCGAGGGCGGCGGGATCTACTCTCGCGGGGCGAAGTCGGTGCCGCTCAGCCCCCAGGTCCAGGCGATGCTGGGCATCCACGACGAGGAGCTCTCGGGCGACGAGCTGATTCGCACGATCCTCAAGGTGGAGGCGGACCTGCTCTGGAACGGCGGCATCGGGACCTACATCAAGGCGTCCCACGAGACGGACCGCCAGGCCGCCGACCCGTCCAACGACAACGTCCGCGTGGACGCCTCGGACCTGAAGTTCCGGGTCGTCGGCGAGGGCGGCAACCTCGGCTTCACGCAGGCCGCGCGCGTCGAGTACGCGCGGGGCGGGGGCCGCCTCAACACCGACGCCGTGGACAACAGCGGCGGCGTCGACATGTCCGACCACGAGGTCAACCTCAAGATCCTCTCCCAGGATCTGATGGCCGCGGGCGAGATCGACCGCGACGAGCGGGACGCGCTGCTCGTCGAGATCGCCATGGACGTGTCCGACGACGTCTGCGCGGACAACCACGAGCACTCCCTCGGTCTGTCGCTCGACGTGAACCGCAGCGCCGAGGCCCTGGACGACTTCCGGGTGCTGCTCAACGACCTCGTGGCCGAGCGGGACATCGATCGGAAGCGCCACGTCCTCCCCGAGGACGGCGCGCTCCTCCGGCGCGCCGAGCGGGGTCAGGGGCTGATGCGCCCCGAGCTGTCCCGCATCGGCCCGTTCGTGAAGATGGGTGTGTACGAGCACCTCACGGGGCACCCGGACTGGTTCGTCCCGCACTTCCGCGACTGGCTGCTCGGCTACTTCCCGAAGGCCGCGCGGCGTCGGTTCCGCGCCGGGATACTCCGGCACCAGCTGCGCGTGGAGATCGCCGCCACGGTGGTGACCAACAAGATCGTCAACTTCCTGGGCATGACCTACGTCTCCCGCGTGCAGCGCCTCTCGGGCGCCGGGGTCGGCGACGTGGTGACCGCGACCCTGATCGCCACCGAGCTGCTCGACGCCTGGACCCTCTTCGACGAGCTGCGCGACATCTCCCACGTGCGGGTCTCGGTCGAGTACGTGAAGCTGCACCACGTCTCCGGCAACGTGCGCGCGCTCACGCTGTGGCTGCTGCAGCGCAACATCGACCTGTCGGACCCCAAGGCCGTGGTCGCGCGCTTCGGGCCCGGCTTCGCCGCGTACGAGAAGGCCCTGCTCAAGGTGGTCTCGGGCACGGAGCGTCGCGAGTACAACCGGCGGCTCCGCTACATGCGGAACCGGCAGATCCTGTCCGAGGCCAACGAGCGCGCGGCCGGGCTCGGCTGGGTCGCGGGCGCGGGCGACGCGGTCCTGCTCGCCGAACAGTACTCGTGGATGGACGTCGAGCTCGGCGCCCTGCTGCTCACGACGATCGCCGAGACCGGGGGGTTCATGAGGGTGCGGCAGCTCGTCGCCGATCCCGGGGCCCTCGACGGGTGGACCAGCCGCGCGATCGCCGAGGTGCGCACGAACGTCTCCCGCAAGCTGTTGGAGGTCGTGCGCGTCGCGTTCGCGGACTTCGAGCCGGACGGCAAGGGCAAGGACGGCCCCCGCAAGGCCGCGCGCATCGCCCGCTCGGCGGTGAAGCACTGGCGCGGGTTCCTGGCGTCGCAGGCGGCCACCGTCGCGCGCGCCGAGGCCCTGGCGGCGCGGATCGAGAAGGGGGGCGCCACCGGCCTGGCGCCCGCGATGGTGCTCTACGCGGCGGTGCGACAGCTCGCCGAGCGGGACGCCTGAACCTGGGGACCCCGACGAACCGGTTCGGGGGCGACCGGCGCGGCGCGGCCGTCTTCGCCTGCGCCGTCGCCGTCCGGACCGCCTTCCTGGCGTGGACGGCGTCGCCTCCGGCGTCGTACCGCCTCGACGTCAACAACTACCTCGAGCTGGCCCTGCACCTGTTCCGGGACGGGACGTACGGGAGCCGCGTCTCCACGGACTACCCTCCGCTCTACTCGATGACGATCGCCCCCGCGTTCGCCATCGACGGGGCCGCGGACCGCCTCCTCGCCATCTTCGTCGGCCACGGCCTGCTCCTGGGCCTGGCGGCGCTCGCCCTGTTCCCGATGATGCGGCGCGCGCTCGGCGCCCGGAGCGCCTGGCTCTGCCTGGCCGCGGCCCAGTTCTTCGCGGGCACCACGTACCACGCGATGTCGACCCGCAGCGAGGTCCTGTTCGGCGCGCTGATCTGCTTCGCGGCCGCCGCCGTGTACGCCGCCTTCGAGCGCGACGGGGGGGCGCGGTGGCTCGTCGTCGGCCTGTGCTGCGGGCTCGCGATCGCCTGCCGACGCACGGCGCTGGCGCTCCCCGTGGCGGTGGTGGTCGTCCTCGCCGTCGACGCCGTCGCGGGCCGGCCCCGGGGCCTGCGGACGTTCGCCCGGCGGTGCGCGCTCGTGGCCGCCGGGGGGGCGCTCGGGATGCTGCCCGAGGTGGTCGCGTCGGCGCTCCACGGAGGAGCGATCGAGACCTACCACCCGGGGGTGGTCCGGTCGCACCTCTCGCCGTTCACCCGCATGTGGGCCACGCGGGCGCGGACGTGGTTCGCGCTCCAGACGTTCCTGCGCCAGCCGCTCTACGAGGTCGTCGCCTTCGCGGGCGCGCCCCTGGTCATCGCGATCGTGCTGTGCGGCCGCTCGTTCGTCCGGCGGGTCCCGCGATCGCTGGTCGCCGCGGCGGGGTTCACCCTGCTCGTGGGCTTGGGCCTCGCGGCGCTGTCCGCCCTCCACATCCTCCGCTTCGCCTACGGGAACCCGGGCACGCCGCCCCACCACCTCTACCCGCGGTACCTCGACCCGGTGGAGACCGCGATGATCCTGACCGCCGTGGCCGTCGCCGCGGCGCTCCTCCGCGACCGCCTCGAGGGGGAGGAGCGGGAGCTGGTCCGCGCCGCGCCCGCGCCGTGGATCCTGCCCCTCGGCCTGGTCACCTGGGTCTCGGGGGCCGCCTGGCGGTTCCGCGGCGGCCGCCTCGCGCCGCGCTGGTACTTCGAGGACACGGCGCTGTACGGCAGTTACCACCTGGTCCTGATGGGGGCGGTCCTGCTGATGCTCGTCGCGCTCATGGCGTGGTGGTCGCTCGGCCGGTACGGCACGGTCTGGACGGTCCTGGGCGCCGCGGTCCTGGGCTGGGCGCTGTCGCTGCACATCATCCTGCGACCGGGGCGCTTCGCCGAGCGAGCCCCCGAGCCCCTCGAGGTCCTGCGCTCCGGTCCCGCGCGCGCCTCGCCCCGGGCCGCCGTCGCGATCCCGGTGAGCTCCCGCGCCGAGACGCCGCGTCGGTACTACGAACCCGCGTGGCGGACGGACCACGCGTTCCACTGGCCGAGGGCCGACGAGCTGGGCCCATGGGTGGAGGCGCACCCCGCGGGGTTCGTCCTCACGCGCGGCGGCGAGCCCGCGCCGGAGCCGAGCCTCGGGCTGCGGCTGGCGGCCGTGAGCGACGCGTGGGTGCTGTGGGGGCCGCGGCGGTGACGCCGCTCAGCGGTCGCTGGGCCCGGCGATCAGGCGGTGGCGACGGAGCAGCTTGCGCAGGTGGTGGCGCGTGAGGCCCACGTCGCGGGCCGTGCGACTCAGGTTGGCCCCGTTCCTCGCCAGGGCCGCCCGCAGGTACTCCTTCTCGAACACGCCGAGGGCGGCCTCCTTGGCCTCCTTGTAGGGGAGTCGGAGGTCGACCTCGCGGGGGACGCGGGGGCCCGCCTGCTCGTGGCCCGCCATGACCGGGTTCAGCCGCAGGGGCAGCTGGGAGAGGCTCGTGGCGCCCGGGGGGGCGAGGAGGAGACCGCGCTCGAGCACGTTGCGCAGCTCGCGCACGTTGCCCATCCAGGGGTGTCGGCGCAGCCGGTCGAGCGGGGTGCCCTCCTCCACGGCGACGGCGTTGTTGCCGATCGTGGCGAGCAGGCGCTCGACCAGGACGGGGATGTCCTCCATGCGATCCCGGAGCGCGGGCAGCGTCACGCGCACGACCGCCAGGCGGAAGTACAGGTCCTTGCGCAGCTCCCCGCGCGCCACGGCCTCTTCGGGCGAGCGGCCGCAGGCGGCGACGAGGCGCACGTCGATCGGTCGGGGCTCGAACTCCCCGAGGCGGACGACCTCCCGGGATTCGATGACCCGCAGCAGCTTCGGCTGCAGGTCGAGGGGGAGGGAGTCGAGCTCGTCCAGGAAGACCGTGCCCCCGCGCGCGCTCTCGAAGACGCCCGCCCGGTCCTGCATCGCCCCCGTGAACGACCCCCGTCGGTGCCCGAACAGCTGCGACTCGATCAGCTCCGGCGCCACCGCGGAGCAGTCGAGCACCACGAGCGGGCCGCTGCTGCGGTGGGAGTGAGCGTGCACGGCGCGCGCGGCGAGCTCCTTGCCGGTCCCCGTCTCCCCGTCCAGCAGCACGCTGACGTCCCGGGTGGCGGCGCGCTCGAGGACGGCGAAGACCTGGCGCATGGGCACGGAGTTGCCGTAGAGCCCGCCGAAGTGGTCGGACGTCGACGGCGTGAGCAGGGTGCCGCTGTCCTCTTCGGACCGGAGGTGCAGGCGGGTGCGCCCGACGGTCACGACCGATCCGGCGGGCACGACCGACTCGATCACCTTCGCCTCGCCGACGTAGGTCCCGTTGGTCGATCCGAGGTCCTTCAGGCGCACGCTCGACCCGTCCAGGCGGAGCTCGAGGTGGTGGCCGGAGACGGCGCGATCGGTGAGGACGATCTCGCAGTCGCGACCCTTCCCGAGGACGACGGGCTTCTCGCTCAGGGGGAACGCCAGGCCCAGGTCCGGGCCCTCGATGACCGTCACCGTCGCCTGGACGAGGCGTTCTCGGGCTCCGAGGAGGGTGTCTCGCTGAACGAGCGCGGTCTCGGGTCGCGGGCCGGGCGCCGTGGTCATGAGCCGGCAGAATACATGGCGTGACGGCTTCGACCGCGAAGGCCCCCGGCGACGTCGCCGACGCGGGCCGCACCCATCGCCCGGGCAGTACGTCCCACGACGGTCGCTATCGCCTGCTCCGCCTGATCGGCCGCGGGGGCATGGCCGACGTCTGGCGCGCCCAGGATCGGGTGTTCGAGCGCGACGTCGCGATCAAGCTGCCCCGCGTCCACGTCCTCCCCGGGAACGCCGAGCGGTGGGTGGCGGCGGAGGCGCACACCGTCGCGCGGCTCTCCCACCCCCACCTCGTCGCGCTGCTGGACCGCACGACGCTCGGTCCCGTCGACGACGGCGGGCCCGAGGTCCCGGGGCTGGTCTTCCAATACGTCTCGGGGCGCCCGCTCACCGCGTGGGCCACCAAGCCGCGGCCGTGGTCGTGGCTGCGCAACGTCGCGAGCCAGATCCTGGAGGCGCTCGCGTACGCCCACGGGCGCGGGGTGGTGCACTGCGATCTGAAGCCGTCGAACATCCTCCTGTCCGGGGAGCCGGAGTCGCCGTGGGTGAGCCTGCTCGACTTCGGCATCGCGTCCTGGGTGTCGGCCTCCCGGGCGGGCGTCGAGAGCATGACGTCGATCCCCGTCGCCGACCCGAGCGGGGGTCGCGTCGCGGGCACGCTCGCGTACATGGCCCCGGAGCTCGTCGAGGGCGAGGGCGCCGACGTGGGCCCGTGGACGGACCTCTACGAGCTCGGCGTCGTCCTCGTCGAGCTGCTGACGGGCACGCCCGCCTTCCCCGGCGATACCAACGCGGGCATCTGGGACCTGCGGCTGCAGAGCCGCTTCACGCCGCCGCTGCAGGCCATCTCGGACCTCGGGGTGCCCCTGAGGCGCTTCCTCCTGCGGATGCTGGCCCCGGATCCCGCGCAGCGTTTCGGTTGGGCGGCGGACGCGCGTCGCCACCTCCCCCCGCCCGGGACGACCGATCTCACGACGGGCCCGCGGGACTACGACCCCGAGGGGACGGACGTGCTCCTCGAGGCCATCCGTCGCCCCGAGGACCGGGACACGGATCCCGGCCCGAAGTCGATCGGGCCGACGACGGACCCCACCGGCACCGACCCGATCGCCGACGCCTCGCGCCTGTCCTCGCACGGCGGGAGCGGCACGCTCGAGCTCGCCCCCGCCGAGGACGACGAGGTCGCGCTGCCCGCGGCGTGGGAGCTCGACCGCCCCGCGTCCGACGCGTGGAGCGAAGGCGCCCGGCGCGATCTGCCCCCGGCCGCCCCGTTCCCCGCGGCCTCCTACGGCCTGCTCGCCATGCGCGACTCGCCGCTGCAGGGGCGCGACTCGGAGTGGGACGTGGGGTGGACCGCCCTCCGCGTCGCCGCCCAAGCGCAGCGCCCCGCCCTCCTGCTCGTCGAGGGGGCCCAGGGCCGGGGGAAGACGCGCTTCGCCCGGGAGCTGTCGGCGGTGGTGGAGGAGTTCGGGCTCGCCCGCTCCCACCACGTGCGGTTCCGGAGCGAGGGGTCCGGCGCGGAGGCGCTGCGGCGGCTCCTGGAGCAGGTGCTGCGGGTGGCGGACGTGGCCCCGTCGGCGCGGCCCGCGCGGGTCCGTCGGGTCCTCGCCGAGGCGGGCTATCCGCCCGACGCCGACCTCGTGCCCCGCCTCTTGTCCATGTTGGCGGCGCACAACCGCGCGTTCCGCCCCGAGGAGGAGGAGGCGGCGACGGCCATCGAGCTGTTCCGGGTCCTCTCCCGACGTCGACCGCTGCTCCTGTGGCTGGAGGACGTCGACCGCTGCGCCGACCACGCGCCGCTGACCTGGCTCTCGGGGCTCTTCCAGGCCAAGGGGCCGCTGTCGGTGCTCGTCGTCGCGACGACGCGGGGGACGGACGAGGGGGGCGGCCCCCTGCACCCGGAGTGGGCGGTGCTCCGCGCCGACGCGCGCACCGAGCGGTTGGCGATGGCCCCGCTCGCCGACGCCGCCATCGCCGCCCTGCTCGCGTTCACCGCGGGCTCGACCGAAGAGCTCGGCCTCGAGATCGCGCGGTGGGCGAAGGGCGACCCCCGCGGCGCCCGCCAGATCGCCCGACACCTCCACGAGTCGGGCCGGCTCACCTGGACGCCCGAGGGGTTCACCCTGCGGGGGGACACCCCGTCCACGGCGGGCTACCTGCGCTTCGACGCGATCCTCGAGGCCCGGGCGCACGACTTCGTGGCCGGGCACAAGGACGCCGAGGGCGCTCAGACCGTCCTCGACCTGCTCTCGCTCGTCCTGGAGCGGGCGCGATACGTCGACCTCGTGGAGGCCGCTGGCCGGGTGGGGATCTCCGAGGATCGGGTCGCCGAGGCCGTCGCGCAGCTCGTGGTGGCCGCGCTCGTGGACGTGCGCGACGAGGGCCCGCGGCTGGTGCACACCGCCCTCGCCGCGCGCCTCCGGGACCGCGTCGAGATCAAGCGACGCATGGCGTTCCACCGGGCCTGGGCCTCCACCCTCGAGGCCGCCGACGGGCAGGGCGCGGCGGAGCGCCTCCTCGAGGCCGCGCGCAACCGCGACGCCTGCGGCCAGCCCGGACCGGCGGCCCGAGATCGGCGCTCCGCGGCCCACCTGCTGCGGAGTCGGGGCGAGCGCGAGGCCGCGTTCCGGGCGGTGACGCGCGCCCTGGACGTCGTCTCCAAGGAGTCCGGGCTGCTCACGGCCGAGGTCGAAGCCGACATCCACGTGCTCGCCGCGCGGCTGGGCCAGGAGACTCGGGACCCGCCGGGGACCGCGTCGGAGCTGGCGGGCGCCCTGGACATGCTCCAGCCCATGTGGCTGCCGCTCCCGCCGAGCGTGGAGCAGTGCCGCTACGAGCTCGCCCACGCCGAGGCCCTGCGCAGGGCCGGGCGCATGGCGGAGGCGACCGAGTCCCTGAAGCGCGCGCTGGACCTCAGCCGGGCGGTCGGCTCCGAGCGCTGGGAGTGTCGCGCCCTCGCCTACCTCGCGGACCAGCGTCGGATCGAGGGCGACACCGGCGCGGCCGAGCAGCTGTGCGAGCGCGCCGACGCCATCGCCCGCCGGTCCCGCGACCCGTCCCTGATCCTGCGGGTCCTGCGGGTGGCGCTGCCCATCGCCGTGGCGCGACGGGCCCCCGAGGCGGTGCGTCGGAGGCTCGATCGCCTGCGGTCGTTGCTGCGCGAGCGGGCGGCGTGGCGCGATCTCCAGGCCCTGTGGTACTTCCGAGGGGAGGCCGAGCGGATCGACGGGCGGACGGGCGAGGCGCGGCAGGCGTACAAGACGGCGCTCTCCCTCGGTCGCAAGCGACGGCTGCCGATCGCGGGGATCCTCATGCACCTCATGGAGATGGCCCTGGTGGTCGGGGATCTGGACACGGCGCGCGAGTACGAGGCGGAGGTCGCGGGCGCCGCCGCCCCGGGCGTCGCCACCACCCACGAGCAGCGGGTCGTCAAGGCCGTCCTGTCGGCGGAGCTGGCGGTGCGAGCGGGCCGGGAGGCGGCGTCGGGGGCGGCCCTCCAAGACGCCGAGATCCTGCAGCAGCAGTCCCCCGTGGCGGACCCGGAGCTGGTCGCCAGCCTGCGCCGAGCGAAGCGATCGACCAAGGACCTCGCGCTCCGTCGCCGCTTCGACGAGCTCGGCAACGACATGGCCGGCCGCCTCGCCGCGTCCTCGGGTCGACGCAGGCGCGGGCGCTGATCCCGATCGGCTGCGGTCGGTCGCGTTCGGGCGTGCGGTGCCGTAGCCTTTGGACGCCGTGAATCCTCCCGGTCCCATCGAGACCCGTCCTCCGGAGATCCCGGGCCTTTCCGACCTCGTCCTCGTCGGTCTCGGGGGCATGGGCGCCGTCTATCGGGCGATGGACGTGGAGACGGGGGCCCTGCGGGCGGTCAAGATCCTCCGACGGCAAGCGGGCGCCGCGGGCCCCACGCGTCGGTTCCGGCGCGAGTTCAACGCCGTCAGCAAGCTCCGCCACCCGGGCATCGTCGCCGTGTACCGCTACGGGGTCTGCGAAGACGGCGAGTACATCGTGATGGAGTGGGTCCCCGGCGGAGACATGTGGGCCGTCGTCGGTCGGCAGTCCCGGCGCGAGGCCGAGCACCGGCCGCTGCCCAAGGCCTGGGTCGCCCCCGCGCTGTCCGTGGCCGCGCAGGTCTGCGAGGCGCTGGCGTACCTGCACGCCCACCGGATCCTCCACCGCGACCTCAAGCCCGAGAACATCCTCGTGGACTACGGCGGGCGGGCCCGGGTCGTCGACTTCGGGATCGCCAAGCCGATGGCGCTGGAGCAGGTCGCGCCCCTGACCGCGGTGGGCGAGACCGTCGGCACCGCCCGGTACATGAGCCCGGAGCAGGCCCGCTCCCTCGACCTCGACGGGCGCAGCGACCTGTACTCCCTCGGCGTGATCCTCTTCGAGGTGCTGTCGGGCCGCCCGCCGTTCACGGCGCCGTCGCTCTTCGACCTCCTGATGGCGCACGTGACGGAGCCCGCCCCGCGGCTCGCCGACCTCGTCCCTCAGCTCCCCCGGTCGCTGTGCGACCTCGTCAATCGCCTCCTCGCCAAGGACCCGTCGTCGCGACCCCCCGACGCGGGCGCCCTGCGCGAGGAGCTGCTGGACCACGTCTCCCCGTCCGGCACCCTGCAGGCGTCCTCGCGCAAGCGGGTCAACCCGCGCGACCTCGCCCAGGTGGTGGTCTCCGCGCTGGAAGCGTCCGGACGGGCCGCCGAGGTGCGCGAGGAGCGGGCCGAGCCCGCCGAGGGGTTCAACCTCGCCAACCTGGACGAGATCGTCACCCCGGACCCGACCCGCGAGGGGATCTTCGTGGACCTCAGCGCCAAGCGGGCGCTCCGGCAGGTCGACGATCCCAACGCCCTGATCACCCGCCCCGACGGCCAGACCCCGGGGATGGACGCGATCACGCCCCAGGCCGCCGTCGACGAGGCCCTCGGAGCGGCCACGACGGCGATGTTCCCCGAGTACGACGAGGTGCAGAACCTCGACGCCGGTCCGGAGCTGTTCGCGCCCGCCTTCCGCGGTCGGGACGAGTTCCTCAAGAACGCGCTCGAAGGGTTCCAGCTCGAGGACATGCGGCCCGCGATCCACTGGTTCCGCGGGGAGTCCGGGAGCGGACGCACGCGGCTGTTGGCGGAGCTGCGCGACGTCCTGCGGTTCGAGGTCGGGGCCGTGGTCCTCACCGGCAAGGGCCAGGACCCGGCCGCGGGCATGTCGGGCATGCGCCTGCTGATGGAGCCCGTCAGCTGGTACCTGCAGCGGCTCCCCCCGCTGGACCTGCGTCGCGCCCTGGGAGCCTCGGCGACCGCCGCGATCGACCTCTGCCCCACCTTCCGCGACCCGCTCCTCACGGTCGGCCCGCTCGACCCGCCGCCCGACGATCCGGCGTCGCGGCGCATCCTCTACTACCAGGCGATCGAGCGCATCATCGCCCTCCTCACGATGCAGGCCCCGGTCGCGCTGCTCGTGGACGACGCCGAGCTGCTCGATCCCGACTCGCTCGACCTGCTCCGCTACCTCGCGACCCCCCCCGCGGATCGCGCCCCGCACCGCGGTCGGCCCCGCTTGGTGGCCCTGGCGGGAGCGGGCCCCGCGGCCGCCTGGGCGGGCGACGGCATCGTCATCCCCCCGCTCATGGGCGTCGACATCGCGGTCACCATCCAGACGGCGCTCGGGTGGGCCGTGCCCCCCACGCGGCTGGCGCGGCGGGCCGTGGTGGAGGGGGTCAACCTCACCCCCCGCGCCCTGCTCGACTGGGTGCAGGGGCTGCTCTCGGAGGCGGGCCGCCGCTCGGGGCGGGATACGAAGGAGTCGGACCTGCTCGCGGCCGCTTCCATGGACCCGCGGGAGCGGTGGAAGTCGCGGCTCACGGGGCTGTCGTCGATCTCGCTCGAGGCCGCCGGGGTGCTGGGCATGGTGCACCGCCCGGTGGTGCTCGACTGGCTCATGGAGATCTCGAAGTGGGCGGAGGACCCCTTCATCGACGCGATCAACGCGCTGGTGCGGCGCGGCATCGCCGAAGAGAAGGCCGCGCAGGGGTCGTGGGGGCTCCAGCTCAAGGACCGCGTCGTGGGCGAGGTCGCCTGGGACATGCTCGAAGAGAGCCAGCGCCAGGCGGTGGGCAAGCGCTTCGCCGAGGTGATGCTCGAGGACCACCCGGACCACCCCGCGGCGCACGACGAGCGTCCGGCGCTGGCGGCTCGCGGGTACCTCCGGGCGGGCTTGCCCGAGACCGCCCTGCCGCTGCTCGCCACCGCCGTCCGCCACGAGCAGGCCGCGGGCCGCACCGCGACGGGGCTCACGGTCGCCGATCTGTGGGTGGACACCGCGCGCGAGGCGATGCCGTCGGACCTCCCCGCGGCCCTCAAGGAGCGGGTGTCGCTGGCGTCCTCGGCGTGCGAGTGGGCCCGCGCCGAAGAGGACCTGGACGAGCTCGAGAAGCTCGCCGCCGGCGACTCCGCGGCGTTGCTGCGCGTGTACACGCAGCGGGCGACCGTCTACAAGCACAACCAGAACCACGAGGGCGTGATCGAGGTCGTCGAGCAGGCGTTCATGACGGCGCTCGAGGTCGAAGCCCCCATGGAGACGCTCTTCCAGCTCTCCGACCTGATGGCCCACGTGGACATGCGCAGCGGGTCGCTGATCTCGGCGCGGGACCGCTGGGCGGGGATCGCGGGCGAGTCGCGCCGGATCGTGAACCCGTACTGGGAGATGCTCGGGCGGGCCAACGCCGCGACCGCGGACTGCCAGCTCGGCGAGTACGACGCGGCCGAGCACGGGTTCCGCAAGGCCTACGAGCTCGCCGAAGACCAGTGCGATCAGCTCACCAGCCTGCTGCTCGAGCGCGACATCGCCCAGCTGGTCGGCTTCCGGGGGGACCTCGAGCGCTCTCGCGCCGAGTGCCTGGAGATGGTGGAGCGGGCCGAGCAGCTCGGCGCCATCCGGGTCCTGGGCCCCGCCATGACGACGCTCGGGGAGATCACCCGTCGCCTCGGGCTCCTCGACGACGCGGAGGCCCACCTCGCCCGGGGCGAGCGCGTCCTCCGGGCCACCGAGCAGCGCCTCACGCTCGCGCTCTGCCTGTCGGAGCGCGCCCTCGTCGCCCTCGCGCGGGGCGATCTGCAGGCCGCCGAGGCCCACGCCGCGGGCGCCGGGATGGCCATGGCGCTGGCGTCCGGGGTGAGGCTCGAGCGCGAGCGCATCCACTGCGCCCTGGGGAAGGTCGCCGAGGTGCGCGGGGACCGCGCGGCCATCGCCGCGGCGCGCCAGGCGACGGCGAAGATCCTCGACGAGCAGGCCGGCTTGCTCGGCCCCGAGTACCTCGGACGCTGGGTCTCCGTGCCGCCCCGCTACGACGTGGTGAGCTGGGCCGGATGGAGCCCCACGACGAATCGGAGCTGAGCCTCGATCCGCTCGCCGACGGCCTGCGTGTATGGCAGCGCCGTCGGGGCCATCGCAGCGCCACGGACGACTTCCTCGCCGCTCACTGCGCGTCGACCGCGCGGCCCGCCGCCCGCCGCGTGCTCGACCTGGGCTGCGGCCACGGGACCGTCACGCTCCTCCTGTCCCGGGTCCTGGCCGCGCGCTTCGTGCTGGTCGAAGCCCAGGCCGCGTCGGCCGCCCTCGCGCGTCGCAACCTCGCCGAGAACGACCTCGTCGATCGCGCCCGCGTGGAGCGCGCGGACCTTCGGGAGCTGCCCCTCGAGCCCGAGTACGACCTCGTGACGGGCACGCCCCCGTTCATGCCCCTGGGGTCGGGGATCCTGCCCCGCGATCCCCAGCGGGCCGCGGGCCGCTTCGAGCTGCGCGGCGGCATCGAGGCGTACGCGGCGTGCGCGTCCCGGGCCCTCGCGCCGGGGGGCCGGGCGTCGATGCTCATGGACGGGGCCCAGGACGAGCGCGTGCGCAGCGCCTTCGCGGACGCGGGCCTGCACCTGCGGAGCGTCCTGGTGGTGCGACCCCGCCCCGATCGACGGCCTCGATTCCGCGGCTACGTCGCGGCTCGGGAGCCCGGCCCCGAGGCGGAGACGACGCTCGTCGTGCGCCGGGCCGACGGGGCGTACACTCCCGCGATGCAAGCCCTCCGCCACCGCTTCGGCGCGACCCGTGACTGAGCGTCGAGGCCCCGGAGATCGCGACTCGCAGGTCCGCTTCTTCTTCGCGCTGACGCCCGAGCGGGTCATGGACGCGATCGAGGTCGGCGGCCGGAAGTGCACCGGTCGGTTCATCGTCCTGAACTCGTACGAGAACCGCGTCTATCAGCTCGAGCTGGACGACGGCAGCTTCGTCGTGGGCAAGTTCTATCGACCGGGGCGCTGGACCCGGGACCAGATCCTCGACGAGCACGAGTTCATCTGGGACCTCGAGGACGCCGAGATCCCCATGGCGGCGCCGGTGGAGATCGCCGAGGACGACACCATCGGCCGCCTCGAGGGCATCCACTACTCGATGTTCCCGCGCATCGGCGGACGCGCCCCGGACGAGATGGACGACGAGCAGCTGAGGCGCGTCGGGCGGCTCCTCGGGCGGATCCACCACGTCGGGCGCACGGACGTCGCGCGCCACCGGCTGGAGCTCACGCCCACGACCTACGGCTGGGACGACCTCGCCCTGATCCTCGACGGCGGCCACGTGCTCCCGTCCCATCGCGCGGTCTACGAGGACGTGGCGAAGCGCCTGCTGTCGACGATCGAGCCGATGTTCGAGCCGTTCCTGGGCTCCTACCAGCGCATCCACGGCGACGCCCACCTGGGCAACCTGCTGCGCTCGCCCGGCGGGTTCGTCTTCCTCGACTTCGACGACATGGTCATGGGCCCGCCGGTGCAGGACCTGTGGATGCTCTGGGGAGGGCGGGACGCCTGGGCGCAGCGGCGGCGCGACGTGCTCCTGGACGGCTACGAGTCGATGGCCCACTTCGACCGGGGGTCCCTCCGGCTCGTGGAGCCGCTGCGGGCGCTGCGCTACATCCACTACACGGCGTGGCTCGCCAACCGCTGGGAGGACCCGGCGTTCAAGGTCGCGTTCCCGGACTTCGGCACGGAGGCCTACTGGACGACCCGCACCGGCGACCTCGCCGAGCAGCTGCGGATCATCCGCGAGGAGGAGGCGCGTCGGCCGGTCTGAGGGGCGGGATCAGTTGTTGACGGTGACGGCCCAGGGGGCGCCGGTGTTCCCGGCCCCGTCGGTGACCGAGAACTCGAAGTCCCAGCTGCCGCTCGACAGCCCCGAGACGTAGAAGACGATCGTCGCCTGGCAAGTGACCGCCGTGCCGCCGAGGGGGGCGGGCGTCTGCGCCACGCCGTTGAGCCACCAGTTCACCGTGGGGTTGCCCAGGTCGCAGCCCCCGTCGCTCACCGCCATGTCGAACTGGAACTCGCCGGGGCCGGAGTTCCACTGCCACAGCAGGTTGACGATCACCGGGTCCGAGCCGGGCGCCGCGTCGTCGTCGTCTCCGACCGCGTCGTCGTCGTCTCCGACCGCGTCGTCGTCGTCTCCGGCCGCGTCGTCGTCGTCTCCGGCCGCGTCGTCGT
>CAZEKB010000047.1:33570-47684 GCA_964512225.1 uncultured Rickettsiales bacterium | reverse complement strand
GCCGCCGTCTTCGATCACGCCGCCGCGGTGATCAATGTCGGAACCAGACCCTTCAGCTTCGCCTCGACCTTGTCGATGTCGTCGTCGACCTCGGCCGCCTCCGTCCACGGCAGCTCGGCGATGAGCTCGAGGTGGTTGCGGATCACCCCCGCCTCCGGCCCCACGGCCTGGTTCGACGACAGCCGACGGAGGCCGCGCGCGACGGCCTTGGCGGCGTCTTCGGGCAGCTCCTTGGTCGCCAGCTTGCGCCGGAGCTCGGCGAGCTCGTCGTCGTCGTCGGACTCGCCCAGCTGCTTCTTGATCGCCTCCATCTGCTTGCGGAGCAGGGCCTCCTTGCGCCCCTTGCCGAGCTCGCGGCGCAGGTCGGCCTCGAGATCGCGCTCGACCTCCTTGCGCGTCCGCAGCTCCACGAGGAAGCCCACGAGCGTGCGGAGCCTCGCCTCGACGTCCGGATCCTGGAGCAGCTCGACCTCGTCGTCGCCGTCGAGACCCGCGGCGCCGGCCACCCGATCGGCGACCCGGCCGGGCGGATCGGAGTCGCTCCAGGCCTGCAGGAGCCGGCCGAGACCCGACCGCCGGGGGGGCTTGAGGGCCTCGATCGCGCCCTTGAGCGTGACGAGGTGGGCCTGCACGGTGCCCGAGTCGCCGGGGACGGACTCGAGCAGGTCGGCCCGCCCGCGGAAGAAGGGCTCCGACTGCTCGAACTCGCCCAGGCTCACGCGCTGGAGGCCGTCGAGCTGCAGGCGCAGGCGGCCGGTCGAGACCTCGACGATCCGACGAACCCGAGCGAGCGTCGCTACCGGGTGCAGATCCTCGCCGCGAGGGCGTTCGTCGGAGCGATCGCGCTGGGTGGCGACCACCAGGAACGACCCCGACTGCAGGGAGCGGGCGAGGGCCACGGAGCTGCGGCGCCCCACGGGCACGGTCTGGACGGTGCCGGGGAACAGGACGCCCGTGCGCAGCGGCAGGATCGGGTACGGCGTATCGGGCAGGGAGTAGGTCGGGGACGAGGGCATGGGCTCCAGCGGGGGTTCGGAGGTCGAGGGCGGGGGCCTCCGGGAGGAGTAATGGGTAATGCCGCGGGTCGGCGAGTCAATCCCGTCCGGATGGACAGGTCACCAGGCGGCTGCCCCTCCGATGCCGAGCTGCGGGGCCCGGGCGCGGAGCCCGAGGTAGCCGCCCAGCAGCCTCCCCAGCTCGGCCCGGAAGCGCTCCTCGTCCACCCCCGGGAACCCGTGGAAGACGTAGGAGCGCACCAGGGATTGCAGCGCCCGAGCCGTGAGGAGCGCGGCGGGCCCCGCGGGGTCGGCCAGGACCCCGGGGAGTCCGAGGACGAGCCCGCGCACACGACCCGCGAGGGCCTCCTCCGCGGCCGCCAGGGCCGCCCGCGCTGCGGGGGGGTGCGGGACCTCCTCGAAGAGGACGCGGTCGAGGTCGGCCGCGCCCTGGAAGCGGGCGAAGACGGCGTCGATCAGGCGCGCGAGCGCCTCGTCGGCGGGGGGCGGCGAGCCCTCGAGATCCGCGAGGGCGAGATCGAGGTCCTGCGCCCCGTCGGCCAGCCTGCGCTCCAGCAGCGCGGCGAGCACCGAGTCCTTGTTGGGGAAGTACTCGTACAGCGAACCGACCGACACCCCCGCCTCGGCCGCGATCCGGTTGGTCGTCCCGCCCGCGTAGCCGTGCTCCACGAACACGCGCGCGGCCGCGTCGAGGATCGAGGCGACGGTCGCCCGCGCGCGGCGTTGGACGGGGGCTCTGCGGGGGGCTCTCTCGGCGGGCATCGACAAGTCCTCGGGTTCGATGACGACAATAACCGAGTTTTCCTCGCTTTTGGCTCGTCGGAGCGTCGCTATCCTCCCGAAACCCATGGCCCGCCCGAAGACTCTCACCCGCATGTCCGATCCGGAAGCTCCCCTCCCCCGTCCCGCCGACGCACCCTTCGCGCCGATCGGGGCGACTCGCCGGTCCTTCCTCCGCGGCTCGATCGGCTTCAGCGGCGCGCTGCTGGTGGGCTGCGAGACCGGCGGCTCCCTGGGCGACGACGACGACGCGACCGACGACGACGACGCCGTGGACGACGACGACGCCGCGGACGACGACGACGCGGTCGACCCCTGCGACGACCCCGAGGACCCGCTGGCGGGGGGCACGTTCGTGCGCACGCTCGAGTTCCTGGGCATCACGCGCGACCTCGACACCGACATCGGCGGCGAGCTCGACGGCCGTCGCTACGTCGACCTGACCGGCGTGGATACCACCGGCGACGGGGTCGTGAGCAACGAGGACTTCTACATCCGCACGATGGCGAGCGAGCTGCTGCCTCCGGCCGAGGGCTGGACGGTCACGATCTCGGGCCTCGTCGACACCGAGACGACGCTCGAGATCGACGCGCTGCGAGACCGCGCCACGGACCAGGGCCTCAAGACCCTGGAGTGCTCGGGCAACGGCGGCGGGGGCGGGTTCGGCCTGCTGAGCACCGCGCGGTGGGCGGGCGTGCCCCTGATGGAGCTGCTGAACGAGGCGGGGATCGACCCGTCCGCCACGGCCGTCCGGGTGACGGGCTTCGACACCTACGCCGGCCAGTCCGACTTCTCGACGCCGGGGGCCGAGTGGGTGTTCCCCCTGGACCAGGTCGAGGAGTACGGCGCGTTCCTCGCCACCGAGATGAACGGCGAGCCGCTGCCCCTGCACCACGGCCGGCCGGTGCGCCTGTACGTGCCGCGCTGGTACGGGTGCACGAACATCAAGTGGGTGCAGACGATCGAGCTCGTGGACGACGCGGTGCAGTCCACGAGCCAGATGCGGGAGTTCGCGGGCCGGACGCACCAGCCGGGCGTGCCCGAGCTCGCGCGCGACTTCATCCCCGCCACCCAGGACCAGGCGGCCATGCCGATCCGCGTCGAGCAGTGGGAGCTGGAGGGTGGGATCGTTCACCGCATCGTGGGCGTGAGCTGGGGCGGGTACGAGCCGACGCGGGCCTTCGCGATCCGGATCGACGGGGGCTCCGCCGAGGAGATCACCGTGTGTCCGGGCCAGGCCCACAACGACCACTGGGGCTTCTGGGAGCACGTCTGGCGACCCGCGCGGCCCGGCTTCTACGAGATCGAGCTCGAGGTCACCGACTCGTCGATCCGCACGCGGCGCCTGGACACCGGCTTCTACTCCCGCACCGTGGAGGTCGTGGAGGCCTGACGGGTACGCTCCCGGCGTGACCCTCTCGATCCTGATCGTCGGCGCGGGCGGCCGCGGCGACCTCTACGCCTCGATCGTCCGGGAGCGGTTCGCCGACCGCCTCCGCGTGGTGGGCGTGGTCTCCCGCAGCGCGGGCCGGGCGGCGGCGCTGGCGCGCGAGATCGGGGTGCCCTGGGCCCTCGAGGCCGACCTGGAGTCCATCGCGACGGACCGGGGAGCCGGGGGCGCGATCGTATGCCCGTCGAGCGACGCCAACGGCCGCATGGCCCGGCGCGTGGCGGCGCGGGGGCTGCCCTTCCTGCTGGAGACGCCGCCCGCCCTCGAACCGGCCGAAGCCGAGTCCCTGCTCGGGTTCGTCGAGGCCGCGGGCGTCGCCGTGGAGGTGGCCGAGCAGAACCCGCGGGGGGCCGAGGCGACCTACGCGCTCTCCGTCGTGCGGTCCGGGCGGCTCGGCGACGTGCGCCTCGTCGCCTGCGACCTGGCGAGCCACCGCTACCACGCGATCGCCGTCGGTCGGGCCCTGCTCGGGCGCCCGCGAGGCCGTCGGGCGGCGGCGCTGCGGACGGTCTTCCGAGACCTGCCGCCCCCCGCCGCGACCGTGACCGCGGGCACGATCGAGGCGGAGGGGGGGCGCATCCTCCAGCTGCGCGACGGCGAGGGGCTCTACCTCCCGGGCGGCCCCTGGCGGTCCGGAGGCTGGTCGATGTACGGCTCGAAGGGCTCGCTCAGCGGCGGGGTGCTGCGGGTCGGCGGGGTGGAGGAGCCCGCCGCCTACGACCGGACCGAGGACGACGACCGCCGGGCGATCGCGCGGTGCGTCGAGGACTGGCTGGCCCGCATCGACGGGACGAAGACGGATACGCAGTGGTCGCTCGCCGACGCCGTCGAAGACCTGCGCTGGATCGACGCCCTGGAGCGGTCCGCCCGCCTGGGAGGGGCCCCGATCCTGCTGTGATCAGAGCGCTTGCGCGCCGACCCGCCGGGGCTATGGTCCCCGCCATGCAGCAGCCCCTCTCGTACTTCGACGCCGCCGATCTCAAGCTCGTATACCGGGTCCTCCACAAGAACCTGATGAGCAACCTCGAACTGATGGACAGCGAGTTCCTCGAGCGGCTCCAGACGTGGCTGCAGACCTGCGCGCAGGCGGACGGGGTGGACACGTCGGACCACGGTCAGTGGGACGCGTGGCTGGGCAACCGCGCGGTGGCCTGCGAGGACCGAGTGGCCGATCGCAAGCGCCTCTCGCTCGTCTGAGTCGACGACCGCCGTCGGCCCCCGGCGCCGGGCCCCACGCAGCCGCTAGAACGACGACCCCGGCTCCTTCAGGAACTCGATCTCCTCGGGCGTGGACTCGCGCCCGAGGATCGCGTTGCGGTGGGGGAACCGGCCCCACCGCACGACGATGTCGCGGTGGATCTTCGCGTACTTCACGAAGCTCGCGTACATCCCCGGGTGCCCCGCGGCGAGGCGCTCGCCCCAGGCGACGCAGCGCTCCTGGTCGAGCGGGTCTTCGCTGTGCATCAGCGGCATCACCCCGAAGGTGCGCATGTCCGGGTGCAGCCCGGGGCCGTCGTGCTGGTCCAGGAACAGGCGCGTCAGCTCCACCGCCTGGGCGTCGTTGGCGTACATCGCCGCCGTGTCCCGCCGCGTATTCCGGCTGAACTGGTCGAGCATCACGATCAGCGCGAGCGTGCCCCGCGCGCTCTCGGTCCAGGCGTCGAGCTCCCCCCGCTCCGCCGCCCCGAGCGCGGCCCCGAACCGGTCGAGGATCCGTCGGTCGAAGGCGGGGTCCTTCTTGAACCAGCGCATGCGCACCTCGTCGGGCACCGAGTCGCCGAGCTTCAGGTCGCCGAACCAGAACGCGAGCACGTCCTCGGGGCCGATCACGACAGGGCCTCCACGAGCTCTCGGAGGCGGGATCCGCCGTCCCGGAAGATCGACTGGCCGTCGCCCACGAGCACCGCCGTGACCTCCAGCTCGGCGAGCCGGGCGACCGACGCCACCGCCGCCGCCTTGTCGCCGAGCTTGGGGTCCGGGAGCAGGTTGAGGCTGCCCGCCCGGTGCGCCCGCACGAGGTCCCCGGTGACGAGGACCCCGCCCGGCAGGAGGAACGCGAGCTCGCCCGCGCTCTTGCTCCCCCGCATGGTGATGCAGCGCACCCCCGTGGGGGCGTGGATCGAGTCCGCGGGGATCCAGTCCACGCTCGTCGCGGCCGCGAGCGACGCGAACTCGGACCGGTCGCGTTCGTCCGCCGGGGCGCCGATGTCGGCCCCGAGCTCCGCCGCGAGGCGGGCCGCGTCCCGCACGTGGTCGGCGTTGGAGATCAGGATCCAGGGCGCCCCTCCGAGCCGGTCGAGGTGGGCCCGGTCGTGGTCCGACATCGGCATCGGATCGAACAGGACGTTGCCCTCGGGGCGGACCCAGAGGTGGCCGGTGAAGTCCACGTCGCGGGCTTCGTCGAACACGGACCAGGCGAACAGGTCGGGGCGGTGCAGGGACTTCATGGGGCCTCCGCGCTACACCGAGACTTCGGCGGCGATGTGGGGGTGGGGGTCGTACCCCTCGAGCTTGAAGTGGGGGTAGCGGAAATCGAAGATCGAGGTGACGGAGGGGTCGATCCGCATCGTCGGCAGGGGCCGCGGCTCCCGGGTCAGCTGCAGCCGAGCCTGCTCGACGTGGTTCTTGTAGAGGTGCACGTCGCCGAAGGTGTGGATGAACTCCCCCGGCTCGAGCCCACAGACCCGGGCCATCATCATCGTGAGCAGCGAGTAGCTCGCGATGTTGAACGGGACCCCCAGGAACACGTCCGCCGACCGCTGGTAGAGCTGACAGCTGAGCCGCCCCCCCGCGACGTAGAACTGGAACAGCGTGTGGCACGGCGGGAGAGCCACGCGGTTCGCTTCGGCGGGGTTCCAGCCCGTGATGAGGATGCGCCGCGACGTCGGGTTGCTCCGGATCAGGTCCACCGCCTGGGCGATCTGGTCCACGCCGTCGGCGGCGTAGGTGCCGTCGGGGTCGCGGCTCGCCCCGTAGTTGCGCCACTGGTGGCCGTAGACCGGCCCGAGGTCGCCCTCTTCGCGCCCGAAGCGCGCCGTCTGCTCGGCCGTGGCCCACTCGTCCCAGATCCGCACCCGACGCTCCTGCAGGAACCGGACGTGCGTGTCGCCCCGGAGGAACCAGATGAGCTCGATGATGATCGACCGCAGGTGGGTCTTCTTGGTGGTCAGCAGGGGGAACCCGTCGGCCAGGTCGAACCGCATCTGGTGGCCGAAGACGCCCCGGGTCCCGGTGCCCGTGCGGTCCTCGCGGTCGTTGCCGTCGTCGAGGATCCGTTGCAGGAGATCGAGGTACGCGCGCATCGACGGGGTTCTACCCCGTTCTCAGAGCGGGAGCCCGAGGGCCAGCAGCGCGGCGGCGGTCCCGGCCGCGGACGCGAGCGGGACGTTGAAGTTGTCGTCGATCCGCAGGCTGAAGAGCTCGCCCAGCGCCCCCGCGACGGCGCCGGAGGCGGCGACGGCCAGGAGCACGCCCGCCGAGGCGTCGAACCCGATGGCGAGGAGACCGACCGAGGCGGCGACCGTGCCCACGACGGCGAACGTGGTCGTGCCCTCGAGGGATCGCCCGTGCATCAAGCGCACGCGGCCCCAGCGGCGACCGACGATCGCGGCCGCCGGATCCGCGAAGCCCAGCACCGCCACCGCCACCACGATCGCGGGGAGCGAATCGACGAGCGCGAGCAGAGTGAGCGCGCTGGCGTACCAGGTGGCGGAGTTGATCTTGTTCCACTCGTGCGGGTGCGCCACGGCCCCGAAGATGTGCTCCATCAGCCACTCGTTCCACGGCGGCCAGATGCGGCGCGTGGTCTCGAGCGTCCACGCCAGGACCGTCCACGCCCCCGCGATCGGGAGCAGCCACGACTGCGGGACGGCCGCCACGAGGAACACGGCGAGGGCTCCGAAGCCCGAGTGCATGAGGTTTCGGCGGTAGTTCATCGGCCGCAGCGACGGCACGTGGATGCGCGCGTCCTTCAGGCGGGCCGCGAGCTCCTCGTAGCTGGGCTGCAGGCGGTCCCGCAGGGCTTCGAACTCGGCCCGGAGCGCGTCGGCCGAGGGCAGCTGGTCCGGCATCCCGTCGGCGAGCTGGGAGCGGAGGTCGGCGACGGCCTCCCTCAGCCGCGCCGGGAGCTCTTCGCGAGACGGAGCCTCCTCCAGGAGGCGGGCGACGGCGACCTCGAGCTCGGCGAGCTTCGCGCGGACGGCCGTCTCGGCCTCGGCTCGGAAGCGCTGGGGGTCCAGCTCCCTCAGGAGCGCGTGCAGTTGGAGGGCGACGTCGCGGCTCGCCGCGGTGGCCAGTGCGGTCATGGGTGCTCCGGTCTCTCCGATCGTCGACGGGGGCCGTTACCTACCACGGTTCGGCCCCTCGCCGGGTGCGATCTCGCGCCCTCAGGCGGGACCGACGCCTCGGGTCGGGGACCAGCCCGGGGGGCCGAAGACGTACCCGAACGCCTCCCGGAGGCTCCGGGCGCCCCGCACGTCCCGGAGGATGTCCCGGAGCTCGTGCGTCTGGGCGTCCCACAGCCCGTAGCCGTGCCAGTCCTTCTTGAGCCCGTACACGCACTCCTCCTCCTCGGGCACGAACGTGCCGAAGAGCCGGTCGAACAGGATGAAGAAGCCGCCGTAGTTGCGATCGATGTACTGCGGGTTCGTCGCGTGGTGCACCCGGTGGCTCGACGGCGTCACGAGGATCGCCTCCAGCGGCCCCATCCGGCGGATGCCTTCGGTGTGGTAGGCGAGGCCGTACACCTTGAAGGCCTTGTCCACGATGATGAAGATCAACGGGTGGATGCCCAGCAGCGGGATCCAGACGTAGAACGGGAAGGTCGCGAACACGCCCAGCGCGCTCCCCCGGATCCCCGTCGTCAGGTCGTAGTGCTTCGCCGAGTGGTGCACGACGTGCACCGCCCACAGCAGCCGCACCCGGTGCTGCGCCCAGTGCGACACGTAGAACATCACGTCGTTCACGAGGAAGCACAGCAGCCACACCTCGGGGCCGAGGCCGAGGTCGAAGAAGCGGTACTGGTAGACCGTGTACAGCGCCGCCAGCGCGAACGTCGCGTGGGCGACGCCCTCGACGCCGAAGGCCAGCAGCCCGCACAGCACGCCGAGCCGCCGCGACTTCACGTCGCGCTCGGTGGTGGCCGCGAGCACGATCGTCTCGATCACGATCGCCGCGATGCCGAACCCGTAGAGGTACGGCGTCGCGCCGTCGGCGAGGCTGCTCAGACCGTCGAGATCCACCGGCTAACGACCGAAGTTCATCCCGCCGGGGAACAGGTAGCTCGTGTACGACGCGTACCCGTAGGTCGTGATGCCGAAGCCCACGTCGTTGCGGGCGGAGATGCTGTGGGACCCCGCCGTGACGGGCACCCGCGCGACCTCGAAGCCGGTGGAGCCGATGGCCTCCCACTGGGTGAGGGGGCTGTCGTCGAGTATCACCTCGTCGCCCTGGGGGCGCACGACGTTGACGTAGTTGAACTGGTACGTCGACGGCGTCAGGAACTCGTACTCGTCGCGCACCTGGGACCACGGGATGCCCGAGCCCATCGCGGGATCGCCGGCGATCGCCGATCCGATCTCGTCCTGCCCGAGCAGCCACTGGGTCACGAAGATCTTGTCGCTGCCCTCGACCACGAAGTCCTGGTCCGTCTCGAACTCGTGGTACTCCCCGGCGCCGAGCGTGACCCCGCTGCTGACCGGCGGGTCGAACGTCACCGACGTGCCCCCGTTCAGGGCCTGGACGCGGTACTGCGCGGGCGCCGTGGTCGCCCCGTCGGGGTGGACCGGCGCGGTCATCACCGACAGCGTCCCCCACGCCGCCGTGGGGAACATCATCTCCTCCAGGTGATCGCAGGCCCAGTTGTCGAACGGCACGAAGCTGCACTGGTGCCCGGCGACGACCGCCACGGGGGCGGTGGAGGTCACGATCGAGCCGGTGAGATCGGTCTGGGGGATGAAGCAGTACTCGCAGACGTCGGCGCCGACCGCGACGTCCGGGCAGCCGTCGGTGCCGTCGTCCCAGCCGCGGTTGCGGCAGTAGTTCTGGTCCGGGTTGTTGGCCGCGTCGGCGGGGACCTCGCTGAGGATCTGAACCACGTCGCCGCGGTCGAGAGTGACCGTGGTCGACTGCCCCGGAGACATCGCGCCGGGGTTGCCGGGGCCGGTGTCGGCGGTCGACTGGATCGTCACGCTGGTGCCGTCCTCGGTGGCGGCCACCGCCACGAACCCGGGCAGGAAGCCGAGCCAGGCGTTCAGGGCGTTGGAGCCCCACTGGCCCACCCCGAAGGTCCCGCGGGCCGCGACCATGTACTCGTCCCCGAGCACGTGCTCGGGGAGCAGCAGGCTCGCGTCGTTGCTGTGCGAGTTGATCCCGCCCACGACGAAGTTCAGGGGGTTGTACTGGTAGGCCGCGACGGGGACCGAGGTCATGATCTCGTACGCCGCCTGGCGGGCGATCACCGACTCCGTGGCCGCCTTGATCTCCTGGACCATCGGGAGCTGGATCGCCGTGGACTGCCCCGGGGCCAGGACGGCGGTCTGCACCTGGATGCCCCCCCGGGTGACGACGACGGAGGCCGACGGGTTGTCGGAGGGGTTGCCCAGCACCACCGCGAAGTCGCTGTCGAAGGCCGGGTCCACGAGGTTCGTCGTGGACATCGCGAGGAACTCGCAGCCGAGGTAGGACTGGCGGGACCGGGCCACCTCGCACGCGTCCCGGCAGGTGCCGGCGACGCACATCTCGTCGGCGAGGCACTCCTGGACCAGGTCGTAGCCGAGGCCGTCGTCGTCGCAGGCCACCACCGAGTTGTCCACGCACTCCTCGCGCCCGGGGTTGCACAGCAGGCAGCCGAGCTCGTTGTGGCAGATGCCCGTGGGATCGCGGCACTCCTGTTCGAGCGTCCACTGGCCGTCGGTGCACACCATCCAGTCTTCGATGAAGCACGTGGTGGCGCCTTCTTCGGTGCACAGGGTGTCGGTGGCGTCGTCGTCGTCCCCGTCGTCGTCGTCCCCGCCCCCGCCGCCGCCGCCGCCGCCGCCACCGCCGCCGCGCCCCCCCGGACACGCGGTGAGGGCCCCGAGGGCGACCATGAGGGCGACGAGCAACAACCGAAGAGACCAACGAGAGATCGACATCCCGACAACCTAGCAGCGCGGCCGGGGCCTCCGGAGGGCATCCGCGAGCGCGACATCGGCGAGGTCGCCGAATACGATGCCGCCCGGATGTCGGCCGCCTACGTTCCCGCGCCGCTGTTCACGACCCTGGGGCCGGGGTTCGCGGACGTGGTGATGCCCGCCCGCTTCCCCCGCCACGCGCTGCGGTTTCGGAACCAGCGCTGGGCCGAAGCGGTCGGCCTCGGGGGCCTCGACGACGACGGATGGGAGCGCGCCTTCGCCCGCTTCGAGCCCCTCGACGGCAACCTCCAGGCCCCCCTCGCCACGCGCTACCACGGCCACCAGTTCGGGGCCTACAACCCCCAGCTGGGCGACGGCCGCGGGTTCCTGTTCGCGCAGCTCCGGGACGCCCGCGGGCGGCTGCTCGACCTCGGCACGAAGGGCTCGGGGACCACGCCCTATTCCCGCGGGGGCGACGGTCGCCTCACGCTGAAGGGCGGCGTACGCGAGGTCCTGTGCACCGAGATGCTCGAGGCGCTCGGGGTGAATACGAGCAAGTCGTTCAGCCTCTACGAGACCGGCGAGAAGCTGATCCGGCACGACGAGCCGTCGCCCACCCGGTCCTGCGTCCTCGTGCGGCTGTCCCACTCTCACGTCCGGTTCGGCACGTTCCAGCGCCACGCCCATCACCGCAAACCCGCGAACATCGAGGCCCTCCTGCGGTACTGCGCGGATCACCTGGGGCCCGTCCTCGTGCGGGGCGACGGGGACGATCTCGCGGCCGCGTTCGTGCGGGAGGTCGGACGACGCACGGCCGAGGCGGCGGCCGACGTGATGGTCGCGGGGTTCGTCCACGGGGTGCTCAATACCGACAACATGAACGTCACCGGGGAGACGTTCGACTACGGCCCCTACCGCTGGCTGCCGACGTTCGACCCGGGCTTCACCGCCGCGTACTTCGACGTCGGGGGGCTCTACGCGTACGGCAAGCAGCCGGACCGGTTCCTGTGGAACGTCGCTCGGCTGGCCGAGTCCCTCGTCTGCCAGAGCACGCCCGAGCGGCTCGAGGGCGCGCTCGCCGACTTCGACCCGTCCTTCCGCGCGGGCATGCACCGTGCCATGTGTCGCCGCCTCGGCCTCAAGCCCCGCGGACCCGCTCGGGACCAGGCGCTCGTGGACGCAGCCTTCCGCTTCCTGCTCGCCTCCGAGCTGCCGTTCGACCGCTTCTTCTTCGATCACTACGCGGGGGAGGCGTCGCGCGATCGCGCCCTCGACGGGCCCGCCCGCAGGGCCTACTCGGGCGAGGTGTGGACCGAGGTGGAGCGGGCCCTCGACGGGTACGAGCCGGCTCACCCCGAGCGGCTCGACGACCCGTACTTCCAGCGGGACGAGCCGGTCACGCTGATCTACGACCGCATCGAGGCGATCTGGGAGCCGATCGACCGCGACGACGACTGGTCCGGCTTCGACGCCCTCGTCGAGGACATCCGCGCGCTCGGGAGGGTCCTGTCGTGACCGACGGCCGCGCGACGCGCGTGAACCTCCGCGACCGGAGCAGCCCCCCCATGCGGGCGTTCCACCTCAGCTGGATCTCGTTCTTCGCGTGCTTCTTCGCGTGGTTCGCCGTGGCCCCCCTGATGGTGGTGATCCGCGAGGAGCTCGGCCTCTCCCAGCAGCAGGTCGGCGATACGATCATCGCGTCGGTGGCGGGCACCGTCGTCGCGCGCCTCGCCGTGGGCCGCCTCTGCGACCGCTTCGGGCCGCGCCGGGTCTACGCCGGGCTCATGGGCCTCGGGGCCGTCCCCGTGGCGGGGCTCGGCCTGGTCGACGACTACGTCTCCCTGCTCGTCCTGCGGCTGCTAATCGGGGGCATCGGGGCGGCGTTCGTGGTCACGCAGTACCACACGACGGTGATGTTCTCGCCGTCGGTGGTGGGCACCGCCAACGCCACGACCGCGGGCTGGGGCAACCTCGGCGGGGGGGTGACCCAGTTCGTGATGCCGCTGGTGATGGCGGGCTTCCTCGGCGTGGGGCTCGATACGTCGACGGCCTGGCGCGTGAGCATGCTCCTGCCCGCGGGCGTCCTCGTCGTGCTCGCCCTGCTGTACCTGCGCTTCACCCAGGACACGCCCGCGGGCGACTGGACGCCGCGTCCCAGTCCCCGGGGGGGCATGGCCGCCCTCCTGCGCGACCACCGCGTGGTGTTCCTGTTCGTGGTCTACGGGGCCTGCTTCGGGGTCGAGCTCACCATCAACAACGTCGCCGCGTTGTACTTCGTCGACAACTTCGACGTGAGCGTCGGGGCGGCGGGGATGGCCGCCGCGTCGTTCGGGCTCATGAACCTGTTCTCGCGCAGCCTCGGCGGCCTCGCCAGCGACCGCGTGGGCGGGCGGCGGGGGATCCCCGGGCGCCTGCTGGTGCTCGGCACGCTGCTCGTCTGCCAAGGGATCGCGCTGCTGATCTTCGCCGAGATGACGACGCTGGCGCCCGCGATCGTGGCCCTCGTGATCTTCAGCGTGTTCGTGCAGATGGCCGAGGGCGCGACCTTCGCCGTCGTGCCCTTCGTGAACGCCGACGCGCTCGGCGGCGTCGTGGGGATCGTCGCGGCGGGCGGCAACGCCGGGGCCGTCCTCGCGGGCCTCCTGTTCCGCATGGACGACTTCGCGTGGGCGGACGCCCTGAGCGCGCTGGGGGTGGTCGCGATCCTGGCCGCGGTGCCCGTCTTCGGCATGCAGCTCCGATACAAGGAGCGCTGACGGACCCCGGCCGTGGCATCGTCGGAGCGTGCTCGCATCTCCGCTCGTCGCCCTCGTCCTGCTCGGCGCGTCCCCGCCCGGGCCCCCCGCCCCCGACGCGGCGTTCGCGCCCCTGGTGTCGGTCAACCTCCACCTCCAGCAGTCCATGGACGCCTGGATGGCGGGCGCGCCGGACCCGGCTGCGCCCTGGGTGATCGAGGGGGCCCTCGACGAGCTGCGCGCGAACCTCGCCGAGCACGGCGTCGTCCGCCTCGAGGTGGGCGGCTACGAGTTCGAGCCCTACCTCGTGGGCCCGAAGGGCGAGGGCACCCTGCGCGCGACCGTCGTGCCCCAGGGCGACGGCGTGGCCTTCATGGACATGATGTTCCGCACCCGGGAGGACGGCTGGGGCCGCCCCTCGCGGCTCCGTCCCCTGTCGGACTGGACCGGACCCGCGGCCGACTTCGGGGAGGCGGCGCGGCGGCTCTCGAAGCGACTGACCTCCAAGAAGTGCGGCGCGATCCCCCTCATGGACCCGTCCGGGTGGGCCGACACGCCGATGTACGAGGACGCCGTCCGCGGCCTCGAGAAGACGAAGGAGGAGCTGCCCAAGTCGTGCGCCGCCATCGCGGAGGCGGGAGCGAAGATCACGAACCTCAAGCTCGACGACTTCGGCCTGTTCGGGGTGGACGCCGAGGGTCGGATGGTCGGCGTGGCCCAGGGCGAGTTCGAGCGGCGCGACGACGGGGTGTTCGCGGTCGTGCTGGACCGGCGGTTCGAGCCGTTCCCGTCGCCCGAGCCCGCGGTCGGCGCGGAGGCGGGGGCCGCGACGAAGGACGTGAAGCCCGGCGGGCGAACGACCCCCTCGGAGACGTGGGAGACCCTGCGGGCCGCGGTCGCCGCCCGCGATCTCGACGCCTACGCGGCCTGCTTCGCTCCGGAGCGCCGCGCCCGGCGGCAAGAACTCAGCTGTTTCACCGAACCGGGGCCGTTCTTGCCGGGTCTGCGGCAAGAACTCGGG